>JAQUKX010000024.1 GCA_028718865.1 Patescibacteria group bacterium | reverse complement strand
GCTGTGGTTGACAGCGAAAAAAAATCTCTGCTGGTCCGTTCGTTTTTGTGGAAGTATTTGAGTCTCTAGGGTTGGCAGCCTCAGCTCAATCACTTCCTTATCTGCCAGAAGAATATCAGCTCTGGCCAATATATGTCTGGTCGGGGTATAATATGTAATGAACATCAGGTTGGCGCATTGGAAGTGAGTGATGATTTGCTGGATTTTTTACGCTTTATTCTGGAAGCTGACTGGCCAGATTTGCTTAATTTAAAAATAGATAAAAAATTAAATAAAGAGTGGTTCAAGGTCTCGTCGCTTTTTTACCAATCGGTTTTTGACAGGCCTTCGCAGTCGCTTAAGTTGTTCTACTATGGCTAAAATACAAAAAAAGAATCTAGACTCAGTCCGACGCGCTCCAGTGAGACGCTCGTCTTATGAAGCGCCAGCGGTTGATATCCGCAAAAAAAGGCCTGTTCCCAAGGAATACCAGACCTTGAGTCAGGCGCCCAAGAGCCGAGGAGGATTTTTATTTTTTCTTTTCCTGCTTTTTATCGTTACTTTGGGCGGATTTATTTATTGGAATCAAAAAAGTCAGGAAAAAGCCGGTGAGAGCTTGGAGTTCTATGTCAGCGGGCCTGATCAGGTTATTTCCGGTCAGCAGGTAAGCTATCTCATCAAATATAAAAATACCGATATTGTGACTTTGAAGCAAATGGAATTGAATGTCCACTGGCCGCGAGGATTTTATTTTGACCAGGCTAGCTTGGAGCCTTCAAATAGCAATGCTACTACTTGGCTTTTGGAAGATTTGGCGCCGGGAGCATCAAGGAGCCTGGAAATCAAAGGTCAACTGGTGGGTGAAAAAGGCGATGAAGTGACAGCTTTCTTTTCTTTGGATTATCAGCCGGATAATTTCCATTCAGTTTTCAAGGCCAAGTGGGATATTGTCACCAAAATCAGCGACAACAATCTTACTTTGGCCATTGTCGGGCCGGACAAAAGCTTGGTTTCGGTTGCTCAGGAGTTTGAGCTGGTTTTCAGCAATTTGACTTCCCAAGAAATCCCCGGACTTTATTTGGATATTCTTTATCCTGATGACTGGAATCCTGATAGCGAACAGGCGAGCACTGCTTGGTTGCCGGATGAAAGCTTTGCCCGAGAAAACAATTATTTACTTTTTGATCTGGAAGCTAATGAAGAAAAGACTATAGTACTCAAAGGATCTTTTGCCAGCGGCAGCCGTAGTCAACAGGCCTTGGTCTTGGAAATAGGCAATATCAGCGATGGCAAATTCCGCCGTCTGGCCAGAGCCGATAAGCAGTTGGAAGTGGTTGCTCCCAGCTTTGACAGTGTTTTGAAAATCAATGGCCAAAACAGCAATATCAAAACCAACTGGGGCGATACTTTGCGTTATCAATTAGAAGTGACCAATCAAAGCGGCGCCAATATCAGCGATGTGCTTATTCGCGCTCTTTTAGATGGCGCAGCGCTGGACTGGGGCTCTTTGGATACAGTCGGCCGGCGTGATAATTCCTCTATTGTTTGGAGCAAGCGGGAAAACGCCGACTTGGCTAATTGGCCGGCTGGAGAAACAAAGATATTTACCTGGCAAATAAAAAGCGTCATTGAACCAGTGCCACAGAGAACCGTTGATAATATTATCAAGATAAATATTGAAGGACTGGATTTATGGGAGCAAGTTTATCCTTCTTTGCCCTTGGTAGTTGGCGAAACTTTGGTATTTAGAAATGGTATTTATTGGGACCTAGGCGGCCGGCGGGTCGGTTCTGGTCTGCTACCGCCGCGGGTAGGCGAGGCTACTCAGTATTTGGTGGTTTGGTCTTTTGCTGAAGCGATTGGCAATTTTGATAACGCCCAGGTTGTTTCCAGTTTGCCGCCAGAAGTGGATTTTATCAGTGAGGTTGATGTCCAAGATGGCAATTTGAGCTTCAACGCTGTTAGTCGTGAACTGGCTTGGCAGTTGAGTAATTTTTCTAACTCTATTTTACCGCTGACTGCTTCTTTTACGATTGAGCTGATACCGACTCAAGAAATGCAAGGCCAAGCTGCTACTTTGCTAAATCCATTGACAGTCAATGCCAGCGGTCGGGAAGATTTGACTATCAATTCCAAATTACTCAAAAGCTCCGATGTCATAGCTGCTTCGGGCGGCACCATAGGCATAGTAGAGTAGCATGTACAAAATACTGAAAAAATCAAGCAGGTCTCAAGCCAGGCTGGGCAGCTTGAAGACAGTCCACGGCCAGGTGAATACGCCTTTTTTTATGCCGATTGCCACCAAGGCGGCGGTCAAGAGCTTGACAGTGAAAGATTTGAAAGAGCTAGGCGCCCAGATTATCCTTTCCAATACTTATCATAATTTGCTCCGGCCGGGTTTGGAGGTTTTTAAAAAAACCGGTGATTTGCATACTTTTATGGATTGCGACTTACCTATTTTGACTGATAGCGGTGGCTATCAGGTTTTTTCTCTATCCAAATTAAGAAAAATAAAAGGCGATACTATTGAATTTCAAT
>JAQUKX010000023.1 GCA_028718865.1 Patescibacteria group bacterium | reverse complement strand
TTGCTTTATCCGCCGATGGGGCTGCTTGGTTTGGCTTGGGGAGTGGTTCTGGGAGCTTTTCTTCATTTGCTGGTGCAGTTGCCGGAAGCACACAAGCATGGTTGGCGTTTTTTACCGGTTTTGTCTTTTGATGCTAACTTGAAAAAAATAATCCGCTTAATGCTGCCGCGCACCTTGGGTCTGGCTGCTAGCCAAATAAATCTGGTAGTGATGACTATGCTGGCTTCTACGCTCACAGTGGGCAGTATTGCTGTTTTCAGCATGGCCAACAATCTGCAAAGTTTGCCGATTAGCATTTTTGCCTTGTCTTTGGCGGTCGCGGTTTTTCCTACTTTTACTCAGGCTTTTATGGAAGACAACACGAAAATGTTTGCCGATAATTTTTCTCTCAATTTCCGTCGCATTCTTTATGTCTTGGTGCCTATTTCTGTGCTGATGCTGGTTTTGCGGGCGCAGTTGGTGAGGGTAATCTTGGGTACCGGCGCCTTTGGCTGGGAAAATACTTATTACACGGCTCAGACTTTGGGATTTTTCGCTTTATCTATTTTTGCCCAAGGGTTGATACCGCTTCTGGCACGGTCTTTTTACGCTTTTGAAGACACTAAGACGCCGATGTTCATCAGTATTTTTAGCATTATTATTAATATCGTTTTGGCCTGGTTTTTGGCGCCGGTTTTGGGAGTTATGGGTTTGGCTTTGGCTTTTTCTATTGCCAATATCATCAATATGCTTTTACTTTATTTTGTCTTAAGCATAAAAATCAAAGACATAGACCACAACAAAATCATCAATTCATTGCTAAAAATACTGGCTACTTCCCTCCTGTGCGGCTTGGCAGCTTATCTGGCTTTACAAGTGCTATCGCAGCTGGTCAATATGCGGACTTTTGCCGGCATCTTTATTCAGGGAGCCGGAGCTGCTTTGGCCGGCTTGCTAATTTATCTTTTAGCCAGTATATTATTCAAATTAGAGGAAGTAGCAATAGTTAAGAGAACGCTACTAAAATTCTGGATATTTTTAAAAAACGGTAAAAACTAGCTTGAATTATGAATAATATAAGAAATTTTTGCATTATTGCCCATATAGATCACGGTAAGTCCACTCTAGCCGATAGAATGTTGGAAGTTACCAATACTGTGGAAAAAAGAAAAATGAAAAATCAGATTCTTGATCAAATGGATCTGGAGAGGGAGCGGGGAATTACCATCAAGCTTCAGCCGGCTAGAATGGAATGGCAAGGCAAAATATTGAATTTAATAGATACTCCCGGACATGTGGATTTCAGTTATGAAGTTTCCCGTTCGCTGGCAGCAGTAGAAGGAGCTTTGCTTTTGGTGGATGCCAGTCAGGGCGTAGAAGCTCAGACTTTAGCCAATCTCTATTTGGCTTTGGAGCAGGATTTGGAGGTTATCCCGGTGATAAACAAAATAGACCTGCCGGCAGCTGATGTGGAAAAGGTATCCCAAGAAATAATCGGCATTTTGGGATGTAAAAAGGAAGAAATACTACTGGCCTCGGCCAAGACCGGTCAGGGAGTAGAGGCTATACTGGACGCCATTGTCAGCCGCGTGCCAGCTCCTAGTAGCTTGCAGGGCGATTTACAGGCCTTGATTTTTGATTCTACTTATGATGAATATCGCGGTGTGGTGATATATGTGCGTTTGTTTGGCGGCAGCTTGAAAAAAGGTGATAAAATAAAATTTGTCGCCAGTGGTGAAGAGAGTGAAATTTTGGACTTGGGCTATTTCAAGCCGCATTGGGTGAGTACGGAGCAAGTATTTGACGGAGAAATCGCTTATTTGATTACCGGCGTAAAGGATTTGGAAAAAGCCCAGGTAGGAGATACGATAATTTCTTTGACCAAAAACACCCCGGCCTTGCCAGGATACAAAGAAATCAAGCCTATGGTTTATGCTGGCATTTTCCCTCAGGAAGGCGATGAATATCATAAGCTAAGAGAAGCAATCTTGAAGCTCAAATTGAGTGATTCCAGCTTGACTTTTGAGCCGGCCAGTTCCCAAGCCCTAGGCTTTGGTTTCCGTTGCGGCTTTTTGGGGCTACTGCATTTGGAAATATTCCAAGAAAGGCTCAAGAGAGAATTTGATCTGCATTTGGTAGTGACTATTCCCACAGTTGCTTACAGAGTCTATCTCAAAAACGGACAGGAATTGGTTTTGACCACTCCCAACGAACTGCCGGACTTTTCCAAAATAGAGATGATAGAGGAACCCTACATGCAAATTGAAATACTCACGCCCAAAAAATATTTGGGAGATTTGATGAACTATGTTATTTCTCAAAAAGGTATTTCCAAAAATACTCAATATTTGGATCAGGATAGACTAATCATTACTTTTGATATACCGCTAGCCAGTATTTTGGTGGATTTTTATGATAATATCAAAAGCATTTCTTCTGGTTATGCTTCGCTCAATTATAATTTTGCCGATTATCGGCCTTGTGAAATAGTCAAAATGGATGTTCTGGTAGCGGAAAACATAGTGGAAGCTTTGACTATTTTGGTTTACAAAGATGACGCTCACAAAGTCGGCAAGCGCATAGTTAGTCGCCTCAAAGATGTTTTGCCTCGCCAGCAGTTTGTCTTGAAAATTCAGGCTGCGGTCGGGTCTAAAGTGGTCGCTTCCGAAAAGCTATCGGCTTTGCGCAAAGATGTCACCGCAAAGCTCTATGGCGGCAATGTTACCAGAAAGCGCAAGCTTTTAGAAAAACAAAAAAAGGGCAAAAAGAGAATGTCCCAAAGCGGCAAAGTTGATATACCTCAGGAGGCTTATTTGGCAGTATTGAAAAAAGATAAGCGCTAAATAGGGCTTAAAAAGTACTACCCATGC
>JAQUKX010000022.1 GCA_028718865.1 Patescibacteria group bacterium | reverse complement strand
CAGCTATTTTCTTTTTGGGAACGATTAAAACAAAACCGTCAACATAGCCTACTTTATTTTTTGATTTTGCCATATATAATTTGTTTAATGCTTAGTTAATTTTTTTATTTTAACAAAAAAAAGTTTATTAAGCAAAAATTTGTATAAAAAAAATTAAGGCAAAACAAAAAGAAGAGCGTCGAACCCTTCTTTCTATTAATCTAAAAACTACTTTTTACTAATTTTTGTTTTCTTGCTTGCTTTTTTGACAGCCGGTTTTTTATTGCTTGGCTTTTTTACAGTCGTTTTTTTCTGGCTGACTTTGGCTTTGCCAACTTCTGTCTTTGTTGGCACTTCACTAGCTACTACTTCGGCTCCTTGATTAGCTGACTCTGGCACCAATACTTTCATCAATTGGTCAACTTTGTAATTCAAAGTCTTGATAGCTTTGAGAATTTCTTTTTCTTTTGACTGGCTCTCTGGCTGACTTGATCCCCTGTCAACAAAAGACGGTCTTTGGGGTCTATCGGAAGCAAATCTACTAGTTGGCCTATCACTGCCTCGTCCGCCTTTTTTTTCAAAACAGCTGCTACAATAAATCGGCTTGTCCCCAGTTGGTCTAAATGGCACTTCGCAATTTTGACCGCATTGATCACAAACAGCACTATGCATTTCTGGACGACCAAAACTACCGCCACCACGACTAAAGCCCCGGCCAGAATCTCGACGATTAAAACCCCTGTCATTACCTCGTCTGCCCCTATCCCTATTATTTCTATCTCTGTTAAAATTTCCCATACTTGATTTAGATTAATTAACTACCTCTATATTCTAGCTGTTTAGCAGATAAAAAGCAAAGGGTCAATAGCAGTAATTGTTAATTTTATAATAAATTGACAAAAAAGGATAAATATATAAAAATAAGCCAGCTAAACCGATAGTGTCACTAGCGGGCTCTAAAGGGCTCGTACCTTCAAAAACAGAAAGGAAAGGCAATGAACTTCTTAGAAATACTCAAACAAATGGGTGCTCTCTGGATACATGACGACAATAAACGCCGTCCGCATGCTCTGCTGAGCTCAGGCAAGCACTCCAATGGATTTTTCAACGCTAGCTTGGCTACCAGTAACCCCGATGTACTCCACCAGCTCTGCAAAGCTCTGCTTCGCCAGGTGGATTTTTCCCGACAGCTGCCGCAGATGGTAGTAGGCTCGGCTATGGGCGCAGTTACCATGGCCTATGAGATCGCCCGCCAGCTTGATGGCAAGACCGAAGCTGGCTTTACGGAAAAAGTCGACCAGCTAATGGAGCTCAAGCGCTTCAGCATCAAGCGCAACCACAAAGTGCTGGTGGTAGAAGATGTCATAACCACTGGCGGCACTACCCGAAAGACTATCGACGCTATTGAGCGAGCTGGCGGAGCGCTTCTGCCTTTTATCCTGACTCTGGTCAATCGCTCTGACAGTGGTCAGCTAGATGGCTACAATATTATTTCTCTTATCCAACACCATCTGCCCATCTGGGATGCTGACGACTGTCCTCTGTGCCGAGCCGGCTCCAAAGCTCTACGTCCCAAGGACAACTGGGACAAACTCAACGCTAGCTATTGAGCTGGCAAAGAAAGGAAGTCATGAAAGCTCTCACACCAGCTCAGCGACTGATAGTAGCTCTGGACATCAATCCAACTCAAACTGTCAGCTATAGCGCTGCTATCAAGTCTATCTACGCTCTGGCGGAAAAGCTAGCTCCTAGTGGCGTGGTAGTCAAAGTCAACAGTGTCTTACGCTACGCCGGTATTTCTATGCTCAAAGATCTATATGATATTGGACTCTATACCTTTGCCGACCTCAAGCTCTGCGACATTCCCAATACCCTCATCAATGACGGCTGGTTTTTGACCGAATGCCAGCCAGACATGATCACAGTGATGTGTTCGGCCGGAGTAGAAGCTATGCATGCCCTCAAGCAGATCTTGGGAGATCAAACCGAAGTGCTGGGAGTCACGGTACTGACCAGCCTCAACGAAAATCAGTGTCTGATTATCCACGGCTCCAAGCCAACGGACACTTTCCAGAAGCTGGCCATCATGGCCAAGGAGGCCAAAATAGATGGCTTAATACTCTCTCCCCAAGAACTGGGCTTTTTGCCCTACAACAATCATCTGAGCCTGATCTGTCCGGGAATACGACCGGCCTGGAGCATGGTCAAGGGAGATGACCAGAGGCGGGTAATGACCCCACGTGAGGCCATTGCTCGAGGCGCAGAACGCATTGTAGTCGGCCGGCCAATTACTCAGCACCCTGATCCAATCGAGGCAGTGGCTATGACCATTGCCGAAATCAATCAAGGCCTGACCGATAGGGCCTAACCTTTCTGTAAAAACGAAAATCGCCCCAGACCAACACTTTGGCCTGGGGCGGTATTTTTTTTATTTCAATCTAACAATCAAAACCCCCTGCCCGCCCTGGGCAAACTTGCCTTCAGAAAAACTAACAACCTCAGGATGATTTTTAAAAAAATCTATCAAGAGCGGTTTAATAACCGGCCCTTTGGCTGAATGCTTGCCTTGACCGACTATAAAAGAAATGACTGAAAAATCTTTTTCCAAACACTTATCAATAAACTGATCAGCTAAGGTCAAAATTTCCTGTTCGGTCAAAGGACCAAGGCCGTGAAAATCAAACTCGGCTTGAGGAAAATTCAAATGCTTATACTTGTTAGCCATAAATTTTAATTTCCACCAAAGCGCCTCTGACGCTGGGCATAAACAGCCAAGACTTCATCCAAATCACTTGGCGAAAAATCCGGCCAATTTTTTTCTACAAAATACAGTTCGCTATAGACTGACTGCCAGGTCAAAAATCCAGACAGCCTCTGCTCGCCCGAAGTGCGGATAATCAAATCCGGATTCGGCAAATTGGCCGTGTATAAATTTTTGGCTATCAATTCTTCATTGATCTCTTCTGGTTTTAAACCACTTTTGATAATATTTTTGACTGCCCGAACAATTTCCTGGCGTCCGCCATAATTTAGACAAACATTAAAAACACCGGCGGAATTATTTTTTGTTTCTTCCAAAACTTTTTCTAAATTTTTCTGAAGCTCTTGATCAAAGGCGGAAATATCTCCGGCAATCTGCAATTTGATATTATTTTCTGTTAAAAATTTAAATTCCTTGCTGGCGACCATTTTGAATAATTTCATTAAATAAGAAACTTCTTCTTGAGATCTTTTCCAATTTTCTGTAGAAAAAGCAAAAACAGTCATTACTTCAATTCCCTGATCAAAGGCATGAGTAGCTATAGTTTTGATATTGGCAAAGCCTTGGCGATGGCCTTCAAAGGTAGGTAAATTATGAGCCCTAGCCCAACGACGATTACCATCTAGAATAATGGCTAAATGCCGAGGAATATTTTTACTAATTATATTTTTCATTATTTTATTATAGCAACTTAAAATTTTTTAGCAATTGGGGAAAGGGAAAAATAAATACTTGTCAGAAACTTTGAAAATGGAATTATAATAAACAAAAAATGACGAGCATAAAGCTCATCGGTTTTTATTTGGCTCCGTACTGCTTCTGCTCTTCGAACTTATTTCGTGAATAATAAAGTACAAGTGGGCGTTAATTTCTTAAATGTTGGCATGTAGTTATATATTGGTGAGCATACTAGGATTTGACTAAAATTAGATAATATTATATAAATAAGTGTTTGAGAATGTACCCTGACAACCTGATAGGAGGTTAGCCATGAAAAAGCAAGCGACAACTAGACTGGTGAAGTCTCCTTACCTTCAAATTGTTGAAGATGGAGACTACGCTGTAATTTGGCATTCGCTATTTGGTAGTCCCCAAATAGTAAGCCGAGAAACCGTTCAATTCTTGAGCACATTCACGCAAGCTCGAAAGACACCTAGAAATCTATCGGAAGAAGAGTATTGTGTGCTTAAGGCCATAATGGCCATGCATTTCCTAAATCCGGAGGATTTCGATGAAAGGGGTTTGTTAGCCACTGCCAATTTAAAGATTCTGGGCGAACTAAATGTCGGTCAGGCAGTAGATCACCTAGAATTAATAATGTCTGAGGCCTGCAATTTGGCTTGTAAGTATTGCATTCACTTTACCAACCTCGGCACCAGTGATCGTCTCAATGACAATAGAAAGTTAATGACTTTCCAACTAGCTAAACAGTCAGTAGATTGCTTTTTGCTGGCCCTAAGAAAAAAGGGACAGAAAACCGCAAAGATAAACTTTGGCGGTGGAGAGCCATTGATGACCTGGTCTGTCATAGAGCAGATTCTGGAGTATTGTATTACTACACATGGAGATAAATTTTCATTCAGATTCTCGATCAACACGAATGCTATTCTCCTTACAAAAGAGATTGCCATCACTCTGAAAAAGTATGGTGTAAGCATTGCCTCTAGTCTGGATGGAACAAAGCAGGCTAATGATAGCGTGCGGATTACCCGAAGTGGGAAAGGCACTTTTAATAGGATAACCAAAGGCTTTGAGATACTTGAAGCTGCTGGATATCCCATGGATGGTTTTGCCGTTACTATTACTGCTGACAACTTCACCGGGCTTAGCACCGATATCATAGATTTGGCTGTAGCCAAAGGAATGACAGATGTAAGGATAGATATAGATGTGATAGGAACCGTAGATGTTCCTATTGGCAATATAGCGAAGACTCTTGTGGCTATACGCCGATATGCTGCTAAACAAGGCGTAGACGTGTCGGGGTTTTGGTCTAGACCAGCCGAAAACCTCAATAAGTCTATTCTAAATGAACATGTAGCTTTCTGTGGAGCTGTGAGAGGTAATAGTATATGCGTCAGTCCGACTGGCAAAATATATGTCTGTGGCTACAGTACTTCGCAAGTCGGTAGTGTTGATGACTTCAGCCGATTGCTTGATAG
>JAQUKX010000021.1 GCA_028718865.1 Patescibacteria group bacterium | reverse complement strand
TTCAAGGGAAATGTTTTTTTCAGCTAGCATTTGGGCGGCAGAAAACGCTTCGGCTAGAATTGGTCCGCAGCCGACAATGGTCAAATCCTGACCAGAGCGCATTATTTGCGCTTTGCCTAGTTGAAAAGGAGATTTTTCACTAGTTAGCAAAGGACTGACTTGACGGGCAAAGCGAATATAAACCGGGCCTTTCATTTTAACTGCTTCTAAAGTAGCTTTTTTAGTCTGATAATAATCAGCCGGAGCAATGACAAGCATATTAGGCAAAGCTCTCATTAAGGCGATATCTTCCAGAGCTTGATGGCTAGCACCATCTTCTCCGACAGATAATCCAGTGTGGGAAGCAATAATTTTGACATTGGCTTGGGAGTAGGCAATACTCACTCGGATTTGATCCCAGTTTCTCCCTGGACTAAAAACCCCAAAGCTGGTGATAAAAGGGATTTTTCCTTCCAGCGCCAGGCCAGCAGCAATGCCGGCCATATTTTGCTCAGCTACTCCTACTTCAAAAAAACGCTGGGGGAATTTTTGGCCAAATTTATCCACTCGAGTGGATTCAGCCAGATCAGCTGAGACAACAACTACATTTTTATTTTTCTGACCCAGAGCTAAAATAGCCTCACCGAAGCCGTCGCGGGTAGATAATAATTTTTGCTCTTTTTTATTTAGCATTTTTCAATTCCTCCAGAGCTTTTTGCCCTTCTTCTTTGTTAGGCGCCTTGCCGTGCCATTGGTATTTATTTTCCATGAAACTTACGCCTTTGCCCATGATAGTTTTGGCAATTATTGCGATTGGACCAACGCTTTTTCTGGCCTTTTGCAGAGCACTGATTATTTGGCTGAAATTGTGTCCGTCAATTTCTCGGACTGACCAGCCAAAAGCTTGGTATTTTTCTTTGAGAGGATCAAGAGGCATGATGTCTTTGGTGTAGCCGTCGATTTGAATATTGTTTTTGTCCACTATTACAATCAGATTTTTTAGGTGGAATTTTTTGGCCGCCATGACTGCTTCCCAAAATTGTCCTTCATTGTGTTCGCCGTCGCTTACCAGACAAAAGACATGATGATTTTTTTTATCCATTTGCCCGGCTAGCGCCATACCGACAGCTTGGGAAATGCCTTGGCCCAAAGGCCCGCTGCTTACTTCTACTCCTGATAAAGATAGATTGTGTGGATGCCCTTGGAGCGGACTGTTTATCTGGCGCAAGTTTTTTAGCTTGATCAAAGGAAAATAGCCGCTGCGGGCTAAAGCAGCGTAGAGAACAGGACAAATATGTCCATTGGATAAAACCAGGCGATCGCGCAGAGGATTGTTGGGGTTTTTAGGGGTATGCTTGAGGATGTGGAAATACAAAACAGCAAAGATATCAGCCATGCCCAAAGATCCGCCGCTGTGCCCTGATCCCGAGCGGACAAGCATTTCTATCACATCTTGGCGCAATTGGTTGGCGATGATTTTTAATTTTTGTTTTGACGCTTTTTCCATTAGGAAAATTAGGCAATTACCTTATTATTATAACAAAAATTATAAATTTTTGACAGACGGATATTTTTTGCTTTCGGTTTTCGCTAGTCTTAATCCGGAGATCAGTAGTCCGGTAGAAGTAAGAGCTGAAAGCAGGCAGTATTGGCAGAGGGCGCCAATAACAAAAAATTGCAGATAAGTCAGATAAAGAGAAAATAAAAATCCGGCAATAGGAATATAGGCCAAAGATCTAAAACTCCATTTGTTCGGCTGGTCTATATAAAGCAAGGCATTGATTAGAATAAAAAGATAAAATATAACACCGCCAAAAGCAATAGGAATGCCTATGATTTCCGAATAAGGGCTGGCCAAGACTTCCTGGCAGCCAGAGACTATAGAGCAATGGATGCTTTGGCTATAATGGCTGGCTGATAAATATAGAGAGTCCAAAAATCCTATCAAGGCCAAAACTGCTATTAGGTATATTAGTTTATTTTTCCAGTTCATTTTGGATAAGTTGGCGAAGCTGATCATAGCTGCGGGGGTTGTTTATTTTTTCGCCGTTTAAAAATAAGGTGGGCGTACCGCTGACAAAAGCTTGGTTACCGCTGATTTTGTCGTCGCTGACTATTTTTTTGACAGCACGGCTGTCAATATCAGCGGAGAATAATTCTATATCCAGTCCCAGTTCGCGGCCATAGCCGATAAAAATGTCTTTGGCATTTTTTTGACCCGACCATTCTGATTGTTTTTCAAAAAGCAAATCATGCATTTCCCAGAAATAGCCTTGCACACCGGCAGCTTCAGACGCCTGAGCAGCCAAGTCAGCTTGAGGGTGGATTGAAGACAAAGGAAAATGGCGGTAGATTATTTTTATTTCGTCACCCATTTCCTCGGCCAGTCTTTTTAGCAGAGGATAATAGCTAGCGCAGGCTGGGCATTGAAAGTCACTATATTCTATCAGGCTGACCTCGGCCTCAGGATTGCCTTTGAACCATTCTTGGCCAGTGATAGTAGTAGAGCCCTGAGGCTTGTTTTGAGCTATAGCCACTATCAGCGCTGATAAGGTCGCCAAAATAAACAATACGGACAGCCAAAACCAAATACGGTTTTTTTTCTTCATGTATTTAAATATTAATTTTTAAACAATACTTATTTATTATATACGATTTTTCTAAAAATAAAACTAGCGGATTGATTTTTTGCCAATTAAAAACATCCCCGAAGATCTTTTCGGGGATGCGGATTTTTAATTAAGTAGCGCATTGAGTGATTGGCGGACACTTTCTATCGGCAGAGCGCCGTTGACGGGGATTTTTTGATCACCGGCAACTATGACGCTGTAGGGAGTGCCGCGCCCACCGGCCGCTTGAGCTTGAGCAGCCATATTTTGAATTTTACTGTTGTGTTTTCCGGAGCTTAGGCAACTTTCAAATTGGCTTTTGTTGATGCCAATAGCAGCAGCTTGGTTGGCTAGATCAGCCGAAGTGCCGCCTTCGGCAAATAATTTGTCTAAATATTCCCAAAACTTGTTTTCACCGCCTAGTTCACCAACGCATTCAGCTGCCTCGGCTTTGGTGGAAGATTCTGGGCCTAGGATAGGGAAATGACGGTAGATCCAGTTTACTTGGCCGCTGTATTCGGAAACCACTTGTTTCATAGTTTCGTGGAAGCGGGCACAGAAGCCGCAATTGATGTCAGAAAATTCCACAATGCTAATGGGAGCGTTTTTAGCGCCTCGGATCCAGTCATTGTTTTGGTCTACAGCTTGTAGATTGATGGCAGTTGGCGTGGGATCGTTGGGCTGATTGGGTACAACCACGCTGGGGTTATTATTGTTGGCTGCTAGGCTGGGATTTTTATCCTCTTTGTCTTTATTTAGCATTATGCCCAAAAGCACAAAAAAGCCGATGACAAACATAATGGCCATACCACTAAACAAGCCAGCCTTAAAAGCAGTCTTGGGTTTGAGATTGTTTATGGTGTTATTGTTTTGCTCCATACTATTTCAATTTTATTTAATTAATAATTTAAAAATTAAGGTTACTTCACTATATCATTTTTTTTGGCAAAGCTCAATATCATCTGTCTTCCAGGTATTGACAAAAATTAAAATTTATGCTAGCATGGCCCAATATCCCGAAAACAAGGGATTTTTAATTTGGTTAAAATTATGTTGCAAAAGATAAAGGATAATTTGAAAAAAGTGGACAAAAAGCTGAAAAAAAGCCTAAAAATAAGCTTTTTATTGCTAGGAATTTTAGCCTTTGCTTTTCCGCAAATGACTTTTTCCCAAGAATTTGATAAGAAAATCAGTAAAGGACCGCGTCCTCAAGAAAGCATCAAAGCTTATTATCAGGAGCCAACTTTGCCGGAAATCGGGCCAAGAAATGCTAGAAAAACCATGAATATCATGGTTACAGCCTATAATTCCGAAGTAGGCCAGACCGATGATACTCCTTTTATTACAGCTTTTGGCACTCATGTCCGAGATGGTATTGTGGCCAGCAATTTCTTACCGCGGGGCGCTATTGTGCGTTTTCCTGATTATTTTGGCGATAAAGAATTCGTGGTTGAAGACCGTATGAATGCCCGCTATTACCACCGCATGGATATTTGGATGGAAGAAAAAGTAGACGCTATTAATTTTGGCGCTCGGGTATTGAAAATGGAAATATTATAATCAGGCTCAAATTAGCCAAAAATTTTTGATTTTTTAGCACAATTAGCCTATTTGACAAGCTCAAAAAAATAATATATAATACTCCTGCTTAAAATTAAGCTAAATATTAACGTAAATGATAGTAAAATCTAAAGTAATCACTTAAAGGATTTTGGGCAGATATTTACGTTTGCGCAAAGTCCCGCCTAGCGGGATTTTTAGCACCCTAAAAATTAATCGTCAGTAAGTAGTCTTTCAAGCTAGTAGGCTTACGCGACTTGCTTAAAAGACTACTTTTTGCCGGTTAAGGGCAATTGGACTTTGAAAACTGAATACAATCATAAATATTCAACAAACAATGTTTATGAGCATCTAAAACAATATCTCGTACAAAAATATCCATCAGATTTTTTGTCAGACCAAATTAAAAAGGCTGCAAAATTTTTGGTGGTTGCTAAATAAGGGTATATGGTGGATGCCTTGACATCAAAAGACGACGAAGGACGTAGCAGTCTGCGATAAGCTTCGGGGAGGTGACAAGCAACCTTTGATCCGGAGATTTCCGAATGGGGAAACCTTTTCGCGTAAAGCGCGGAAACCACTAACTGAATACATAGGTTAGTAGGAGGCAACTCGGCGAATTGAAACATCTTAGTAGCCGAAGGAAAAGAAAGAATTAATATACTTATTAGCCAATAGCGTATGGCTCATGGCCTTCCTATTTATAGGATAGCCGTTTGTTATCTGCTATCAGCTAATAGGTATCTCGATTCCCTGAGTAGTGGCGAGCGAAACGGGAAGAGCCTAAACCTTACATAAGATAAGCTGTTTTGAATGCCGCTTTTGCGGCAGGAGAGACAGTGAAATAGCCGCAAGCTTAACGCTGTGTAAGGAGTTATAAGAAGTTATCATTGTCGGGTCTTGCGGATCCCGGCACATCTTAAAGTTTAGAGCTTAGCAGAATTTGCTGGAAAGCAAAACCAAAGAAGGTGATAGTCCTGTAAGTGAAAAGCAATAAAAAGATGCGATAATTTTCTTGAGTACCACGAGTCCGGAGAAACCTTGTGGGAAGTTGGCGTCACTATGCGCCAAGGCTAAATACTTTTGATGATCGATAGTGAACTAGTACCGTGAGGGAAAGGTGAAAAGCACCCCGAGAGGGGGATGAAATAGTATCTGAAACCATATACTTACAAGGAGTCGAAGACCTATGTCCGCTTTTGGCGGAAATGGTTGACGGCGTGCCTATTGAAGAATGAGCCAACGAGTTAGCTATATGCAGCTTATTTAACTCCTTCGGGAGGCAGATAAAGTGAAAGCGAGGATTAATAGTCCGTAACAACTTTTATACTTTGCTTGTCCGTCTTTGACGGAGCAAACAAGCAGGGTATAAAAGTTGTAGGTTGTATATACTAGACCCGAAACCAGGTGAGCTTGCCATGACCAGGGTGAAGCGACGGTAAAACGTCGTGGAGGCCCGAACCCACTAGCCGTGCGATACTAGGGGATGAGTTGTGGCAAGAGGAGAAATTCCAATCGAACCTGGCAATAGCTGGTTCTCCTCGAAATAGTTTTAGGACTAGCCTGGCAAGTTAAGATTTGGTGGTAGAGCACTGGATGGAGTGGGGTGGCATTGCGTCCATACCCATTCCAATCAAACTCCGAATGCCATTTCGTATCTTGCCGGAGTCAGACCATGGGGGCTAAGCTTCATTGGTCAAAAGGGAAACAGCCCAGACCCATATCTAAGGTCCCTAAATCTAGGTTAAGTGTTAAAGGTGGTGTTGTAACTTATACAACTAGGAGGTTGGCTTAGAAGCAGCCATCCTTTAAAGATAGCGTAATAGCTCACTAGTCAAGTTACTTCGCGCCGAAAATTTAACGGGGCTAAACCTAGTACCGAAGATTGGGATCCTTTGCTGAAACTTTGTATGGTAAAGTCACATAATTAGTTAGTCGTCCTTCGCATAAAGCTACGGACGACATACTTCGCTTCAATTGCAAAAATTAAGTCGTTATAAATTGAAGACGATAAGTGGCTTGCCATCCGAAGCTTCAGCGAAGGATGGTAGAGGAGCGTTCTATGGGCGTTGAAGCGGTACCGTAAGGAGCCGTGGAGCGCATGGAAGTGAGAATGTTGGCATGAGTAGCAAAAATCGGGGTGAGAATCCCCGACACCGCAAACCCAAGGTTTCCTGGGCAATGAGAATCAGCCCAGGGTTAGGCAATCCTAAGGCGAGGCCGAAAGGCGTAGTCGATGGAAGAGCAGGTTAATATTCCTGCCCTACTGCCATTTTTCGAAGGGGGGACGCAGTTTGAATATTCTGGCGCTATTTGGTTATGAGCGCTGGCTGTAAGGATCCGTGCTTCAGGCAAATCCGGGCACATCAGGATCTAAGCAGTCAAAAGATTGAGACCTCGGTCAAGATCAATCAGGATTGAAGGGCTGTCAAGAAAAGCCTCTAGAGCTAAGATGGTAGTATCTGTACCGTAAACCGACACAGGTGGGTGAGGAGAGTATCCTCAGGTGGACGAGAGAACCTTCCTTTAGGAACTCGGCAAAACAGCGGCCGTAACTTAGGGATAAGGCCTACCTCCACAGCCGTAAGGCGACGGGGGTTGCAACTAAAGATCTCAAGCGACTGTTTATCAAAAACACAGGTCCCTGCTAAAGCGCAAGCTGATGTATAGGGGCTGATGCCTGGCCAGTGTCCGAACGTTAAGGGGAACCCTTTCCGGGGTGAACTGAAGCGCGGATGAACGCCGGCCGTAACTA
>JAQUKX010000020.1 GCA_028718865.1 Patescibacteria group bacterium | reverse complement strand
GGCAAAGATGGAGTAGCTTTCTGCCAAAAAGCCCACAGAGAAAAAGCAATCAAAATAACTGCCAAAAAAATGACAGCTATTAAAAACCATATTTTTGCCTTTATCTTTGGCATTAATTTTATTTTTTCTCCTGGCCGGCTGGAGCTGCTTCTCCTTCTTTGGCCGCTTCTCCTTCGGCTGGAGCTGCTTCTCCTTCTTTGGCCGCTTCTCCTTCAGTCGAGGCAGTTGTAGTTTCAATGGCCGCCATCTTCTTAGGCAAGTTTACATCCAAAACCGGATCATTAGGATTGTTCAAAATAGTCACGCCAGCGCCAACTGGTAAATCGGCAATTCTGACTTTCTGACCTAACTCTGTGAGTTGGCTAAGGTCAATGCTAATTTTAGCTGGTAAATCAGCCGGTAGGCATTGGATCCTGACTTTTTCATTTTTGATATTGAGCTTGCCTCCCTGTTCTCTAACAGCGCTGGAAACACCGACAAATTCCAAAGGCACATCCGTGCTAACTTTTCTTTTATCATTCAAAGCCAAAAAATCCACGTGAACTATCCGATCGCTAATCGGATCTTTTTGATACTCTTTGACAATGACTTTGATTTCTTTGCCTCCCAGATTAAGAGTGACAATATTGCTCAATCCCGCTCCCTTCAAAACATTGAACAAGGGGTTATAAGCAGCTGAGATTGATAAAGGCTCGCGACCATAACCGTAAATCACGCCCGGTACTCTATCCTCTGCTCTTAAGTCGGTCAAAACGCTATTTTGACTGGCAGCCGGCCTGTCCTGAACTTCCAAAACAAATTCTGACATATTTTTAGATGCTTTTAAGCTATTTTTATTACTTAGAAAAATCATTTTAAATTGGCTGCCGACGATAAGTAGCTAGCCAAGTAAGGTGGCTCTATTTAATCACAAAAACAGCCCTCAGTCAAGTATTTTGGCTTAATTATTGCGAATATTGATGTTTTGCACTATGCCCAAGCCTAACAAAACCGCCAACAATGATGAGCCGCCGGCGCTAACCATAGGCAAAGGAATACCGGTCACCGGTGCTATTCCCATATTCATCCCTATATTGACAAAAACCTGAATAAGCAGCATAGCCGCCAAGCCCAAGATAAAATAACTACCGAAATCATCCTGACTTTTTTTCATTATCAAAAACAGACGGTAAAATATAAAAACAAACAAAAACAAAAGCAGACTCACTCCGACCAATCCCAGCTCCTCGGCAATAACGGCAAAAATAAAATCCGTGCCCGGCTCAGGCAAAAACCGCAGACTGCTTTGCGATCCCAAAGACAAGCCGCGACCAAAAATCTGGCCCGAGCCGACCGCTACCATAGACTGAATCACATTGTAACCCTCGCCACGAGGATCGCGATCCGGGTCAATAAAAGTCAAAATCCGAGACTGCTGATAAGGCTGAAACAAAAAAAACCAGCTTATCAAGGAGACGGCAATGAAGCCGAAAAATAGAAGGAGAAAATGATTTTTCTTGATGCCGGTAAAGAGCAAAAAAATCAACCAAACGCCAATCAGAACCATAGCTGATCCCAGATCCGGCTGCAGCATCACCAAGCCCACAAAAAACAAAACAGCCAAACCGGAAAGAAAAATATGCTTAAACATATAAAACTCCGAAGCATGATTGGAAAAATAACGAGCTAAAAAAATAATCATAGCGATTTTGGCAAATTCCACCGGTTGGACGCTGAACCAGCCAAAATCAAACCAACCGGTCGTCCCTTTGATTTCCCGGCCAAAAAACAAAACCGCCAAAAGCACTAGAGCAAAAAGAATATAGATAAATTTGCTATAAGTGAGCCAAACTTTGTAGTTAACTGCGGCAAAAACAAAGAAAAAAAATAGAGCCAAAAAAATCGCCAGTATCTGTTTGCGAAAAACCAAAAAATTGGCGCTATCGGTATTGAGGCCTAGACTGTATAAAATACTAGCGCTCAAAGCCAACAGTATCAACACGGCAAAAAAAAGCAGCCAGTCAAGCCTCTGCCATTTGGAAAAAAAATTTATCATAAAGTAAATCTGCTGCCACCGCTAGGGTCAATTTGCAAATTTTTAAAATTGGAAAAATCAAGGCTATTTAAAATAGGATAAACCTCTACAGTGCCCACCCGCGGCAAATCATAGAGCCAAGCTACTTCTAACTCCCTTTTTTCCAAAGACATGAAATCGCGGCTTTTGAGCTCATTGAATCCCACTATTCTGTCCCCCGACATTAGGACGACCTGCCAATCCACCTCCCAAAAATGATAAAGGGAAAAATTGCGCGCCTGCCAAGTAGCTCTGGCCGGAACATCAAAAGTCTGATCATTGACCGTCTGACGAGTAGCTGGCTGAAACCTGGCCTCGCTTATTTCCCAAGCAACTTCCGGCACATCATTTTCCACCCGATGCCATTTGATATTTTCTATTTTTATATCCAGTGAGCTTATTCCTCTGTCTTCACGATGGGACATTCTGGTCAAAAGCCGCTTTTGGCCGGGATTTAGAAAAGCTGTCTGGCTGGCCAATGTTTGGCCGTTGACTACAAAGCTATAATCCAGACTGACAATGGCCCAGCCAGAATTGGGGTTTTCTACTACAGCCAACAAATTATAATTGCCGCTGCCTAAGGAAAAAAACTGGGGCGAAGCATTTCTCAATGGTTGCGGCTGGCGACTGCTGTGAAAAGCCGTCCAGTTATAGCTCTGACCTATCTGATAAGCTGTATTAACCAAAGTGCCGCCACGAACAAAAGAAATAAAATTGATGGTAAATAAAGTTAAAATCAGCAAAAGCACCAAGCCCAAAAGCAAGATAAAAATCTTTTTGATAGTATCTCTATGAGTGAGCAAAAAATAGCTTCTTTCTAGATCCTTGGGATCCAAAGGCTGATAATCCTGCATGAAAATATTATTTACGCTAGTAATTATACAATAATTATCAACTGCTGGCAAAGTTGCTTTATGGAGCTGGCAAAGCCGGTCGGCTTATGTTATAATAAAGCCGTCAAATATTAAAATAAAAACAAATGCTGGAAAATTCCAAAGATATTCTAAATTGGGCGCTGGGCATATCAGTCTTTATGGTCGCCCTTTTATTTTCTTGGCTGCTATATCAAATAGGCAAAACCGTCAAAAGCGCCAATGACACCATCAAAATCGCCCAAAAAATCGTCAACAATCTGGACAAAGGCGTAGAAAGCTTCAAAAACAAAGCCGGCAACCTATCTGCCTTTTTAACTGTCTTTGGCAAAGGCGCCCAGGAAGTAGTCAAGGCCATCCAAAAGAAAAAAACAAAAAAAGATAAAAAACAAAAATAAAAATACCGCCGCTCTACTGTTGGAAAAATTTTCCCCGATAAAACAACTAAAGAGATAATTTATCGGTTTTTAATTTATAAAAAATAATGCTCATCCACCTCCATACCCACTCTCATTTCAGCCTGCTTGACGGGCTCGGCACTATTGATCAGCTCATTGCTAAAGCAAAAAGCCAAGGAGCCAATGCTTTGGCTTTGACCGATCACGGCAGTATGCACGGCGCCATTGAATTTTACCAAAAATGCCAGCAAGCTGAGCTAAAGCCTATCATTGGCGTGGAAACTTATATTGCTCCAAATTCTCTGTCAGAAAAAAATCCCAAAGAAAAGCCTTATCATCTGCTGCTTTTGGCCAAAAATCAAATCGGCTACAAAAATCTACTAAAATTAACCACCATTGCCCACCTAGAAGGCTTCTACTACAAACCGAGGCTGGATTGGGAAACGCTAGCCCAACACAAAGAAGGTCTGATTGCCGCCACCGCCTGCCTCAACGGTCCTTTGTCTCGCCATCTTAAGGCCGGCCAAACAAGTAAAGCTCAAGAAAACTTGGAAAAACTCTTGGAGATTTTTGGATCTGACAATCTCTATTTGGAATTGCAAATCCGCAAAATGCCCGAGCAAAAAATTGTCAATCAAGAACTGAAAAAACTAGCCCAAAAATATTCCCTGCCCCTGATAGTGACCAACGATGTCCACTATGTCAATTCCCAAGATGACCAAGCTCACGACATCCTGCTCTGTATCCAAACCAAACGCAAGCAAAGCGACCAAGACCGGATGTCTTATCTGGGCGAAGACTATTCCATGCTTGACGAAAATCAGCTACTGGCTGCTGCCGAAGCAGTCGGCGAAGATATAAGCGATATCAAAACAGCTATTTTAAATACCCAAAAACTAGCTGATCGCTGTCAACTGGAAATAGAGCTGGGTAAAATACAACTGCCTCAATATTCTTTGCCGGCTGGCGCAAATGCTGACCAATATTTGGAACAGCTTTGCCTGGAAGGTGTCAGCAAAAGATTTGGCTACCAGCCGGATCAAATCCCTGAAAATATAATAGAGCGGCTGCAATACGAGCTGTCCGTCATAAAAAAAACCGGTTTTGCCACTTATTTTTTAATAGTCCAAGACTTTGTCAACTGGGCCAAGCAAAAGCAAATAGTAGTCGGGCCAGGCCGCGGTTCAGCGGCCGGCAGCCTGGTTTCCTATTTGACCAATGTCACCAATATCGATCCTCTGCGCTATGAACTTTTGTTTGAGCGTTTCCTCAATCCCGAACGAGTTTCCATGCCTGATATTGATTTGGACTTTGCCGATACCCGCCGCGAAGAAGTAATACAATATGTTGAGGAAAAATACGGCCATGACAAGGTCGCTCAAATCATTACTTTCGGTACCATGGCTGCTCGGGCAGCTGTGCGCGATGTCGGCCGAGTAATGGGTTATAGCTACAACTACTGCGACCAGCTGGCTAAAATGATACCGATGTTTTCTTCTTTGGAAAATGCCCTAGAAAACGTAGAAGAGCTGAAAAAAATATACAGCCAAGACCCCGAAGCCCAGCGCCTGTTGGATATGGCCAAAAAAGTGGAAGGACTGGCTCGCCATTCCTCTACTCATGCATGCGCTGTGCTTATTACCAAAGAACCTTTGACCCAATACACGCCTCTGCAATACGCCAGCGGTGATGACAAAACCATTATTTCCCAATACTCCATGCATCCGGTGGAAGATTTGGGTCTTTTAAAAATGGATTTTTTGGGTTTGAAAAACCTCACTATCTTAGAGCAAACTTTGGAAATCATCTCTGCTACCAAAAAAATAAAAATAGACTTGGATACTTTGCCACTGGACGATCAAAAAACTTTTGCCCTGTTGCAAAAAGGAGAAACCACCGGTGTGTTCCAGCTGGAATCAGGCGGCATGAAAAGATACCTCAAAGAATTGCAGCCGACTGAACTGGAAGACATCATTGCCATGGTCTCGCTCTACCGCCCTGGACCGATGGAGTTCATCCCCGACTACATTGCCGGCAAGCAAGGCCGCAAAAAAATATCCTATCTCCACCCCAAATTGGAGCCGATACTGAAAAATACCTACGGCACCGCCATCTACCAAGAGCAAATCATGAGAATTGCCAGCGACCTAGCCGGCTTCAGCTATGGCCAAGCCGATGTTTTGAGAAAAGCAGTCGGTAAAAAAATCAAAGAGCTCTTGGTGGAGCAAGAAGAAAAAATGGTCTCCGGCATGGTCAAAAACGGCATTGACAAACATACTGCCGACAAAATCTGGCAGTTTATCCTGCCTTTTGCCCGCTATGGCTTCAACCGCTCCCACGGCGCTTGCTACGCCATGATCGCCTATCAAACCGCCTACCTCAAAGCCAATTACCCTGAGGCTTTCATGGCCGCCCTACTTACTTCTGACCAGGACAATATTGACCGAGTAACCATAGAAATAAAAGAATGCCGAAAAATGGGGCTGGAAGTCCTGCCGCCTGATGTCAATGAAAGTTTCTCCAATTTTGCCGTAGTGGAAAGTAAAGACAAAAGCCAAGCCAACAAAATCCGTTTTGGCCTCAAAGCCATAAAAAATGTCGGCGGCAATATTGCCAAAACTATCATCAAAGAAAGGAAAGCCAATGGATCATATAAATCTCTGGAAGATTTCTTAAGTCGGATAAAAGACAAAGATCTCAACAAAAAATCATTGGAAAGCCTTATAAAAAGCGGGGCCTTGGACTCCTTGATTGAGCGCGGCCAAGCTTTGGCCAATCTGGAAAGGCTTTTGGAATTCAACAAAAAAATCCAAAATGACCACAAAAACGGTCAAGACAATCTCTTTGCCAATCTGCCTTTGGCTGAAGCGGTTTTTTCTCTCAAGCTGGAAAAAATTGACCAAGCAATAGATCCGGCGCAAAAACTATCTTGGGAAAAAGAGCTCCTGGGACTCTATATCAGCGACCATCCTTTTAAACAAAATCTGGCTATTCTCAAAAGCTCTATTACTCCCTTGGCACAGCTCCGCGGTCAAGAAGGCCAAAATGTCCGCGTAGCCGGCATCATCACTCTGGTGCAAAAAATAACTACCCACAAAGGCCAAGCAATGCTCTTTGTCACTATTGAAGACTCCAGTGCCAGCACCGAGCTGCTGGTTTTCCCTAAAACACTGGAGTCCAGCTTCCATCTCTGGAAGGATGAAAACCAAATAATCGTCGAGGGGCGAGTTTCCGATAAAGACGGCCAAGCCAAAATCCTAGTGGAGAGCGTCCAGCTTATCAGTCCCGAGTCTTTGACCGCTCTGCAAGCCAAAAAGCTTTCCCAAAAAAAACTCTGGCTCAAGTTGCCGTCAGGATTTTCTAAACAATCCAGCCAAGAACTCAAAGACATTCTTTCAGCCAAGCCGGGCCTGACGCCGGTTTATCTGGAAATAAACAACGGTCATACTCGCAAAGTCAAAACCGATATCAAGGTCCTGCCTGATCAAGAACTAAAAAAACAAATCCATAAATTCTTGGGCGAAGCTGCCTGGACGATTAAAGAATAAAATAAAATTTGGTTTTTAAGCTTATTTTTTGCTATAATTACTAAATTAAAAATCGCTAAAATAAATCTATGGTCAGAGAAGCCAAAAAAAACAACTTTTACGCCAAAATTGTCGCTTTCTTTTTTATTCTTACTCTTATTGCTATCTTTTTTGTGGTCAATCTCGCTCTGGCCAGAGTGACTATCAAATTAGAAAGCCAAAACAAGAAAAAATCAGACAATATCTTGGTCCAGCTCAAGCCTGAAAGCACCACCGAT
>JAQUKX010000019.1 GCA_028718865.1 Patescibacteria group bacterium | reverse complement strand
GATAAATTAATTGATCCGTTATCAAAATACATGGAGCCATCGGGAGAACTGGGACTGGCTGTTTGGCCGTTTATATCATTGCAACCAAGCATTCCTATCCAAGCTGGACCATCCCCTAAAAGTCCTTCCCTTAATTTGACATCTATGGAAACCGTATAATTAGTATAAGGAGCCAAAACAAGAGACGATGATGTCCTCATAGCATTAAAAGGGAAAGAAGATATAATTGCATTTGATCCGCCTACCCCTTCTCCGGCAACAATCCTAGCTGTTGAACCAAAAGGCTGAAGCATATATCCGTCTGGTATATTGTTACCGCTGGTGTCCATTTCAAAATCTCCATTGGGTATCAAATTGGTATTGGTGTCAGCGGCCATGACTATAAATTCGGAACAACCCGCTTGACCGGCCGGACAATCGGCTGCTTGCTTATTTAAAAATAGGTCATTGGAATCGCTATCAATAGCACCTAGCAGCCAATTGCCCTGGGCGTCTTGAGTCTGAGAATAACGCCGACAACCAGCTTCATCTGGACTGCAGTACTCAAGTGTATTTTCAATATAAGAGCCCTGGCCGAATTCATTGTGAACAAAAGTCAAACAACCTGAATACACATCTCCATCTGTGCATTCTTCTCCCTGAAAACGCCAAGTATTTTCACTGCGTACGCAATAGCCATATTGTCCGTCCAAACAATTGCCCTGACTGTCTTCTTGCAGGCAAAACTGAGGATCAGCGCAATATTGATAACGGGTATCGGAATTCCTGTCTTCCAAAGCCGCTGAATAAACAAAAGAGTTACAAAAAGCCTGCGGTGCTTTCAAAACCCAATTGGGATCAATCAAGTGGTAAAAAGGATTATGAGCCACGCCACCGACAGCATAATTATCATCTCTATCATACTTACACAATGATCCTTCTTCAAAACAATTAATCGCTTCTATTAGGCTCACTTCTCCTCTTAAAGCAGCCAATTCCCAGCCTACGGGGATAATATTGGCCTGCCTCATTTTCACCAAGTTGCTATAACAAAGCCAATCTCTATAACAACCTTGGGCATTGCTATCTTTGCTTCTATCAGAAGTCAATATTATATTGCCATTTATTATTCCCCTGTCAATCGCCTCTTTGACAGTCATTTTAGAATTAACTGCCTGTAAAAAAGTGGGATTCATCACGCAATTGTCAGGATTTCTAAACTGATCGGGACACAAAACATAATTAGTCAAATAATCATAGGACTCAATTTGGCCAAAGCTAACGGTTTTGAATTCTTTGAAAGCGTCCAATCCTCTTGGCTGGCGCAAATCAGCTCCGCCTCTCAATAAATCAAGCAAAGAATTACGATAGGCCAAATTATCACTGCTACCACTGCTAAACAAACCACCTATATCATCCAAGCCCCAAGGACCTTGTCTCATATAATAAGTCAATAACTTGGAAGTAAAAGTATTGGTAAATCTTTTGGCGGCTGAAGCCAAAATATCGGACAACTTACGATTGGAGGCAGCTTCTTTTCTGGCCAATTCCTTTTCCACGTCTACTTGTATAGCGCTGGTAAACAAAGATGCTTGTAGTTGATATGTTTGCGAACAATGAGCAATCACTTCATCGCTAACCGGAGTTTTATTGTCTATAAATCCTTTACATTCGATTATTTCAAGCTCCAAAGCTTTTTGTGCTTCCAGCTTGCGCCGATTCAACTCAGCGCTTAACTTGAGATAATCACCAATTTCCCCGCCGCCTGTCATCAAATCATAAAAAAAATCCGTTGCGCTACCTCGACTGCCTCGCAACTGTATTCTGAGCAAATCATCCTGAATCCTAGTATCAAAATTACGCCAATTATTAACCACGCTTCGCCATTCACAACGCGGTTTTGGTGGCGCCTCCGAATCAAGCACAGCCAAGGTAAGGGTCAAGCGCATTTCCAGACGAGGATTGCAAAGATTTATACCTAAGTCATCAAAGCCCTTGGTGGTCAGTTCTGCCAAAAATTCACCCGCCGCTGATTGTCCAGCTTTTTGCAAGGTATTTTTCATGGAAGTCACCCGAAACATAGGCTTACCGCCTGGACCGCCGCTGGCTAGCTGAGTAGCTATGTCATGAGCTATTGTATTGAGGTACATTTCCACAGTCCGATTAGCTAATTCTGCGCCAACTATTCCTTGGACAACATCATAAGCTTTTTCTATTTGGTTCCAAACTCTTTGCAATGTTGCGGGAATATCACTGATAACCGTAACCGGTCCTCCTAATTGAGCTTTAGCCGGCTGCGGGGCAATAATCAAACCAAAAGAAAAAATCAGTAGCAGGAAAAGTAAAATAAAACTTTTTTGTCTTTGCATATTAAATATATAATTTTTGATTTTTGAATAAAATACTTACTGAAAAAAAAGCTGATCCCTAATTTTTAAAAGCTCCTCGTCAGTCAAGCTCTCTATTTCCCTATGATCAACTCCGGGCTGAAGCAACAAAAATTCTCTTACTTCCTCTGGACCGACTTCTGTCAACCACTCCTCCTCCGACAAGATGCCGCTTTCCTGCCAAATATAAAAAATATCCAACAAGTCCTCATCTGTCAAATCAGCCAGCTCTTCCGCCTCCATGCCATTTTCAATCAGAAACTTCCTGAATTCGGTCGCTGAAGCCTGCGCCAAAGTCAAATTCGGATTGAGCCGGATAGTCTGCACTATTTCCGCTAGTCTGGTCTGGGGAGTTATCAGGCGCAACAAGCTGCAATTCTGCCCTTGGGGACAAAGCGGATCTATACCCATTCTCACTGCATCATAATCACTGATGCCGTCGCCGGAAGTATCTTCCAAAAATATACTGGTACCATAAATATAAATTTCTTCATAATCAGTCAAACCGTCGCCATCGGTATCCTTGTTTTTCAAGTCCTCTATAAGCTCCCACTCGCTCTTACCGCTGCCATCAAGCTGAGCCAGCAAAAAATCCGGCAACTCTATTTTGAAAGGATCGTTGAGATTTTTATAAACCTGGAAAATTGCGAAAAAAAGCACCAGGCCGGCAAGCAAAGCAAAGACCCATACTTTTTTAGGTCGGTTTTTGCGATGCAAAGAAAAATTCAAAGCTTCAGCTGTCAGCTGATTTTCCTCTTCCATTGCGTCAGTATCAAGTAAAGGATTTTCTCTTTGATTTTGTTCCATAAATTTAGATATATTATAACACAAAATTATCAAAGAGCCAAAGAAAAAAGCCGGCTGACCAGCCCGCTTTGACAAAATATATTTTTTCAAGTGAAAATTCGTCTTAAAAATTCTCAGCTGATTTTATAAAAATAAAATTAACTTAATTTTTCCGCTAATTTGAGCCAATCCGACGGATGTAATTTCTCCGCTCTGATATTAATGTCTAGGTCGGCGGCAAGCATGGCTTGGCTTATTTTTTCTTTATTGAAACGACTATCGGTCAAGAGATTATTGATCAATTTTTTTCTTTTTTTGGCAAAACCGCGATGCACCAGCTGCCAGACAAGCTTTTCCTGCAGTTGATAAGGCCAGGGCCTTATATCACTGATGTGAACTATAGCTGAATCCACCTTCGGCTGGGGATAAAATTTTTCCTTGCCCACCATGGCAATGATTTTACTTTCGGCATAAAAATGTACTGCCAAAGAAAGCAAGCTGTGCTTGTTGTCAGCAACCACTATCCTCTGGGCTACTTCTTTTTGCAGCATCAAGGTCATGCTCTGGGGCTGCTGCTTGCTGCTGATAAACTGCCGGACAAACTTGGCTGTCAAATAATAAGGGATGTTAGCGACAATTTTGTATTTTTCTCTATTATATTTCTCTAGCAGTCCCGCCAGCTGCCTATCGTCCAAAGACAAAATATCCTGCCAAAAAATATCCAAATTCGGATAAGTTGCCTGCAGTTTGGCCAAAGGTTTTTGAAAATTCTTGTCAACTTCAAAAGCAAATACCTGGCCAGCGCGCTCGGCCAAAAGCGAAGTGAGCGCTCCCAAGCCCGGCCCGACTTCCAAAACCAAATCATCAGCGCTGATATCGGCCGCCTGCACAGCCAAAGCTAAAGCCTCATCGTCAATCAAAAAATTTTGTCCTCTGATTTTATTGGGACTAAGTTTGTATTTTTTGAGTAAAAAATCTAACTGGTTCAAATTCATAAAAGCATATAAAGCAAAGTCATAGCGCCAGCTATAATAAAGGTCGCCTTAAAGGCCAGAAGCTGATCGCCTATGAAAAAAAGCATGCTATAAATGGCGGCTAGAGCAATAATTTTGCCGACTACCAGACTCAACTCAAAAAAAACCACTCGATTCATCACTGATGAACTGCCGAATCTTTCCATTTCTTTGGCTTTTTCATAAGTAATCGCCATCAAGGGTATGCCGATAATATTTTTGCCCAGACGGGAAAGCGTATCCACGAAAAACACTCCCGCACCGGTAGCGATAAATAAGCGGAAAAACCAAGACAAGGAATAAACCATGCTGCCCAAAGACAAGATCTTGCTTTTATTTTTGGAATCCGTGATCTGGCCGATGTATAAAACAGCAATAGTGGTAACCAAAGTGGCCAAAGTGACGATAAAGCCGATATTCAAAGCATCCGCCACGATAATGGAGATAAAAATAGGCCAAATAATCAGAACCACCACTTCCTCGCCAAAGCCGATATAAGCCCAAAAACTGCGTCGATTTTCTTTGCTAAACAAATATTTATAGGTGCGCAAATAAGGAAAGTTGGCTGGACTGATTTTTTCCTTGGTAATTAAAGTGGCAATATTGGAAGTCAAAAATATCAAAGATACCACCACAAACAAAACCCCGTAACCCCACTGATGAATGATAAATCCTGCCGAAACCGGACCAATAATGTAAACCAAAGAGGCCGCTGCCGTCATCAAGCTTATTTCCTTGCCCTCGCCAGCGTCTTTGGAAAATTTGGCAAAATTGCCGTGGTAAGCCGGCCAATAATATGTTTTTTGAAAAGCATAAATAATGGCGGAAATATAAAAAAGCCAAGGATGATAAGTAATAAAAAATAAGCTGATATAAAAAATAATAAATAAAAACGAACCAACAAAAATTCCCGGCTCTTCGCCTTTCTGACGGGCAAAATGGGCTCCCAAAGGCATCAAGAAAAAATAAATCACATAAACTATCAGATAAAAAAACATTATCTCCTGCAGAGAATAGCCCTGCTGATAGAGATAAATCGGTTCAAATAGCATGACCATGGCCAAAGCAAAATTGACCATAGTAGCGGCGATAAAATGCTCCTTGATTTGCCGCTTCATATTTCTTGGCCAAAAATTTTTCAGCTTACCCCAGCGGCTTTTTTCTGCAGGGTAAAAATTTTCTATCGGGTGCTCCATTAAAACTTTGTTTTTATGTTTTTATTTTTATTTGTCCCTGGCGTAACACTTCACTGCGACCATCGGAAAAAAATTTGACGATAGTAGAAGGCGGCCGCAACGGCAAAACGCCGGCATCAATAATCAAATCCGGCTGGAAGTCCTGATCAGCGAACTGTTCTTGAATCTTTTTCGGATCATAAGCGTCGCCTTGGCTGGAAATATTGGCGGAAGTGGCGACAATGGGATGGCCAAAACTGCAAGCCAAATCCATAGCCAAAGGGTGGCCGGAAATACGCAAAGCCAGATAATCATCGCAATGACCCTGCCACTTACAATACTTGAAAGGCAAAACCAAAGTCAGAGGTCCGGGCCAATGTTTACTGGCCAATCTCTCTGCTGCCGAAAAAAAATCCACCAAATAAGTCGCCGACACCAAATCCGGAATAATCACCGGCAAAGGATTTTTTTTGTCCCGTTTTTTTATCTGATAAATGCGGCTGACTGCCTTCTTATTGTAAAAATCACAACCTAGACCGTATGATGTTTCGGTTGGATAAACTATTGTCCCGCCATTTTTCAAGACTTCTATCGCCTCTTGAATGACCTGCACTCTATTATGCTTTTCTAATTTTATTAATTTCATTTTTTTAAGAGCCAAAATTTTTGTCTCGGCCGTTATTATTTTTATTTTATCACGATGCTGATAATTTTATTTTTAATGTGGATGAATTTTATTATTTTTTTATCCGCGATATGCTTTTTGACTTTAGCCAGAGCCAAAACCTGCTGCTCTATCTCTGGGCTAGGCAAAGCGTCAAAAGGCAGGGAAATTTCATCCCGGACTTTGCCGTTTATCTGGATGCCGATTTTGACCAAATCTTCTTGAATCAGCCGCCGATCGTATTCTGGCCATTGGAAATTAGCCAAAAATTTTTTACTGCCCAATTGCTGCCAGATTTCCTCAGCAATATGTGGAGCAAAAGGAGATAAAATAAGCGCAAACTTTTCCATCAAATCTGCCGGCACGGATTTTTCCTTGTCCAAAGCATTGGCGAAAATCATCAGTTGAGAAACAGCTGTGTTGAATTTCATACTGTCTATATCCTCGCCTACTTTTTTTATACTCTGCTGAGCCAACCGACTGAGCTCAACTGAAGCTTTGCTTTTTGAGCTGGCTTTTTTTGTTATTGCCCAAACTTTATTCAAAAATCTATAGACACCGCTCACTCCTTTGTCGTCCCAGGCAATAGATTGATCAAAAGGCCCCATGAACATTTCATAAACTCTCACGGTATCGGCGCCGTATTGCTTGACATAAAAATCGGGGTTGATGACATTGCCCTTGGACTTGGACATCTTGATACCGCCCTCGCCCAAAATCATGCCTTGGGCAGTTCTTTTTTTGTATGGCTCGCTACCGACTGTTTTTGGCACCAGACCTATATCATACAAAAACTTAAAAACAAAACGCGAATAGAGCAAATGCAAAGTAGTGTGCTCCATGCCCCCGTTGTACCAGTCAACCGGTAGCCAATATTTGGCTTTTGCCCTATCAATTAGCTTTTTATTATTTTTGGGATCAGCGTAGCGGATAAAATACCAATTGGATCCGGCCCAATTGGGCATGACGTCAGTTTCTCTTTGCGCCAGAGAACCGCACTGGGGGCAGCTGGTTTTTACCCAGCTTTTGGCCTTGGCCAAAGGCGAGTCGCCTTGGTCGGTCGGCAGATAATCCTTGATTGGCGGCAAAACCACCGGCAGATTTTTTTCCGCCTCCGGCACCCAGCCGCAGTCAGAGCAATTAATCATTGGTATAGGCTCGCCCCAATAGCGCTGGCGGGAAAAAATCCAGTCCCGCAGTTTATAATTAACAGCTTTTTTGCCCAAATTATTTTTTTCCAGCCAAGTAGTAATTTTTTTCTTGAATTCTTCGCTGGATAAACCATTATATTGCTCTGAATTGATAGCCAGACCATCGCCACTATAAGCTTCTTTACTTATATCTCCACCTTGAATTACCTCTCTTATTGGCAAATTGTATTTTTTGGCAAAATCATAATCTCTCTGGTCATGCGCCGGCACAGCCATAATTGCGCCAAAACCATAGGTGCTTAGCACATAGTCAGCCACAAAAATGGGAATTTCTTCGCCACTAGCTGGATTAAGCACTTTAATCCCTTTTATTTCCACGCCACTCTTATCTTTATTTTCTGTCCTCTCTAAGTCTGACTTGCCTTTGGCTTGTCTTATATATTTCTCTACTTCTTGAAAATTGGAAATATCTTTGGCCAAAGAATTAATAAGCTCATGCTCGGGAGCAAGCACCATAAAAGTAGCGCCAAAAATAGTATCCGGTCTAGTAGTAAAGATTTTTATTTTTTCACCAAAACCAACAACAGAAAAATCAATCTCTGCGCCTTGGCTTTTACTTATCCAGTCAATCTGTTGTTTTTTGATTTGAGGCAAAAAATCCACCAAGTCCAAATCCTTGATCAGCCGATCAGCGTATTTAGTGATTTTCAGCAGCCACTGCTCTTTTTCTTTTTTGATCACTTCTCCGCCGCAGCGCTCGCAAACGCCGGCTACCACCTCTTCATTGGCTAGTCCTATTTTACAACTAGTACACCAATTAATATTTTCTTTGGCTTTGTAAGCTAGGCCTTTTTTAAACATCTGGATAAAAATCCACTGCGTCCATTTATAATACTCCGCATCGGAAGTGGAAAAAGCTCGCTGCCAGTCAAAGCTATAACCCAAGCTCTTGAGCTGGCGGGTAAAATTGGCGATATTTTTGGCTGTGGCTTTTTGGGGAGCGATTTTGTTTTTGATAGCGTAATTTTCCGTAGGCAAGCCAAAAGAATCAAAACCCATGGGATACAAAACACTATATCCCTCCATTCTTTTTTTGCGGGCAATGACATCCATAGCAGTATAAGAGCGCAAATGCCCAGTGTGCAAACCGTCGCCTGACGGATAAGGAAATTCTACCAAAGGATAAAATTTGCCCTGGCTATTCTTTTTCTCCTTGGCGGCAAAAACCTTGCCTACCTGCCAAGCCGCTTGCCATTTTGCCTCTATTTTCTTGGGATTATACTTCATAAAATAAATAATTGATAACGAAATTTTATCATTGCCAAGCCAAAAAATCAAATGCCAAAATACCGGACTTGACTACCTTTTTTTCTTTTGTTATGTTATTATTTGTAGTAAATTATTAAATTACGGCTATAAATTTATTTATTAAAAAATTCCTCAATAAATTAGCTGTCCGCTCAGCTGATCTAGCGCTTTTTCTCTACAAAAAATCCGGCAAATTAAACCGCTATTTCGGGCGCTTTTTGCTAATAATCGGCCGCTTTACTATCTGGCCGATTTTGCTTTTCAATTACAAAATATTTTTGCGGCTAAAAATAAAAACCAAGCACTGGAAAGAAAAAAATATCGCTTTTGCTGCTTTTTTCAAAAAATATCTACCCGGCTCGCTAATTGCTCTGATTTTAGTAATTGTCACCAGCAACAACATCCTGGCCCAAAGCTACAATATTGAAGAATACGCCAACAAAACTATGCTCTCAGCTCTTTTTAGCAATCAGCAGGAAGGCTGGAGCGAAATTATCGAAGAGCGCGGACCAGCTGGCGGCGCCAACATCGGTGCCACTAGTTATCTGGAAGAAAGAGGTAATCTGCAAGCTATTGCTATCAACAGCCCAATTGAAGAAAAGGAAGCAGCTGCTGTTGGTATTTCGACTGATTCTTCCAGCTTGGTACTTATCGGTCCGGAAACAGAAGATATGGCTGCACCGGCGCCAGAACAAATCGTCCAACAAAGAAATGAAACCATTGTTTATACTGTCGAGCCCGGCGATGTCTTGGGTAAAATCGCCGAAAAATTCGCCATTAGCACCAACACTATTTTATGGGCCAACAATCTCACCTGGAATAGCGTTATCCGTCCTGGCCAAGAATTAAAAATTTTGCCCTCATCAGGTATAAACCATGAAATCAAGTCCGGTGATACTATTTCTGCTATTGCTCAAAGATATCAAGCTGATGCAAATAAAATCATCGAAGCCAACCAATTGGCTTCGGCTACTGATATAAAAGTCGGCGACTTGGTTTTTGTGCCAAGCGGCATCATGCCTACTCGGGTAGTCTCATCTTATCAGCCGCGACCAACACCGGTAGCAGTTGTTCCGACTACACCTGTCCAAGTAGCCCCGGCCGAAAATATTGATACTGGCACCAAATTGCTCTGGCCGGTAATCAGCCAACGTATCACCCAATACTACCATTGGGGTCACAGTGGACTAGATATAGGCGACAAATCCGGCAATCCTATTTATGCAGCAGAAAGCGGCAAAGTAGAAAGATCCGGTTGGGCCAATGGCTATGGCTATCATGTCATCGTCAACCATGGCAACGGCATTCAGACTCTTTATGCTCACGCTAGCAAACTGCTAGTAGAAGCCGGCGACAGTGTTTCCCGCGGTGATACTATTGCCCTAGTGGGCTCTACTGGCTGGTCAACTGGTCCGCACTTGCACTTGGAAGTACGCGTCAATGGCGTCAGACAAAATCCGCTCAACTATATCAAGTAAAATTTATAAAGCATAAAAAAAGCCGCCCGCCACTGCATTTGCAGGGAGAGGCGGGCTGGGTATTTTTTAACCTCTAATTACCAAAAAGGCCACATAGCCGGCATAAACTAAGAGAAAAATAAAACCTTGAGATCTTTGCAAAATATTTTTTTTGCCGATAAACATAAAGGAAAAAAGAATAACAGTAATAGCCATCAAAAAATAAATATCAAAATTCATCAATGGCGAAAAGTCTAAAGGCCTAATAAAAGAGCTCACTCCCAGTATCCAAAATATATTAAAAATATTAGAACCCACAACATTACCAATGGCAATGTCGGAATTTTTTTT
>JAQUKX010000018.1 GCA_028718865.1 Patescibacteria group bacterium | reverse complement strand
GCTAAATTATAGTAATTATACTAGGATAACGGGAAATTTTAATTCTGGAAATAGCGTAAGTTGTATTCTTTTCTTCGGCTCCAATGGAGGAAATCAACAGCCGCATTATTTTGACAATCTAAAAATGGAAGTGGTATCTGCTCCCAAAGCCAATAGTAATTATAGCGCCTATGGAGCTGGAGCTAGAATATATATGAACGATAATCGTTTTATGTGTTTGGCTGAAGAAGTTGGTTGCCAGGGATATTTCCCGCTCAACGGTGATCCAATGATACCGGCAGTGCTTACTCCGCAGGATCTTTGCCCAGCCCAGTGCGTGGGCTATGCTACCTTTACCGAGCAAGTCAATATCTTTGATGTTATTGAAAATCCTCTGGCTAATGTCCGTTATTTCAATTTTATACCCAATACTGCTCGAGCTTGTCCTTTTAATGAAGTGGGCTGTGAAGAATTCACCAATCTAGAAGAAGTAGCTCGGGGCGGTGAAGGTCGAGAATACTACACTTATCTACGTCAATGCGTGCCCGAGAATCTAGGACGAGTTTACTATACTTGGGAAGGCAGTGATGTGGCCGGCTATCAAATAAGGACTTGGAGTATATTAAAGAGCAATTTGGACAATGCTCCCTGTACCAACATTATTCCAGGAACCAATACTTGTGTTGATAATGCCAACAATAGAGCTTTGTGCGGAGCTGATACCCCATCTAATCCTAATGATGATCCGGCAGTGGATCCTAATTGTCGTCAGTTTTTTGACACCGATGGCACTGTTTATTACCGTTTCCAAGACAGAGTAATTTTTGCCAGCAATGACTGCCAGGAATATCGCCGCACTTTGACGGGTCAGATTTATAAGGCTGTGCCTGATTTGAGTATTACTTGTTCAGCTAGCAACAATAATTGCCGTGCTTATTATGGCAATGCTGCCAATAATCAAAGAGTTTTGTTTTCTGATGACTTTGAACAAAATAGTCATGAGCCTTGGATGGGAACAGGCATGGCTATATCCAACGAGTCTTTGAATAATGAAGGTCAATCCCTGAGGATACTGACCAATACAGATAATCTTCGTAATTTAACTCAGGATTTGGCGTATTTGCAATTTAAAAATAATCGTGAATATCGTTTGAGTTGGTGGATGAAGTCAGATGTATTTTTGTCTAACTTCGACGCATATTTTTTTGGAATGGATGCGGACGGCACGGAAATATCCGTATCTTTGACGGCAGGCGATACTAGTTTTGAAAATATTTCAGCCGGCAACTGGCGTCTTTATAATGCCTCGGTTTATTTTGAGAACAGCGATTTTGATTTTGATAATATGCAGGGCATGATTTTAAGAGTCAGGGCCAACAGTGCTACTAATAACCAAGGCATTTATCTGGACAATGTAATTTTGAAAGAAACAGTCAGCAGCTTTGCTTTTGTCAGGAATTCTTGGCAAACGCCGGCGGCCTGCGATAGTCCTTATACAGGTTATCATCTAGGTTGTCAGGCTTATCGAGATACCAATCGCAATACTTTCAATATCAAATCATTTAGCTCTTTGTGCCGCGAGCAGGCCATAGGTTGTTTGCCAGCCATAGACACCCGTAATTCCACTTATCCTTTTGCTCAGACATTTAACAGTGGAGATAATTCAGAAATAACTGTGCCTGAGGACAGAGTGGTTTATCTGGTGCCCAATCCCGCCCATTATTGTCCGCCTAGCCTCAAAGGCTGTCAGGCCTTGGGACTGCCGACTAGAGACGATCCTAGCCAGTTTAATACGGTTTATAAGCTGAATGATCCTGATAGGTATCAGACGATTTTGTGCCAAGAAGACGCCTTGGGCTGTGAAGAGTATAATTCCAGCAAGGGTAGTTATTATTTTAAAGATCCGTCTAATAATACTTGCACTTATCAGCATAATGTCAATTTGGCGGGCAATGTTTATTCGGGCTGGTTTATCACTGACAGCTTGGCTAGCGGTAATCCCGTGGGATGTAATGATAATAATAATGGCATTGTAGAGCCCAGTGACCTTGAATTTAGCTGGGATTATTGTCATGTGATTGGCCAGCCTGATAATCGGGTAAATTATTTTACAGCTCGCGATTGTCAAAATAATGGACACACCTGGCGAGTGCAAGAGACTGTCGCGCTTTGCCCGGCCAGCAAGAATTTGTGCACATCTTTCAGAGATCCCTCTGATCCGCTAGGCTGTGATCCTGCTATCAATAACCCAGCTATTGCCGGCTATTGTAGCAATTCGGCTTATACCACTAAAATAAGCTGCGAAAACGCCGGCGCTCTCTGGCGTTCTCGTTGCAATGATTATTATTATTACAATAATAATAAAATAGACGAAGCCAGCTGTAATGGCTTGGTGGATAAAAATGAAGGCTGTATCTTGTTTTATGAAGCCAATAATTGGGATGCTGGACATACTCAAGTAGCGGCTTTTTACGATTCTGGCCGAACCTATGATGATGTTTTATTAAACAACAGGGCCATGAGTCCGGTAAGTTGTAATCCGGCACTTGACCCAGGCTGTAATCCAGATGCCAATCGTTTATTGAAAGTGGAGAGAGACAGGCAATGCGCCGAATGGCTGTCTTGCAAATCTTTTGCCGCAGTGATGGATGAAAATGGTCAATATCAGCATATTTGCGATAAGTTGGATTCTTGTGTTGCTTATAGCAGTGTTCAAGGCTCCTATAACAGCTGTAGACAATGGGGCTCTTATGACGAAGAGGTCTTCCCGCTCACTTTTGAGAGATACCAACAAAGATCTAGCGGGCCTCAGAATCATATACAGTGGAGCGACAAAGAATATCTAGGGTATTCTATTCCGAATTATTTGCCAGTCAAAGATCTTGATATTTATAATTTTGGCGATCAAACTGATCCTTTGCCGCGTTTGGCTCATGCTGTTAGTAATAATATCGTGGTAGAGACGGGCCGTATTTATTTCGATGGCTGCGTTGATACTGGCTTGAACAATTTGTCAGATGGCACTATTTGCTCGGCAACAATAGCTGGTGAAGATTTTGCTGGCGCTTGTTTGAACGGTATTTGTATGGTCAATCCCAAAGCAGAAGTTCTGTCTGGCAGCGGCTTAGCGATGATCAACCAATATCTGCAGTCGGTCTTCATACCAGAGACCAGGGGCTATGCTTTGGACAGCGCTCCTTTTCCTCAGGCAATTGAATATGAAGGACAGCGCTCGGTTTTGTATAGCCAGGCAAATATTTGTATAAACGGAAACGATGCTTGCGAAGAAAAGTTTTTAAGAGTAGTTTTTGGCCGTGGCGCAAAAACTTTGTACTATGGCGGTTCAGCTAATCCGCCAGCGGGAATTTGCATTGCGGGTGACAACAATAAAGTGAATAATTTTTCTCCCTGCACTGAAAATAGTCAATGCAACAGCAATGATCGCAGCGATGGCCAATGCGGTTTGCGAACCGAGATTACGGTGTTTAGAAATTGGCCGGGAGTTTGTCTGGAAAAAGATACCAATAAACAATTGGCTAGGGATAGTCGTGATTCTTATTATTGCTCTCAATGGTATCCGGCGGCTAGGATAAAAGGTACAGGCAGTATTTATGACAACTATGTTCAGGCTGGATACTATGACGTCAGCGGACAAGATGCTTTGTTTTGCGCTGTAGCCGAGGCTTATCAATTACCAGAGGATAGATATTATTGCGCAAAGAGCATACGCATAAATGATGCCACTGATTATTGTACTGTAATTGCCAAAGTGCCAGCCGGTAGCCTAGTGCATCAGAGTGCCATGAGGTTTTATTCGGATGTTATTTTGTTCGGTTATTTGGATAATAATAAACTTATGGCCTACGGGCCTGATGATGCGGTATCAAACGGCCAGAGCGGCACGGTAAGTTGGAATGGAAGAACTATAAATATAGGATGGAATGATAGCTTAGGCGTGAGCTGGTTGCATAGAGAGGGCGCTACAGCTCTTTTCCAAGGGAATTGGGCGAGTAATACCCATAAAAATCCACTACCTATTTCTGCTGGAGCTAGAGGAGAAGAAGGAAGCAATTTATTTGTTGTGACAGATTTTGACCCCACCGGCAGACTAGGATTGAACCTTACTAGTGTTTTGCCTTCTTTGAATCTTTCTCAAATGCAAAGCGGTGATGTGTTTTATGCCCCAGTGAGTCAGGAAATAGAATTTTATTATTATAGCTCAGTGGTAGATAGATTCGGCAATAACCATTGGCAAGCAGGTATGGTGTGGCCTTTTACAGTTGCCTCAAGATTGCCTCGCGGTATGCAAGTCGCTTATTGGCATTTGGGTGATGGAAATTGCGATAGTGCTGAGTGTCAGCAGTGTCCTCCAGGGTTTCATAATATTTGGGACAATGCTCATTTAGACGGCATACCCCAACCAGGAAATAATCGTCGCGGTTGGGATGGTAGCGGTAATTTGGAAAAGGATCGTTATTGTGCCCCGATGGAACATGCTATTTATATTTTGGGTAATAATAGGAATATTTCTCAAGAAATTACTTATTGCGAGGAAACTTATTGCGGTAGCAGTGATGGTGTTTTGAGAGGTTTGGATTGTTTGCGGCAAGCCGAGACTTTTTATAATAATATTATTGTGCCTACTGATGGTTGTGCCGGAGATCCCAATTGTGAATATAAGCAGTGCATGGAAAGCACAGCTTTTCCTGCTGATAACGGCGATGTTCCTTGGTGCAGTAGTTTTGGAAACATTACCTCTTCAAATATAGAAGTTAGGTATCGTTGTCGGCCGTCAGGCGGAGGATTTAATTTCCCCTTTACTCATTACGAACAGTATCAAAATGTTACTGGAATTTCTGCTTGTCTTGATAGAGTGTATCAGACCGTAGTGACTTCTATACCGAATACCATTACTGTTGACGGAGTTAATTGCGAGATTATGTTGCCGGCACCAGTCACAGAATATAATCGTCTCGTTATCAGGCCGGGTATAAACTCAAATTTAGTGCAAGAAATTTCTAATTCCGAAAATACCGGTTGTATGGATTCCAATGAATTGCGGGACTGTAGAACCGAAACAATCGGTGGCGATTTTTATGATCTTTCCCATGGTGCAGAGAGAAATCGCTGGGGTTATCTATTGGGAGGAAGATATACTACTTTTGAGAGAGGTAACCCCTGTCAAGATCTGTCATGCTACCAGCAGTGTCGTTTGATTACCCAATTGGACAGTGAAGCGGATTTGTCCTGGATAAGGACTGATATCTGGTGGCGTAGCCAAGAGACAAATCAGCGGGTAACCTTGCCTTTGTGGGATTCATTTTATTATTCGGGAGCGGCTTATATTACCGGCACAGATGTTGTTTATAATTGGCCGACGGCTGCTGATACTCATTTTGGCGCTGCCAGAGGCGATGTCAATGAGGGTCTGGTTGTCACTCGGGTACCTTTGAATAATAATATGGGACAGTTATCGGCAGGCACTTTCTTTTCAACACTTGCTTTACCGGGTTCCCCTTTGCAACTTATAGGGTCTTGGAATGCAGCCAATCCGCGCTTAGCCAATTTATTTTATAGAGTATATAATTTGAATTGGAATGGCACTAACGGTCAATATGAATTTTATGAGTTGTTGACGACTAATTTAGATGGCGGTAATAATAGAAACACAGTAGCGGGTCCTGATTATAATCCGCGGGCTTTGGCGGTTTGCGGTACAGAGTTATGTCCGGATAATGACGGAGCTTATAGGCTAGGCTTTTCGATTAATGATAGATTGTCAGAAAATATAGTGGGTTTTGGCGGGTCAGTGTTTGTTTCTTTGAAGTTTTTCTTCCACGCTCATCCCGATCATATGCCGGTGGTTTCTATTGATGTTGATTGGGGGGATGGAGCGCCGGGGACCAGTTCTTATGACATCAATCCTGGCAAATATAAGAATAACCTGCCTTACTGTAATAAAGACAGCTTTATGCCCGGATTAGAAAGTCCGCCGAATGAGTCTCGGCAAAGCTTTGGCGGTTTGTCTCGAGCTTGCTTTGAGGGTTATAAGACTTTTTATAACAACTACCAATTTGATCTTACTCCGGCGGGAGCGGGCAATGCTTGCAATGGTCAGGATGGCCGACCCACGATTGCCAATGCTTCTTGTTTTAAGCCAAAGGTGAGAATAATTGATCGTTGGGGCTGGAGTAGTGAATTTACCTATCCAGATTGGATAGTAGTGCACGCTGAATAAAAATTATTGCTAATTATATTTTATGAAATTAAGTAAGTATTTGCCAAGCAAGTTTTTTCCAGTGATTGTTATAATGGCTTTGGGTTTGTTTTTGCCTTTTGGCGCTATGGCCAGTCCGGTTTTTAATTGGATAGCAGAAGCTATTTTTAGGGTGATTTTGTCGCCGATATTTCTACTACTGAACGTGGAAATAACTCTTTTGGTGCCAGTGGCAAGATATAATAATTTTATCAATGAAGACGGTGTAATCGCAGGCTGGACAGCAGTACGTGATGTCTGCAACATGTTTTTTATCTTGATGCTTCTGATAATATCGTTTGCCACCATTATACGCGTGCAGGGCTACGGCTATCGTCAGCTTCTGTCTCGTTTGATTATTATCGCTATTTTGATAAATTTCAGCCGAACCATAGTCGGAGTTTTGATTGATTTTTCCCAGATAATCATGCTTACTTTCGTAGCTTCTTTTCAGGATATAGTGGCGGGAAATCTTATCGTCGCTTTGGGCGTGGACAAAGTTTTGTCATTGGGCACAAGTCAAATAGATTTACTTTTGCTTCCAGCGATGATTATGGCCGCTATTTTCATGATAGTAGCCACAGTAGTTATAGGAGTAATTTTAGTAATGCTTTTTGTCAGGATAGTGAGATTGTGGATTTTGACTATTATGGCTCCCTTGGCTTTTGTAGCTTATATTTTCCCCAGAACTCAGGGATTTTTCAAAAAATGGTCAGGCGATTTGGGCCGTAATTTGGTAGCTGGTCCGGTATTAGCCTTTTTTCTTTGGCTGACTTTTGCCATTACCGGCCAGTATCAGTTTACCAGCTTTGACATTGAAGGAAACCGTATTGAGCAATCACAACAGGAGCTTCAAGCAACTACAGGCACTCAGTTAGGCACGATAGTAGGAGTGAATTCCTTTGCCAATGAATCCAGTATTATAAAATATATGATTACCATCGCTCTTTTGGTTGGCGCCCTGCAGCTAGCGGCTGCTTCTGGAGCGGCTGGCGCTAGCTTTGCCGGTCAGATGGCTGGTCAAGTGAGCAGTCGCCTTTCTCGCGCTGGCCGGCGCCTGACATTGTCACCAGCTTCCAGAATGGGAGCGGCAATTTCTCGGAGCATGGTTGACGAGGAGGGTGAGTTTAGAAGAGGGCTCAAGCCCCTTAGCTACATGCCCTTTATGGGTAAGCAAGTTCAGCAGGCCGCTATGAAAATGCAGGGCTATGATGCTATGCGTCAGAGAAAAGAATTAGAGGAGGATACCAGATACGTACTACCTAGTCAGCGTCAGGCTTATCTTAAAACAGAGACTACTATGGATGCCGATAAAGGAGGAGTCAGAGCTGCTTTAGGCAAAGCTTATTCTGTTGTTTCTTCTCGCGGAGAAAATTTGGACAAAGACCGGCAGTTGTCTTTGATCAAGCATGAAAGAGGTGATTACACAGCCAAAGACGTGCCGCAAATGGCGCAGCATGCCAGAGAACTGGGAAATGAAAAGATGCTTTTGGATTTGCAGGGTAAATATGTGTCAGCTTATAAAGACGAGGGAGAGATGAAGAGGCGCTTGCAGTTGGTAGGAGGAAAAGGAATGTTAAGTGGTTTGGAAGATAAGGATTTGCTTGATGAAAATAAAAATCCTACAAAAAAAGCCCAGCAGCTGATGCAAGTTTTGATGGAAGATGAAAAAACAGATGGAAGAGATATTAGTGAAACTATTAGAAGAATGCCAAAGGATCAACGTCAAGGGCTTAGCAAGGCCGTGCTTCAAGTATATGAAAAAGGCGATCTTGATAAGCACAAGGGTAATCAGATGTTTGATGCTGATGAAAACGGCAATGTTCTGCAGGATGAACAAGGACGTTTGGCGCTAAAGAATAAGAACGCAGCAGTTAAAGCTATGTTGACCATTGGTCAGGTTTATCCCAACAAAGTTGGCGGTTTAATGAGAGATATGGTAGCCTCTATAGATTATAGTGCATTAAAATTTGACCCAAAGGATATTGTTGATCATTTGGACCAAAGGCCTGGCGAGAAGCAAGAAAAATTTAAAGAAAGAAAAAGTAAGGCCACTAATTTACTTGATGAGATAAAACATCTAGATGAAGGCCAGAAATTGGTAGAATTAGCCAATCAAAATGGAGGGGTCTTACCAAAAGAACAAAGGCCAGGTGAAACTCCGGAAACTGCTAAGGCTAGATATGCTCAAGAAGACGCTTTATTACAAGAAGCTAAAAGTAAGAATTACCTTGAGGAAAGATCTCAAAAAATGTCAGCCTTGGTTAAAGAAGCGCATATTTTACCAGAGTCTAGTTATGAGTATGATAGCGTAGACGATTGGATAAAAGATGGTCATAAAGTTGGTTGGGATAATATAAATATCGGAGAATTAAAACCAGCAAAAGATGAAGGCGAGGAGGCTTTTGCAGCTAGGATTATAAAATCAGCTCAGCATAATGCCCAAGCAGCTCAAAGGCATCAAGAGCAGGTTGAAGAAATGAAAAAACGTCTAGCAGAAGTTGAGGCAGAGCAAAAGCCAAAAGACATAGATCAACTTACTTGGCAAAGGCAACAAAGAGATAAAAAAGCAGTTGTTTTGGAAGACCCTGGTCGTGATAATGCGATAAAAGTCACTTTGTTCAAAGAGTTGTTTGACGGCATGGATGCTTCTCGTATTGCTGAACTAGATATGTCCAATCCAGAGCATAAAGAAATTGCTCGTCTTTTTGCCCATTATTCTACCACTACTCAGCAGGTAGCGGCTTTCAATTCCAATACTAGAACGCAAAATGAAGAGTTTATTCGAATTTTGGCAGAATCCGGCCGCAAGATTCCCAAAACTATTTTGGACAATAGCAGTCCCCAGTTAAATGCCGAGGCTCAGGCTATAAATTTGCGAGTATCTAATCAGTATTTTGGTATGAAATCACCAGAATCAGTAGTTGGAAAAATAGACGAATCTTTTAAAAAGATATACTTAAGTAACACTCTTTTACGTGATCAATTGAGCAGCATAAATCCAACTCTGGTTTCGGAAATAGAGAGGGTACTGGCTGAGGATAAGGAAAAAGAAAAAAAGAATAAAGAGAAAAAAAGTTAAGAGTTTAGCAAAACAAAAATAAAAAATGCTCAAAGAAGATTGGTTAAAATTGCCGGAAGAAATCCAGATGTTTGTGGCGGCTGACACGGACGATTTAATGGATGAAATTGGAGATAAATTTTCTCTAAGCAGAGAGCAGAAAATAGATTTGCTTGATTTGCTTGATGATGTTTTTTTGAAGAAAACAGAAGTTTTGTATTTCCCTCAAACTGTAGACAAAATGCCTGGATCCAAGAATTTTGATGTCCGGCTTTTGGTATTGGATATCGCCTACAAAATACTCTGGCCTTTGCAGGATTATCTGGTCGATGTGGACAAGTTGATTTTTCGTCTGGGAGGCAAAGTGCCGCGCATCAAGCCAATAGTCGGTAAAATTAGGGAAGCTAGCGGCCTTTTTCCCGGAGGTGAAGAGGGCACTTTTGCCGAGCTGGCCAATAAATACAATGATTTCAAGGAATTGCGTCTTTCAGCCAACAAAATCATAGATTTAAAAGGCCGCAAGATCGCGGCGACAGTAGATAATTGGATTAAGGATTACATTCATTTTGCCGGTGCCGGAGTAAAAGATCCTCTCAAAAGAGCCCAGTATCTTTCCAAAGAAAAAAATCCTTTGCTTTTAAACGAACAAGAGCGTGAGTCTTTGCGTTTGCTTTTAGTTTCTTATGATGAAGGCCGGCCCATGCGTTTTGAGTATCAGAATTTGAAATTAAGCGTCAGCCAGCCAGTCGAGGATAAGACACAGAAGGCGGAGGACAGGAGCGAATTGTCGACAACATCTTTGGATGATATTTTTGGTTCTATAGAAAAAGAATTGGTTTCTTTGGAAAAGACCATAATCAGTCAGGAATTTATTTTGTCCGAAGCCGAAGGCCAGCTGGTCAAGGTGAGGGATATTTTGTGGAATGCTCTGGCCTTGTCGGATCAGGATAAAGTTTTGAGTTGTCTTAGGTTATTGGCAATCAAGAAAAGCTTGGACGCGCTTTTTCGGGAAGATAATCGTTTCAGAAATATACTGCGGCGTTTTATCGGGGTAAAATTCGGCCAGAGCGTGGAAAAATATTTGGACAGTCAGCCGGATAATTTGATTTTGCGGCGGCTTTTTTTGGAAATGATTTTCAAAGACAAGCTTCGCTTAAGCACCGAAGAGGCAGCTTTTAGAGGGTTTTATTTGAGCAATTTTTATTCTCAGTCTGACCCGGTGGTTTATTTGGATAAAAAAAGCGGCCGCTTTCAATGGCGACAGCTTGGCGCTACCGGCGGACAACTGGATTGGCAAGATAAAGTTTAGGCGATCTTTTGCCAAATGGTAATTTGTCGCTTGACTTTTTGCTCTGGCCGGCTGTAGAGCAAGTCGCTTTCAAGACAGCGCCAGCCCAGAGCGGAGATAGTTAGGATATCAAGAGTATTGATATTTTTTTCTTTTATGGCGAACAAAGGGAAAATAAAGACTACTTTGCCTTGGTTTTTTATTATTTTTCCAAATTGTTCAAAAGCGGATAAATAAAGATTTTGGAGCTCGCTTTTGATTTTTTCCAAAGGAGCGATTTTGTCTTGATGTTTGATAAATCGGGCATCGCCCATAAATGGCTCGCTTACTATCAGGTCTATGGATTGCTCGTCAAAAATTGACGCTAAATCGCTGACATCAGCTTTTTTTATTACCACTTTGGCGGAGATATTTTGTTGTTTTGCCAGCCAAAGGATATTGGCTTGGCTGTCGGCTACGGCTTTGGCGCTGATATCCGTGCCGTATATTTTGTCAAAACCCAAAAGCAGAGCTTCCTGCAATATTGTGCCTGATCCGCAGAAAGGATCAAGGATGGTTTTATCTTTTTTGCCTTGACTAGCCAGATTTATCATGATTTGCGCCAGCTTGGGCGGCAGCATACCGGATACTTGGTCTCTATCAGGCCGTTTGTAGTCACGCAGAGAATAAGCGGCGAAATCCTGCACCGCTTCGGTCAGTCCCAGTAAGTATCCGTCTTTTTCTTTGATGATCAATAGTTCTTGGCCAAGGAGATTATTTTTTTTGACTATTACCGAAGACAGGGCGGACTTTTGGCTGGAAACATAGCGGGCTTTTAGTCCTCGCGTTTTGAGTTCTTTTTTTATTTCTTTGGCCAGCGCATCCAGTTGTTTGTAATCTTGGCTGCTGCCGCCATAAAGGCTAAAAGAAAAATTTATTTTTTGTTTTTCATCAAGCTTGTCTTTGCTTAGTATCCAGCCCAGCCATTGCTTTTTTTTTGAGCTGGCCAATTTGCGGGATTTTTTCCAAAAAACGGCCGATTTTGATTGTGCCTCCCAGCTGATTGATTAATTT
>JAQUKX010000017.1 GCA_028718865.1 Patescibacteria group bacterium | reverse complement strand
ATATATTTATGATGAAAATGGTGAAAGTTTAGAGTTATTGCACCCCGCGCCAGACTGGAGACCTATCGTCAATTATCATGCGAGTGACTCGCTCATGATTGCCAAAGCTAAGGCATTATGGTGGTTGGCTGCTAGATTAGCTGGTTGGGATGGAAATTAATACAGATTAAATTAGTTAAAACCCGTCTTTGGCGGGTTTTTTAGTCTAATTTTTTGTGCTATAATACAAATGTAAAAATTAAAATAATAAATATGTCAAAAACAAAGTCCAGCGCAGGCCGGAAAAAAATTAGAGTAGCTATCAACGGCTTTGGCCGCATTGGTCGGGCAGCTTTTAAGATAATTTTGGCCAGCAACAAGTACGAAGTAGTGGCGATAAATGACTTGGCTTCGGCTGATAGTCTGGCATATTTACTAAAATATGACACGGTTTATGGGCGTTATGACAAAAAAGTCATTGCTAAAGGCAATGATATTTATGTAGCTGGCAAAAAATATCAGATTACAGCCGTAGCTGAACCCAAAAAATTGCCTTGGAAAAAATTAAAAATAGATGTGGTTTTGGAATGTACTGGTCGTTTTGTCAAAGATGGTTTGGCCGTTGATCATATCAAAGCCGGCGCCAAAAAAGTGATTGTTTCTGCGCCGACCAAAGGTGGCAATATTGATACATATCTATTGGGAGTCAATGAAGATAGTTATAAAAACCAAAAGGTGATTTCCAATGCTTCTTGCACTACCAACTGCATTGCACCAGTAGCTCAAGTATTGGTAGCAAAATTTGGCGTAGACAAAGCCATGATGACCACTATTCATTCCTATACTGCTGATCAGAGCTTGGTTGATGGTCCGCACAAAAAAGATTTTCGTCGCGGCCGCACCGCTGGCCAAAATATCGTGCCTACTTCCACTGGTGCAGCTGTAGCTACGGGCTTGGTAGTGCCAGAACTAGCTGGTCTTTTTGACGGCTTGTCGCTGAGAGTGCCTACAGCTGTTGTGTCATTGGCTGACTTTACTTTTGTTTTAAAGAAAGACGTCACTGTCAAACAGGTCAATAATGCGCTGATTGCCGCTAGTAAATCCAAAAGATATCAAGGCATCCTAGGAGTGACGGACGAGCCAGTAGTTTCTTCCGACTTTATTGGTGATACTCGTTCGTCCATAGTGGACTTGACTCTTACTCAGGTGGTAGGAGGCAATATGGTCAAAGTGATTGCTTGGTATGACAATGAATGGGGTTATTCGGCTCGTTTGGTGGAAATGATAGGGGAGATAAGTTAGTTAAGACTAGTCAACCCGACGGGTTAAAACTCATCATCTATATTTTTTAATACATCTATATAACTTTTAAATCCTTGGGCATATTCTTTAAAATCTATTAGATAATCCTTGTCTATTAGTTTGGATTTAGTTTGGTTTAAGTAGTTTTGGTGTGATGAATAATGCCAATCGCCGGCTTGGCGGGATATTTTATGGTTTAAATGGTTAAGATTAATATAGTTTATTAAAATTTTTAAATAATTATCATCGTTTACTAGTTTTAATTTAAATGGTCCTTGAAAAATTCTACCAGAGTGATCCCTGCTTAGATTGAAATATTTAGTATATGAATTGGACAGAAGAGAGATAAATCTAGATATTTGGGAATTCCAACCCGACGGGTTGTCGCTAGTTTCCGGCTCTTTTAATAGGAAGTGAAAATGATTAGGTAATATGCAATAAGCTAATATTTTGATATTTGTTTTTTCTTTGAAAAATACAACTTTATTTATGAAATATTCGTAGTCTTTTTCGGTATAAAATATAGTTTTTTTGTCGGTGGCTCGATTATAAACATGGTAAAAATAATTAGCTTTAATATCCCTAGGTTTTGTAGCCATAAAAAATAAGGTTAATTATTATAAATAATCGACCTTACCTAACTCGACGGGTTGATAAAATCGCTTTTCTTTCTTCTTCTTTTATTGTTTTAGTTTATCAAACAACCCGACGGGTTGTCAAAAACCACCTTTATGTTAATATAAAAGATATGAAAATTCATCTTTATAACAGCCTAAATAGAAAAAAAGAAGAATTTGTCCCGATAAAAACCGGCAAAGTCGGTCTTTATTCCTGCGGTCCGACAGTCTATGATCATCCCCATATCGGCAATCTCGGCGCTTATATAGTCTGGGATGTGCTCAAGCGTTTTTTGATTTCCCAAGGATATCGGGTCAAGCATGTGATGAATATCACTGATGTCGGACATTTGACTTCTGATGCTGATGAAGGCGAGGACAAGCTGGAGCTAGCCAGCCGCCGCAGTGGCCGCAGTGCTTGGCAAATAGCTGAATATTTTCTCAAAGTTTTTAGAAACAACATCAACAATCTCAATATTGTCGAACCGGATCGTTTTATCCGTGCTACGGAAACTATCAAGGAGCAGGTTCATTTTATCAAAATTTTGAGCGACAAAGGATTTTTGTACAAGATAAACGACGGCCTTTATTTTGATACTTCCAAACTGCCTAGCTACGGCCGTTTGGCCAATTTGCAGGCAGTAGATTTGCAAGCCGGCGCCAGAGTGGAAGAAAATAAAGAAAAGAAAAATCCTTCGGATTTTGCGGTTTGGAAATTTTCCCCTGAAGATAAAAAACGGGACATGGAATGGGATAGTCCTTGGGGCGTAGGTTTTCCCGGCTGGCATTTGGAGTGCTCAGTGATGAGTCGGATGGAGTTGGGTGATACTTTCGATATTCATACCGGCGGCGAAGATCATTTGTCATTGCATCATCCCAATGAAATGGCTCAGTCAGAAGCAGCTACTGGTCAGCTGCAGGCCAACTATTGGCTGCATAATGCTTTTATAAAATACCAGGGCGGCAAAATGTCCAAGTCCGCCGGCTCTTTTTTCACTTTGGAAAATATCAAGGAAAAGAGCTATGCTCCCATGGCTTATCGCTTTTTGGTTTTGCAAAATCATTATCGCAGTCCGCTCAATTTCACCTGGGAGTCACTCTCAGCTGCTCAAGCTGGTCTCAAAAATATAGTCAGAGAAATCGCTTTTTATGACAAGCCCAAAAAAGCCAGTAAAGATGTTTTGTCCGAATTCTATCAAGCCATGGCTGATGATTTGGCCACGCCGCGAGCGCTTTCTTTTTTGCAAGAAGTGATAAATTCCAATTTGAAAAGCGGCGACAAGCTGGCCACTATCTTCAAAATGGATAAAGTGCTTGGCCTGGACTTGGAAAACCTCCGCGACAAATCCCAAGAACTGCCCAGCGAAGCCCATACTCTTTTGAAGGATAGGGAGCTGGCTAGAAAAAATAAAGACTGGACCGAGTCCGACAGATTGAGAGAAAAATTGACTGCTCTGGGAATTGATATTTACGATACACCCAAAGGACAAAAAGCCATTTGGGTCAGGCTTTAGCTGGTTTTTATTGATATATTTATTTTGCTCTACGCTCGGTTTGTGCCGGGCGGTTTTTGGGTATTGACATAAATTTTTTATTTTGCTACACTTTATCATAGTAAAGTATATGAGCGAAAGCAAGGATAAAAAAAATAAATGGATAAATCAAGATTCAGACGCTCTTTTTGGTGTTGTCCTTAAGTTGGAAAATCTTGACGAATCACGCAGATTTTTTAGAGATTTGCTTACGGAAAAAGAGATTGTAGAGCTTGGTCAAAGATGGAAAGTTGCTCGAATGTTGGCAAAGGGGGTTTCGTATGTCAAGATTGAAGAGGAGACAGCGATGAGCTCGGCCACCATTGCCCGAATTCATAAATGGCTTAAACATGGCATGGGCGGGTATAAGCTGGTTTTGAAAAGATTGAAAAATAATATTTAATTTTTTTTACCCAAAGCACTTTACTAAGATAAAGTAATTATATCAGTATGAAAAAATTATCAAGAAAATTACAAATTGGAGTCATGGGTTCTGCCGCTGATCTTAAGTATTCAAAAAAAATTGAAAAACTGGCGGAAGAAGTTGGTTATTGGGTTGGGAAAAAAAGGGGGATTTTGATTTTTGGCGCAGAAAAAGATTATGATTCTCTCTCTACAGCCGCTTGCCGAGGAGCAAAGAAGGCTTGCGGGCTTACAGTGGGAGTAACTTATGGGAAGGGTTTTGATATTTTTGATAAAGAAAATGTTGATATAGTGGTTGCCAGCGGGCTTGAACGCGGTGGAGGTAGAGAATTTACGCTTGTTTTGAGTTGCGACGCTATTATAGCGATAAATGGTGGATCGGGAACGCTTACGGAAATTGCTATTGCCTATCAAGCAAATATTCCGGTTGTGGTTCTGAAAAATACTGGTGGTTGGAGCGAAAAACTTGGCGGGAAATTCCTTGATGCCCGCAATAGAACAAGGATAGAAGTTGCGGAAAATCCGCAAGAGGCCGTTGATCTAGCTTTAAAACTAGTACAGAAAAAATATGATTAATAAAAATACAATTACAATACTCTCTACATTTTCTAATGATAAATTAGTCAGTCGGGATGGCCTTTTGCTTTGCGAGCAGAAAGGTGGCCCGGCCTTTTATTTGAGTCAAGTATTTCAGAGGGAGGAAGCGGCTTTCTTATCATCACGAAATTCTCATAATCACAAGCAACTCTTTTGGGAAGAGATTGCTTGTGTTTGATTGTCTTTGTTTGCATATTTTTACACAACCAATCCCTTTCCAAAAGGGATTTTATTTTTGGGAAGGAAGCGAGTTCTTTAACAAGTCAAAAGGAGAAAGTTATGAAACCGTACGTTGTCTCGGCGGATATTCGCTTATTGTTGCAGAGGTGGGCGACACAATCCGGCTTTGTTTTGCCTAGGGATGAATTCTTTTGTCAATTGCGAAGAAGCTTTTCTGACTATATGCAGAGCATTTTCTCAAGCTTTGATCTTGTCTCGGAGGACGAAATATATGCCGGTCTTGTCGAATTGACGGCGGGTAGCTCTTTGCCGATTCTCTCGCTGGATGGCGTTTATTTTGACAGTCAATTCAATCTAGAAATTGCTCGTTTGGCAGACGGGGAGGGAAAAAGTTGCGGCTTAGGCCGTAGGGCAGGAGCGCCTTCGCTGTTTAAGCAAATCAGGCGTTTACAAATGGGCGGCTTGCGTGAAGCCGTGATCGTCGATGACGTGGTTTTTAGCGGCGCTCTTCTGGAAAGAGTTGTCAATTTGCTTTCTAGGCTACGCATTGAAGTGCCGCTTGTTTGCGTAGGCATCGGAATAGCCGAAGGAGTAGATCGTATCAGGCAGGGCGGTCGGGAAGTACGTTGTGTTCGCGCTTATGATCAAGTTATTGATGAGGTCTGCGAACGTGATTTTTATCCCGGCGTGCCTTTATCGGGAAGACTTTTTGTCGCTGGCGATAATGTAGGTATTCCTTATCTCCTTCCTTTTGGCAAGCCCGTGAGCTGGGCGTCTATTCCATCAAAACATGCTAAGGATTTTTCGCGTTTTTGTCTCGTTCAAACAAAAAATTTGTTTGACGAGATAGGGTTATGCTCCAATAGGCCAGTTCTTTGCCAAGATCTGGGTCGGAAAGTTATCGGTTTGCCGACGGATGAAACGCGTTACGGGGATTTTCTTTGCAAGATCCTCTAAATCAAAAAAAGCCGATTGGTCTAATAGCTGATCGGCTTTTTAAATTAGCTTACTTATTTTTCAGGTGTAATTAGCTACTATTGACAATTTTTCTAATATATACTATCATATTATCGTTTCATTTAGAGGTGCGCCGTTGGTCCAACTGGATAGGGCGCCTGGCTTGTTCCAGGAGATATAGGTTCAAATCCTATGCGGCGTACCAAAAATAATTGCACTTTTTCACAGGGCACATAGTTGCATGTAGCTTAAGCTGGATAGAGCACTCCCTACGAAGGGAGAGGATGGAGGTCCGAATCCTCCCATGTTTGCCCTGATAGAGGGTCTAGTTTCTCGAGAACTGGGCCCTCCTCTTTTTTATTGACGAGAAAAATTAGTTGTGTTAATTTTCTTTTGGCGCCGTTTGCTTTCTTGGCGCTAAAAGAGTTCTTTAACCAAAGAGAGGGAAGTCATGGGAGCTATCAAGCGAGTAGGGCGAGTTACCGGCTGTTTGCCGGCCAATCGCCAGGTGTCCATCAGAGTGGATGGCTCTGGGTTTGTTCGGGAAAGCGTCCTGGGTTTTGTGGCCAAGGGCGATTACCGGGCAGTGCACTTCATTCGCGATATTGAAGTGGACGGTCAGCCGGTGGAACAAGTCGAGCGCGGCCATGTCTGCCAAGTGGTCATCGCTAGCGGCGTTTTGCCGCCGCATGGCGCGCATGTCAGCTTGATCAATACCTGAATCCAATCGGACTTTTTCCCGCTAAGGCGGGACTCTATTTACCGTTGTTTCTATACGGTAAAATAGAGCAGGGTTATTCCTGGGAGTCCGATTTGTTTTTTAGTTAAAAAATTTTGTTAATTGATTTTTTTGTTTTATAATATAGTTATATGACAAAGGAAATTTTTCAGGGGAAAATAATCAGACTGGTAATTGAGCCGGAAAAAGTAAATAAAAAAATCATTAATTTTGAAAAAGTTTATTTGCCCGGGGCAGTGCATATTTTTGCCATTACAGACAAGAAAAAAGTCAGGCTGATAAGGGAAAGACGCTGGGTCAGAGGAGGAAAAGTTGAAATAAAAATTCCCGGCGGTGTTTTGGAAAAAAATGAAAAACCGCTTTTATCTGCCAAAAGAGAATTAAGGGAAGAGATGGGACTAGTGGCTAAAAAATGGCGTTTATTTTTTCAAGCTCAGCAAACCGGCACTATCAATGACCAGAGATTTTATTATCTAGCCAGTGATTTGCGTCAAGGGGAAGCTCAGCCCGAAGAAGGAGAGGAGATTTTGGAATATGTTGATTATAGCCCCAAAAAGCTTTTTAAGAAGGCGATGGCTGGTGATTTTGGTTCTTCGCCTACAGCTCTAGCTATTATTCATTTTTATGATCAGTTGAAAAAGGGAAAGGTTAAATTAAGCTAAAATCTGACAAGTCATTTATTTTTTGACAAAATCCCCAAAAATAGTTATATTGAGGTAGACGGCTGGTTTATTTTGACGGCTGTCTCCTAAATATTTAAAATTGCCAAAAACATGAGTTTGGCTACTTTTATCCTATCGCTGGTATTTATCGTCAATTTCGCTCTCTTGATTTATGTTTTGTGCCAGCCCAAGAGCGAGAGACGCTGGCCTATATTTACCATGGTTTCCTTGATACTGCTTTGGCAATTGACGGAATTTTTGAACATCACTGTATTTGCCAGAGATCAGTTTACTCTAGTTTTGGGAGTGCAGTCGGGGTTGTTGCCCACTTTGTATTTAGCGCCGGCCTTTTTGTGGCTGGTTTTTTCTTTGTTTGATAAATGGCAGCGGATAAAGACCAGTAAAAAAATCCTTATTTGGCTGCCGGCAGTAGCCATGTCGCCCTTTGTTTTTACCAGCTACAATGCCAGTAATATTTATATTGACCAAGGCCAGGTTTTTTACGACGCCGGTAGTATTTATTGGTTTTTTGCCGTTTATTTTTCCGCATTGATGACCTATGGCTTTTATATTTTGATAAAAAACCGCAAGCATTCCGAGCGCATAGTCAAGCGCCAAATTGATTATATTTTTACCGGCACTTTGCTGGCCGCTTTTGGCGGTTTGATATTTAGTATTCTTTTGCCGCTTTTTGGAGTCAATAGTCTGTATTATTTTGGCGCCAACAGCATTATTTTCTTTACTTATTTTGCAGTGCAGGGGCTTTTCCGTTATCGCTTTCACGAGCTCGCCGCCAGCTTTTATCGGGCCTTGGCTGATCTACTGGGTCTGTTTGCCACGGGTTTTGTTTTTTTCTTATTTTATTGGACTTTGCACGATGTGATTTTTATTGATTTTTCCAAAGGAAAAAATCTTTTTTGCCTTTTGGTATTTTTGGGTCTGACCGGTCCGCTTTTGTTTAGATTCATACACCGCTTGGCCGGCTTTGTGGTTACTGATCCGACCAGGTATTTGCGCAACATAGAGGACAATATTGCTGATATTTTGCGCTCCAGCCGAGATTTGGATATTTTGTTTTCCCGTCTGGCTAGGCAGATAAATCGAGTGATAGACTATCGCGAGATCTTCATCTATTTGGCCAAGCGCAAAAATCCTGATGTTTTTTATCAGGTGTTTCCGGTGGGAGAGCGCCAGCTGGATAAAAACGCTAGCCGCTTGCTCCAGAACATGAGTGAGAAAAGGCAGTTGATTGATTTGGCTGAGATTGAATATTTCAAGCTGGATAGAGAATTGCACCGCGAGCTTTTGGAGCAGAGGATAGATATTGCTTTGCCGATATTTTACAATCGCCAGCTTTTGGGAGTGGTGATTATAGACAATGGCCAAAAAGTGCTCTCTGTAGAACAGTTGGAGTTTCTTGGGCAGGTGAGTAAGTATTTGGATATTGCGGTGGGTAGCTTGCTACTTCATCAGCAGGATATGGCGGAAAATATCAGAACCAAAGAAGAAGATAAAAAATTATCGTAAATATTATGGAAATTTTAAGCATCCAAAACACACTACTACTTATTGCCGGACTGATCAATCTGGTGATGAGTATTATAGTTTTTTCTCGCGGAATAAAAAATAAAATAAATTTGTATTTTGGCCTGCTCACTTTTTCTAATTTTTTGTGGGCATTAGGGTTATTTTTAAGCAGGGTTTTATTATTTATTTCTGAATACTGGCTATTTTGGTCAGCTTTGACATAAATTGCCGCATTAGGAATTGGCATAAGCTTATTTTATTTTTCTTACCAATTTCCTTTTAGAAGGAATCAGCTTTCTAAAAAATATTTTTATTTAATTTTTATTATCTTTATTGTTTTATCAATTTTTATTTTTTCAGACGGTTGGTTTTTTGATGGATATAATATAGATTATGATAATAAAATTTATATCTTATTTTTTAATAATATGAGTTATTTAATATATTCAATTTATTTTTTTGTGTTAATATATACGGCAATAAAAAATTTTTATATTAAGTATAAAGAAGCGGAGTTATTTTTTAAAAAACAGATTAAATTTTTGTTAATTACTATTATCATCGGTTTAACATTCGGTATATATTTTGATTTGATATTGTGTTACTTTGGTAATTTTAAATATAATTGGCTAGGTCCGATATTTACTGTTTTTATGAACGCTTATGTTTTTTATCTAATCAGCTCCAATAAGGAAAAAATTCAACATGGCTAAAAAAAGAAAAAAAATATATTTGCTTTTGGCTGGCGGCACTTCTTTGACAGACAAGGATGGCAATATTTGGGCAGTGAGAAATAGAGCTGATATCAGCTCTTGGCTGGAGCAAATGCCCGAGTTAAAAATTCTGGCTGATTTGGAGCCGGTCTTTATCTGTGGTGAGGATGACTTGGTCTCGGCCCGGACTTGGGAAAATATTGCCTCGGAAATAGACAAGGCTTTTTTGGAAGCGGACGGCTTTGTGGTCATATCCAAGATAGGTCAGTTGATAAATACTGCTTTGGCAGTCAATTTCCTCCTGCAAAACTACAAAAAAAGCCTTATATTTACTTCCTCGCAAATAAGCGGCTCGGGCTTCATTGACAAAAAAGAAATCATCAGCCGTCTGAAGTCAAAATACGGCGGTCTGGGACTAAGAGCCAATTTGATAAATGCCTTGCAAATAGCTGACCAGCCTTTGCCGGGATCAGCTATAGTCTTTGGCTCGCGAGTAATATCAGCCAGTAAGGCCATAGAAGATTTTTCTGACGAGGTCAATGTTTTTAAAAGCGCTGATAATACTTATTGGGGCAAGGTGGATTTTGGCATCAATTTGAAAGCCGGTTTGAAATATTGTCCCAAAGATACGGAAATTTTTCAAAACATTTCTTCCAAGGTTTTGATTATAGAAGATGTTCTGGGAGTGGATTGGCTTTGGGATAAGGATATCAAAAATTATCAAGGGCTTTTGATAAAAACCAATCCTTATCAGCCTTTGGAAAAAAGCAAACAGCAAAAAATCCTAAAATGGAAAATACCCACAGTTTGTCATAATTATCTTTTTGCGCACAAAGTGGACGGTGCAGTTTCCATGTCAGGCTGTACTAGAAGCGCTGCTCTTTTGAAGCTAATGTGGTATTTGGCCAATGCCAAGCAAATAGGTTCTTTTGAAGAAAGCATGAAACAGAATTTAATTGGTGAGTTTTACCCCGTTAAATAAATTTAAATTTGAATTAATGAATATTTATTTTTACAGTCCCAAAGGTCTAGACAGTCAAGTGGCTCGAGAAATTATTTTTTTTCTTAAAAAAGCTGGTATTGTGGTAATTAGTGATAATTCCAAAAACAAGCAAATGGCTGATGATGGTATTTTGCCCAAGGCTGAAGCCATGATTTTTTTGGGGCAGTCTTTGGATGCTCGGGCCAGTTATCTTTTGGCTTTTCATTTGGCCCAAAACAAAAAAGTCCTTTGTCTTTTGCCTTCTGGTTCAGAGATAGACGCTGGCTTGTCTAGTCTCAAATCATCGGGTTCTCTTTCTCAGAAATTGATGCTGGAGTTTTATACTGCCAAAAATCTTTTGGAAAAAATTCAGGATTTTTTGAAAAAATTGGATCAGCGTTCAGCCAAAGAACTTTTTAATATCAAGTTTACTTTGCGTTTGTCGCATAAGATTTTGGATTATATCAACTGGCGTTCAGCCAAAGACAAAACACCCAAAGCTGATTGGTTGCGTTTGGAAGTAAAAAAAATGATGGAAAAAGACGAAAAATATCAGGACTGGGTAAAGAAAAAATTTGATTTGGATAAGTAGGGAGAAATATTTTTTGTCAAAATTTAAATCATAATAAAAATAAGTTTTATTTTTTTAGATAAGATTTAGGACGGGGGATATATATTTTAGGGGGTACTGGTAAATTAGTTTTGCCAGTTTTTGGTTTTATAAAAGTAAGATTAATATTGACACTATTATTTTTTTACTTTATATTTAGATTGGTAGGAACAGACGTCTATATATAGGCCGACGGCTGTAGAGATAGACGGCTGTGAATGTTCGTTGACAAGCCTGGCCAAGTTTTTTGGCCGTAACACAAGACCTTTTCAATTGAAAGGGAGGGATAACTGCTCAGCTCTTGACTTCATGCTTCTTCAACATTCAACCCCAAGTCCTATTTCTTTAGATTGCTCTTTTGGTCAATAAAGTTAAATGGAAATCCATGGTGGATTTTCAACCTAAGCAGCGATTGAAGATAGTAGGCAAGAAAGGAGGAAGACATGGACAAGCCGCGGAAAAGCACGAGGCCAGTCGTGCTCAAGGCCGGTGATCGCGCGAAGATCTTGGGGAACATCCCCAAGCCTGGTCGTGATTTCGTGGATTGCTGCTACACGTCGTGCACGCGTTGTTAGCAGTCACACAGGCCTGACGTCAAAAGGAGGTGTGGAAAAAACTCTTTTCACACCTCCTTCGCCTTTACTAAGAAAGGAGGGAATGTCATGCAACTTTCCCGTTGGTGCCACCTATTCCATCGAGATGGCGTCTCAGCTCTTGTTAACTCGTTGACTCTTGGGGTTGTGTATGTTCCTACGGAGGAACTACGCGCGCTTAGGAAAAAACTGTGTTTGCTAAACGATGTAGGCGAGAACGGACTCGCTCAACTTCTTATCTCTCAAGGACTACTTGTCGAAAATCAATCTGTCGATGAGCGAGCATTCGCGGAAATGCACGAACACCTCAAATCGG
>JAQUKX010000016.1 GCA_028718865.1 Patescibacteria group bacterium | reverse complement strand
TGAGAAAAAGACTCATCATAGTTTTCTATACGCGCCTGATCAAGCAATACTCCTCCAGCCGCAATTGCGGCATTACGGAATTCCTCATTATAGTGAGTCACTCGCCAACCATCAAGCCCATAATAATCAATAGTATTTGGAGAAGGATCTGTTGGTGTGGTTCCATACACAAACACTGTGGAAAAAGAAGGATTGTCATTACCTTCCTCCAAAAAATTCAGATAAGCATCACGACGTTCATCATTGAAAATAGTGCGTTCAGGAGTAACTCCTTCCTCATTATAGACCATATTACCGTCACGATAAAAGATGTGGTAGGACCAACCAAAAATGGTGGCGTGAATTGGCTTTCCTATATTGTGAGAATGAGTAATAGTGTTTAAGGTTAACTGACGCCCAGTCTCTTGTGACCAATATTGATTATCATTTGTCTCAAAACAATTATCCTGAGACTGACTATAACGAAGAATATAATTTCCACCACTATAAGTATAACTTCCAACAATGACATGCAAACCGTTCTGATCTGGCAACATCTCTAAACCGCAAGCAATATGAGAAGTATACGAGGGTTGTGATTGTTCAAGAAGTTTCAAACCACCGAGCTCAGTTCTGCCATATACAGGACCAGTATACTGCCCCGAATGACTTCTACCAGGAAGATGAATCAAAATTCTTTGTGACTTAACCTGTTCAATCCAATAATCAGGAATATTGCCAGCATCAAAATCTAGCACGGCATTATGATCCACTACTATACTGCCCGAAATCGGACAAGCTAAATCAGCGCCGGAGCAGTTCTGATCTATGCCGTCGCCACAAATTTCCTCTGCTCCTGGGTGAATTGAAGCGTCATTGTCATTACAATCTGTTCCGCCGCTAGCAATGGAATCATAACCATCGTTATCCTTGTCATTGTTAATTGGTGGTGGTGGCGTATATCCTCCGCCGCCACCGCCGCCACCGCCACCGCCTGGACTAGGAGGGGTAGGAGCTGGCTCTGAATCTATTATAGAATCAAAACTTGGAATGCTCTGGCTACTATCAGGATAATTACTAAGGTCTGTTAATTCTATAATATCCTCGGAATTGTAGCTTTGATAATCACTAAACGCTATTTTCTGTCCGTTTTCTATATAATAATAATTGTCAGTATTTTTCTCTCTAACAATAGTGCCTGTAGGCAACGTATTTGAAAGATCTTCTCCTGCTAAGTAACTAGTGGAGAAAAAACCTGGAATGACATCTTGAACCTTTTGATGCCAATTGACACCATAGAGATTAATAGCTACTTGTTCGGAAGGAATATGCCTGATTACTCCGTTTGGCTCTACTGCATATACTTTAGCCGTATTTTGATGGGTAATAAGCTTAGTGCCTGCTTTGTAAAACATTACTCCTCCATCTGGATATTGATCTAGAGTGGAAATATCCACTTTAATTACACCACTAAAATCATTATACCAAGTAAAGTAAGTTTTAGAATCTGGAAAAGCGTATTTTTTACCATCATCCTTAATCAAATAGACTGTAGAGGAAGGAATGTCTTTGAGAGCTAAAAGAGTGCCTGAAGGATAGTCGGAAGCTTTGCTTATGGAATTAAAAACAAATAAAATAAAAAATAAAGTTAGGGCTAAAAATATATATATCTTGGGCATAATAAAAAATTATCTAATAATCTAAAAACTATTTAATTTCTCTCTAGTCTTAGGACCTACTACCCCTAATGTCTCTATACCGTAAAATGCTTGAAAATCCCTAACAGATTGAGTAGTGACATTGCCATAATAACCAGTAATACTAGGATAATTAAAATAACCTAATGCTTTTAAAAGTTTCTGTAAATTCCTTACCTCTTGACCGATTGAACCATAACTTAGATAAGAAGTAAAATTATATTTGTCTTTACTCTCGTGGATATCTGGCCCAGTAGGATAAACAGCGCTCCCAAGAACTACTTCAATGTCCGACCAACGATAGCCCAATATATTGAAAGTAGCTTCATCCTTTATCCATTGTTTTATACCATTGCTCAAAAAATAAACTTTGGAATCATTTGGATATTTTATTAAACGATAAGTAGCCGAATTATCATTAACTGCTGACTTAAGATTAATTCTTTGCTCAATAGTTTCCGAACTACGACCAAAGACATTATAAAATTTAATGTAAAGAGTATATTCGCCTTGAGGACAAAAATCTTCTTTTATCAAACCAGTCTCTGATGAACAAATATCCCAATCAATAGGAGATTGAAAAGCTTGTATGCCAGCGTCATGAAAATCGGGATAACGAGAAATACTTAGACGATTGATATCAGAGCTAACCCTAAAATATAAAGATACAATCCTATTATCACTTGAGGCAATCTCTGACGAAGAACTACCATCGCCTACTGATACTAACCAGCCTCCAGGAGGAATGGCTGGGGGAGCAAGAAATCCCAACGGCAATCCTCCGCCACCACCGCTTGATGAACTACATGATTGAGTAGAAATTGAAGCAATTCCTGAATAATTAGTTTCTACGCTATCATTGTTTCTAGCTTTAACTTTAAAAACATAACTTGTACCGCAATCAAGATTGTTAGAAATCCAAGAAGTATCGCTAACCCAGCCGCTGTTGGTAGAAACGGTAATATTTTCTATATAATATTCCGTGCCAGCGGGATTGGAATTGGCGTTCCAGCTAGCAGTAATTTCTTGATTTCCTCCATTGAGCGAAAGAAAAGTAGGTATATTAGCTAAAGTATATATTGATGAAGCGCTACTATAATTTGATTCATTGTTCAGAGCGTCTTTGGCTTTTACTCGATAAGAATATTGAGTATTTGGCGATAAGCCTGTATCAACATAAGTAGTTGAAGATTGATAAGAGCTAGAATCAGTTGCTCCGCTTGCCCCGCTAATTTCATCAAACCAATAAGGGGTGCTATGAATACCTATGCCTGCATCAACAGCTGTATTAGCCGTCACCGTTATTTGACTGCTACTATTGGCGCTAATTGAATCAATACCTATATTTGTTGGTGCAGTAGTATCTAGCGTAAAACTACCCATTTGCGTCCAACTTGAAGTATCAACGCCATCGTTATTTTGAGCACACCAATAATAAACACCATCGGAGCCGATGGAAGAATCTGGCGTATAAGTGGTATCTTCATCATTTGTTGAAGTTTCTAAAGATGAGCCAAAAGCAACAATATTTATATTATTGACGCAATCAACCAGAGATGAAGAACTGATACGATAATTAGTTGTCCCAGTGTCATCAACATCATCATCGGAATAATTGGCGGAAAGCGTCGGCGTATTGTCGGCAGTATAAGAGGCATTTGCTGGAGACACTAATGTCGAGGCATTGGGAGCAGTATTTACTGATCCTTCTTCTTCGGCGGCAATAGTCAAAAATGACAAAACAGATACCTGATTATTATATTCTGTAGAAATCCACTCGGCACTACTAATAGTATTAGATATTCTCACTTCATCAATTATGCCTCCCATGCGTGCTGAAGAACCGCCCCGATATCCTAATCGAGCCGTACCAGCATTAACCTTTTCATAAACAGTAGCACTACCAGTGGAACCAAAATTATTTAATTGACCATTTGTATAAGCATTGATATCACCTAAAGTAGTTCCATTGATTGTGCCAACTACATAAGTCCAGGCACCTGAAGGAACGGAACTATTAGAACTCAAACGACCAAAAGCATTGCTAGCCCCAGTACCGCCGCCATCACCAAAGGAAACCTCAAGAGCGCCACTAGAATTTACATACAACCAATATCCTGAAAAGACGCTTGTGAAATTGGATGAAAAAATAGCATCCGCATTACCGCCCACATCTCTATATACCCAAGCAGAAATAGTAACCGGAAAATCTAACTCCAGAACATCGCCAAAATCAATATAATTATTGGAATTATTATAACTATCCGCCCCATTTATCTGCCCAACTGCCGAACCTTGATCAGTAACTACGATAGTCTGAGAGTTTATATTATTTTTCGTAGAGTCGTAATGTGCTCCGCTAGTTTCAGAAAAATGCCAAACAGCTTGATAATTATCCCCCCAAACTCCGGTGCTAGTAGCATGATTAGTATCATCCTCCTTACCATAATAAAGATAAATGGTTTTATCCTCGCTAGCAGACACATCTACGCTGACCCAATGAGCTATTTCTCCGCTAGTCGCATCATATTTTTCTACTTCGTAATTCAATATCGTATTACCATCACTATCAGTCCAAACTATGTCATACCCTTCAGCAGTTTCTACTTTACCGCCATTGGCGCTAGTTTTCAAAGAATCAATAGTACTGGTGGCCAAAACCGGGAAATTACTAGTTGTCAAATCAACTTTAGAAGAATTAATGATTATCGCTCGGCGATAAGAATAACCCGACAGCCAATTTTCACCAGCTGCTTCTGCCTTATAAATTTTATTATCAAAACCTGCTAAAAAAAAGAGAAATAAAATAATTCCTAAAATAATAACTTTAGCCCAAAAATAGCTCTGATTTTGCCTCTGTTTATATATGATTATACTACAATTAATCTAATGAAGTAGGTTTATTTATTATAACAAAAAAACCGCTTTTTGGCTAATGCGGTTTTTTTATTTTACTTTATTTGCAAATATCTTTTTTGGCGCAAAGCTTGCCTTCCAAATAAGGGTACTCCACCACCGCGCCGTCTATCTCTAAATTTACTGTTTGTTTAAGTGGATGAACCGCTACTACCTTTCCCCTACCCGCTTTGGTATTTATCTCCTCGCCTACTTTGGGCAGTTTTTCCAGATTATACCTATAAGCCTCTTCTTCAAAGCGCAGACAGCATTTGAGCCGGCCGCAAGGTCCGCTCAAACGCTCGGCTCCCCGATGACCCAAGTCTTGATCTTTGATATATTGCGGACTGACATTACCAATATCTGCCAGCCAAGCGCGGCAGCACAAAGGCAAGCCGCAAGGTCCAAAATCGCCGCAAATTTTGGCTGCATCTCTGACGCCTATTTGCTGCAGTCTAATTTTGCGACGGAATTCTCTAGCCAGATCCTTGACCAAATCACGAAAATCAACTCGGCCTTCAGCGGAAAAATAAAAAGTCAAACGCTTCTGGTCAAAAGATTCAGCCGCGTCTATCAGCTTCATATTTTTGAGGCCGTGCTGATTGATCAAAAGGGAACATTTTTCCAAATAAGACGGCACTCTTTTATTTATATCTTCCAGCTGGGCCAAATCTTCTTCCTTAGCCGGCCGCAAGAGCGGCTTTACTTCAATCTCTTCCTTTTCTGTCGGCTGATAATCCTCCCAGTCAATCACTGTGCCGATATCATCGCCCAAAACAGTCTCCGCTACTACTTTATCGCTGATGGCCAGCTTAGCCTGCTCTTGGGAAAACTCCGGCAGAAAATAATATTCCTTATCCAAGGGGTGAAATTGTACTCTGACTACTTTCATTGATTTACAACTTTAGTGCCAATATTATTTTTTACTACTGCCTGAACTAGATTGGCTGGACTGTATTTGAAAACCGTCAAAGGCAAATCATTGTCTTTGGCCAGGGCAAAAGCAGTCTGATCCATCACTTCCAAATTTTGGCTCAAAGCCTGTCTGTATGATAATTTTTTGTAAAGCTTGGCTTTTTTGTTTTCTTTGGGATTACTGTCATAAACACCATCAATATTGCTGGCTTTATAAATATGACTAGCTCCCACTTCCAAAGCTCGCAAAACCAAAGTAGTGTCAGTGGTAAAATAAGGATTGCCCGTACCACCGGCAAAAATTACCACTCTTTTATTTTCCAGATGATCTACGGCCTTGCGATGGCTGTAATCTTCCATGATTTTTGGTATAGAATACGCTGACAAAACTCTGGCCGGCTGACCCAATTTTTCCAAAACCGATTGCAAAGCCAAAGCATTAAGATTGGTGGCCAGCATGCCCATATGATCAGCTACCACTCGGTCTATTTTTTCGCCTTTGACCATTCGCGCCCGGAAAATATTGCCAGCGCCTACCACTGCCCCTACCTGATAGCCGAGCTTAATCAGCTTGATAAGAGAGCGGGCGATTTTTTCTATGGAAGGAAAGTCCAAATTAGCCGGCTGATCGCCGATTTCGAAAACTTCACCCGATAATTTAATCACTATTCGCCTTTGATTTTTTTGTTTCATATTTTCCCTTGATTACTTTTTCCAGCTAATTATGGCAAAGTAAATAAATATTGGCAAGAGGAAAAATAAACGCCCGCCCGCCACTGCATTTGCAGGGCGAGGCGGGCGGGCTAATATTATCTAAATAAACCGTCAAAAAAATTACAAACTATAATAAGCGAATTTTTCAATTTTGGCTTGATTTTCCACCAAAAACTTTTCTATTGATTTTTTATCGTCTTTGATATAAGGCTGGTCAAGCAAGCAGACTTCTGTCTGGTATTTTTTGATTTTGCCCGGCAGGATTTTTTCTATCATCTCCGCTGGCTTGCCTTCAGCCAAAAGCTGCTCTTTATAGACTTCCTGTTCTTTGGCGATTTCTTCAGCGGGAATTTCCTGAGCTGACAAATATTTGGGCGCCATAGCTGCTGCGTGCATAGCCACTTCTTTGGCTGTTTCTTTGGTGCCCTGGGACAAAACAACCACTGCGGCTATTTTTTTGTTGGAGTGGAGATAATAATCAAAAATCCCCTGATCAAAAAGCTCAAAAGCAATTAAATTCAAATTCTCGCCAATTTTAACAATCAATTCATCCTGAATATACTGCTTGGCCCAAACAGCAAATTCTTCTTTGCCCAGAGTCAAAAGTTTTTGCGCCAGCTGATTGACTGCTTGCTGGAAATCTTCGTTTCTGGCGACAAAATCCGTTTCACAACCCAAAGAAACTAGAGCCAATTTACCATCAGCTTGAGCTAAGGCAATGACGCCTTCTTTGATTTCTCTATCAGATTTTTTAGCCGCGATTTTCTGGCCTTTTTTTCTAAGGATTTCAATGGTTTTTTCTCTATCGCCAGCTGCTTCATCCAGAGCTTTTTTAACATCGGAAATACCTGCACCAGTAATTTGCCTGATTTCTTTTATCAATTCTAAAGACATAATTTTATTTTCCTTTATACCTTCCGCTTGCAAAAATTGAAACGGATTAATTTTAAACTCGATTTATTTTAGCGGCTTGAGCCACCAAAGAAGTAATCATCTCTATGGACTTGACTGCATCGTCGTTGGCTGGAATAGGATACTGGGTTTTTTCCGGATTGACATTGCTATCTACCATGGCAATTACTGGGATCCTCATTCGATTGGCTTCACTGACTGCGGTTTTTTCTTTTTTGATATCTACCACAAAAATCGCTTTGGGCAGACTCTTCATCTTTTTGATGCCGCCGACATTTTCCTGCAATTTGGTCAATTCTTTTTTAAAAGCTACCTGCTCTTTTTTGGTATAGACTTCCCAAGCGCCTTCTTGCTCTTCTTTTTCCATTTTTTCCAATTTTTTGGTGAGCTTGCTGATATTTTCAAAGTTGGTAAATGTGCCTCCCAGCCAGCGACCAGTGATATAAGGCATGGAGCAAATCTCGGCTGCTTCCTGGACTATTTTTCTAGCCTGCTTTTTTGAACCGACAAACAAAATAAGGCCGCCATTTTTGACTGTTTTTTCTACAAACTCCAAAGCTTTTTTCAGTCCCTCAACGGTCTTTTGCAAATCAATGATGTGAATACCGCTGCGGCTACTGTGAATATAGGCCTGAGCCTTAGGATAACGCTTGGAAGTCTGGTGGCCAAAATGGACGCCTGATTTGAGCAACTCTTCTAAAGTTGGTAAATTCATATGTTTTCCTTTCCTGCTACCCGAAGCCTTAGCCTAGGGCAGCTTACCCGCATTTAGTCTATTTGACCGCCCGCTTGATTCTATTGCCAAGGGGAAGGAGTCAAAATAAGCGACAAAATGCTTGTGATTAATTAAAGTAGCAATACTTTATCATAAAAATAAAAAAATATCAAGGACAAGCCATCCCGCCGGGTTGACCCTGCCAACCCGGCGGGTTCAACAAACTGTTGACTTTTTTAAACTTATGTGCTATAAATAATAATTAATTTTTCTTGTTCCTACCCAACACCCCTCCCAACGCCTTCGCCTAAGCAAAGCAGGCCATTTGCCTGCTCAAATTCCACCCCAAAAGAAAGAGAAGCTCATGACCAACAACGACGTTCGGGACTGGGAAATTACCCAGATCTGCGAACTCCGAGGCAATGTCTGCAGCATCTGCTTGTCCCACATCGAAGACGGCGACGCCATCTGTCCCCAGGGGCACAAAAGGGGCGAAGAATATTACAAAGGCAGCGAGGCCTTTGATTTCTAGCTCCGGATCCAGAGCGCCTGGCATACGCTGGGCGCTTTACTTTTATTCTTGACTTATATTGTTGATTCTGCTATTTTATTGGGGTATTAATTGATTATATTTATGAAAAAAGACATCCATCCTACTTATTATTCCGACGCCAAAATAAGCTGTGCCTGCGGCGCGGTTTTTACCATTGGCTCTACTGCCAAAGAAATCAGCGTAGAAATCTGCTCCCAATGCCATCCTTTTTATACTGGCAAAGAAAAATTGGTAGATACTGCCGGCCGAGTTGACCGCTTCAAAAAGATAAAAGAACTGCAGAAAAAAACTTCCCAGGTAAGAAAAGGCAAGGCTGTCAAAAAAGCTCGTTCCGCCAAAAAGAAATTGGAAAAAGAAAAGGAAAGAATCCAGCAGGAAATAAAAGGCAATGATATTCTAAAAGCCAAGCCTGCCCCTAAGAAATCCTCAAAGCCTTCCAAGGCTTCAGCCAAAAGCAAAAAGCCAGCTAAATAGCTTATTTAAAAAATAAAAAAGCCTGTCTTATTTTACAAGGCTTTTTTTGTTATCGCCCAGAAGGCGACTGCCTTTTAGGCGGTAATAGTCCCTCAACATAAACTATATGAAATTTGATCTAGAAAAAATAGTCCAAAAAATATCTGAGCTGGAAAATGAGATGCAAAAAAAAGAAATCGTCTCTGACCAAGCAAAGATGGCCAAACTTGGACGAGAGTACAGCGAAGCCAAGGAGGTTTTTGATTTGGCTCAAAATATAGCCAAAAAAGAAAAAGAAATTGAATCGCTACAGTTATCCCTCAAGCAGGAAAGCGATGAAGAAATGCTGGCTCTCACCCAAGAAGAGATAAATGCTCTCACCGCTCAAGCTGATAATGATAAAGAAAAATTAGAAGAACTGCTCAACCCGGCCGACCCCAATGACAAAAAAAATATCATCTTGGAAATCCGCGCCGGTACTGGTGGCGATGAAAGCGCTCTTTTTGCCGCCGATTTGTTCCGTATGTACTGCCGCTTTGCCGAGATAGAAGGCTTCAAAGTCAAAATACTATCAGTAAGCAAAAACGAAATCGGCGGTTTCAAAGAAGTCATTGCTGAAATCATCGGCCAAAATGTCTATAAACATTTCAAGTTTGAAAGCGGCGTTCATCGTGTCCAAAGAGTGCCTGAAACTGAAAAATCCGGTCGAGTGCACACCAGCGCCGCTACTGTTGCCGTCATGCCCGAAGCTGAAGAAATCGATCTAAAAATAGAGCCCAAAGACCTACGCATTGACACTTTTTGCGCTTCCGGCCACGGCGGCCAGTCGGTCAATACCACTCATTCGGCAGTCCGCATTACTCACCTGCCTACCAATACAGTGGTTTCCTGTCAGGACGAAAAATCCCAAGGCCAAAACAAAGAAAAAGCCATGGCTATATTAAGGTCTAGAATATTGGCCAAAATGGAAGAAGAAAAAAGAGCCAAAGAAAGCGCCCAGAGAAAAAGCCAAGTAGGCAGCGGCGACCGCAGTGAAAAAATCCGCACTTACAACTGGCCTCAAGACAGAGTAAGCGACCACCGCATCAAACTCACTCTGCACAATCTAGAAAATATCTTAAATGGCGATCTCAAGCCTCTAATCAAAGCTCTTTGGCAAGCGGAAAAAAGCCAATCATGACTAGCGTCAAAACAATTTTAAAAAAATACCAAGGCTTCTTGGAGCCGACGGAATTAGACGCTCTTTTAGCGCTGGCTCTGAAAAAAAACCTTCTCTATATTTACAAAAATCCCGACAAAAAAATAAGCCCGGCTACAGCCAAGGCTTTTGCCAAGCTGGTCAAAAAAAGAAAACAGGGCTGGAGCCTAGCCTATCTGCAAGGCTACAAAGAATTTCTCGGTCTAAAATTTCTAGTAAGCAAGCACACCCTTATCCCCCGGCCAGAAAGCGAGCTATTGGTTGAGGAGGCTCTCAAACACATAAAAGACAAACACAAAGTTATTGACATCGGCACTGGCAGCGGCTGTTTGATTTTGTCTTTGGCTAAACTGGCCAAAAAATCAGCCCAGTACACAGCTCTGGACATTTCTCCCCGCGCCCTAAAAACCGCTCGAAGCAACGCCCGTAAACTAGGCCTAAAAAACCAAGTAAACTTCATCCGCTCCAATCTCCTACAAAATCTATCCCAGCAAAAATTTGACATTATAATTGCCAATCTTCCTTATTTGACTCCGGCTCAACTCAAAGAACCCAGCATAAAAAAAGAGCCGTCTTTGGCGCTAATGGGCAAAGCTGACGGCCTGAATGCTTATCGCCGCTTGCTGGCTAAAATCTCACCTTATCTGGAAAAAAAATATCTACTGCTTTTGGAAATTGACCCCCAGCAAAAAGAAAAAATGGAACCGCTTATCAAGCAGTTTCTGCCCAAGGCAAAAATTTACTTTCTCAAAGACTTGCAGGGGCACATCCGGATAATAAAAATCCAAGCTGCCTAATTGACAAAAGTAAGCTAATATAATAAACTGGCTAGTCATCAGGTACTTTCACTCACCGGAGGCCAAAAATCATGGACACTTGGATTATTTTCTACGGAGAAGACCCAGTGAGCAGCTTCGCCTACCAGTCAGCCGTACCGCTGACCGAAGGTCAGCGGCTAACCATGCCGGGCAAAGGGCAATTTGAAATACAAAAAATCTTCCTCAAAAAAGGAAGTTCTGTTCATACCGCCCAAGCTCGGAAAATCTCCGCTGCCTGAACCGTCTGCCTGCCAAAAAAAGTGGGCAGACTTTTTTATTTTATTCTTCTTCTGCTAGCGACAAAAAATCCAAACCAGGCACTACTTGAACCCAGCTGCGGCCAGGCATCAGCTTGAGTTCTTGTCCATCCTCATCCAAAAAACGCGTGCGGCCTTCAGCAAATGACCAGAGGCCTTCTTGCTGACCAAAATGATTGAAGATAAATACTGGACCGCCTTTTTTAGTATCCATAGTACGCCTTTCTTTATCGTCAATAATCGGCGAAGGAATTACTTGCACTATGACATTTTGGGCGCTAACCTGCTCGCCGCTGGCAAACAAAAACCTTTCTCCGCCTTGCCATCTTTGGTAGGCTTTCAAATGATCGTTGAATTTCCAATCGATCTGATAAGCCGGACTAAAATTCAGGGAAAAATCACCGGCTAATGATTGTAAGTCGTCTTTATTATCAACAAAATTCCAAATAATTGACTGATCGCAATTATTCACTTCCCGCATCTCCCCTATCCGCAGCCAATTGGCTGAAGAAGTAAAGACGTTATGCGGCGCTAGTAAATTCTGATCACGCCAAAAATAAATTCCATTGGCGCCCATTTCATCAATATTGACAAAATCATAACGATTGATTTTGGCCAAAGCTTCCGGGCTGCCGCCAACATGCATATATATACCGCCATATTCTTGAGCCCAATCCATAAAATAAGAACGAGCGGATCTGATTGGCCCGAGTTTATCGACGCTTTTTCTATGATCAAAAATAGCCAACAATCTAGTGATATTGCCTTCGGCTAAGGCTTCATAAATTATATCCGCTTCTTCCAAACCGTATTGCGGCCGGACATTATAAGCATTATCAATAGCTACTGCTACCGGATAAAAGTCTATCGGCTCTTTAGTAGGCTGACCGCTCAAAGGATGACGATAAAAAAATTCCTCAGCCGGCTCGTTTTCTGTC
>JAQUKX010000015.1 GCA_028718865.1 Patescibacteria group bacterium | reverse complement strand
AAAGATAAAAAGCGGCCAAAAAGTGACCGTGTCTTGTGCTGAAGGAGAGGTGGGCTATGTCTACAACAACTTGGTTGATTTTGTAATCAAGCAGACTGATCTAAAAAAATTGCCAAAACCCAAAACCAAAATAATGATGAATATCGGTAATCCGGAAATGGCCATGTTGCAGAGCTTTATACCCAGTGAAGGCGTGGGGCTAGCTAGAGAGGAATTTATTATTTCCAACTATATCAAGATTCATCCTTTGGCTCTCATTCATTTTAACAAGCTCAAAGATAAAAAAGCTCAGAAAATTATCACTGAGCATACTTTTGCCTACAAAAATAAAAAACAATTTTTTGTCGATAAGCTGGCCGAAGGCGTAGCTAGAATTGCTGCTAGTTTTTATCCCAAAGATGTAATAGTCCGCTTATCGGATTTCAAATCCAATGAATATGCCAATTTAATAGGCGGTACTCAATTTGAGCCTATAGAATCCAATCCCATGATAGGCTGGCGCGGTGCTTCTCGCTACTATGACCCGCAGTATTTGCCGGCTTTTGAGCTGGAATGCCAAGCTTTGAAAAAAGTCCGAGAAGAAATGGGCTTGAAAAATCTAAAAATCATGGTGCCCTTTTGTCGGACAGTAGAAGAAGGCAAAAAAGTCTTAAAAATCATGGCGGACAATGGCCTCAAGCGAGGCAAAGACGGACTGGAAGTTTATGTGATGTGCGAGATTCCTTCCAATGTGATTTTGGCTGAAGAATTCGCGCAGATTTTTGACGGATTTTCTATAGGCAGCAATGACCTGACGCAGTTGGCGCTGGGAGTAGATCGCGATAGCGAATTAGTGGCTCATGTTTATGATGAGAGAAATGAAGCAGTCAAAGAGCTTGTCAGGCAGGTGATAAAAATAGCCAAAAAACACAAGCGTAAAATTGGCATTTGTGGTCAAGCGCCTTCGGATTTTCCTGATTTTGCCCAATTTTTGGTAGATGAGGGCATTGATTCCATGTCGCTCAATCCCGATACTGTAGTCAAAACCACCTTGGCTCTCAACCAGGCCGAGAAACGCAAAAAAAGAAAAAGGAGGAAATAAATAATTTTCTTTAGCCGCCCGCCCGCCACTGCATTTGCAGGGCGAGGCGGGCGTTTTGATTTTTCTTTAATAATTTTGAAGATGCCAGTATTGACTATTTTAATATAATATGTTATTCTATTGCAGATCAAAATAAAAATAAAATTATTTTCATAAACCTTCACTTCGCCAAGGCGAAGACTATATATAGGAATCTGGACGATTCTTAAGCAACAATATTGACTAAGAAAGAGGCACTCAAGGCCCTAATCTTATTTTTTACTTGAGCAAAGCAAATAGGTAATATTTTTTATGATAAAAAATACCGATCTTAGCTTCAAAGTTATTTTTGGCACTATGATTTTCAGCGCCTTGTTTGGGTTGTTTGTTTTTTGGGCTTTGGACCAGATAGAGCACTTCATTTATAGCCTGGTCTTTATTTTGTTGAGCTTTATTTTATATATCAATATTTTGCGTTTATTTTTGTTGGAAGCTTTTCGTCTGGGCAATACCCGAGCCAATGAAATACTGAATTATTTTTTGATGTATTGCGTTACGGCGGCAGCGATTCTTTCTCCTTTATTGATGCAATCTACTTATATTTATGAAGTTTCTTTTGTCAGGAAGCTGATTATTTTCTTTGCCGCCATACTTTTGGCCAAATATTTCTTTTATATGATATTGGCGCCTTGGCAGGACATAGTCCATCGTCTAAAGCATTATAGATTTTTTGATTTTAAAAAATATAATCCTTTGGTTTCGGTGATGATCCCTGCTTGGAATGAAGAGGTTGGTATTTTGGCTACCGTCAATTCTTTGCTAGCCAGCCGTTATCGGAATATGGAGATTATAATTATCAACGATGGCTCTACTGACAGTTCGGATAAAATAATCCGTGATTTTATCAAAAAACACAAAAATTCCCTTTATAAGGATATCAGCATCAATTATTTTTATCAGGAGAATAGCGGCAAGGGCAGCGCTTTAAACAGGGCTATTGCTTTGGCCAAAGGAGATATTTTGGTATCTATTGATGCTGACTGTGTGGTTGATCCGGGAGCAATTGGCGCTTTTGTGGCGGAGTTCAAGGATCCCAAAGTTATGGGCGCAGTCGGCAACGTCAAAATAGGCAACAAAGATTCGATGATAGGCACGGTGCAATATTTGGAATTTCTCTTTTCTTTTTATTTCAAAAGAGCCGAATCGCTTATCGGTTCCATTTATATTATCGGCGGTGCAGCTGGCGCTTTTCGTCGGGAGGTTTTTGAAAGAGTCGGTCTATACAGTACCAATAATATTACCGAAGACATAGAGCTGACAGTGCGCATGCAAGATGCGGGCATGAAAATAATCTATGTCCCCAAAGCAATCGTCTATACTGAAGGAGCGAGCGATTTGACCGGTTTGAAAAAACAGCGTCTGCGCTGGAAAATGGGGCGTTTTCAGACATTTTTTCAGCATCGTCATTTGTTTTTCAGCACCAAAAAAAAGCACAATAAATATTTATCAATGATAGTCATGCCTTTGGCGGTGTTTTCCGAAATTCAGCTGTTGTTTGAATTGCCTTTTGTTATTTTTCTTTATGTTTTTTCTTTGTTAAATTCCGATTTTACTTCTTTTATGAGCGGAGTGGTGATTGTAGGATTTATGTTTGTGATTCAGTTTATGTTTTATGAGAAGTCTGCTCGCCGTTGGTCTTTTGTCGCTCTGGCGCCTATTGGCTGGATGTTGTTTTATATCGCTACCTATGTAGAGATGACGGCCTTACTCAGATCCATCAGGATGCTACTTTTCCACAAAGAACTGGATTGGCAAAGATGGAATCGCAAGGGAATAGCGGCTTATCATAAAGAAAGCAATTAAAAAAGCAGTAATGAAATATATATTTTTATTTTTTCAACAAAACAAAACAATTCTGATAGCCTGTCTGGTTCTTTATCTGTTTACTATAGTGATAGTTAATCAGAAAAAAATAATTTTATCTTATAATCAGCAAAAAGACAGGCCCATAGCCGAGCAGCCTTTGAAATTGTTCAGCAATTTGGATTGGGGCAGTTATTATGGCGGCAGTTTTGGCTATGACAGAGCCATAGCTTTGACCGATAAGTCAGTGCGGGTGTCCACTGGTATTGATGGCGGCTGGTACGGCGCTCGTGCCAATTTAGGTAATCAGGATTTTAGTAATCAGGCTCTGCGTTTTGCAGTTAGATTTGAAGATATCAGTTCTTTAGATACTTTTTTGATTCTTCTGGCCACTGACCATGGTCGTTTTGAGAATTATTTCAGCTTCAATGTCAGAAATTTTTTTTCCTCGCCCGCGGCTAATGAATGGCAGGAAGTAGTGGTTTTGCCTTCGGCTTTTCAAATAGCCGAAGGCGATCCAGACTGGTCCAGGGTGACAGATGTAGCCTTAAGAGTGGTGGCCAAGCCTGGTGTTTATACTCGGGTTTGGTTTGATGGCTTGGCTAGCGTAGACAATAATTTTTCGCCTATCATTACCATGACTTTTGATGACGGTTTTCAGACCACGGTGGCCGGTGCGGAAATCATGAAGGAGTATGGATTTATGGGCACGGCTTATATCATGCCCACTCATTTAGGAACAGACAAATACTTGAGCCAAGACGAAGTGGATTATCTCCATGGCTTAGGTTGGGATATATCCGGCCATGGGCATACTGATTTGCGCTTGTATTCTTCGGTTGATGCTGATAGTGATCTGGCCCGCATGAGGGATTATTTGCTGGAACGCGATTATCGTGGTAAAGAGCATTTCGCTTATCCCAATGGCGGCTATAATGATTTGATCAGGAGCTTGACTGCAGAATATTTCCAAACCGCCCGCACTATAGATGGATTTTCTCAGCCCCAAGGATATATTATTCCTTCAAAGATTAATGCCAAGACTATTTCCGTGACTACACCAGTGGCGCAGATAAAAGACTGGATAGACAGAGCCATAGCCGAAAAGAGCTGGTTGATTTTGACTTGGCATGACCTTGTCGCTGCTCCAGCTACCGATGTGGAATACGATATTGTTTTGTTTGCAGAAGTAGTGCAATATTTAGATTCTTTGGATGTAAAAGTTCTGCCTTTTTCCGCGGCTTATGACATTGTTTCTCAGAGCAGATGAGATTGACTGGTCTTGGTAATTTTATTATAATAAATATTCAGCTAAACCAAGTAAAAAATAATAGTAAATAAAGATTTTTGTAATGGGTATCAATAAAATTATAAAAAATAAAAATACACTGCTATATCTGGCTCTAATTGTTTTATTTGTTTTTTTAATTTGGTGGCTTAATTCATCTTCTGATAGCTCATCTGATAATTTTGACAACCTTGCGCCAGTTGATTCTAGGGATTTGATCAATGGAAATGAAGATGTGCTGGAGTCAGATATTTTGGGTCAAGATTCTGAAAACGATAATCAAGATAGCGCAAAAAATAGCCCCAAAGATATATTGGGAAACATTTTGAAAGTTGTCGGTATCAAGTCAGATAACAAAGCAGATGATAAAATTGAGGAAGAACCAAATATAGTTAAGCCTAGCGGTCCCGTGCCTTTGACGGAAATAATGGCCTGGGCTTATCCTGGTCAGCCGGCTTGTAATGCTATGGCCGAGCTGGCAGACGGCCGCCGAATTGATACTGTCAAGGTAGAATATTTTCGCATCAAGCCGGGGGGTGAGTTGAGATTTTTGACAGAAAGCACTCATGGTTGCAATGCTTATTCGGAAGAAAATTTGGCATTTATCAAAGCGTATTCGCGTCAGCAATATGTCAATGTAGCGGCGGCTGACGCTCAAGACATGAATGCCTTTCTTCTGAGCGATTTAGCCAGCGGCGAGTATAGCCAGCGCTTAGTTGATTTTGTGGTTGAAAATTCTTTGACGGGAGTAGAGCTTGATTTTGAGGATTTTGGCTCTTGGGACGCGGCTATCTATGAAAATTATAAAGTTTTTGTCAGTCAGCTGGGGAATAAGCTGAGGCAGCAGGGCAAAAAATTGATGATAGACGGTCCGGCTACTGCCAATCAAAATGAAGAAAATTGGTTTGTCTGGCGCTATGCTGATTTTATTTCTTTGCCGGTTGATTATATCGTAGTCATGGCTTATGATCATCAGTTTGACCATGGCGTCGGTACGCCGGTAGCGCCTTTGGCTTGGATTGAAGAAGTGACGCAGTTTACTCTTGGTCGTTTTCCTGATAAGAGCCGACTAGCTATAGGCTTGCCCTCTTATGGCTATCGTGGTCGTATCAATACCATGAGCAAAACTCTTTTGACTTATCAACAGGCCAGGCAGTATGCTGGTTTTGCCAATGCCCAGCGCGACGAGGCTTCGGCAGAAATGACCTGGACGCATAATAATTTTCAATATTTTTATCAAGACTCCTTTAGTTTGGACCAAAAAATCAATGTTGTCCTCAATCAAGGAATAGGCCGCGTTTCTATTTGGCATTTGGGCGGCAATCAATGGACTAGTTTGTAAATAATTTATTTATTATTTTTTCTTCCAAGCCGTCTTTTTCAAAAGGCGGCTTGGTTTTTTAATTATTGACTTATTGGGTAATAAAAATTATACTGATATTCGAATAATAAAAGATCAATTGTTCCGCGTAGCAGCGTCCCGCTTTGTGGAGGTGGACAAGGAAGGTTCGCCCCGTACCACATCCGAGTTTCACTCGGCTGGATACGGGGTAAACATATCCCGCTAAAAGCTGTGAAGCGCTTGCTTGTTACCTGTTTGTCCAAGAGCGTAGCGATTGGCAACAAACAGCAATCCCGCCAAAGGCGCGGGAAAAGCTAAAGCACGTAAGCATTAAAGTTATTTAATAATGGAAGGTTCGCATAGTGGTCTAGTGCGCTTGCTTGGAAAGCAAGTGAGGTGTCAAAGCCTCCGAGGGTTCGAATCCCTCACCTTCCGCCAGATTTTTTTAATAATTAAAACAAAATTATATGAAAGGATTTTTTACCAACATTGAAAAAGACACTTTGGCCAATAATAATTTTCGCCAAGTATTATACAGCAGTAAGCATAGCCAATTAGTTTTGATGAGCCTCAAGCCTAAAGAAGAAATTGGCCTAGAAATACATAATGAAAATGACCAGTTTTTTCGCTTTGAAAGCGGTACTGGTAAATGTATTATTGACGGCAATGAGTATCAGCTAGAAGACGGCGTAGCTATAGTCGTACCGGCCGGAGCTCAGCATAATGTCATCAATACTTCTGAGACCGAAGATCTCAAGCTCTATACTATTTATTCTCCAGCTCATCACAAAGATGGTATAGTCCGAGCTACTAGAGAAGAAGCCATGGCCAATGAAGAAGATTTTGACGGCCAAACTACTGAATAAGAAAATAAGACGCCGGCGAGCTTAAATTGAGCTCGCCGGCTTTTTTATTTTCTTGGGTATTTATGCTATAATATACAGTAGTTTTTAGCTTGCTTGTCGGCTAATTACTTTAAATATTTATGAATAAAATAAAAAATATTCACTTAATGATGTTGGTTGCTGTTTTGATCGCCTCCAATTTTTTTGTTTTCTTTTTTTATCGGCAGAAATCTCCGAGTTATCATATTTCCCGTTATCCCTTGATTGACCCAGCCAGGCATTTGATCTCCCAAGAGCATTTTTTGAGCACTATTGAGCCTTTGCGGCAGGGTTTTAAAAATACCGTAGCTCAATACGAGGCAGAAGGGCATAGCCTTGGCCTTTATTTTGAGTATCTAAATACTGGTGCCAATGTGTCTATCAATCAGGATTCCCGTTTTTGGCCGGCCTCTCTTTCTAAGATGCCTACTGTTTTGGCGGCTATGAAAAAAATAGAAAAAGAAGAGTGGCGATTGACAAACGAGCTAGTGCTTTTTTCCGAGGATAAAGATCAAAGGTTCGGTGAATTGTATAAAAAACCAACCGGAACTAGATTTACCATTGAGGAGCTTATCAAAGAGACGCTGATTAATTCTGACAACACTGCTCATCGCATTTTGGTGCGTAATCTTTCCAGCGAAGATTATACTGATTGTTTTAGCGCTTTGGGCATGGAGGAATTATTTGATGAAGATTATGATATTACGGCCAAAGAATTTTCCCGTATTTTTAGAACCTTATACAATGCTAGTTATTTAAATAGAGAAAATTCGCAGTTGGTTTTGAGATGGCTGGCGGAAACCTCTTTTAATGAATTATTAGCAGGAGGTTTGCCGTCGGATATTTTATTTTCTCATAAAATCGGGGAAGAATTCCAGTTGGGGGTTTTTCTTGATTCGGGAATTGTCTATGTGCCTCATAGGCCGTATTTATTGACAGTGATGGTCAAGGTAAATGGCGTTGGGGAAGATGCCAGATTTGAAAAAGCCAAAGAAATAATGAAGAATTTATCAAATCAAGCTTATGATTTCGTGGTCAATTATTAGAAAATTATTGAAGTCAACGACTACGGCAATTTTGGTAATGACCCTTTTGTTTTCAGGTTTTCCTTCTAATTCCTTTTTTGATTATCTTGATAAGGCCTCCAAAGAAAATAATATAGTGGATCTTTTTTATTTGGCCCTAAAAGACGGCAATGTTATAGATAAAAATATTTTTGATCTTCTCAAGCCGAAAATAGAAACTGCCAAGGCGGCTGATTTTAAAATCCAGACCGGTTACTACATTGGTAATGCCAATGCCAAGTCCATCAGCGGATTAGGCTTTACTCCTGAACTGGTCTTGCTCAAGCCCAACTCCAATGCCGGTATTGGCGCTATTTGGCAAAGCAAGGTAATGCCTAAAACCACCAATCCGCTTTTCATTGCCACGGCTGACACCACCGGAGCATTAGTGCTAGATGAAGATGGCTTTACAGTAGCTGGCGCCAATGCCAATACTGTCAACATCGGGCATGCCTGGGTAGCTATGGCTGGTTCAGACTGTAGTGCTTCAGGTACTTTTTGTATTGGGCATTATGCTGGAGATGGCACTGCTTCAAGATTAATATCCACTGGCTTTGATCCGGCTATGGTTTGGGTTAAGCGGTCTACTGCTGTTAGTGGTAGTTGGCGCTCCACGGCCATGGGTGCTAATGTTGGGCAGTATTTTGTCGGCGCCCAAGATACTACAGGTACTTTGTTTCAAGGCATAGGAGCAGATTCAGGTGGTTTTACTGTTGGCGCTACCAACAATGCTAGTGGTGGCATATATTACTATGTGGCTTTTGCCGGCGCCAATGTGGCAGTCGGCTCATATACTGGCAATGGCTCAACCAATGCTGTAAGTGGCTTGTCCTTTGCCCCTGATTTTGTTTTTGCCAAGAATTCAGCTAACACTGGTTCAGCTATGTTCACCATCAGCGAGGGTTATGGCAATCTTTCTTGGTATTATTCGGATACAGCGGCTTTATACACTGCTTTTACCGGACTAAGCTCAGACGGCTTTACTGTTGGCACAGCCGCTGAAGTAAACGGCAGTACCAACCTTCATTATTATGCGGCTTTTGGAGGGGCGTCTGATTCTAGAAGTAGTAGCGGTACTTTTGAAATGGCTCAAGGGTCTTATGTTGGTAATGGCGCTTTGCGTACTATCAGTGGCCTTGATTTTGCTCCTGATTTGGTAATTATCAAAAGAAATGCAGCCACCGCCGGTGTATTTAGAACCAGTGATATGGGGGGAGATTCCAGCGCTTATCTTGATGCTGCTACGGCCAACCTAGCTGGCGCTATTACTGCTTTGTTGCACAATGGTTTTAACATAGGCATTAGTGACAGAGTCAACAGCTCAGGTGAAACCTATTATTGGACAGCTTATGGCAATGCCTGGAAAGCTGAGACCAATTCAGGTGCTAGTGACTTTTTCATTGGCTCATATTTTGGTACTGGCCAAAACAATCGTATTATTGATCGTCTGCCTTTCACTCCTGATTTATTGGTAGTCAAAAGATCAGGTGCAACTGGTGGCGTGTTTAGAACTTCTGGACACAGTGGCGACTCCAGCAGCTTGTTTACTGCTGGCGCTGATGCGGCTGGGCATATCAAGGCAATTTCTAGTAGCAGTTTTCAGATAGGCACTACCGCCAACGTCAATACCTCTGGTAGTTATTATTGGTATTTTGGCTTCAAGGCAGGATCTAATCTGGTAGTAGGCTCTTATGATGGTAATGGCACGGGTCAAGATGTCACTACTGGCAGTTTTGAACCTGATTACATCTGGGTCAAGCGCCAAGGCGCTTCCCAAGCAGTGCAGCGTAATTTTTCCATGGCCGCCAACAGTGCTTTGCCTTTTATTGCTGCTGGCAATGTCAACAACGCCATTACGGCTATTGGTTCTAATTATTTTACTGTCGCTACAGCCAATGAAACCAACAATGGCAGTAGTAGTTATTGGTATGTGGCGTGGAATGCCAACTCCAGTCAAGAGAGCAGTAGTCCATCTTATAAAATCCAGACCGGTTACTACATTGGTAATGCCAATGCCAAGTCCATCAGCGGATTAGGCTTTACTCCTGAACTGGTCTTGCTCAAGCCCAACTCCAATGCCGGTATTGGCGCTATTTGGCAAAGCAAGGTAATGCCTAAAACCACCAATCCGCTTTTCATTGCCACGGCTGACACCACCGGAGCATTAGTGCTAGATGAAGATGGCTTTACAGTAGCTGGCGCCAATGCCAATACTGTCAACATCGGGCATGCCTGGGTAGCTATGGCTGGTTCAGACTGTAGTGCTTCAGGTACTTTTTGTATTGGGCATTATGCTGGAGATGGCACTGCTTCAAGATTAATATCCACTGGCTTTGATCCGGCTATGGTTTGGGTTAAGCGGTCTACTGCTGTTAGTGGTAGTTGGCGCTCCACGGCCATGGGTGCTAATGTTGGGCAGTATTTTGTCGGCGCCCAAGATACTACAGGTACTTTGTTTCAAGGCATAGGAGCAGATTCAGGTGGTTTTACTGTTGGCGCTACCAACAATGCTAGTGGTGGCATATATTACTATGTGGCTTTTGCCGGCGCCAATGTGGCAGTCGGCTCATATACTGGCAATGGCTCAACCAATGCTGTAAGTGGCTTGTCCTTTGCCCCTGATTTTGTTTTTGCCAAGAATTCAGCTAACACTGGTTCAGCTATGTTCACCATCAGCGAGGGTTATGGCAATCTTTCTTGGTATTATTCGGATACAGCGGCTTTATACACTGCTTTTACCGGACTAAGCTCAGACGGCTTTACTGTTGGCACAGCCGCTGAAGTAAACGGCAGTACCAACCTTCATTATTATGCGGCTTTTGGAGGGGCGTCTGATTCTAGAAGTAGTAGCGGTACTTTTGAAATGGCTCAAGGGTCTTATGTTGGTAATGGCGCTTTGCGTACTATCAGTGGCCTTGATTTTGCTCCTGATTTGGTAATTATCAAAAGAAATGCAGCCACCGCCGGTGTATTTAGAACCAGTGATATGGGGGGAGATTCCAGCGCTTATCTTGATGCTGCTACGGCCAACCTAGCTGGCGCTATTACTGCTTTGTTGCACAATGGTTTTAACATAGGCATTAGTGACAGAGTCAACAGCTCAGGTGAAACCTATTATTGGACAGCTTATGGCAATGCCTGGAAAGCTGAGACCAATTCAGGTGCTAGTGACTTTTTCATTGGCTCATATTTTGGTACTGGCCAAAACAATCGTATTATTGATCGTCTGCCTTTCACTCCTGATTTATTGGTAGTCAAAAGATCAGGTGCAACTGGTGGCGTGTTTAGAACTTCTGGACACAGTGGCGACTCCAGCAGCTTGTTTACTGCTGGCGCTGATGCGGCTGGGCATATCAAGGCAATTTCTAGTAGCAGTTTTCAGATAGGCACTACCGCCAACGTCAATACCTCTGGTAGTTATTATTGGTATTTTGGCTTCAAGGCAGGATCTAATCTGGTAGTAGGCTCTTATGATGGTAATGGCACGGGTCAAGATGTCACTACTGGCAGTTTTGAACCTGATTACATCTGGGTCAAGCGCCAAGGCGCTTCCCAAGCAGTGCAGCGTAATTTTTCCATGGCCGCCAACAGTGCTTTGCCTTTTATTGCTGCTGGCAATGTCAACAACGCCATTACGGCTATTGGTTCTAATTATTTTACTGTCGCTACAGCCAATGAAACCAACAATGGCAGTAGTAGTTATTGGTATGTGGCGTGGAATATACCGGGAGGAGCAACAATAGTTTCTATTTCTATCACTACTGACGGAGCCGTTTCTTTTGGTACTCTTAATTTAGAAAGCGTTCAAGACAATACTCCTGGCGGAGTAAATGATGTGGAGGTTTTGAGTATTGATAGTGGTCCAGCAGATCTTTATATTAAAAGTACCAATTTTTCCCAAGGAGAAAATATCTGGGCTTTGTCCACCAGCAATGGTCCCAGTCAGGTCAAATGGGAATTTGCCACCTCCACCAGCCATTGGGTGGATTTTGCTCAAAGCAATACCAATTATCTGATGGATACCAGTGTTTCCACTTCCGCTACTAGAAATATTTATCTGCGTTTGACTATGCCCACGGCTACTGATACTTTCGGGCAATACAGCGCTACGGTCACTATCACGGCTACTGCTCCTTGATGATTTAGCGTATATATTAAAAATATGCTATAATATATGCATTGCCTTTTAAAGGCATGGCCGAGTTTAATAATTAAAATAAAAACTAAATAAAACAATATGAAAGGCACTTTTTTCTTTTGCATAATGGTGGCTTTTTTTGGTTGGCTGCTGGTCAGCGCTGTTGATGCTGCTGACAATGATTCAGTGACGGCCACTGTCACTGCTCAGAACATCGCTATTTCTCTTAGTCAGACAAGCTTTGATTATGGCATTGTCCCCAACAACACTGCTTCCAGTACTTTGGCTTTGTTTAGCGGCGCAGGCATAGTCGCTACCAATGATGGCAATATTAATCAGGATTTTGACATCAATGGCGCCAATACTGCTGACTGGACTTTGGCCGGTAGTACCGGTTCTGACCAGTATGTTCATCAGTTTTGTAATGATACCGATAATAATTGCGCTACGCCTCCGACCAACTATAGCGCTTTGACTACCAGTCCAGCGGCTCTAAAAACAAGTATATCTCCCAGCGGCACTTGTGCTTTCCAACTAAGAATCACCACTCCTAATCCCAGCACTGTTTATACCCAGCAGAGCGCCAGTGTCACAGTCACAGCCAGTGCCAGTTAGTATTTTAAATCTACTTGATGAAAAAAATAATATTAGCGCTTTTCCTATTTTCTTTATTTTTGCCTATTTTGGCTTTAGCTAGAATCGGTGTAGGAGTCGGCACTGGTAAAATAGAAATTGATCAGCCGATGAAGGCCGGTCTTATTTATGACCTGCCTCCTCTGGTGGTATTAAATACCGGCGACGAGCCTTCTGATTATGGCGTGACTACTCAAAGGCGGGAAAACCAGCCGGAGTTGATTCCGGAGCAAAGCTGGTTTTCTTTTGAGCCAGTGGAGTTTTTTTTGGAACCGGGAAAGACGCAGTTGGTCAATATCCGCCTGACCTTGCCGGTCAAAGGAGCTAAACCTGGCGATTATTTTACTTTCCTGCAAGCTTTTCCCGTCAAAAAGACAGAAGTAGTCGGCACCAGCATAGGCGTGGCGGCGGCGTCCAAGCTTTATTTTACGGTTGCGCCTTCCAATATCTTTGTTGGTTTTTATTATCGCCTCACTTCTTTGATTAGTCTTTATTCTCCTTGGAGTCATATTATTATTTTTGTATTTTTAGCGGCTGTCTTTGGTATTTTGGCCAAGCGATTTATAAAATTAAATTTCAAAGTCAGCATCACTAAAAAATAATCTTCAAGAGTGATGTTTTCCGATAAAAGAGTAATAGTGGCTTTATTCCTGTTTTCAATTTTAGGAATATTTTTTGTATTTTCTTATGCTTGGTCGCAGTCAGACAGCGTTGACTCTATTGTCAAGATAAGCGTCTGCGGAAATTTCGTAGCCGAGGGCGGAGAGGAATGCGATAATTATGATTTTGCCGGACAGAGCTGCTCCAGCTTTGGCTTTAGCAGTGGTAGTCTGATTTGTTATTCTGACTGCACTATCAATACTTCAGCTTGCTATAATCAAAGCACCCCGCCTCCTGGTGGTGGCGGGGGCGGCGGACTTTTGCCGCCGCCTGTGACTGGGGTAAATATCTCTGGTCGGGCTTACCCTTTGAGTCAAGTAGTAGTTTTGAAAGATGGTCAAATAGCAGCTACTACTATTGCCGGGCCAAATGCCAATTTTGCCATTTCAGTGGGTGGATTGGCTCCGGGTAATTATACTTTTGCTGTCTATGGCCAGGACAACAAAAATCTTCGTTCTTCTTTATTTACTTTTCCGGTTTATATCAGTAGCGGCGTTATAGTCAATATCAGTGGAGTGTTTATTGCTCCGACCATTGCTTTGGATAAAATTCAAGTAAAAATAGGCGATGATATAGCTATTTTCGGCCAGAGCGCTCCTCATTCAGTGGTGACCTTGAGCATTAATTCACCGGTAGAAATATTTCATAATAT
>JAQUKX010000014.1 GCA_028718865.1 Patescibacteria group bacterium | reverse complement strand
AATACAGATGCGGACGGAATTTATTTGCATAATTTTGATACCGCTATTTTGGAAGAAGGCGGCGATTCAGCCAAAGCCAAGAGCCGGTTAGGGGACGAAGCGAGTGCTTACGGCAGTTCAGTTGCTTTTCAGGTCGGCGGTAGCAATATTATTTTTGATCCGGATAGAAACTTGGTCTTGGTCGGGGATTCCAATAATGACAGCCGAGTTAATTTAATTGATTTTTCCATTATGGCTTATTGGTACAGGCGGCCTAATCCTCCTCTTAATGTTGATTTAAATAATGACGGTAAAGTGGATTTAATTGATTTTTCCATTATGGCTTATTATTGGACAGGTTGATTTTATGAAGAATTTTTTCAAAAAAACAATCCTTATTTTTTCCGGCCTTGGTTTTTTATTTGCTCAGCCGTCTCAGGCGGCTTTATTGAGCCTAGAAGCTTCAGCAGGGCAAATAAGACCAGGGTCTTTTTGGGAAGTAACATTGGTTTTGGATAGCCAAGGGGAGTATATCAACGCTCTGGAAGGGGAAGTGTATTTTCCAGCCGATATTTTACAGTTGAGCGAAGTGCGCTTGGGCGATTCAATAGTCAATTTCTGGCTGGAAGATCCGCGATTCTTGACTGACGGCCAAGTTGTTTTTTCCGGTATAACACCGGGCGGTTTTGCCGGCCAAGGCAATGTTTTGCGTTTATTTTTCAAGGCTAAAAAAGACGGCGAGGGCGCTTTGGAAATAAAATCCGCCAGACTGCTTTTAAATGATGGCCTGGGCACAGCTCTTGATTTCAAAACAGCTTCTTTTCCTGTTGTAATTTCTGCTTCAGCTCCGGAAAGGCCGGCTATAAAAGTAGAATTAGCCGACATTGATCCGCCAGAGATTTTTACTCCTATGATTACAAAAATTCCGGAAATTTATGGCGATAAATATGTTTTGATATTTAGCACTCAGGACAAGGGCTCGGGCATGAATTATTTTCAGATAAAAGAAGGTTCTCGCTGGCCGGTCAAAGCCGTTAGTCCTTATGTTTTGAAAAATCAAAAGTTAAACAGAGAAATAGTTGTCAAAGCAGTGGATAAGGCCGGCAATGAAAGAAAAGTAGTCATTGCCCCGTCTCAGTCATTGCGTTGGTATGAAAATTACTGGATTTTTGCTATAATAGTTTTAGTTTCAGCTGGCTTATATCTTATATCAAGGCGGCGATGGGTAAAAAAAATAAAATAAAAATCAAAACAAAGTCTCTTATTTATTTATTGGTGCCGCTTTTTTTGTCGGTTGCTTTTTTGTTTTTGCCTATTGCTCAGGCGGCTACTCTTTATACGACGCCAACAAGCGGCTCCTACAATATCGGCCAGAATTTTTCCGTAGTGATTTATGTTTCCAGTCCCGATAAAGCCATTAATGCTGTTTCCGGGGCCTTGCGGTTTCCCAGTGATAAGCTGGAAGTAGTTTCTTTGTCCAAAAATAATTCAGCGGTTAGCCTCTGGGTGCAAGAGCCAAGTTTTTCCAACAGCCAAGGCACAATCAATTTTGAAGGCATAGTGCTTAATCCGGGCTACACTGGCTCAGCCGGCAGGGTTTTGACAGTTAGTTTCCGCACCAAGGCTAACGGCAGTGCGCCGCTTACTTTTTCTTCCGGCTCGGTTTTGGCCAATGACGGCCAAGGTACAAATGTCTTAACCGGCTTGGGCAGCGCTTCTTTTGCTATTGAAGTGCCGGTTACTGGTCCGGCTGCTCAAAACGCTGAGAGTCCGACAGTGACAGCCGGCACTTTACCCGCGCCGCAAATAAAATCAGATACTCATCCTGATTCGGATGCTTGGTACAATAATAATCGACCGGAGTTTTTTTGGGACTTGCCAGCTGGCGCCAGCAGTTTGAGATTATTGGTGAGCGATAAACCTCAAGACAGTCCCTCGGTAGTTTATACTCCGGCTATAACTAGCCGTCAACTGGATCCTTTAGATGATGGTATTTGGTATTTGCATATCCAGTTGCGCAATAATGCTGGCTGGGGAGGAGTAGGACATCTTAGATTCCAAATAGATACCGCCAATCCCGAATATTTTACGGTCAGACAGGAAATAGACGAGGATATCACTAGCCCGATTAGGCGTTTTTACTTTGACGCTTATGACAGTGCTTCTGGGATCAGTCATTATGAAATACAAATAGGCAATAGTTCTCTTCAGGCATGGGAAGATGACGGTTTGCATGTTTATCAGACTCCGATTTTGTCTCCAGGAAGACATACGGCTATTTTCAAAGCTTTTGATAAAGCCGGTAATTATCTCACTCAAATAGCCGAGTTTATAGTAGAGCCTTTAGAGGCGCCGCTCATTAGCAATTATCAGAAGTTTTTGACCACTGGCGATCCTTTTATAATCCAAGGGCAGACTTATCCCGATTCCCAAGTTATATTTTGGTTGCAGCGGGAAGCAAGTGATCCAAAAAGCTACATCATCAATGCCGATAAAGAAGGGAAGTTTGTTTTTTTGGCGGATGAAAAAATCAAAGAAGGGGTTTATAGTTTCTGGGCTCAAGCTATAGATCAAAGGGGGGCTAGGAGCAAGCTTTCAGCCAAGACAGTAGTTTTAGTTGAGCCGCCAAGCTGGGGACGTTTTGGCAATTTGACTCTCAATTTTCTTTCTTTGGCTGTACCGGTAGTGGCTTTGATATTTTTGCTGTTTGTTTTTATTTTAAAACTGCAAAAGCGTCTGCAAAAAATAAAATCCCGCATCAGGAAAGAAAGCGGGGAAGCGCATAGAACTTTCCATTATGGCGTGGCTTATTTGAAGGAAATGTATCAGAAAAACGCCAATCTATTGTCCAAATACCTAGCTAAGGAAAAATTGACCAAGAAAGAAATGCAAGAGCTTGAAGATTTGAAAAAAGAACTGGAAATTGCTATAGGTATAATGGAGAAGGAAATAGAAGACGTGGAAAAAGAGGCGAGATAAGATTTTAGAATAAAAATTAGGCTCCCCTGCGGGGGAGCCTTTTTTTGTCTACTCGGTTCTACTTGGCCAAGAGCTTCTTGACCTTTTCCAACCTCTCGGTCGGAGAGCCGGTGACGCGGTGGTAAGAGATGCCTAGCCGAGCCATGATTTCCACTATTTTGTAGTCAATGGCTCGCTGGAATTCCGGATCCAGGCTGCGGTAGCCGTCATCGACAATGGGGAATTCTCCGCAAGGGAGATAAATCACCAGGTCGTAGCCCTGGATGTAGGGCTCAGCTACCCGCTCCAGCACTCGGCGCAAGTCATGGTTTTCCGGAAAGAGGTACTCGGCATAGGCCAGCAAGTCAATGAAGCACTTGTCGGCCACGAAGTTGTCCTTGAATTTCTCTTCCATCATCGCCTGAATGGCGAAGATTACCAGCTCCGAAGCTTCGGAGGTGGTTTCGTTCATGGGGAATCCAGCCTGGAAGGCCTGAAAAGGCGCTTCCGGCAGAAAAGTGAACTTGAGCTTGCCTGAGACAAGCATGGACAGAGTGGTTTTGCCGGTGCTGTGCGCGCCAGTAACGCCGATTTTCATCTCGTTTCTTCCTTTCCAGTTGAGGAGCTTTGACAAGGTTCTATGCAAAAAACTTTGATTCTGATAGTTAAGGTGGTCGACTATTTGTTTAGCTAAAGTGGTTTTACCAGTAGAATGCGACCCAATTATTACTATTTTCATTATTTTATTTTTAATAAGCAATTTTATAGCAGAGCCGACCAGTTGTCAACCCTTATATAATTTACACTTTATTTCATTTGTTGTAAAATTAAAGTCGCTATGCAACTATCAGTTAAAAAAGGTTTTTCTTTTGGTTTGACTTCAGGCATTATCACGACCCTCGGTTTGATGGTCGGGCTATATTCAGGCACTGCCTCTCGCACCGTGGTTTTGGGCGGAATTATGACCATAGCCATTGCGGATGCTTTATCAGATGCCTTGGGCATTCATATTTCTGAGGAGTCAGTCAACAAAAACCACTCTCAAGTTTGGTCCACTACAATTTCTGCTTTTAGCGCCAAATTATTGTTTGCTCTTACTTTTATTATTCCGGTTTTGATTTTTGATCTGCAAACCGCTATTTTGGTCAGCATTGCTTGGGGGATTTTTTCTTTGATAATGATTAATTATTTTATTGCCCGCCAGAGAAAAATCAAGCCCTTGCCTCTTATTTTTGAACATGTCATAATAGCAGTATTGGTTGTTCTAGCTACTTATTTTATTGGCCTTTGGATAGCCAAAACTTTTAATTAAATAATTTTTAACTTTAAAAATATGGCCAAACACGATAGTGCCAAATACGCCTTTCTCTATCTGCTTTCTCTGGTGGCTTTGGTTTTTATGTCTATATCTGTAGGCATTATAGTTTTTCAGATTATCAACAAACAAATTGTTGATATCATCAATGATTACATGATCAATTACAATGACGGCGCTATGAAATTCGCTATTTCCGCTATTATTGTTGCCACGCCGATTTATTATCTGACTTCTCGGCAGATTTACAAGCAGCTTTTTCAAGGCTCTTTGGATAAAGATGCTGGTGTACGAAAATGGCTGACCTATTTTATTTTACTAGTGGCGGTAGTGGTAATGATAGGATTTTTGATAGGCACTATCAATACTTTTTTGGGCGGTGACTTGACTCTCAAGTTTATTCTCAAGACTCTGACGGCTTTGTTTATTTCCGGATCGGTTTTTTCTTTTTATCTCTATGATATCCGCCGCTCAGAAGTCCAAGGCAAAAAAGACAAGGTAGTCAGTAGTTATGCCTGGACCTCTTTGGCAGTCGTTTTGGTTGTTTTTGTCACTTCTTGGTTTTTTGTGGACACACCGGCTCAGACTAGAAATAAAAAAATAGACCAAGAGATTATCAATAATTTTTATGAAATAAACTCTGCTATCAATGACCGCTACACCTTAAATGGAGAGATTCCAGCTGATTTGGAAATTTTAATCAGCGACAGCGGAGGCTATAGGCTCGGTGATAAGTCCATTGTCCATCCTTTAAATGGCCAGATATATCAATATGAAGTTTTGGCTGAAGATGAATACAAAATTTGCGCGGAATTTTTGACTAGCAATTTAGAAGATGGCCAGAGAGATTTTTATTATTCTCGGGACTATCGTCATGACAAGGGCTATCAGTGCTTTAGCCAAAAAGCGCAGGCACTAACGGACAGCAAAATGCCACCAGCACCAGTAAGAATTCCCTAAATGGAGTATAGGCAATATTATTTGTCTCCTTTAGGATTTTTGGAAGTTGTTGCCAGCCAAAAACAAATTATTGCTATTAATTTTGTCTCCAAAAAGAAAAAAAGTAAAAACAACGTCCTTACTCAAAAGGGCGTTGTTCAGTTAAAGGAATATTTTTCCAAGCTAAGACAAAATTTTTCTTTGCCTCTGGCAATTGAGGGTACTGATTTTCAAAAGCAGGTTTACAGAGCCCTTTTAAAAATTCCTTTTGGTAGTATTATTTCCTATAGCGATTTGGCCCAGATGATAGGTCGTCCTCGGGCTCAAAGAGCTGTGGGTTCGGCTCTGGCTAAAAATCCTCTTCCTATTGTAGTGCCCTGTCACCGGGTGTTGGCCAGTGGCGGGAAATTAGGCGCTTATAGTGGGGGATTGAAAATAAAAAAAGGCTTATTGGCTTTGGAAAAAAGGACTTTGACTAAAAGATAAAATTAGCCTAAGATTAGAATATAAAATGTTGTTGAAGCTGAAAATAAACAAAGAATGAATCCAGTAGAGGAAATAAAAAATCGTTTGGATATAGTAGAAGTAATTTCTGCTTATATCCCGCTCAATCCCGCCGGTGGCAATCTGCGGGCTATTTGTCCTTTTCATAATGAAAAAACGCCTAGTTTCATGGTTTCCAAAGAAAAGCAAATTTGGCACTGTTTTGGTTGTGACAAGGGTGGAGACCTGATTTCTTTTGTTCAAGAGTATGAGGGCATTGATTTTAAGGAAGCCATAAAAATACTGGCTCAAAAAGCTAATGTGCCTTTACAGGGTTTTTCTCTAGCCAAAAAAGAGGATTATCAAGAGCTCTATAGAATAAATGAAGTAGCAATGGAGTTTTATTTTTCAGCTCTGGAGCAAGATAATTTAACTAGCCAAAAAACCAAAGAGTATTTGGGCAGTCGTCAAGTAAGTCCAGAGAGCATTGCCAAATGGAAACTAGGCTTGGCTGGCGAAGATTGGGACGGACTCTTTAAATTTTTATTAGCCAAGGGCTATAAAGAGCAGGATATTTTTCAGGCTGGCTTGTCAGTCAAAAAGAAAGACGCTTCTGGCTATGTAGACAGATTTAGAAAAAGACTTATTTTCCCTCTTTTTGATAGTCAGGGCAGAGTAGTGGCTTTTACTTCCCGCACTCTGGCCGGCATTGTTTATGACCAAGATGATTTTGGTGGTAAATATATCAATAGTCCTCAGAGCCATATCTATGACAAAAGCCGTTTGCTCTATGGCTGGCATCTGGCCAAAGATTCTATTAGAAACAGCAAATATGCCATTATAGTTGAAGGCAACATGGACGTAATTTTGGCTCATCAGACTAGTGCCAAAAATACCGTGGCTGTTTCTGGCACTGCTCTTACTCTAGATCATATCAAACTTATTAAGCGTTATACCAATAATGTTATTTTAGCTTTTGACGGCGATGCAGCCGGCTCGCGGGCAGTTTTTCGTTCTATTTCTTTGTGCTGGCAACAAGATATGAATGTCAAGATTTTGCTTTTGGCCAAAGACAGCGATCCAGCCGATATGATAGGCAAAGATCCCAAGAGCTGGATAGAAGCTATCAAGAATTCTCGGCCAGTGATGGATTATTATTTTCAAAGAGTTTTGGCGGGCGTAGATTTGTCTCGTTCCGACCACAAAAAAATTGCCGTCAACAAACTTTTGCCCATTGTCAAATATCTCAAAAGCAAAGTAGAGCAGGAGCATTATCTCAAGCTCTTGGCTGATAAGCTGCAATTAAGCTTGGAATTTCTTAAAGAAGACATGGGGCAAGTAGATCCTTTTCTGCCCGCCCAGCCGGCCATGGCCATAGACAGTGCCCACAACCAAAAAGATTCTTTTTTGCTGCTTGGTGAAAATCTGCTAGCCATTGCTTTTTATGATAAGAATTATTTTGAAAAATTGTTGACTGAATTGGATCCGGAAATAATGCATAGCGATCTAAGATCCCTTTACAATAAAGCAATAGTTTATTATACTAAGCATCAGCATTTGGATGATTTTATTGATTATCCAGACTTGGAAAAAGCAGAAAAAGAAAACTGGATAAAGCTGTCTCTTTTGGGCGAAAAAAATTACCAGTCTTTGCCCGAAGTTCAGTTGGCCGCGGATTTTGATAATTTTTTGACTTATTTGAAGCGGCAGAATTTGGAACAAAAAAGGCAGGAGCTTATCAATCGCTTGTCGCAGGCCGAATTAGCCGGTTCTTTATCCGAGCAGGATGAGATAAGTCATCAAATCAATTTAGTTAATAAAGAAATTTATAATTTGCAGCGCTAACAATGCCTGTCAAAAAAAAGGGAAAAAATAAGACTGCCAGTAAAAAAGCAGTCAAAAAAACCGGCGCCAAGCAGACTGTCAAGCCTGCTAAAGCGCGCGCCAAAAACACCGCTGCCAGTAAAAAAGGCAGCGTCAAACATCTCAAAGCCGCCAAAAAAATAAAAAAAACAGCGGCCAAAAAAACTACAGCTAGAAAGGCTGTTAAAGGCTCGGTCTCTAGTCGAGCCAAAAAAGAAACTAGAGTAAAAATCAAAGCCCCCAAGGGCAAGCTGGAACAGGAGAGGCTAGATCTCTTGGTCAAGAAAGCTCATTCCCGTGGTTTTGTCACTGAAGACGAAATACTCCGGGTTTTTACCGAGCTGGAAGATTATGTTGAGTCTTTTGAAGCTTTTTTGGACAAACTCAATGATCTTACTATTTCCGTGGTAGCCACAGACGGCGGAATTTTAGATTTGGGTGCTGGCCAACCAGCCGCTGAGGCTATCTTTAGTAAGTCTGGATTTCAGCGCGATGAAAAAAGAGGCGACCTCACGGACATTGCCTCTGATTCTATTCAGATGTATTTGCGAGAAATCGGCAAAGTGCCTTTGCTCAAGTCAGAAGAGGAAATGGCTCTGGCCAAGCGCAAGGAAAGAGGAGAACTGGAAGCCAAGAAAAAATTAATAGAAGCCAACCTTCGTTTGGTGGTTTCTATTGCCAAAAAATTTACCGGCCGCTCGCTGACTCTTTTGGATCTTATCCAAGAAGGCAACATCGGTCTATTTCGGGCAGTAGAAAAATTTGATTACCGCAAGGGTTATAAGTTTTCTACTTATGCTACTTGGTGGATACGCCAAGCTATCACCCGCGCTTTGGCTGATCAGTCGCGCACTATTCGCATACCAGTTCATATGGTAGAGACCATTAATCGCTTCAATCAAATAGAGCGTCGTTTGGTGCAGGAACTGGGTCGGGATCCTCTGCCAGAAGAAATTGCTTCGGAAATGGGAGAGGATATTGATAAGATTCGGCAGATTATCAAGATATCGCAAGAAACTGTTTCTTTGGAAGCTTCGGTGGGCGATGATGATGAGGATAGCACTTTAGGCGATTTCATTGAAGATGAGAAAAATGTCGGGCCGGACAGAGTAGCGGCTTTGAAGCTCTTGGGTGATCATGTCAAAAAAGTGATTGGCGATCTTACTCCCCGAGAGCAAAAAATATTGGAAATGCGCTTTGGCATCACCGATGGCGTGGCTCATACCCTGGAGGAAGTAGGTCAGGAATTCGGCGTGACTCGTGAGCGCATCCGCCAAATAGAAGCCAAGGCGCTGGAGCGAATAAAAAAACACGAAGACATGAGAAAGCTTCGGGATTATTAGTATTTTGGCAATCAAAAATTGCTTTTGTCTCGATCGGCTTTATGCTATCATAAATACATGTTTATTACCCCCCATACTTCAGTAGCGATATGGATTTCTACCCGCGTAGGCGATCCCTTGTTGGCTTTTGTCTTTGGCGTAGTTTCTCATTTTATTTTGGATATTATTCCTCATGGTGATGATAATATCGCTGACCACAAAAAAGAAAAAAAAGAAAAGTTGATTTATCTGATGCGCATTGCTTTTGTTGATGTATTTCTGGCTTGTCTTCTGCTTTATTTTTTTATTAGCAGCGGTTCGCCGGTAGATTATTGGGTTTTGTTTGGAGCGGTTTTAGGAGCTTGGTTGCCGGATTTTGCCTGGATTACCATTGAGATGCTGAAGTTGCATACTTTGTATTGGTATGTTTTTTATCACGGCAAATTGCACAATTTTTTCAACTGGCAGTATTCGCCGGTTTATGGTGTGCCCTTTCAGATATTTTTTACGCTATTGATGCTTAGATTTTCTCTCTAGATCAATGAATCTTTTTTATCAAAAAATAAAAGACCGGCCAATTTTTGTTTATCTGCTTTTGCTGGCTCTGGCTTTTTGGCGCTACTGGCCGGCTCTGGGCACTTGGTTTGTGTCCGATGATTTTCATTGGCTCTATATTGCCAGAGAAACTCCTTGGTCCTGGCAGATTTTGGCCAGCAATTATGAAGGCGGTTCTTATGGCGGATCTTATAATCCGCTTTTGGTCATTATTTTCAAAATTTTTTATGCTGTTTTTGGCCAGACTCATCAGCTTTATCATCTGTTGAGTATTATTTTGCACGCTTCCAGCGCTTATGTTCTTTATTTGTTGGCGAGGCGGATTTTGCCGTCTTCACTGGATAGTACAGCCGCGGCCTTAGCAGCTTTTTTGTTTTTGATTTGGCCGTCTCATGTGGAGACACTATATTGGATTGCAGCTTGGCCCCATCTCTGGGCTTTGCTTTTTTATCTTTTGTCTTTGCTTTTTTATTTTTCTTTTCGTCAAGCTGGCGGGAAAAATAAATTATTACTTTCTCTTTTGTTTTTTGTTTTTTCACTTTTCACCAAAGAGGTTGCCATTTCTCTACCGCTCTTAATTTTACTTTGGGAAAGCTATTGGTTTTCGATCAATAAAGCGCCGACTAATCTAGGAAGCCGTTTGACCGGAGCTTATTATCTGGTGCTAGCAGCTTTGTTTGCTTGCTTGCGCTATTTGTCCATTGGGCTTTTTTGGGGCTATTATAGCCGCCATAGCCTGGGAGTGGATATAAAGCTGCTGGCGGCTAATTTGGCCAGCTATCTGAGCGAGTACGCCAGCGCTTCTTTGCTGCGGACTTTATTTTTCAAAATTCATTACCACTATTTGGAGTCAGTGGCGATAGTTATTTTAGCGGCCTTGGCTTTGATTTTTTATTATTTTTTGAAAAAAAGGGCTTGGCTGAGCTTTGCTGTTTTTGCCAGTTGGCTACTGGCTCTAGCTCCGGTTTTGTCTTTGGGTCTGCACCGCACCACTTTTGGCGGCGAGCGTTATCTTTATGTGGCGACGCCTTTTTTGACGCTCTGGCTGACTTATTTATTTTTCCGTTGGCCTGTTGGGCAAAAAATAAAAATAGGATTACTCCTACTTTTTGTAGTTTTTGCTTTTGCTATGGTCAATTACAAAGCCTATCTTTGGCAGCAGGGCGCAGCTCTCAGCCGGCAAATCGTGGCTAGCTATCAGCGGATAGATACAGAAGGTGTTGAAGCGCTGGTGACCGTAGGCTTGCCGGATAACTTGTCCGGAGCAGAAGTTTTCAGAAACAATCTGGGGCAAGCACTAGCTTTGAATTACCCTGACCGAGCTCTACCGATACTTGCTCTGCCGGTTTATGTCCAGCTCAACTGGGAAAATCAAAATAATTCTCTGCTCAAATGGCGATCTGACAACTTGGGCTGGTTTGCCGAAAGCTCTGACGGCTCTTTTGTGGTGACCGGTATTACTTCTATTGAAGCCGAGGGTTTTTATTTTGAGTTATGGAATTACAATTATCAGAATTATACAGCCAATATTATCCGCCTGATGCCCCAGTCGGAAATAAAAGAAAAAATCGCTAGCGGACAAATAAAAATAATGACTTTTGACCGCGGCAGCTTGAAACTAGTAGAATAAAGCAGCCCGGCGCATGCCGGGCTGGTCAAAGACAGGCGTTCTAGCTGGCAGCTAGGCGTTTATTTATTTTTTATGGTTGGAGTATTTCTTCGCTTTCGCCGTTGATAGAAATAACTACTTGATCAACCGAGGCAAATTGTTCCAGAGTATTTTCTATTTGCGAGCGGATAGAAGTAACACGGCAAGAGCCGCCGACATTTTGATCTAGGGCTTCATTGAAGTCAGCATAGGCTACGCCGTTTTCAATGACGAGTGAATTGAGAGTGACGTTTTCCGGCAAAGAACTAAAGTAGCCTTGGGCTTGTGCTTGGATACTGGGCCCGGCCAGCAGTCTGTCAAGCGCTGCCCGACCGACTTCCAGAGTTTTTGGTATAGCGAACTCTATTGGAAAGACTTCACTGCAGTCTAAGTTGTCGCCCTCTTTGGGGAAAAATACCAAAAGAGAGATTTGCTCTACCAAGCTGAAGTTTATCGGCACTTGGAATTGGTCGTCGTGCTCCGGCAGGCCGCTAGGATTGTCTTTGTGTAGGACAATGAAACCAGTAGCAGTCGGCGAAGGCGAGAAACTGATGCTAGCTGTAAAAGGTACAAAATTTTCAGTCATCCAGTCTGATTGGGCAGTGGCTATTCCTTGGCCTAGGACATTATTGTTGGCATCAGTTATTTCTATTGGAAAGTCGGCTTCAAAATACCAAAAGCCTCTGGCTTGACCAGATAGGCTTACCGGTGAGCTGATAGTAGCATAGGCAGAGGGTGAAAACAGCTCTATATTTTCATGGCTGGGTAAAGCCAATTCGTCGTTTGTCGGGGGAGTAGTTTTTTCTGCTTCCTGACTGCTTTGCCAAAAATTCATAACTCCGGCCGTTATCAGGGCAAAGGCAAAAAGTCCCAAAAAGAAACTAGTAGATTTTTTCATAATATTTTTTTTAATTATTTATGCTTTATTTGAGTATATATTAGGGTAAAATTTTTGTAAACCATATTGATAAAAAAGGGTTGACTTGCTTGCAGTTTTATTGTAAAATCATCCTTGTTATTTGTAAATTAGCCGAAGTGGCGGAACTGGTAGACGCGCTGGACTCAAAATCCAGTGGGGGCAACCCTGTGAGAGTTCGAGTCTCTCCTTCGGTACCATACAATAAATAATAGTATAATAGGATAATTGTTAACAGATAATAGAATGAATCAATTAACTATTAGCAATCAATTAATTGAAAATTATTTCGACGCGGGGTAGAGCAGTTGGCAGCTCGCCAGGCCCATAACCTGGAGGTCGTCGGTTCGAGTCCGACCCCCGCTACCAATTTTCACTTTCAAAAGTTTTCATCCGAAGCTTTAGCGAAGGGTGACCAAATTTAAATTTTACACTAAATAATTTCATATTTTATCGGGGCGTGGCCCAGCTCGGTCTAAGGCGCATGCATGGGGTGCATGAGATCGGAGGTTCAAATCCTCTCGCCCCGACCAAATATTTTTGATGCATATCTGTCTCGAAGTCTCGATTAGCGGGAGAAAGTATGAGGTCGTCCCGCTTTGCGGGGTCACCCCGACCATTTTTAGGCAGGGTAGCTCAACTGGTTAGAGCGCAGGACTCATAAGCCTGAGGTCGTGGGTTCAAGTCCCACCCCTGCTACCAAATTACTTGGGCCGTTGGCGCAGCTGGCTAGCGCGCTTCCATGGCATGGAAGAGGTCGCGGGTTCGAATCCCGCACGGTCCACCATTAAAAAAATTTTTCCGGGGTAGCTCAGTGGTAGAGCAGTTGGCTGTTAACCAATTGGTCGTGGGTTCGAGTCCCTCCCCCGGAGCCATGAACCGTCATGGTTCATGGCGGAGCCAAAACTTCGCCATTGAAAAGTAGATCATGAACCGTCATGGTTCATGGCGGAGCCAAAACTTCGCCATTGAAAAGTAGATCATGAACCGTCATGGTTCATGGCGGAGCCAAAACTTCGCCATTGAAATGTGATAGTTCTAGTATAAAAACAGGTAATAATTTTTAAGCCTGTTTTTATGTTTTACGTTTACATTCTATTTAGTCACAAGGACAAAAATTTATACATTGGCTTTACTGCCAATTTAAAAATTCGTTTACGAAAACATCAGGGAGGCGAGGTTTTTTCTACAAAGCCAAGACGGCCATTGGATTTGATATATTATGAGGCACACAAAAATAAATATGATGCTTTAAGAAGAGAAAAATATTTTAAAACTAGCAAAGGCAAGAGCACTATTTATACAATGTTAAGAGAAAATTTGAAAAAGATAAAATAAAAATTTTGTCTTTTTTGTTTATTATAATTCCATTCTCAAAGTTTCTGATAAGTGTTTATTTTTTGGGTATTTTATTATTCTTTTTCTTTTAAAGCCACATTTTTTATAAGATCTTATAGCTCTTGTATTATCAGGTCTTACTTCTAAAAATATTTTTGATATTTTTAATTTGTGGGTGTAGTTTATCAAAAGTTTTATAGCTTTTGGGCCATAACCTTTACCCCAATATTTTTTATCGCCTATTATTATTTGAGTTTCATACCAGATTCTTTTTTTAGACAGTGATATATGGCCTATGGCTCTATTGTTTAGAGTTATTATAAAATGATAATCTTTTTTGGATTCTAAGATATTTAAAAAATAAGTTTCTAATTCTTTGTCATTTATAGTTTTTAGTACACCACTGGTTAATCTAGCTAAATCTTTATCACGCCACCACTTGGCAAAATATTTTTTATCAGTATTTTGAATTTTTCTAATTTTTATGTTTTGCATAAATAAAATAGGGGTCAAAGAAAGTGTATCACACTCTCCTTGACCCCGTAAACACTGCTACTAGTCTAGCGGCAGTTGCTGGGACTCCGGCAGGTGTTGAGCTCCCTCATCTTCGGAAGAGGCTTCATCACCAAGCGCCGCTCGGTTTTCTTCATTATTCACCTCCTTCATCTTGTTGGAGTTCTATGGAATCGCGGAGCAGTTCAAGCACCAATGCTTTTGTCATTGTCTGGTAAAGCAGACACATTCTCTCGATTTTCGTTGAGCCCGTAGCCCTTGCGAACTCCTGAGTAATGTGACACCCACCAACACACTGGCCCTCAATCATGCATCCGCGACACATATCCATTGAGCCTATCATTCGATCACGAACCAGAGATGTATATTGACCATCTCTATCA
>JAQUKX010000013.1 GCA_028718865.1 Patescibacteria group bacterium | reverse complement strand
AAAACAAAAAAACCGCCTTAACGGCGTTTTTTGACAAAAAAGAAGGAAGACTGATGTCAACTTTCGTTGGTTAGGGTGATTTTTTTGTTGGGGTTTTGAGAGGTGTATCGGATGATTTTCTGCTACTTACTTTTATGTAAGTCTCAGGAAGCCATCCGATACTACCATACTCGCCCTTCAAAATCTCACTTCCTAATATCAGTCTTCGTATCTTCATAATAGCATACTCACAGGATCTGTCAAGGGCTTTGGTTATTAGTTATCCACAGGAGTAAAAATGTTAGTTTTAAAATAAAACAGATCCGGGTCTTGCGAACCGGATCATTTTGGAATAGGGAAAGAACATGATATTGAGGGAGCTGTCAGTGCCCAAGCAGCTAAACGTATAGCCAGCTTTCGGTCCCTGAACCGAAAACCAGACTACCATCGCTGGTAAGATAGGTCTTGTCCCCACGACTAAACTCTATCTTCAAGCTAACAGCTCCTTTGATAACTAGCTATACTAATTTATATTTTTTATTTTGTCAATTCCAAGTAAATCTCTATTTTTATTTATAATTTATACTATATTTCCACTAGCAATTAATTCTACTCCTTTATATACCGCCAGTATCTGACCACTAGCTACTCCTTTTTGGGGAGTTTTAAATATTGCTTTGTTTTTATAAAGGATGATATTTTGGGCGGGTTGTCTATATCTTATCTGAGCCTTTGTTTTAAGTGGTAGTTTGTATTCTTGATTTAGCCAATGTAAATTTCCAATAATAATTTCTTTTTTGTAGAGCTCTGGAGAATCAGCTTTGGCTACTATCAGGCGATTATTCTTTATATCTTTTTCGGCTATATACCAAGGGCCGCCGGGCAAATCTAGGCCTTTTCTCTGACCAATAGTGTAATACCAGACTCCTTGATGGCCTCCTAATTCTTTGCCTTTAGTATCTATTATTTTTCCTTTTTTTGGTTTTATCTTTTGGGAAAGAAAAGTTTTCAGATCTACTTTGCCAATAAAACAAATCCCCTGACTATCCGGCTTATCAGCATTGGCTAGCTTGCTTTTTTTAGCCAGTGTCCTAACTTGAGTTTTTCTAAGTTCTCCTATAGGAAATATGGCTAGAGAGAGTTGTTTTTGGTTAAGACCGGAGAGGAAATAAGATTGATCCTTGTCTGGATCAAGACCGCGTAAAAGAGAAAAGCCTTTTTTAAACTCTTTTACTCGGGCATAATGACCAGTAGCAATTTTAGTAAAACCAGCTTTGATGGCATAATCAACAAAGAGCTTGAATTTTATTTCATTATTACAAAGTATGTCCGGATTGGGAGTAAGACCTTTTTTATAAGCGGAAAAAATATAATTGACGATTTTTTTGTGATATTGATTTTCAAAATTAAGAGTGCGTATGGGCACTTGGAGTTGAGCGGCTATTCTATAGGCCATTAGTCTATCTTCTTTCCAAGGACACTGGCCTTTGAGGTTGATATTTTCGGAAAAGCATTTCATATAAGCTGCTTCTACTCTATAGCCCTGCTTTTTTAGCAAATACAAAGATACGGCGCTATCTACGCCGCCAGAAAGTCCGACTAAAATCTTTGTTTTTTTTACCATACTAAAAACTAAAAAATTTAATAAAACTTGGGTTTATTTTCCTATTTTAAAAATAGCCATTTTTTTCAAAGCGGTATCAGCTAGACGCAGTCTTTCTTTGCCCCGAGCATAGAGAGTAAACAAGCGCTCGCCTTTTTTGACATGGTCGCCGTATTCTTTATTGAGATAAATTCCGGCTAATTTATCTTTGGGAGCGCCCAAAATACGGGCAATGGTGTTTATGGCCTTATTGTCCGTAAAAATAATTTTGCCAGACCGAGGAGCATTATAGTAAGTTTTGTGAGCCGCTAAAATAATATCATTGGGATCAATGTTTGGGTTGCCACCTTGAGCTTCAATTATTTCCTGCATTTTCTTCCAAGCCTGTCCTGATTCTAGAACTTCCCAAGCGATTTTTGCCCCCTGCCCTTTTTTGGCTTTGCCAGAGAGTTCCAGAAGCTGTCCGGCCAGATGAATAGATTTATTGGCCAAATCAGCTGGATAGTTGTCTTTTTGTTGTAAAACTCTTAAAACATCGCGAGCTTCTAGAGATGGCCCTACGCCCATACCAATAGGGTCTTCAGCTTGAATAATAGCTACTTTTACTTTTATATTAAATTTTTTGGCAATAAACTGGAATTTTTTTTCCAATTCTTTGGCAATTTTCATGTTGGGAATTTTGGTAGTTGAGCCTACTGGCATATCAATAACTAAATGAGTAACACCAGTAGCTACTTTTTTGGCCATAATAGAAACCAACATTTTGTCATAAGGCTCCAAAGACAAAGGATAAGAAACTTGCAGTATCTTGTCATCAGCTGGAGCTAGGTTAACTCCTCCGCCCCAAACTAAGCAGGCATTAGTTTTTTTGACTATAGCTTTTATTTCTTTGGCGTTAAAAGCAACTGGAGCCAATACTTCCATAGTATCAGCTGTTCCAGCTGGAGAAGTAATGGCTCGAGAAGAAGTTTTGGGTATAGTCAATCCCAAGCTAGCCAAAATAGGAATAGCTACCATAGTGGTTCTATTGCCAGCTAGCCCACCGACTGAATGCTTGTCTACTACTATTTTGTCTTCAAATTTGAGCATCTCTCCAGTTTCAGCCATCGCTCTGACCATATCACAGAGTTCTTGGTTGCTATATTCATGCATAAAGCTGGCAGCCACAAAATAAGTAGTCTCGGTACGGGTTAAGATGCCGTTGGCGATATCGGAAAAGATTTGATAAAAATCTTTATATTTTAATTTTTTACCCAAAAGCCTTTTTTTAATAGCCTGAACCGACTGGGCTCTTTCCAAAAAATTAACTTCAGCAATGGTATTTGGCAGTATTTCCATATTTTCCCAAATATCGCGATAAAGGCCTATCCAGCCTGGCTTGACTCTTTTGTGGCTGGTATTGGCTTCAGCAATCACTGAATTTTTTTGCCAGCTGATTTTTATCTTATCGCCGGCTTTGATGCCATAGCGCATAGCTTCGTCTACATTAAGTAAGGCAATATCTGATTGACCAGTTTTGATATCTAGTTTTTTTATTTTCAAGTAATATGGCATGGTTTTATTTTTTGGGATTAAAATTTAATTATTTCACCCGGCTTAATTATTTTTTTGCTGCTTTTCTTTTCAGGTGCCGATTTTTTAATAACTGGACTTTGCTGAGGCAATTGTTTTTTTATAGAACCAATAGCTTCGGCCAAAGAAGTGAATTCTTCTTTGCTGTCATCAGCTTTGACTATTTTGATGCTGTTTGGCGGCGGTATTTTGCCGCGGCGAGACATTTCCAGACAATTGCGACAGTAGATAGGTTTATTTGGATCAGGATCAAAACTTAGCTTGGTCTTTTGTCCGCAAAAATCACAGCTATACTCTTTGCCGCTAGTTTTTTTTCCTTCGGCAGACGAGATAGCTTTTCTTTTTTTCTTTCTATTGTCTCTTTTTGGGGCGATTGGTTCCTGAGTTTCTATTTCGTCGCCTTTGTTTTCGCTCCAACGCAGTATTTTGTCTTCAATGACCGACCGAGGCTTAGCATACCTTTCCCGAGTAACTTTGATAATTTTATCTTTGGTAAGCATGCTATCAGAGGAGATCTTCATAGGCGGCAAGGTGTGGGCAGAGAAAGCTTCAGAAGTAACCCCGTCTATCATTAGTTTGATGTAAATATCAAATTTGGAGATATTGACTAAATCTTCAGGTGTAAAAATAGGGAAAAATTCTTTTTCCAAAAACTCAGCATCAGCCGCGCCTATCCTAAAAACTACCAAAGTGCCGACATTGCCAAAAACCGCTGCTCTTATTTTTTCATCTATTTGTTCTATATATTGGTGGGCAATAATCAAATTTAGCCGGTATTTTCTCGCTTCTGACAAAATATTAGCAAAAGATTCAGTAGCAAAGTTTTGAAATTCGTCTACATAGAGATAAAAATCTTTTCTTTCGTCTTCCAAAGTATCTACTCGGCTCATAGCGGCCAACTGAATCTTGGTAATCATCATTGCGCCCAACAAAGCAGAGTTATCCTCGCCTACTCGGCCTTTGGACAAATTCAGCAGGAGAATTTTTTGTTTGTCCATAATTTCACGCATGGAAAAAGACGAGGTCACCTGGCCGAGAATATTTCTAATCAAGGCCGAAGACAAAAAACGGCCGACTTTGTTTTGAATAGGGGCAATGGCTTCTGCCTGAAAGCGATCGGGGTATTTAGAATATTCGTCTACCCAAAAAGCCCTGACAACTGGATCAGTCACTTTATCGACCACTCTTTTACGGAAATTTTTGTCCACTAGCATGCGCATGATTCCCAAAAGAGTCGAGCCTGGATATTCCAAGAGAGCGGAAATGGCATGATGAAGCACATACTCCAGCCTTGGTCCCCAAGAGTCAGCCCAAATTTTTTGAAAAACACCTATCAGTCCCGACACCACCAGATGCCTTTGTTCTGGAGCTACTTTTTCCAGCACATTGAAGCCTATTGGGTATTCCAAATCAGCCGGATTGAAATAAATAACATCATTTATGCGGTAGCCCGGCACGAAATTTATCACTTTTTCTACCAGATCACCGTGAGGATCAACCACGCAGACTCCTTTGTTGGACTGGATATCCTGGATAATCATGTTTTCCAAAACAGTAGATTTGCCCATACCAGTTTTGCCAATAAAATACATATGGCGGCGGCGGTCGTCATTTTTGATACCGAACTTCACATTGGAGTTGCGGAAGTTGGTTTGGGCAAAAATTGTTACTTTGTTGTCGCTCATATACTAGGCTGTAGGTAAATTAGCCGGCGGCTGGCCTTCTTGTCGGCCGTATTTATTGTCGCTGTGGTTTTCATTATTTTTAGCAAAACGATTTTCAAAATATTTGTTTGATACATCAACGTTATAAGCTGAGCCGTTTTCAAGCTGTTTGCGTAAAGTATTGGCCAAATCTTCCTTGGATTGATCAATGGCAATATTTTTTGGTAAAGAAGCCGGTGCTTCTGATTTTTTGGCTTCAGTACGTTGTAGCATTGGCGCTTTAACATATTTGCTTGGGAAATGCCAAATAGTAGCCAATTCCTCGTTGTTGAGAATATAGTAGGCATGGCCTGCTACGCCGCTGCGGCGCTGATAAGCTCTTACCAGCCTTTCTCGCCGTTTATTTTTACGATGCTCTATAAAGAAGTAAGCTATTTGGGTTTTTGTTTTTGGATCAGGTTTGAAAGCATTGAGGTCCAGGGTATTGAACTGCTTGATAGAGCCAAAAACCGACGAAATTACCCGCGAGCTGGAAAATTTTTCCAAAGGGGAGCTATAAACAAGACGCATTTTACATTCAAAACCGTTTTTACTGGATTTGTTTTCTATAGCTTCAATAGTAGCTTTTTCCCCTGGAGTAAGGTGTAACATCATACTAGGATCAATCTTTTCGTCTTTTTTTGAGGATTTATCAGGGGTGATTCCCTGTTGGAAAAACCAAGTTTCACCGGTAGAAAGGAAAAATATACCAAAAATTGAATTAAATAAACTACTGAAAAAACCTTGCTTTTTAGGCTTTTTTTTGCCGGCTAGTTTATTGGCTTCAGCTGTGCTTTTTTCTATCCAGTCAAAACCAGTAGGTTTTACTATTATTTGCAACCAAACCTGCTCGCCTATTTGGATTTTGCTCATGGTTTCCAAAAGAGACGCCATTGGGTCTTTGAATTCGCCGGAGACCATATCCTCAAAATATCGGTAAGTCCTAATAGGATAAACCCAATTTCTGGCCAAAATCACTTCCGCTCCCCAGATATTATGGGTTTCATTGGGGTATTTATCTGGTATTTCATTGACATAATCATTGACCTCGGTGATTTCTGCATCTGGATATTGAGAATAAATTGAGCTTTCTACCAAATCTCGATATTGCTCGGGAGTGCGGATAAGGAACTGGACATAGCCGTCTATGCTGACTATTTCAAAAGAAAAGCTAAGCTGATATTTGCCTTCCCAATAAATTTCTTTGGCTGTCAGGGGCGTGTGAGCTCCGGAAATAGTGGCAAAAAGCTGTTCAATTGCCTTGGGAGTCTGTTCAGTATCTTTGGGCACATCAATGGCCAAAAGTACGAATTTGATGGTTTTTTGATAAGCTCCTTGGCGATTTTGTAGCCAGACTATATAAATAAAATAAGAAATATAAATAAGAAAAATCACCCAAGCGCCTCTGATAAAAAGAAACCAAGCAAAAGCCAGAGGCCCTTGGTAGGCAGCATTCATGATAGGAGAAAAATCAAAAAGAATATCCATGGGTGATTTTATTTTTCAATTATATTATACTATTTTTTAGCAAATTTTTAAAGCACTGGGCTAAAAAAATAACTTGCTGAGGCGCTTGCTCCCCAACAAGTTATTCTTTAAAGTTTTAATTGTATTTATGATTTAAGAAAATATCGGCCTTTTTCATCTCGGGCAAAGAGATTTTTATTCATCAGCGCTAGTCCGATAGTGGTCTCTTTGATCATTCTTTTTTTGAGCACCTCAGCTACTATTTCCTTTTTACTCATCGGCCTGTCAGCGTTTTTCAATATTTCGCTGATTACTTCACTTACCACACCTGGCTTATAACCCCATTCTTTCAGGGCATAGATGCCGCGGCCGACTAGCACATACTTGTCGTCCAAGATAAGTTCGTTATGGATAGTGGCTGGATAAGCGCGGCGGTGATCAAAGCCCATTTTATTTATCACTTCGGCAATTTCGGTAAAATGCATGGGCTTGCCGGCTTTTTTAAGTACCAGGTAAATCTTGTCGTTCATGCGCTTGGGGCTGACATTTGGCCAGTGAGCTAATCCCCATTCCTGGTAAGGGTTGGATTTTATCTTTTTGGTGATATTGATGAAATTAACCACTACTTTTTCGGTCAACTCATCTTTGCTGGTATAAAATTCAGCTTGAGAAACTCGTTTAAGTACCTCCTCCAAAGGCAGAGGTTCACCTTCTTTTTCCAAAAGTTCGGCTAGATTATTAATGGTAAAATGGAAAATATCAATTGAAGCTTCCGGGGTTTTCCAGAAATTACGGTAATCTCTGCTCTCTCGGATAAAATAAAAGCGGTTTTTAAGCAACTGGTCAAGAATAAAGAAAATGGCGCTGCGATTTTTTGGGTTTTCACCTGATCCAGAGAGTAATTCGCTTATCAAAAATTCTTCAGCCATCATGCCGCCATGCTCGCTCAAAGTAGCATTGGCTATATCTTCTATTTCTTTGAGCAGAGTCTGGTTGAAGCTTTTATCTATCTTTTTAAGCGAAGTGTTTTCTATTTGTCTGATTCTTTCTCTGGTTACATTATATTTGCGGCCGATTTCTTCCAAAGTCTTCTTTTCATATTCAGCTAAACCATGGCGCAGTTTGATGATTTCCTGCTCTCTTTCCGATAAAGCTTGCAAAATATTATGCAAAGTTTGATGCGGATCAAAATCAGCCAGTTTTTCCTGGTGTTTAGAAGTGATTACCTGGTCCAAAATTGAATCCATATATTTTCCTTTACAACTTAAATAAAATTGAGCCTAATATATAAACATTTGATAAAATAACATATTTTAAAAAAATAGTCAAGCCCCAAAACTAATTTTTTTCGGGGCTTGTTAAAAGGCTTTATTTTATAAAGAAAATCAACTTTTTTTATGCCAGCTAGTAAGCATTGGTGATGCTAGAAAAATTGAAGAGTAAGTACCGACTACTATACCCAAAATCAAGGCCAAAATGAAATTTTTAATGCTTTCTCCCCCTAAAAAGTATATGGCTAAGAGTACTAAAAGGGTGCTCACCGATGTATTGATAGAGCGCAACAAGGTCTGATGGATGCTTATGTTGACTATTTCGGAAAAATCTTTGTCTTGATTTTTAAAAAGGTTTTCTCGAGTACGGTCAAAAGTAACTATGGTATCGTGGACAGAAAAGCCCATAATAGTCAAAAGAGCCGTGACAAATAGAGTATTAATCTCTATGCCCAAAAAATATCCCAAAGCAGCAAAAATTCCCGTGATAATCAAAATATCATGGACCAAAGCAATGATTGCTGTCAGTCCGTATTTCCAGGCCGATACCGGCTTGGAAACTTTACGGAAAGCATAAGCAATATAAGCAACGATAAAAATCAAAACCAAAATTATCGATTGCAGGGATTTGCTTTTTAGCTCTTTGCCGATGATAGGACCGATAGCCTCAAAACGAAGCTCGCTGAATTTATTTTCTGGATCAACAACTTGAGCCAAGGTATTTAATTTTTCTAAAACTTCCTGATGACTAGCATCATCTACATCTTCAAAACGCAAAATGTATTCTCTGTCTCCGCTGGGCTGGATGAGCAAACTCTCCAATCCCAACTCTGCTAGAGACTCCTGTACTAGTTGTATTGAAGGGCGTTCCTTTGAATAAGAAACTTCCAGCAAGCTGCCGCCGGTAAAATCAATCCCCAGTTTTAATCCCCAGACTACTAGAGCCAGAACGGACAAGAAGCATAGACCGGCGGAAAAAGAATACCAAAACTTTTTTTTCTCTATAAACTGATACATATTATTTCATTTTTACCCCAAATAGACTCATTTTTCCTTCCAAATGGTGGCTGACTATTATCCGTAAAAACGTGCGGCTAACAGTGATTGCCGAAAACATGGAAACCATAATACCGATAGCCAAAGTAATGGCAAAACCTTTGATAATAGAAGTACCAAACCAAGCCAGAATCAAACAGGTGATAATAGAAGAAATATTGGAATCGCGTATAGAAGGCCAAGCGCGGTTAAAACCGTTTTCAATTGCTGTCCTTAGACTGCGGCCTTCTTTTAATTCTTCTTTGCTTCTTTCAAAAATAAGAATATTGGCGTCCACGGCCATGCCTACTGACAAAATAAATCCGGCCACACCGGCCAAAGTCATAGTTACCGGCACCATTTTAAATATGGCCAAAACTATTAGAGTGTAGACAAATAGAGCAAAAACCGAAATAAGGCCTGGTAAACGATAAAATACAAGCATGAACAAGGCAGCGGCCATAAAGCCAATTATACCGGCGGTTAAGCTTTTGGCTACTGATTCGTTGCCCAAAGTAGCGCCAACTGTCTGCTGGCTGATCAAGTTAATCGGTACAGGCAAAGCACCGAGATTGAGATCTTTTACCAAGCTTTTGGCTTCACTTATTGTAAAGCGGCCGGATATTTGCGCTTGGCCATCACGAATCGCTTCTTGGACTATAGGACTGGAGCGCAATTCTCCGTCCAAAAAAATACCTATGGGTCGACCGATATTGGCAGCGGTTAATTCAGCGAAAATATCCTTGCCTTCATTGTCAAAAGAAAGCAGTACCAAGGGCTCTTGGGTTCTTTCGTCAAAGTTCAGTTGAGCTTTTTGGATATGACGACCGGTCAGAGCTGTGTCTTGCCAAGAATAATTGAGATCAGCGTCAGTTTTGGCTATAAGAACATGAGAAGCATTTACTTCTCTTTCACCAAGATCATTTAATCTCTCGTCTTTCTTTTTTATAATATGATAACCAAATTGGGATTCTACTAGGTTGGGAGAAATTTCACCGATTTTGAGCTCATCAAAAATAGCTCTATCAAATTCCGGTACAAAAATACCTTTAGCAACCCAGCCTAGATCTCCGCCTCCCAAAGCCGAGCTCTGGTCTTCGCTATAATCTCTGGCTAAAGAGGAAAAATCTTCGCCCGCCAAAGCTTTGGCCAAAATTTCTTCAGCTCGGTTCTTGACCTGATCTTCATAATCAAAGCTCGGATCAAGCGGTGCTTGCGTCTTAAATTCCAGCATTGGCGTCCGGTCAATAATAGCAATAGCTTCATCAATATCCATTACGCCGGCCAGCTCCACAATAATACGGTAATTATCGCCACTGTAGTTAGTCTGTACCACTGGCTCAGATACGCCATAAGCATTGACCCGCCTTTCAATCACGTCCCGCAGAGCCTCAACGCTGTCTTTGCTATCAATATCACCAGTCATACCGGAAACATCAGCTTGATAGACCAAATGACTACCGCCTTGCAGATCAAGTCCTAAATGAAAATTGAAGCTACCAAACCAGCCCGGCGCTTTGGGCCAGACTATCAAGAAACAAAAAATACTCAAAAGCATTATTGCGGCAAAAGCCAAGCGAATTTTGCTACTGGTCAATTGACCGGAAGAAGAGAATTTGTTGTATTTGTTCATAAAAAAGTTTAGCAATGACAATGGCCATATTTTAGCATATTTTGACGATTTGACAAGACTTCAAATCAACTTATTTTTTGCTGGCAAAAACCTGGATAGCTTGGCCAAAATAAGGAAATATTTTAGCCAATAGCCTATTTTCCAGCTTAAGGTAAGCGGGATAAAGCCTTAGCCAAAAACCCGATTCGCTACGCTTGAAATAATCATAAGTATAAAAATGCCGGAGCTGGAAATCAGCTTTTTTAATTTGTTTTTTTAATTTAAGAGGGCTATAACTCTCTGCTTCCGGTTCAATTTCTTCAGATTCTTGTTTTTTTTTCTTGAAAAAGCTCGCTAATTTTGCCCAAAGTCTATTTATAACCCAAAAATAAAAAAACGGGTTATAAGGGCGGAAAAACCAATAACTAGGCTCACCCAAAATTGCCAACTTTCCCCCGCTCTTTAGCACACGCCCGGCTTCAGCCAGAGTTTTTTCTACGGCAAAAAAATGATGAAGAGAGCCATTTATCACTACTAGATCAAAAAAATTATCCGGATAAGGCAAATTGACCACCTCGGCGCAAGTCAATTTAAGAGCCGGGTATTTACGACGGGCAATTTTTAATACTTCTTCAGATTGATCAACACCATGGGCTTCGTGGCTCAAAGATAAAAGATTATTGGCCAGCCGGCCAGTGCCTGAGCCCAATTCCAAGGATCGTTCAACTTTTTTGTTGCCTAAAAATTTTTTCAGATTGCTAAAATTCCAAGCGTCCACTATTTTGGCGCTAGGAGTTTCCACATGCCACCGGTCGTAACTTTGGGCTGTGTTATTATAGTATTCTTTTTGCTCTCGGCTTTTGCGTTGATAAAAGTCTGAGGCCATAATATTATTCCAGCGCGAGGCGCTTGATTTCTTCCCAAGAGTTTTGGTCTAAGACAACAATCACTTCATCGCCTATCACGTATAGGAAATCTTCCAGGTAAATTGCTCTTTTTACTCCGGACAAACTAATGGCTTTCTTCAAAGTAAAAGATCGGTCTTGATAGCTGAAAATATAACCGCCTTGATATCCGGGTAAGAAGAATATCTCATGCTTGGGATCTAGTAAAAAGGCGTGATGATTGTGCAAAACTTCTGAACCGTAATCATTGATGATATAGTTATCTATTTCGCGGGGATTGTTGGCATCAGAAACATCAAAATAAGAAATCTTAAGCCGGAAATCCTGCATGCCTATGCCCAAAACATAGTCTTTATCCAAAGGATGCAAATAGGACGAGTAGCCAGGAATTTTCAACTCACCGGTCATCTGGGGACGACTAGGGTCGGATAAATCCAAAATATAAAAAGGATCAATTTGCCGAAAAGTCACTAAGTATCCCCTATCGCCGATGAATCTGGCTGAGTAAATTCTTTCGGTCAAGCCCAAATCTTCTATTTTTCCTTTGAGGCGCAAATTGGGATCAAGCACATAAACGTCATTGGCGCTATCACTGTCAAAAAATCCAAAAGCGAAAAATTGGCTGTCTATAGTGGTGGCCAGACGCAAATTACCTTGATACTCATCTAAGGAAAATTGATTGAGCAGGCGACCTGGTACTTTGCCGCTAGCGACAATATCCATCTTGGCCAAAGAAATTTTGGCGATACCGGTATAGCCAAGCTCCCTCTTCTTTTCTTGATAATAGCGGCGCAAGCGATTTTGCATTTCATTTTCCAATTGCAGCAGTTGATCGCGATCAAGGGAATTTTGCCATCTATAAAGTATGTCTTCCAATTCAGCTTCTTTAGCTCGATAGCTTAGGTCATAAGAATTAAGTCGGACTATCCTGTCCAAAACATCTCTGGGCAAAACATCTCTGGCCGCGGAAAACAAGAAATCATACATCAAGTCAAAATAAGGCTTTTGCCCCTGGTAAGCTAGGTAAATATTATCTTGAGACATGTAGAGCACCGAGCTGTAGCTCGATCCCAAAAAAGAAACTGCCGGGCCGGTTTGGCCGGTTTTGGGGTCAAAAACTATAGCAGTATAAATAGAGTCGGTCGCCACCGGAGCAGTCGGATAATAAATGTCCGTACAGCGTACTTCCAGCTTATCCTCGCCTTTGCTTAAAGGATAAAAAGGACAAGGCCGATTGAAATCACTGTAAGTAGAAGTCAGCATATAAATCTTGCCTGAGTAAAGACGGGCGGAAACCAGATAACTTTTTTCTTCAATTTTAAAATCCCAAACTTTTATTGGGTTCTCTGGCTTGGACACATCATAGCCATAAACCTGTTTATCATTGCCAAAAACAACCAGAGTATTTTCATAAAGCAAAAGCTGACCCCCTTTATCTATATCGCTCAATTTTGACAAATCTGCCGGCGGCCAAGCATCAATCACCGCTGTTTTTGACTGGTATAAAGGAGGCATTATTCTAGGACTGGCAAAATTTGAATCGCCGATGTCAGAAACCGGCAAATCTTCGGAAAACATGGGCATTATCTCTGGAATGCCATAATAAAAATTATCGCGGGAAAAATAAATACTCTGGCCGTCAGTTTTGACAATATCTGGCTCATCAATGCCTGCTACTTGGACATTAGTCTGGGAGTATCTTTCCGGCGACGCGCTACCGGCAGCACTATCTGCCACAGGCATAGGAGCAGTTTCATTGGCAAAAGCTTCTTTGACCATCATGTCTCTGGCACCGCCAAAGCCGTAATAACCTGTCTGGCTGACGTTTTCCAAATATTTTTTAAACTGATCTTCTGACTGGAATTTTTTAAAAGTATCTCCAGCTAGGCTTTGGCGGCTTATTTTATAAGATGGATACTTATCATTTTTCATTGCATCAGAGTTTTGTAAAATAACCAAAATAGCAATGGCGCTCAAAAAAATAAGAGCTATAAGCATCAAAGGCGTAGCCTTAGCTTGGTCAAAAGATTTTTTTGTTTTTTTGGCAGGCATATGTTTTTATTTATTTTTTATTTCGTGGATATAATTATAACATAAAGCAAATAAATAAGCGATTGCTAAAAATAAAAAACCCGACCCAACTATACAGACAGCTGGATCGGGCGGAAAAAATTAAAGCTAATCTTTTTTCTTGATAGAAGAAAGGAATTTTGCGGCATGCTCTTTGCCTCCTAGACCAAAAGCCAAGCCACCGGCCAGGGCTAGCATAAATACTAAACCGCTAAACAAAACACGGATAAGATCAGCAGCAATTCCCAGCTGAACTAAAGCAGCCATTAAAGAAAAGATAACTATAGCCATTTTAGCCACCATTGCTACTTTGAAAGCAACTGTCTCGGTCATTTTGGCTTTTTGCATAGCGCCCAAAACAGCGTTTTTAGCCAATTTGCCCAGCGCCAAACCAATAATCAGGATGATAGTAGCTACAATGACATTAGGAATGTAGAGTATCAAACTGCGTAAGAAAGACGACAGTTCAGAAATATTGAGAATATCCACGACAGCAATGATAGTGGCAATGATAAAAAACCACTTGACAATAAAGCCTATTAATCCGGAAAAGACCAGATTAATTCCCAGGCCTCCCAACTCTCTGGTTAGACCAGTTTTTTCCAGCAGATTATCAACCTTGGCCATGCTCACCAATTTTCTGGACAACTTACCCAGTCCAGAAGCAATAATTAAACCGAGAATAAGGACGATAATGGCTCCGATAAGCTCCGGTACAAAACTCAAAGTTTTTTCCCAGAGACTGGACAGAGACATCAAAAAGCTCTCTTTTAATGATTCTGCAAACATAATTTTATCTCCTTTTGTTAATTATTAAAAAGCTTTAAAAAACTTAAACTCCATTAAAATATAACATTTATTTAAAAAAATGGCAATATTTATACTAAAATATTTCAACAAATAAAAAAGTGAAGTTTTAGCTTCATCTCTTTTTCTGGCTCGCCATGAACCATGACGGTTCATGGCTCGGGGGTAGGGACTCGAACCCCAATTCTCAGGACCAGAACCTGATGTCCTACCATTAGACGACCCCCGAACGAATAATAAATTTGCTAGAATATTATAAAACCTCTCCTCCAAAAGTGTCAATCAACTCCCCTACTCCTTCTTCATTTTTTCCTTTGAATTTTTGGTGGTTTTCCTTGAAATTTTTGTCTATGGCAAAAGCCACGCTAATTTTGGCTCCTAGAATATCGGCCAAAACTCCAGCTAAATGGTTTTTGATATTTGGCTTGTCCAATTGCTCTAAATGAAAACCGTATTCCACGCCTATAGTAAGCGAATCAGGAGCAATTGTCAAAGGGTGGCTGGTTTTGAGAATAGCGGAAATAGAATGATTGAGCGGCTTGGTTGCTTCAACTATTTCCTGCCATTTTGTGTTTAAAATTTTTATTTTATCTCCAGAAACAGGTTGATCAGCTTTGACTGCAGCTGAAGACGGAGTTGATTTTTCTTCCTCTAACTCGGTTTTGTCCAGCAAAAATTCTACGCAAGCCAGCTCCAAAGGCAGTTGTTCTATCAATGTGTCTTTACTGGCACTTTTTTTCAAAATAATATTGAGCAAACGATTCAGCTGATCCAAAGGAAAATCTCTAGCATGTTCTTTTATGGCGCGGCTGAAATTTTCGTCAAACTCCAAATTAAAACTTGGTCCGATAATCTGATAAAGCATGATTTGGCGTAAATATTCTATCAAGTCAGCCAGAAAAACCCCGAAATCCATGCCTTCATCCACCAGCTTATTTATCTGATTGAGAGCTGTAGAAAGATTGCGCAGACGCAAAGACTCCACTAGTGAATCAACTTCTTGCCAATTGCTGCGCGGCAAAACAAGAGATGCTAAATCCTCGGTTATTTTGCCATGACTCAAGGATACTATCTGGCCAAAAAGAGATTCAGCGTCGCGCAGGCAGCCTTCACTGCGACGAGCAATTTCTACCAATATTTCCTCCGGCACCCTTATTTTCTCCCACTCGCTGATTTCTCCCAGACGCTTGATAATGTCTTTGACTGGTATTTTTTTGAAATCAAACCTTTGGCAGCGGGAAATAATAGTTTCGGGAACTTTGTGTATTTCGGTGGTAGCTAAAATAAAAATAACTTTTTTTGGCGGTTCTTCCAAGGTTTTGAGCAGGGCGTTAAAAGCCGACTTAGACAACATGTGTACTTCGTCGATAATAAAAACCTTGTAGCCCTGACTATAGAAAGGCGGCACTTGCGAATTGGCAATAATATTTTCTCGGACATTGTCTACGCCGGTATGAGACGCAGCGTCTATCTCAATAATATCCAAAGACTGGCCGGCCAAAAAATTTTGGCAGTTTTGGCATTTGTTACAGGGTTCAGATTGACCCGCTTCCCTCTTAAGGCAATTCAAAGAACGGGCAAAAAGCCTAGCTAGAGTGGTCTTGCCTGTTCCGCGAGGACCGACAAATAAATAAGCGTGGGCAATATGCCCACTGCTTATCTCATTTTGTAAAGTAATCTTTATGGGCTTTTGGCCGACTACTTCAAAAAAGGTCTTGGGACGATATTTTCTGTAGATAACCTCTGACATAGTTTTTAGAAATTAAGATCGAGATCGCCGCTGTTTGATTCATTTTTGTTTCTAATAATATTTTCCACCGCCGCCCATTGGCTATCGCTGTCTTTGGGTACCAATATCACCGCTTCATCTCCTTCTTCTCCTTTGAAATAAGTAATGCTAGCTGTCAAAACACGGTAAATTTTGTCCCCGGCCAAAACCACAAACGAATTTGTTTCTTTGTCTTTGAGCAGGCGGCCCACTAGGCGTATTCTTTCTATCGGCGCTATTTGCTTGAAGATAAAAGATCCGTCTCGGGCAATAGTCAATTTCAATATATCGCCTTCAAGCAGCTTTGATTTGGAAGCGTAGTTGGCCGGTACGGAATATTTTTTGCCGTCAGGCCCTATCATAATCTGGCCGTTGAAAACACCCTCTACCACTTGGCCAGTATCACTGCTTGATTCGCTGCCCAGCTGATTAGCTTTGAGGCTATAATCAACTGCTTGGGAAGAGCTACGTCCGTCAAGCTCAGCTAAAACCTGCTTGGTTTTTTTGAGCTCCAATTCTAGATTGTATATCAATGATTCCAAATCTTTGATTTTTTTCGCTTTGGACATTTTATTTTTTGTTTTTGTCCGCCGGCTGAAATCAGTCGGCTTGTTTTTATTTTTATGCTTTTTGCCCTATAAATTTAACACAAAAAAAGGCGCTTGGCAATTGAAAAAAATTGGCTAACTTGAGCTACAAAGACACGCGAGAAATTATTTCTTTTTCTACCAGATCACGCTGTCGACCGTATTTGAGCCGAGAAAGCTCTTTTATTGCCTGAGCCAACTCATAATTGCCTTTAGGCGCCATTGTTGGCTCAAAATTAAAGGCTGGCGGGTTTTGATTGTCAATAAGCAGTTTTACATAGCAAGTGTACTTGGGCATATTGACCAAATCATATTCGCTCACAGTTGGAGCCATGTGTTTAGCGATAATTTCCGCATCATCAACACCAATGCGATAAGAAATAATCGTGCCGACATTGCCAAAAATAGCATCTCTGACTCGAGTGTCGTTATTTTTTACCAACTGGGCGATAAACTGATGAGCCAAAATCAAATTGAGCCGATATTTTCTGGCTTCAGAGAGGATAATGGCTATGCTATCAGTGGTATAGTTTTGAAATTCGTCTATATAAAGATAGAAATCATGGCGCTGATCTTCAGCTAGATCCACTCGACTCAAAGCAGCATAAAGGATTTTGCCGATAATTATCATGCCCAAAAGACTACTATTTGTCTCGCCGATGCGGCCTTTGGACAAATTGATAATAACTATTTTTTTCTCATCCATTACTTGGCGGAAATTAAAAGCGCTTTTTTGCTGGGCAATAATTGGTCGAATAATATCGTTGCTCAAAAAAGGCGTGAGCTTACTGGTGATATAAGGTACCATATTGGTCAGAGCTGCTTCGCCACCGGCTTTTTGCGCTTCTTTTTCCCAGAAATCTTTGACCAAATGACTTTTTACCCGGCTGAGCTTCATGTTTCTGTATTGCTGATCGGACAAAACGCGTGGTATTTCCATCAGAGTGGCTCCGGAAAGAGGGTCATCCATCACCAGTAGCATGGCATTTCTCATGTACTGCTCAAACATTGGTCCACCAGTGGCTTTGAGGTCATAGAGTTTATCAAAAATACTAATCATTTCGTTTATAACGAAAGTCTTTTGTTCGCTGGTTTCAAATTCCAGCATGTTGATAGCCAAGGGTCTTTCTACATCAGCTGGATTAAAATAAATAACATCCTCCGCTCTTTCTTTGGGTACATGAGACAAGACGGTCTCGGCCAAATCGCCATGCGGATCAACCAAGCAGACCCCCCGTCCTTCTTCTATGTCCTGCTTGATAAGGCTTTCCAGTAAAGTTGACTTGCCCACGCCGGTCTGGCCGATTTCATACATGTGGCGGCGGCGATCTTCTTTTTTTATTCTGACCAAAGTTTCTTTGCCGCGATAACGGTTGACGCCCAAAACCACTCCTTCTTTGGGTAAATTGGCTGGCGGCGCTACGCGGACTGCTTCCAGCCAGTCTATGTTGGGGGTTTCCGTGGTCGGCAGCGGTAAATGCAATACGCTGGTAATTTCTTCTGAGTTTAAGAGCAAGCGATTTTGCGGTACATAATGGCGATAGATAAAATTGTTTATGGGAGTGTTGGGATTTTTGGGAATAAGCGCCTGGAAAGCATTGCCAAATTCATAAATATTGTACTGATTGTAGCTATTTAAAATGTCCTTAAGCATAGCAAAAGAGCGGTTTTTATCTGGCGCCGAAGTAATTACCCGAATATTGACATCCAAGCCTGATTTGGAGGTTTTTTGCTCCAGACTCTTGGCTAATTCCTGCTCCATGGCTGATAGCTGCCTTTTTTCTTTTATTTTTTCTTTTTCCTCCTCGACATCGCTTTTTTTGGTCTGGAAAAAGCTGAAAATAAACTTAAAAGTTTTTGTAAGCTTGGAAGAAGATCCGCCTGAACCGACTTGGCTTAAAGCTTGATTGAAGGACATACCCTCATACATTTTGCGCACTATTTTGAGCCCCTGATTATGCCAGCTCTTGTGCGCTGAACGAAAAACATACTGAACAGCCGCCGACTCCCCTGGAGCTAATTTGCTCAAAGAATTGCTAATACTCTCTAGAGGATCGCTTTCAAAAGACTTGTAAGTGCGTATCGGCAAGCTAAAATCGCGGGCAAATCTCAACAAGCCGCCGCTAATATGCCCCTGGGGTGAAAAAATATTATAGTCGCTGATATCTTCAAAATATATTTTGGGATAAACCGCCTGCAACTGCTGGATAAAAAACGAACGAAAACGTGGTGGCACAGCCGCATAAAAACTGATTTGTCCATCCAAAGAAACTATTTCCATGGAAAAAATATCCGTCCGTTGACCCAAAAATTTGGATTCCACTTTCAGACCGCTTAAAGCAGCAAAAAAGTTTTCTATCTGACCAAGGCTGTTTTGGACATACTCGCGGCTGGATTCTTCTTTATCTTTTTTACTGTACTTGGGTATTTTTATTTTGATTATCTCCAGCTCCAAATCTTTGTTGCTAGTGCTTCTTTTTTTGTTAAGTAGCCAGAAAAAAATAAAAATAAACAATAAAAGCAGAAGCACTCCTCCTAAAGCCAGATAAATTATCTCAATAGTAATGGTCATTTTTTATTATAAAATCTCATAATGGCGTCAGCTTTTATCTTGGCTTCTTGCTCCAGATAATAGCGATTGACTTGAGGGATAATTTTTAGCCAATTGCTTATTAAGCTGACTATTTCGCTGAATTTGATTTTGGCTTTTTGCAAGGCAGTATTTATTTTTTTGGCAGTTTCTTCCCCCTTGATTTTAAAAACTTCTTGAGTACGAGCATCCATGGATAAAAAAACATTTTCCATGCCCTGAGCTAGAATCTCTTCCACTTTTTTTAGACTGATGTCCGATTGACTAGCAGTAGTATCGCTAGCTGGTAAGCTTTTTATACTGCTTAGTATTTCCTTGGAGCTTTTTTCTTCTGCCGAAGAGCTCTCCTGCGAAGATTTTTCCGCTTTCTGCTCTACTGCCCCTGTTTCTAAAACGCGACTTTCCTGTTTACCGGCTTCAACTAAAGCTTTCTTTGGGATTTCTAGATTTGTTTGATCGCTCATAGACTTATATTATAACAGATTTTGTTCTTTTAGGTAAATTTGTAAAAGATCAAAAACTCTGTTTCTTTTTTCTATTGAAGTAAGATAATAAGGTCGATTATTTACGAGTAAAATCAAAGATGACTTGCCTTTTTTCTTTACTCTGGTAATTTTATTCAAATTCAA
>JAQUKX010000012.1 GCA_028718865.1 Patescibacteria group bacterium | reverse complement strand
ACATTTAAAAAACAAAAAACCCAGCCCGCCCGCCGCTGCATTTGCAGGGCGAGGCGGGCTGGGTTTTATTTTAATTCAAGGAGAGCCCTTGTTATTTAATGTTTGATCTTTTTCTATATTATGATTTTTTTCCTCCCTTATCATTAGTTCGTCTGGCGCTTTTTTCATTAGCTCATGTTCCGGCTCTTTTATGATTTGCCGGTCTTGAGAATTTCTTCCCAAAACTTTTTGCCAAAATCCCATAATTTTATTTTTATTTTATTATTTTCCAGTGTCAATGACCTCGACCGACTTGGCTGACCAAGCCAAGCTAGCAATACAGGGCATAAGGCGCCCAGCTGAAAATCATCAGCACCAAAATTTTTGTTGGCATATTTGTTTTTATTTTAATTATTTTTAAAACATCAACAGTAGCTGGGCAGCTAAAAACAGTGCTAAAATAGACCAATTTTCATAACTAGCGGTTTTGGGGTCGCAATAGAAGCCTGCCAAACGGAAAGATTTTTTCTTTGTCATAAATTTATCGTTAATTATTAAATGGAAGAGCCTATCAACATCAGCAAAACAAAAGCACCGATAGCGCATAAGCTAAGTATGGCCCAGTAGTCACCGCTTTGCAGTTTCCTATCTCCAGGCCTAATCACTAGCTTGAAAGACTCGGTTTTATTTTCTAAAGGCATAATTTTATGATCTTTATTATTTATCTTAATTTTTCGGGGCAGAAAATAAAAAATGGCCGTTCCCGCTAAGCGGGAAATAGCCAATTTCAACTAATATATTTATATATTAGCATAAAAAATGGCTTTTGTCAACTAAAAATCAAAATCATTATTTACTTTTTATCAATTATCTCTTATGTTATAATAAAAACATTAACTTAAATAATTAACCAAGAAAAAATGAAAATCAAAGTAGATAGAGAGCTTTGCACCAGCGTAGCTACCTGCATCGCTGTTGCCCCTAATACCTTTGAACTGGACGACGAGGGTATTGCTATAATTAAAAATCCCAAGGGCGATGACGAAGAAACAATTCTCCAGGCTGCCAAAAGCTGTCCAGTGGACGCCATTATTATCTACGACGACGACAATAAGCAAATTTACCCTAAAGTCAAATAATGGCTAAAAACATCTATCTTGACTATGCCTCCACTACTCCAGCCGACAAGCGGGTAGTGGCCGCCATGGCGCCTTATTGGGATAAATACTATGGCAATCCGTCCAGTCTTTATCGTTTGGGTCTAAAAAGCCAACAAGCTATTGCCAACTCCCGCCACGCTATTGCCAAAATTATCAACTGCCAGCCGGAAGAAATAGTTTTCACTGGCGGCGGCACTGAGAGTATAAATCTGGCGATCAAAGGCTCTGTACTGGCCAAAAAAGAAAAAATCCATATCATCACTTCAATGATAGAGCATCCCGCTGTCCTAAATGCCTGTTCTCGCCTCAATAGCTTAGGCCATGAGCTGTCTTTTTTGCCGGTTGATCAATACGGCCTGATAAATCTCAAAGACATCCAAGCTGCTATCCAAGATAATACTGCCCTGCTAAGCATCATCATGGCCAACAATGAAATCGGCACCATAGAGCCAATAGCGGAAATTGGCGCTTATTTAGCCAAGCTAAATAAACAAAGGGAAAAACAGGACTTGTCAAAAATATATTTTCACAGCGACGCTTGCCAGGCTGCCGGACTCTTGCCTATAGATGTCCAAAAATTGCATGTGGACATGCTCACTATAAACGGCGGCAAAATCTACGGCCCCAAAGGCATAGGATTACTATATATAAAAAAAGGCACTCTTATCACTCCCTTAATTGACGGTGGTGGCCAGGAAAATAATAGGCGCAGCGGCACAGAAAATGTGCCAGCCATAGTCGGCCTGGCCAAAGCGTTAGAGCTGGCTGATAAAGAAAAAAACAAAGAAGCCAAAAGACTGGCCGGCTTGAGAGACTGGCTGATAAAAGAAATAAGCCAAAAAATCGACAAAACTATTCTCAACGGCCACCCTGAAAAACGTCTGCCCAACAATGTCAATATTTCCATTATGGATATAGAAGGCGAAGCTCTGCTCCTTTATCTGGATGAAATCGGCATCCAGGCTTCCACTGGCTCAGCCTGTACTTCCAATTCTCTGGAACCCTCGCATGTTATCCGCGCTCTGGGCTGTCCTTATGAAATGGCCCACGGCTCGCTCCGGCTGACTCTGGGTAAATACACCCGCAAAGAAGATTTGAAATATCTGATGAAGCATTTGCCTGTGATTGTCAAAAAATTGCGCCAAGTTTCACCAGTCAAAGTGAACCTCAAAAAAGTCAAAGAATCAATTGCCAAAGCGGAAAGAAAAATCATCAAAGTTTAATTTTAAAATTGACTCTATTTATATATATGGCTAAGATAAAAAACAAAAAACCGCTGGCAGCGACAATTGACATTGTCCCTAAAGACAGCAGCGATCCCTGGGTCTATAGCCCTATTATCAAAGATCATTTTTTTCATCCCCGCAATCTGGTACTAAAAGCTGAAGATGTCAAAAACTATGATGGCCTGGGCATGATCGGCTCACCGGCCTGCGGCGATATGATGAAGGTCTGGATAAAAGTGGACAAAAAAACCGACAAAATAAAAAAAATGAAATGGCAAACTTTTGGCTGCGGTTCAGCTATTTCAGCCACTTCCATGCTTTCGGTCATGGTCAGCGAAAAAGGCGGTCTGCCCATAGACGATGCTTTAAAAATCAAAGCCCAAGACATAACCGAGCGCCTCGGCGGTCTGCCGGTGAGAAAAATCCACTGTTCAGTGCTGGGTGATAAAGCTCTGCGCAGTGCTATCAATAATTATTTTCACAAATCCGGACAAAAACATAGAATTATTGAAGAATCAAAAAGAATCATAGACAAAGTGGCTAGAGTCACTGATCATGATATAGAAGAAGCAGTCTTAGAAGGCGCCCGCACCCTGGAAGAAGTGCAGAAAAAAACTAAAGTGGGTATTGGCAACCCTTCGGTTTTGCCGGAAGTAGAGCAGCTAATCAGATTTTATAGCGAAAAATATTTCGGTTAAAATAAAAAGGCTAGTGGCCTATGGCTTGTAGCTAATGGCCGGACATTAAATAAATTAAATTTTATAAATAATAGCTGGCTTACTGGCTTATACGCTATAAGCCATATAACTAACAATTAACCAATAAAATATATGAAAGAATTTCAAACCCCGGATCTGCCTTATGCCTATGATGCCCTTGAACCCTATATTGATGAAGCAACCATGCGTGTCCATCACGACAAGCACCATGTTGCCTATACTAACAACTTCAACAAAGCCCTATCCCAACATCCGGAACTAAACTACGAAAACGCCGAAGATATTTTGCAAGACCTAGACAAGCTGCCCGAAGATATCAAGCTGGCCGTCAAAAATCACGGCGGCGGTCATGTCCACCATAATATCTTCTGGCAAATTATGGGACCAGCTGACAAAAACCAGCTGCCCAGCGGGGAACTACTGATGGCTATAAACTCTACTTTTGGCTCCTTTGAAGCCTTTAAGGAACAATTTGAACAAGTTGCCATGACTGTCTTTGGCGCTGGCTGGGCCTGGCTATCTCTGGATAAAAACAAAAAACTGATTATTGAAAAAACTCCCAATCAAGACAGCCCTTACTCGCTCGGACATAATCCTGTTATGGGTATTGACGTCTGGGAACACGCCTATTATCTCAAATATCAAAACCGCCGCCTAGAATTTGTCCAAAACTTTTGGTCGGTGATAAACTGGCAAGCAGTCGGCCAGAAATATCTGGACAATAAATAAATATGGACAGGGATATAATCATTATTGTCAAAGGAGGCAGTATCCAGGGCATTTTCGGCGCTGGGGTGCTGGCTGCTTTTGAAAAACATGATCTTTATCCCAAGGTTCATTCGGTCTATGCAGTTTCCTTTGGCGCCCACAGCGCCGCCTATTTCCTATCCCAAGGCATCAATATCATGCCCCATATTTACTATGATCACCTCTGTAAAAATCCCAGCGCCATAGTAAGCCTTTCTTTCAAGCTTATATGCAAAAAACTCTGGGATGTTTTTATCCGCAACAAAAGCGCTGATATCATTGACTTGGACTATATTGAAAATCTGGAAAAAAATGTCATCAAGCTTGATTTTGAAAAAATCAAGAAGTCGCCGATTAATTTTTTTGTCCGAGTTTTAAACCGGCAAACTCTGAAGTTGGAATATCTGGATGCCCGCGACCAGACTTTGGAAAGGATAATCCAGTCTTCCAAGATCCCGCCCTACTCCTATAGCCGCAAAGACGATGTCTATATCGACGGCGGCATCATGCCCACTCGCGACTTCATACATAATGTGATAAAAAAGCATACCGACAAAAAAATAATCTATATCTTCAATGACAAAAAAACCTTTGGTAGAATAGTCAACAAAATCCCCTGGGACATTTTGGACATCATGCTCAAAGCCAAATATCTGGGCTTCCGCTACGGCCTTAAGCATCTGTTTAGTATTTTTAATTACCCTTATATCAGCAGCCTGAAAAAATACCCTCATGTTTATCCTATTTACAATGAACTAAATATCAATAAAAGGGAAAAAAACCGCGATAAAGTCTACCGCGCCTATATCCACGGCTTTAGCAAAGGCGAAGAAATACTGAAAAAAATCGGCCATATTGCAAAATAAATAAAACAAAAAATCACAATAAAAAACTACCTGCCTACTCAATCTCTGCCGAGTGAGACAGGTAGTTTTTCAAAATACCTAAAAATGTTATACTTTTTATATAAAACAATAATATGCAAATAGAATACGAAGCTGCTTTTTTCAATATAGACAAAGATGACATCAGAAATCGTCTAAAAAAAGTTGGCGCTAAAATGATTTATCCGGAATTTTTGATGAAAAGATATGTCTGGCATTTCCCTAAGGGTCATGAAATAAAAGGAGGCTGGGTGAGAGTACGACAAGAAGCGGACAAAATAACCCTAAGCGTAAAAATAGTGCCTGATGATAAAAAAATAGAAAATCAAAAAGAAGCCTGCCTTGAGATAAATGATTTTGACCAAGCCCGAGAGATCATCAACACTATTGGCTGCCAAGAGGTTGCTTACCAAGAAAGCAAGCGCGAGCTCTGGCGCCTTGGTCAAGCTGATATCACTATAGACGAATGGCCTTTTCTTGAGCCCTTTGTGGAAATAGAAGCCCCATCGGAAAAAATAGTAAAGGCAACAGCCAAGAAGCTAAACTTTGATTATCGCCAAGCAATATTCGGCTCTATAGATTTCCAATACGCCAAAAAATACAATTTACCGCTGGAGCAAATCAACAAGCATACTCCCAAAATAGTATTTGACATGAAAAACCCTTTTTTAAAACCATAAATAAGTGAACATCAAACTAACATCTTACGGCGGCGTTCAAGAAGTCACCGGCTCCTGCCACTTGCTCAATCTCGGCGGATTGAGAATCTTGGTTGACTGCGGCTTATTTCAAGGAGGCAAAGAAAACTACCTCAAAAACTGGGATGATTTTCCTTTTGACCCTCAAAACATTGATGCTGTTATTTTGACTCACGCTCATTTGGATCACTGCGGTCGGCTACCGCTACTTTATCAACGCGGCTATCGCGGACCGGTTTATTGCACTCCCCCTACCAGCGAGCTGGCCAAAATAATCTTAAATGATGCTCACAAAATCATGGCGGAAAAAGCCCAGCGGCAAAAACTAAACCCTCTTTATAAAGAAGCCAGCCTGAAAAAACTCTACCAAAACCTCAAGCCTATAAACTACTATCAATCTAAGCAACTGACGCCGGATATTTCTTTTCAGTTTTACAATGCCGGCCATATTCTAGGTGCTGCTATAGTGGAAATCAAAACTGCCAGCCGCACTATTGTTTTCTCTGGCGATATCGGTGGCCAAAATATGCCTTTGGTCAAAGACATAGATTATCTCAAAGACGCCGACTATATAATTTGCGAAAGCACCTATGGCGACCGCCGGCATGAAGGCAAAGCTGAGCGCGACCAAAAGCTAATTGAAGCAGTCAAAAGAAATACCTTAAAAAACGGGGTACTGCTGATAAGTATTTTTGCCTTAGAAAGAACTCAAGATGTTTTAAAAGTCCTCAATGACTACTATGAAAGCCACTTGGATTTCAAAACTCCGGTTTATCTTGACAGCCCCATGGCTATCAGCGCCACCAAAGTCTACCGACAAAATACAGCTTACCTCAATCCAGCTGCCCAAGACCAACTAAGGATCGATGCGGATATTTTTTCTTTCCCTCATCTCAAACTGGCCAAAAACGTCAAGCAATCCAAGCTGATAAATCAAGCTCCCAGCCCCAAAATCATCATTGCCGGCTCCGGCATGATGGAAGGTGGCCGAATACTGCACCATCTAGCCCGTTATGCCCCTGACGCCAAAAACAAAATTCTGTTTATGGGCTATCAGGTGCCAGGCACTTTTGGCCACCGCTTGCTCAATGGTGCTTTTGATTTTGATTATTATGGCAAAAAAGTAAATATAAAAGCGGCTATTGATAAAATTGACGGCTTTTCCTCCCATGGCGATCAAAATGAATTATTAAAATGGCTGGGAAGCTTTGCCAAACCCAAACAAATCATCTTAGCCCATGGCGATCTTGAGGTCATGAAGGTCTTTGTTGATAAAATAAAAGAAAAATTAGGGCATCAGGCCCTAATCAATCGCCGCCAAGAAACCTTGGAGCTCAAATAACTATCTCTTGTTCAAAGGATTTTCTGCCTCCTCCTCGGGCTTGCGGTCATTTTCCAAAGGCAGAAAAGGATATTTACTCTCGTCTAAGCCACCGGTATATAAAACCGGATCAATCAAATCCCGAGCCGAGGTCTTTCTTGAGTCAGGCCGGTCAAAAGACTTCTTTTTATCGCCAAACAGGCGTTCTTTTTTTCTTTTTCTAAATAATCTTGCCATATTGCCCACTATAGCAGATTAATTTCGCCCTGGCAATAAAGGCGATTGGACACCGTCGGCAAAAAGCTCTATAATATTTACAAGAACTTCCTCGGCCTAGCGCCGGAAAAACAAAAACAAACAGTGCCCTCCGGACTGGTCGGACGGCTCCAAAGACAAAATTTGGCAAACCTATATCTTGTGTGCTATAATGTTTTCAGATACTAGATGTAGTGTTAAAAGACAATTTGCCCTAAAAAATTTTTGTCTTTTTTTGTCTGCTTTTTAGTAAACCAAAATTAAAAATAAGACCATGCTTAGCCTAAAAATCATCAAACGGGACCGGCGTCAGGAAGACTTTGCCGCCGACAAGCTCCAAGCTTCTATTTCTCACGCTATTATAAGCACCGGATTAAAGGACAATCCTATATCCGGCAAATTGACGGAAAAGGTCACCAAATATTTGGCCGAAAACTATCAAAATGAAGAGACTATCACCAGTGATGATATCCGCAGCGCGGTCAATATAGTGCTACTGGAAAACAACCTTCCCGAAGTAGCTAAAACATACTTCAAAATGAGGGGCCAGAAGCTAAGTAAGGCCGCTGCTAGCAGCTCCCTGCTTGGTCAAATCAAAAAACGAGATGGCTCCATCGTGCCTTTTGACAAAAATAAGATATTCAATGCCCTGTTCAAGGCTGGCCAGGCTTCTGGTGAATTTGACCAGACCGAAGCTCAGCGTTTGGCTGATGTAGTGACTGCTATTTTGGAACACAAATTCAGCCAACAACAAATACCGACCGTGGAGCAGATCCAAGATATTATTGAAATCATCCTGATTCAATCCAACTGGGCGCGGACTGCCAAGCACTTTATTCTCTACCGCGAACAGCGCAAAAAAATCCGCCTAGAAAGAGGCAAGGAAACCATTTCCGAAGAAGTAAAAAAATTGCAAAATCTGGGAGTCAGCTTAAGCAAACAAGCCAAGCATATTTTGAACAACTCCACCAACTTTGACGAGCTAGGGCGGATTATTTTTTTGGATCGCTATTCTATCAAAGACAAGCGAGAAGACATTGCCTTGGGAGATCTGGTAATAGTCATCACCAAGGAAGACCGCAAGTACCCCAAAAAGGATCTGGGAATCATCCAAGAAGTGCTAGCAGCCGACAAAGTCAGGCTGTACATGCTCACTGGTCTTTACGCTGACGCCGCCAATAACTTTGAATTTATCCAGGATATCTTCAAATGCGACAAGCCGCGCGAATCCATCAATGACGCCCATCGCCGCATTGCCCGAGCCGTGGCTTCAGTAGAAGAAGATGAAGAAAAAAGAAGCCAGTATTTTGAAGAATTTTTTGATGCCCTGCAAAAAAAATACATCCAGCCCGGCGGCCGCATTATGACTGGTGCCAATGTGGACTCTCATGGCAACTATACTTCCAATCTCACCTTGTTCAATTGCTATGTCCTGCCCAGCCCCCTAGACAGCCGCAAAGCCATAGTCAAAGACAGTCTCCATCAAATGGTAGAAGTGATGAGCCGCGGTGGCGGAGTAGGCATGTCCTTGTCAGCTCTGCGCCCCCGCTACGCTTATGTCAAAGGCGTGCACGGCAAATCATCGGGCTCAGTATCTTGGGCTGGATTGTTTAGCTATGCTACTGGTCTGATAGAACAAGGTGGATCTCGTCGCGGCGCTCTGATGCTGATGCAATGGGACTGGCATCCAGATGTGATAGAGTTCATTTCCTCCAAAACCGTGGCTGGTCAAATAGAAAACGCCAATATCTCGGTGATGGTCTCAGATGCTTTTATGGAAGCCGTCAAAAATGATCGGGACTGGAACCTAGAATTCCCTGATTATGAAAATCCCGCCTACAATGACATCTACGACAATACCTGGAAAGGCGATCTCCAAGCTTGGAAAGCAGCCGGCTACCCCACCAAAATTTACAAAACCATCAAAGCCCGCGACTTATGGAATAAGCTCATTGCCAGCGCTCATACTAGCGCTGAACCGGGCGTAGTCTTTATGGAAAGATACAACAAGCTTTCCAACTCCTACTATTTCAATCAAGTAATTTGCACCAACCCTTGCGGTGAACAAGGCCTGCCCGGCTGGGGAGTCTGCAACCTAGGCCATTTGTATCTGGCTAGCTTTGCCAACAAAATCGGCCAAGATGAAACTGGCCCAATTTATGAACTGAACTGGGACGAGCTCAAAAAAGCTGCTCGCACTCTGGCCCGCTTTTTGGATAACGTCATTGACCTGACCCCTTATCACTTCAAAGAAAACGAAAACAACCAAAAAAGCGAGCGCCGAGTCGGCGGCGGCACTCTGGGATTAGGCGAACTGCTCATCAAGCTGCGCATGAGATATGGATCGCCAGAATCACTGGAATTCATTGACCGAATATACAAATCCATTGCTGTAGAAATGTATAAAGAGTCCTCACGCCTTGCCAAAGAAAAAGGCGCTTTCCCTAAATTTGAAGCCGGCAAATTCCTAGAATCAGGTTATATGAAAACCATGCCTGAAGATGTCCGCCAGATGGTCAGAGAAAACGGCATACGCAATGTCACCTTGACCACTCAGGCTCCTACCGGCACTGTCGGCTCCATGCTAAGCACCTCTACCGGTATAGAACCATATTATGCTTTCAAGTTTTACCGCCAGAGCCGCCTGGGCTTTCATGAAGTCTATATCCCCCTGGCCAAAGAATATGAAAAAGACGACGGCACTCTGCCGGAATTTTTCGCCAGCGCCATGGAACTGACTCCTTTGGAGCATATCCAGGTGCAGGCTGCTGTGCAAAAATGGACTGACTCTTCTATCTCCAAAACCGCCAATGCTCCGACTGACTTCACTGTTGAGCAGACTGCCCAGCTTTATGAAAAAGCTTATGAACTGGGTTGTAAAGGCGTCACCATATACCGCGATAACTCCCGCGATGAGCAAGTACTGACCACTGATGCCTCCACTGAAGAAAAAAATCTAGCCTACAATGGTGAAAGAAAGCCTGCTGTCCAAGAGCAAATCGCCCCTTTCAAGCAGGCCGTCAAAGCAGAAATCACGGAAATGCAAAATCCTCGCAAACACGCTGACCTAGAAATACCAGAACCAAGCGAAGCTGAACTAGATCCGGCCAAATACGGCCCCGAAGTGGGCAAGGTCTGTCCCCAGTGTAAGCAAGGCGTGATGGTCAAATTCGGAGGCTGCACTGAATGCTCCAAACAATGCGGATTTAAGGGCAGTTGTGATATGAAATAACTTTTTTACAAAAAAGAGGGCTCGCCACTATGGCTTTAACGCCCTCTCTTTTCCAAAAAAATGCAAAGATCAACGTAGATTAAAACAACTCCAAATTCCATAGATAAAAAGCCAGATAAAAAAACTACTCCCACAATTACTAGACAATCTTCCTTGGACCTGGACAGGTGCTTGAGTAGATTCTTCACCACGCTTCCTCCTTCTTTGTTCAGCCTATTCTCAAAATAGTCCTAGCTAGCTGACCATCTCCAAATAGTAGAAGAAAAACTAGTCCCGCCAGAATAATCAAGACATGCCAGAAATTAAGAGGTTTTTTTCTGCTGTTCACTGCTTGCCTCCTTGTTTTAGATTAAAATTGACACAGTACTTTATTTACTACTATCTTATAACCTTTATTGCTTTATTTGTCAATAAAATGCAAAATCAGAATAAATCTGGTAAAATCCAAATATATACTGGCGATGGCAAAGGAAAAACTACTGCTTCTTTGGGTCTAGCCATACGAGCTATAGGCAATGGTCTAAAAGTAGGGATTATCTATTTTGACAAAGGCGGCGATTACTATGGTGAAAGGAAAATTCTAGGCCAGCTGACAAACAGCGGCCTGCAATATGCGGCTTTTGGCATGCCGCGGATGATGGGTCAAAGATTCCGCTTTGAAAATATTCCTGATGATATAGAGCAGGCTCGATTGGCTCTCAAGCAAGCTGCCGACTGGATGCAGCAGGATTTTGACCTGCTTATCCTAGATGAGATAAATACTACGGTGCGCACCGAGCTCCTGACAACTGACGAAATAATCAATCTGATAAAACAAAAGCCCGCTAATCTGGAATTGATACTTACCGGACGCTATTGTCCGCCCCCAGTAATGGAGCTGGCTGACTTGATAACCGAAATGAAGCCTCTCAAGCATTATAGCGATCAAGGTCTAGATGCCCGCCAGGGAATTGAATATTAAAAATTAAACAATAAATCAAAAAATGAAAAAAACATTTATCTGGCCTTTGGCCATTTTCATAATTCTAGCTGCTAGCTCATTTTTTTTCCTCAAGCAGACCAATAATACTCCGGCTGATCTGCCGGCCTACTCTCCTAGTTATGACTGGCACTTATCTTTTGAATTTTCTCCTGAAGAAATAATTGAAACTGATTTTTCCAATCCTTCTCCTTTGTCGCTTTTTCAAATCACTCAAGACATTGCCCATCGCGACAACTGGGAATTTGACTATCAGGACTACGGAGAAATGGGTATTTTGATCAATCAAATCAAAGACAAAAATAATGGCCAAGACGGCCAATACTGGCAATACTTTGTCGGTGATATTCAGCCGCAAATTTCGGCGGATAAGTATTTTCCTGACGACAATACCCAAATTATTTGGAAATTCCAAACATCAGATCAGTAATCAATCAAAAGCATGAAAAAAAATATTTTGTTCATTGCCTTGGTCAGCTTGATCGGCTTCTTAGCCCGACTGTTGCCGCATCTGCCCAACTTCTCGCCTTTTTATAGCGTTTTGCTTTTTGCCGGCGTCTATAGCCGCTCGCCCAGATATCTGCTTATTCCTTTAGGATTTTTATTGCTGTCGGATTTTTGGCTGGGTTTCTATCATAGCGGCGTAATGGTCAGTGTTTATCTTTCTTTTGCACTGATATTCTTACTGGGCAAAATATTCAAAAAACGCTGGAGCATTCTCAATTTGGCCAGTGCTTCTTTGGCCAGCGCTCTGCTTTTTTTCCTGCTGACCAACTTTGCAGTCTGGTACTTTGGCAAAGGCGGCTGGTATAGCTCTGATTTATCCGGACTGCTGCTCTGCTATCAGCTGGCTATTCCTTTTTTCAAAAATACCTTATATAGCACCCTGCTCTACAATGGCCTGCTTTTCGGAGTCTATGAAAGCAGCCGCTACTGGCTAAGCCAGAGAAAAAAGCCGTTGATAAAACAAACTTAAAGCTTGATTTTCCTCCCCCGCCAATTGGTGGGGGATTTATTTTATGCTATAATAAAATCAAATTGCTAAATAAAATTAAAACAAGCCAATGAATATCAATGAACTTTTTAAGACCGCCACTAAGAAAAAAGCTTCTGACCTTCACATTATTGTCGGCAAGCCACCGGTGTTGAGAATCGACAGCGAGCTAAGAATACTCAGCGAAGAACCGGAAATCACCAGAGACGCGGCGGAAAAAATGATTTTTAGCATCCTGACAGAAAAGCAGAGAGAAAAATTCATCAATGAAAGGGAAATAGACATCTCCTATGAAATCCCCAAATTTTCCCGCTACCGTGTCAACCTCCATTGGGAAAAAGATAATGTCGGCTTAGTAGCTCGAGTTATTTCCAACGAAGTGCCGTCGCTAGATGATCTGGATTTGCCGCCGGTAGTGCACAAGATGATAGAGCAAAATAGCGGCTTGATACTGGTCACCGGCCCGACAGGCTGCGGCAAATCCACCACGCTGGCGGCCATGGTCGAGAGAATAAACCAAATGCGTTTTGCCAATATCATTACTTTGGAAGATCCGATTGAGTTCATCCATAAACCCAAAAAAAGTATCATCAAACAAAGGCAGCTGGGCAGTGATATGCTTACCTTTGGTGGCGCCCTGCGTCATGTCTTGCGCCAAGATCCCAATGTTATCATGGTCGGCGAAGTCCGTGATCTAGAAACCATGAGTGCCACTATAACTCTGGCTGAAACCGGCCACTTGGTTTTGGCCACCTTGCATACCCACAACGCCGCTCAGACTATAGACCGTATCATTGATGTCTTCCCGCCGCATCAGCAAGCTCAAGTGCGGCTACAGTTATCTATGTCACTTAGTGGCGTACTGTCCCAGCAACTCTTACCCAAAGTCGGCGGCGGCCGCATAGCCGTCAGAGAAATCCTTATCAATACCCCGGCTGTAGCCAATATTATCCGTGAAAACAAAATCCCTCAGATAAAAAGCGTTATTCAAACCAGCGCCGATGAAGGCATGTTTTCCATGGAGCAGCATGTCAAAGAGCTGCTACGCCAAAATCTAATTGAAGAATCTACTGCTTTAGCTTATCTAAATAGCCAATAATGGCAAAATTTTCTCTTTCAAAAATACCTATCTTTAACAATCTAAGTGGCCAGGAGTTAAAGGCTGTTAGTCATTTTTTGATAGAAAAAAAATATCTGGAAAATGATTTGATTTTCAAAAAAGACCAGCTCCGCGACCGCTTGCTGATCATTGACTCCGGATTGATTGCCTTAGAAAACGGCCATAGTCAAACTATCGCTCTATTTAAACAAAAAGATAGCTTGGGAGAAATGGCTTTTATAGCCAAAAACAGCCGGCATCAATACAATCTCCGCTGCTTCAGCGATGAAGTCAAAACCAGAGAGCTTTTTGTCCACCATTGGCCCAGCTTGATAAAAAATAATCCTCGCTTGGAGAAAAAAATCCTCAACAATATTGCCTACAAATTTAATTCCTATTTGGAACACGCCAATAATAAGCTAATCACCCTCTTTAGCAGCGGCCGCATTATCGCTTCCTACCAAGATCCCAAGGATATCAGTCGTCATATAATAAACGCCATTTTAGAGGTTGTCCCTAGCCAAAGAGCTCTTTTTTTAGGATACTATCATGATCTAAGAAAGCTCCATGTTTATAGAAACATTAATTATTCTTTTTTTCATGAAGGAGCTTATATAGATATTGCTAAAGATAAAATCCTTCAAGTGCTTGCCAAAGAGCCCGACACTGTTATTTTTGACGCCAAAAACTCCCCTCGAGTCTACCAACAATCCCCTCACTTCGGTCTATCCACTATTATCAGCCCGCTAATTTTAAAAAATAAAGTTTTGGGCTTTATTATTCTGTCAGACAAAAAAAATAAAAAACCTTTTAGCCTAAACAACAAAATTCTCTTAGAAGCGATTGCTGGCCAGGTAGCTCCGGCCATTGATTACCATCAAAACAAGAAGATTGAACAAGCTAAAAATGAAATTAAAAAAACCTATATTGACCCGTTTACCGGCTATTGATTTTTAGTAATTGCTATGTTATATTAGGCAAGCTTTGATTTTTTTATAAGCTTTTTTAGTTTAAGCACCTGTAGCTCAATGGATAGAGCACTTGGCTTCGGACCAAGGGGTTGCGGGTTCGACTCCTGCCGGGTGCACCAAAAAATAATAGTATAATAGGCTAATTGCGTAATTGATTAATTGCACAATTAACCTATTAATCAAATGAACAATTAGACAATTAATTTCCGTCCTTATAGCTTCCTCCTGCGCCAAGGCTTCGGAGGACAAGCAATTGATAATAGTAGCTTTTTAAAAACATTATTAATAAGCCCTTATAGCTCAGTTGGTAGATCCGCCAACTGGCGGACTCTTAAGCAAACGGTTAAATATAATATGTTCGCTACTTACGTAATATACAATAAAGATAAAAACAAAATATATATTGGCCAAACCGCAAATTTAAAACAAAGATTAGATAGACATAACAATAAATTACCAAATAAAACAACCTCATTTACTTCAAAAAATAAAGGTCGTTGGTTGTTAGTTCACAAGGAATACTTTGCAGAAAGAAAACAGGCTATCAATAGAGAGAAAGAATTAAAAAGCGCTCAAGGAAGAAAGTTTATTCAAAATTTAATTATAAACAAGCCCCTATAGCTCAGTTGGTAGAGCAGTTGCCTCTTAAGCAAACGGTCCTAGGTTCGAGTCCTAGTGGGGGCACCAAATAAAATAACTTATATAGGTTATTTTTATTTAATTGACTTTTATTCAGTGATGGGCTTAAATATAGACGTCAACTGACGTACTCTAACAAAAGGGAGGTGCTGGCCATGAAAAACACCGTGGTTATCATGCTCATCGGCGGCCAGAGCCGCCCTTCGCCCCAGCTAATAGCCGAAATGCTTGACAATCAAGATATTCGGGTCATTATTGCCGACAGTATTAAAGGAGCGTTTCGCTCTTTGAAGATAATCTTTGAGACCAACTATATCCCCCGTTTGATGATCGCCGATCCGACTATCACTACTTTTGCCCAGCTGCAAAAAAAACTTCTCGCTATCAAGCGTGTTTTGTCCTGAGTCCCTCCAAATCTCTGGAGGGATTAACTTTCCACCCCCTTGCTAAGGAGTCTGCTATGTCGGGAATTCCTGCTCCTTGGAGCGAGCCGGTAGAGCTGCTGGTCGAGCACAACAATGGTGAGACCGGGCTCAGCCTGGCTGGAGAAAAAATCTACGATCTCTGGCAGAGTGGTTTGCACCGGCCCTTGCGTATCACGCCGGACAATCCGGCCAAAAATCAGCCCTCAGGCTGATCTGCTCCACCGCGACTGCTGCGGCGCAGCCCAGCTGCGCCGCTCTTTCTTTTTAATCAAATTTTTGTTAAATTTAAGCTATGAACTTAATATACCAATTAGAAAATAAAGAACGCTTGGACAAATACCTGCAAAAAGAATCCGGCCTGACCCGCAATCAAATCAAAAAAATGATTCTCGCCGGACATGCTCAAGTCAACAACGAATTGCCCAGTGTCCATCATTGGCTAAAAAAAGGCGATAAAGTCGCTTTCACTATCCCCAAGCAAAAAACCGCTAAACCAGAATTTGAGCATCAACCAAAAATCATTGACCAAAATGATGAATTTTTAGTGCTAGAAAAACCAAGCGGCCTGCTAGTCCACCCTACTGACAAAGGCGAAAATAATACCCTGGCTGATTGGCTGGTTAATAAATTTCCTTCTCTAAAAAAAATCGGCGACGATCCTAGGCGACCAGCTATAGTCCATCGCCTAGACAAAGAAGTATCTGGGCTGATGGTCATACCACTAAGCCAAGCTAGCTTTGACTCCTTAAAAAAGCAATTCCAGCAAAGAACTATTAAAAAAGAATATACTGCTCTAGTTCACGGCCAGCTGATAAATGAACAAGGCCAAATCGAACAAGCCTTGGAGCGCGATAAAAAAAGTGGCCTGATGAAAGCCCAAAGCGGCAAAGAAGCCGGCAAAGTGGCGCTAACCACTTATCAGGTAATAAAAAAGTTTATCAATTATACTCTAGTCAAAGTCCAAATAAAAACCGGCCGCTTGCATCAAATCCGCGCCCATTTCTACAGTATTGGCCATTCCATAGTCGGCGACAAGCTCTACCAAACCAAAGATTTGCGCAAAAAAAAGAAAGTCTTAAACCAAAGAATATTTCTCCATGCCGGCTACCTGGAATTTACCGACTTGACTGGCCAGAGCCATCAATACCAATCGCCTCTACCGACGGAGTTAAAAAAATTTTTGACTAATCTCAAATAAATATGCCCAAAGAAAAAATTATCGCTATTATCACCGGTCCCTCCGCTGTCGGCAAAACCAGCATTGCTATTGGTGTTTTAAAAAAAATGAAAAAATTCCGCCCCAGCACTACCTATACTACCCGACCCGTGAGGCAAGAATCATCTGAAGATAAAATTATGCTCCATATCAACGAGGATCAATTCCGCCAATTGATAGACAATGGCGATCTGATAGAATGGGCCCAAGTATACGGCAACTTTTACGGCACCAGCAAAGAGGCTTTACTTGAAACCCTGAAAAAATACCATGTCCTGCTCAATATAGATGTCCAAGGCGCCAAAATTATCAAAAAAAAATTCCCCAAAAACATTTCCATTTTCATACTGCCGGAAAAAATAGAAGACATCAAACAAAGACTGGCGACCAGAAAGAAAATGCCTACAGCTATTAGAAAAAGGCGTCTGGATGCAGCTAAAGAAGAAATCGACCAAGCCAAATACTTTGATTATCGCATTACAAACTACGATAACAGATTAGAAGAAAGTATTGAAAAAATAGTGGCTATCCTCAAAAAATATCAATAATCCCCTATTTTAAGGGCTAAGCAGACGGCAGCCAGTGATTGACAAAAAAGCCATTTTAGACTAGAATAGACAAGTCATTATCGACAAATAATGACTTTTTTCATAAGATTTCATTAAAGAAAATCAATATGGCAGACAAAAAATCTCTGGAAATAAAGCCGGGTATGACCGTCAAAGTCTACGAAAAGATCAAAGAAAAAAACGCCAAAGGCGAAGAAAAAGAAAGAGTGCAGATTTTTGAAGGTATAATCATAGCCAAAAAACACAAAAACGAAATTGGCGCTACTATTACGGTACGTAAAATTTCTGACGGTGTTGGTGTAGAAAAAATATTTCCCCTTCACTCTCCGGTTATTGAAAAAATAGTACCGGTGAAGCAGGCTCGAGTAAGACAAGCCAAACTCGGCTATCTCAAAAGCTACAAAAAAAGACTCAAGGAGAAAAAAGTATCCTAAGCAATTGGGGCGAGTGGTGCCCCACAATTCTGTGGGGTCTTCGTCCCGCTAAAGCGGGACTGCGAGAATTTTGAGACTACCAAATATTTCAATAATATAGCGGGCCGAGGTGGTGAAATTGGTATACACGCTACCTTGAGGTGGTAGTGGAGGAAACTCCGTGCAGGTTCAAGTCCTGTCCTCGGCACCACTTATAATCGAAGGGCTGTTAGCTCAGTTGGCTAGAGCGCCTGCTTTGCACGCAGGAGGTCGGGAGTTCGACTCTCCCACAGTCCACCAGCTTTCGACAAGCTCAAGCTGACAAAAGCTATCCTGAGCTAAGTCCGAGATTTATCAAAGAGCGAAGTCGAAAAACTACAATAAAAACATAACTCGGATGCTTAGCTCAGCTGGTTAGAGCGTCTCGTTTACACCGAGAAGGCCGGGGGTTCGAGTCCCTCAGCATCCACCAGATTGACAAAACCATGCCTTGTGCTAAAATAAAAATAACATTGACAATTCAGCTTTGTAGATAATGCAAAGCATAGTTATCAAGAGAGCTATCTGCCAAGGGAACTGGCCCAATGATAGCCGGCAACCTCTAGCAAAGAAAGGTGCCAAATCCAGCCTATCGGGGAAGATAACAAAAAGCAGAAACACTCTTTTCCCAAAGAGTTTTTTGAATCTAAAAAAGCTAATCTTCTCTAAAGAAATTAGCTTTTTTAGGTTTTAAAAACCAGTGTTCGTTCCACCAAGAGGCCTATTAAGGCTTCATTTACATAAATCACCGCCAACCAAGGAGCTTCCCATGAAGACCGACCTTTTCGAAACTATCTACTGCCCCAGCTGTAAAGGAGAAATCTACCTCTGGTATGTCCAGATCAACCACCGTTGCCCTGCCTGCCGCACCAAGCTAGAAATCGCTGAAAAATCTCCTGATATTCCCCCGCCAGCACAATCGGCGCTGTGACTATGTTGCCCGAATAAGTTGGGCTAGTAAAAAGAGCCGACGAAAAATCTTTCGTTGGCTCATTTTTTTTAAAAAATTTTATCATTAAAAAATTCAGCTGGCTATCATGCTTAAACTAAAAATATAAATTTTTACATTTATTTTTCAATAAAAAATCTTTGCTAAAAAATATTTTTAAAAAATCTCCAAAAAACTATTAACAGCTTTTGCAAAATATGGTATAATTAAAATTGTTAAAAAATATTATGACGTTTGGCAAATTTATTTTTGGACTTATCATTACCGCTATCGGATTTTTGATAGTTTGGAAATCAGATTGGTTAATGAATAATTTTGGCCGCATCGGCTTTGCTGAAAAGCATCTGGGTACCGAAGGAGGCAGTCGCTTGTTGTATAAAATTATCGGACTAGTGATTATCTTTATCGGTTTTATGTACGCTACTGATCTGACCGATAGCCTGCTCAATTGGATAGCTAATACCGTTTTCAAAGCTCAGCTTCCATCTTAAAAATTTAGCTAAAATAAAATAAAAAAACAAAAAGAAAGGAGGTGACAACATGAAAAAAAAGAAAGCCACAAAAAAGAAAGTAGCTAAGAAGACTACAAAAAAGAAAGTAGCTAAGAAGACTACAAAAAAGAAAGTAGCTAAGAAGACTACAAAAAAGAGAAAAACTGCTAAAAGAAAAAAATAAATTTTTTCTAAGCTAAATAAAACCCGTTTACATCCAGTGGAGTAAATGGGTTTTATGATACCAAAAATAAATTTTTTCTAAAATAAAACCCCCTCAAGAGGGTTGATGATTGATATTTATTAAAAAATATTTTTTCCAATCAAAAAAGACTGGTTTGCTTTTCGGCAGTGGATAACTTTTTTTCTTTTGGAGAAAAAACTTCTACTGTGCCATATTGTCCGTCAAAACCGGGATGAAGAATAATATCGCCTCGCCTCATACGCAAAATACCTTCCGCCAGAATTTCCGGCATCATTGTTTTCAATTCGGCCTCGTCTAGATCTAACAATACCTTGAATTCATTGCCGACCGTTTTAATTATTTCAAAAAATAATTTTTCCACTTTTTTACTGGATTTGCCCACGGAAAAATAATCAGCAATCAAGCTGGGCAAAGGCACGATGCTTTTATAAGGAATATGCTTTGACCTATCTATCGCCTCCTCTTTGGTATCGGCCAGATTTTCTATCTGATTGGCTACGCCTATAGTCAAAGTCTTTTTGCATTTGGGGCAAAGTCCTTTTAATTTTTTACTCTCGGCCGGAGAGCAGACAAAGCCACATTCTCTATGGCCGTCATAATGATACATTCCCTCTTCTGGGAAAAACTCTATAGTGTAGAGAAAACGTTTTTTGTCCTTTTTGCTGATAATATCTATTATTTCATCGTAAGTATTTTCCCGCAAATCCAGCACATTGGCCTCTCGGCCTATTTGCGGACCGCTATGAGCATCGGAATTGGATACCAAGGTTAAATTATCAAGAGAGCTGAGGCGCCAATTCATCAGCGGATCAGAAGACAGGCCCGTCTCCAGCGCCCTGATATGTGGCGTCAAATCTTCAAAGCATTCTTCCAAAGTTTCAAAGCCGGACTTGGAGCCAAAAACCGCAAACCAAGGCGTCCAAACATGAGCTGGGATCATCATTGCCCGCTTGTCGGTCTCCAACATTACATTCAAAACTTCTTTGGCGCTCATCCCTAATATCGGCCGGCCATCTGAAGCCAACTTTGCGCCTCTATCAGCTAAAGATTTATTAAATCTTTTGGCCGATTCCAAATTGGGCATCAAAATACATAAATGCACCCGCCTGGTTTTCCCACCTTGAGAATAAATGCAAGAAATTTCTGTTGAAATAATAAATCTCACTTTAGAAGTGGAATTGTTTAATTTATACAAACCGCTATTATTTTCCTCTGTTAAATTTTCTTCTAGATTTTTAAACCAAGCCGGATGCGTGAAATCAGCGCAAGATATAATATCCACGCCTTTTATCTCCGACCACTTGACCATTTCTGGCAAATCAAAAAACTTGGAAGTAGCTCGGGAGTATTTAGAGTGTATATGGAAATCTATTATTTTACGCATGATTTTTTATTGCGTCATTCCCGTGCAAACGGGAATCTAGTTTATAAAAGATTATATTTTACGATCAAGTTGGAGCATGCCATTAAAATTCATTATAAAATCATCTTAGCATAAATAACGGTTTTTAATCAAAATAAAAAACAATGCTTATCTTTGTTGAGCAAAAGAGCATAGTTCTCGCGACGACCTACTCTGGCAGGCCATCACAGCCTACTACCATCAGCGCTGGATTGCTTAACTGCTGAGTTCGAAATGGGATCAGGTGTTGCCAATCCGCTAGGGTCACGAGAACAATGCCCTCTTGCCTCCTTTAAATCAAAAAGGTTAAAGGAGAAAAGCATTGTTTCTTAATTTATTTGCTTTAGGGGTGTGAAAAAAAACACTAGCCCCAAAAATACAATCAACACCAGAAATAGCAAAAATATTTTTGCCATTCCTGACCTTTTTTCAATGTCCATGAACAAATATCTTATTTATTCCCCTTAAAAGGGAAAGCCTACAAAATTTTTAGTGGTTGCTATCGGTTTATTAGTACTCCTCTGCTCAATACATTACTGTACTTACACATAGAGCCTATCAACCTGGTAGTCTCCCAGGAACCTAAAAGAATCCTAATCTAGGGAACGGCTTCACGCTTATATGCTTTCAGCGTTTATCCGTGCCGAAAGTAGCTACCCAGCGA
>JAQUKX010000011.1 GCA_028718865.1 Patescibacteria group bacterium | reverse complement strand
CGCTTTTTATCTTGCTGGTAGCATCTTTGGTGCCGACTACGCAAGGTATGCCCATTTCTCGAGATATAATAGCAGCATGGCAGGTACGGCCACCCGAATCAGTGACAATAGCACCAGCTATTTTCATCACTGGCTCCCAATCTGGATCGGTCATCTCGGTCACCAGCACTTCGCCTTTTTTAAATTTTTTGATGCCTTTGACATCTTTGATTACTCTAGCTACTCCTTGGCCAATACGGTTGCCCACTGACACTCCCTCTGCTACTATTTTGCCCTTACCTTTGAGCTGATACTCTTCCAATTTGGTGAGGTCGTCTTGGGAACGGACAGTTTCTGGCCGAGCTTGGACTATATACATTTGACCACTGCGACCATCTTTGGCCCATTCTATATCCATAGGCTTCTGATAGTGCTCCTCAATCTTGATTGCCCAATCAGCTAAAAGCAAAATTTCTTTGTCGCTAATAGCAAAACTCAATTGCTCTTTTCTGCTAACTGGCAAAGATTTGACATTGTCTTTGGCAGCGCTGTCATAGACCAGTTTTTTCATTTTTTCACCGATGCGCTTGCTGATTATCGGCTGATAACCGGTCTTGAGAGTGGGCTTGAAAACATAATACTCATCTGGATTGACTATGCCCTGGACTATATACTCACCCAAGCCGTAAATGGCGTTGATAAGCACTGCATTTCTAAAACCAGATTCGGTGTCAATGGAAAACATTACTCCAGAAGTAGCCAAATCGCTGCGCACCATTTTTTGAACAGTAATGGAAAGCTTGACTTTGAAATGATTGAATTTTCTAAACTGGCGATAGGAAATAGCTCGATCAGTAAAAAGAGAAGCCATGCAGCGCCGGCAAGCATCTAAAAGCTCGTCTTCTCCTTCCACATTGAGATAAGTTTCCTGCTGACCGGCAAAAGAAGCATCGGGCAAATCCTCAGCTGTAGCTGAAGAACGCACTGCCACATCCACATCTTTGGTCTTAAATTCCTTGGCTAGCTGACGATAAGCCTTGACTATTTCTTCTTTTAAGTCATCGGGCAGTTCTACTTTCAAAATCGCCTGCCTGACTCGACGGCCTCTTTCCTGCAAATTATCCAGATCATGAGTATCCAATCCTTTAAGGATTTCTCTGATTTGCTTTTTTACGCCCGTACTTTCAATAAGATAATCATAAGCCGCTGCGGTCACAGCAAAGCCATTGGGCACAGCCACGCCTTTTTTTCTCAGTTTGCTATACATTTCACCCAAAGAAGCATTTTTTCCGCCTACCAGCGGCACGTCTTTGATTGAAATCTGATCAAACCACAAAATATATTTCTTTTTGGGCATAATTTCTTGTCTTTACTGCTAAAAATAAGTCTTGCCGCTACTAGCGGCTAAGACAAAATTATCTCTGAAAAATTAATTTATAGATTTATTTTTTCGGCGTATTTACCCAAGAAAGGCATCTGCCAATACTGTCCGTCTAGAGCAGCTCTTACTCCCAAGACCGCCAAAAGAATCACGGCGATAAAAAGAGCCCAGCCAATAATAGGAATGGGGAAAATAATTGAACCGACTATCTCCACGATAAAAAGCAAGAGGCCTTGCTTGGCATGAAACTGAGCAAACTTAGAATTGCGTTTTAAAAATAAAGGTACTAAGCATAAAATCCAAATATAACTCAAAGCCGCTACCATTTTATTCTCATTGATATCTTTTGTGTCTTTTTGTTCTTTGTTGTTTTCTGCCATAATTTTCTCTTAATTTTTAATTTTTAATTTTTTATTTGAGTATTTTATAAACACTGATCCCAAAAACAGTATTAAAAGCGCTGTCCAAATCGGCTCCACCAACAGATTGAGCCAAGCCCAAGCCGAGCGGACATAAACTATCTTAATAATCCCTAAAATTATAATAGCAGCGGTATAAGAAATAAGACTGATGACAAAAACCTTTTCTCGGCTAAACAGCCAGCGCAAGCGAGCCAAGGTCAGCCAGGCAACAATCACCATCAAGCGCCAAACCCAAGTCAGCCAAAAGATCTTTTTCTCGCTAAAATAATTAGTAAGACCAATTTCTCTGATTAGCATTTCACTGATAATTACGAAAATCAGCAAAGCAAAAGAAATAAAAATCCAGGAAAGACTAGCTTCGGACTTGGGTTTGAGCTTGGGCACTTCCTGGCGTAGGGCTTTTTCCAAATCATCAGAGCCAAAATCCGCTACCCAGATTTCTGTGCTTTCTTCAAACTCCAAACCATTAAAAGGGTCTTTTTCTTTTTTAGTTTTTCTAATCAACATTGCCTTGTTTAAACAATTATATTATAGCAAAAAATAAGATATTTTAAAAATAGCTGTTTATCAAAACAATAAAAAAACAAACTGCCATTTCTGACAGTTTGTTTTTTTAATTGCTATAATTTACATCATGCCCATGCCACCCATGCCCGGATTCATGCCATGGCTGTGCTCTTCTTCTTTTTTGGGCAAGTCGCAGATAACTGCCTCGGTAGTGAGAAACATGCCAGCGGCGCTGGCGGCATTTTGCAAAGCACTGCGAGTCACTTTGGTTGGATCAACAATACCCGCTTTGACCAAGTCCTCAAACTTATCATCTTTGGCATTGTAGCCAAAATTATCTTCCAGCTTCAATACTTCCGCCAAAACCACACTGCCTTCTTTGCCGGCATTTCTGGCAATCTGCTCCAAAGGAGAAAGCAAAGCTTTTCTCAAAATACTGGCTCCCAGTTTTTCTTCATCAGTCAAATGCAGGGCGTCAATGGTCTTGAGCGAGCGGACATAAGCCACGCCGCCGCCGACTACAATACCTTCTTCTACTGCGGCGCGAGTAGCGTTAAGCGCGTCTTCAATTCTGTCTTTCTTTTCTTTCATCTCGGTCTCGGTAGCAGCTCCTACTTTTATCACTGCCACGCCGCCAGTAAGCTTAGCTAGTCTTTCTTGTAATTTTTCTTTGTCAAAATCCGAATCAGCTTTTTTGATAGCCGCTTCAATCTGGGCTACTCTTTCTTTAACTACGGCCGGATCGCCTTTACCGTCAACAATCGTAGTAGTTTCTTTGCTGGCTACTACTTTTCTGGCTGAACCCAGCATATCAATATTGGCACTGGCTAATTTCAGCCCCAACTCTTCAGAAATCACCTTAGCGCCAGTTAAGGCTGCGATATCGTGGAGCATTTCTTTTTTGCGGTCGCCAAAGCCCGGGGCTTTGACTGCCAAAGTATTAAAAGCGCCTCTGATCTTGTTGACTACCAAGGTGGCCAGAGCTTCACCTTCTACTTCATCGGCGATAATTACCAATTCTTTTTTACCAGCTTGCGCCATAGATTCCAAGAGCGGTAAAAGCTCCTGTAAAGAAGAAACTTTTTGATCGGTAACCAAAATATTTGGCTCTTCATAGACAGCTTGCATTTTTTCTCCGTCAGTCACCATATAAGGAGAAACATAACCTTTGTCAAACTGCATGCCTTCTACCACTTCTTTATCAATACCGAAACTCTGGGACTCTTCCACAGTGATGACGCCATTTTTGCCGACTGCTTCCATGGCCGAAGCAATGATTTTACCAATTTCTTTGTCGTTGGCGGAAATAGAAGCCACCTGTTCGATTTCCTCCTGACTGGAAACCGGCTTGGATAGTTTTTTCAGATTCTTGACCACAGCATCAGTGGCTTTGTCTATACCGCGCTTGAGAGCCAAAGGATCAGAGCCAGCTGTAACATTTTTGATGCCTTCAGAAATTATATTTTGAGCCAAAACAGTGGCGGTAGTAGTACCATCACCAGCCACATCATTGGTCTTAGAAGCGACTTCTTTGACTATTTCTGCTCCCAAGTTGGCAAACTTGTCTTCCAGCTCTACTTCTTTGGCTACGGTCACGCCGTCTTTGGTAATGGTCGGAGAGCCAAAGCCCTTTTCCAAAACCACATTGCGCCCTTTGGGACCCAAAGTGATTTTGACAGCGTCTGCCAAAATATCCACTCCTTGTTTCATTTTGGCGCGCGCTTCTTCGTTGAAAATAATTTGTTTTGCCATATTTTATAATAAGTTAATTGTCTGATTTATTACTTCTTGGTTTGTCATCCTCGGGATTAACCCGGAGATCTGTAAATATTTGATTTGCTGAATTCCCGCTGGAGCTTATCCTCGCGAAGACGGGGACGGGAATGACAAATACTTACTCTATCACCGCCAGCAAATCATCGTGATTTAAAATTTTATATTCCTGTCCATCTAGTTTTATTTCTGAGCCGCCGTATTCGGAAAAAACCACTTTCTGACCAACTTGCAAATTGAGCTTAGTGATTTTTTCACCGCTGCCGACAGCAATGAGCTCGCCTTCCATTTTGGATTCCTGACTGGCCGTCTCGGGTAAAATAATTCCGGCCTTAGTGCTTTCTTCTTTGGGCAAAGGCTTAACTATTGCCCTGTCTCCTAGTGGTTTCAATTTCATATGTTTCCTCCTTTATTGATTAATTTATTTTATTATTTAATACTTCCGCTACACTTACCTTCGTATATGTCGTAGTCAAACCATCTGTTACCATAACTGCACTTAAATTAAAAACCGAGTCCATTCTATATGAAGGCTTATATTCATCGACCATGCTATCATTATCAACGCTTACAGATTGTAATAATACTACAGCTAAAAAGAATAAATATTTTAATGGTTTCAATTTCATATGTTTCCTCCTTTATTGATTAATTATTTTTGATAAATTAAATTAGCACTCTGTATTATAGAGTGCTAAAAACAAAAAGTCAAGATTTTTAAAAAACCAACCCGACGGGTTGATTTTTTAAAAATAAAAACCCTAAAATAAGCGAAAATAATGCATTTATCAACCCGTCGGGTTGGTTTAAGGCGATTCCTTGGGACGATAAAGGTTCACTAAAGCAAAAGCCATCAAAAGCCAGCCAGTCCAAGAAGTCCAAAGATAATGATCAAAAAGCCCAATAATGCCCAGACCCAAGATAAGACTGGTAGACATCAAGTCCACTTGATTGGCTGACTTGATTATCATCCGAACAACATTAAACAGCAAAAAGGCGCCGACTACTCCAACCTCAGCCAAGAGTAAAATGAAAATATCATGAATAGGCTGAATATCATAAATATTTTTCTCCGGATATTTATAATAAGTAGCCAGAGTGTTCATGCCCAGTCCTTGACCGAAAAAGCCGTGGCGAAAATTATCCCAGCCGAGCTGATCCAGAGAACTGACTCTTTCATCAATGGATTTTTGCTCCAAACGAGAGCTAAAATCAAAACGGCTGAACCAGGAATCTGGCCACCAAATATTGAAACTGACAAAAACCAACGTAAAAAGTACCAAATACTTAGCAATCATTGAAGCCGCCAGCCAGCTGCGCCGAAAAATATTTATCAGCAAGACGCTAAAAAGACTAAGCAGAAGCGCCAAGAGTGCACTGCGAGAAAAACTGGCCAAGAGCGCAAAACTGCTTAGTGCCAAAGAAGTGATGATAAAAATCAACTCAACAATTTTCTTTTTGGAAATTTTTTCTTTTTTATCTTTGGCCAATTCCTGACGATAAAAATTTATCCATAAATAAAGCCCGACAAAGATAACTACAAATAAAAAGCCACCCAAAATATTGGGATGAGGCAAAGAGCCATAGGCGCGAAGCAGTCGCAAGCCGTCAATTTCCACTACCGAAGTGCCTAGCACCGCCGGCAAATGCTCGGCCAAGCCCAGCCATTTGTTGGCCGCTACTTTTTGGGAAAAAATCTGACTGACAGCCAAAAACGATTGAATCAGCCCGGAGAACAAAAAGGCCTTGAAGACAAACCACTTGGAAAAAAACTTGACCAAATAAGCAAACAAAAGCGCCAAATAAATGAACAGCAGATAATAAAAAGATAAAAGCGGCTGCAGAGAAAAAAAGCTAATAATCAGAGAATAGGCAAAAATAAAATATAAATACCAATTTTTGGAAAAATAAAAATCTTGACCGCGGCGGCTCAGGGCAAAAAATAAAGTAGCCAAAAATAAGACCAAGACATTGAGATACAAGCTGACTCGGCCGTATTCCCAGATGTCCTGACCAAGGGAAAAATCAAAAATTATCCAGCGAGTATGGAAAGGAATCAGAACTATAAAAATCGCCAGGAAAAACTTGCTCAAATTCCAACTAAGTTTTTGATCTCCAAAAAAAAATTTTAAAATAGCCATAGTTTTTTTCATACTCCGGCCAAAACCGGCCGGATTTTTTATGTTAATTTAATAAACTATCGGTTTTTTCCTGCCACTGACGGGCAAATAAGCCCCTATTGTCATTGGGGTAAAACTTGAGCATGCTTTCGCTGACTATCACTCGGCTATCTACATTGACCAGTTCCTTTAGATTATTGCCAATAATCTTTATTTGCATTTGACGCAAGTAGGAATAAAGCGGCTGGCGCCAAATCGGCAGAGTGAAAAGACCGAAAATAATTTTGCCGACTGTCTTGGACCAAAAGGTAGACTCGGTCTCTTTGGCAAACTGATTGGGATAGCTATGAGGCAAATAATCTTTATACCAGCTATTGGCCGCCAAAAACTTCTCGTACAAGCCATCGGGATTATAAATAGGCAGCAAGCTCGCCACCCAGTAGGGATAATAAATATCATTTTCGCCCAAGCGGCTACTAAAAATATTTAAATCCCCCTCATCAACAAAAAAACTCAAACAAAAAGAATCCTGCTTGTCATCTGGCTCGGGCCGCAAGCCCAAAAATTTTATAAACAAAATAGTAAAAAATCTGGCCAGCCAAATAGTATTTTTCCGGCTGATAATAAAAAAATCAATATCACTGCTTTCTTTGGCGTTGCTATAAGCCAGGCTATTGCAAACGGCAATCATCCTGACAAAAGGAATAAAGCGGTAAATCTTGGCCAGGGTTCTTGCACGACGAAATTTCCTCTCTGCCAAATTATTGTTTTGCTTGCGCTGGAGATAAATGTGGTCGCGGCCTTTGAGGTTGTAGAAACCTTCCTGCAAAGACAACTGGGAACGCAAAAAATCACTAGTGGACAAAGCTGAACTTATCTCTCCTAAGCTATAATGCTTCTTGGGAGCATAAAGCCATTTATAAATCTCCAGCTCGGTTAAAGGATAATTAAAAATATCAAAAAAAGCCAAAGTCTTGATAATTGCCTGTTCTAAATTTTTACTTGCTCGCTTGGACATCAACTAAAATATAATAACAAGATAATCTTAACCAAAATCAGCGATTTGAGCAAGAAATAAGTTATTGAAAATATATAATAATAAAAAGCGCCCGCCCGCCACTGCATCCGCAGGGCGAGGCGGGCGGCTGTATTTCAACTATTTCAATAACTAATTAGCTTTTAAAATCTTGGCCAGATATTTGCCAGTAGCGCTGTTTTTTACTCGGGCAATATCTTTGGGCGTGCCTTGAGCCACAATATAGCCGCCTTTATCGCCGCCTTCCGGGCCCAAATCAATCACCCAGTCCGAGCTTTTGATAACATCCAAATTATGCTCTACCACCAAAACCGTATTGCCTTTATCCACTAGGCGCTGCAGTACTTCCAAAAGCCTTTTGATATCTTCAAAATGCAAACCAGTGGTAGGCTCATCCAAAATATAAAGAGTCTTACCAGAAGAACGACGGGACAGCTCAGTGGCCAGCTTGATCCGCTGAGCTTCGCCGCCGGAAAGAGTATTGGCTGGCTGGCCGAGTTTGATATAGCCCAAGCCCACATCCACCAGTGTCTTGAGTTTATTGTGAATATTGGGAAGATCGGCAAAAAAATTCATGGCTTCTTCCGCAGTGAGCTGAAGCACTTCGGCAATATCTTTGCCTTGATAATGAATTTCCAAAGCTTCTTGATTATAGCGCTTGCCGTGGCATTCTTTGCATTCTACATAAACGTTGGGCAAAAAATTCATTTCTATTTTAATTGCTCCGTCGCCTTGGCAGTTTTCACAGCGTCCGCCTTTGACATTGAAGCTGAAGCGGCCAGCTTTGTAGCCCCGAATACGAGCTTCTGGCAACTCGGCAAACAAATCGCGAATATAAGTAAAGGCGCCAGTATAAGTAGCCGGGTTGGATCGAGGCGTACGACCAATAGGCGATTGGTCTATGTCTATAACCTTATCGATATTTTCCAAACCACGGATTTCTTTATGACGGCCGGGGTTGTCTTTGGCTCGATAAAAATACTTGCTCAAAGCCTTGGCTAATATTTCGGTCATCAGTGTGGATTTGCCTGAGCCGGATACGCCGCTGATAGCCACAAAAGCTCCCAAAGGAATAGCAACATCTATATCTTTGAGGTTAAACTCGCTAGCACCGATAATAGAGAGAAACTTGCCGCTGCCTTTGCGAAATTTTTTCGGCAAAGGAATAGACTTGTTGCCTGATAAATAAGCGCCGGTCAGTGATTTTTTATTTTTCTTGATAAGGGCTGGCGAACCTTGGGCTACTATCTGACCGCCGTTTTTGCCGGCACCTGGACCAATGTCAATCACATGGTCAGCTGACAAAATTGTTTCTTGATCATGCTCTACTACTATCACGGAATTGCCCAAATCACGCAGCTTCTTCAAAGTAGCGATAAGCTTGTCATTGTCCAGTTGATGCAAGCCAATAGAAGGCTCGTCCAAAATATACAAAACACCGGTGAGTGCTGAGCCGATTTGGGTAGCCAGCCTGATGCGCTGAGCTTCGCCGCCGGAAAGGGTATTGGCTGTCCTATCCAAGGTCAGATAACTCAAGCCGACATTATCCAAAAAAAGTAAGCGCTGTCTGATTTCTTTGACTATTTGCCTAGCGATAAGCAGTTCATTTTCTGTGAGCTTGTCCGGCAGCTGGGCGAAAAAATTGTCCATCTCCGTAACTGCCATAGCTGAAATCTCAGCAATATTTTTGCCGCTTAGCTTGACACTCAAAGCGCGCGGATTGAGGCGCTTGCCTTGGCATTCCTGACAAATTTCTATGCGCATGAAACGCTCTATTTCTCCACGAATATAATCAGAATCCGTCTCGCGATATTTTCTCTCCAAATTGGGTATCACTCCCTCAAAAGTATTGCGCTGGTTGGCAAAAGCTGGTCCTAAGTTATAACTTTCATCACCGGTACCGTTTAAAACAATCGCCAATTGCTTTTTGGTGAGCGCCGAGACCGGCACGCGAGTAGAAAATTTATATTTTTTGGCAACAGCCTCCAAAATAGCATTATACCAAGCCTGATTGGTAGCGGTTCTAGACCAGGGTCTGATAGCGCCTTCGGCCAAAGCCAATTTCTTATTGGGAATAATCAAGTCCGGATCAACTGTGAGCTTGGTGCCCAAACCAGTGCATTTGGCGCAAGCGCCATGCGGGCTATTGAAAGAAAAATCCCGCGGCTCAATATCGCCGGCCAGGCTTTCTGGATGAGAAAAACAAGTATAGTACTGGCTGAAGTTATAATTCTCGGCTTTTTGAGGTAAATAGACCGAGACAAAGCCATTGCCCAGATCAAGAGCAGTTTCCAAAACTTGAAAAAGGCGGTCTTTGGTTTGACGACTGCCATCAACGCGCAAATGATCCAAGACCACTTCTATGGTATGCTTCTGATACTTATCCAAATCCAAGGCCAGAGCCTCATTCATTTTCAGCAAGTTGCCGTCAACCCGCAATCGCTTGTAATCGGCTTTTTGCAATCTTTCCATGGCCTTGTAATGGTCGCCTTTTTTTTCTCTGACTATAGGCGCCAAAATCATGAATTCACTTTCCTTGGGCAGGCTCCAAATTCTCTCGGCTATCTGTCGAAATTTGAGTTTTTCCAAGGGCTGGCCGCATTTGGAACAATGAGGCAAGCCGATTTTGGCAAAAAGCAAACGGAGATAATCATAGATTTCTGTCACTGTCCCCACTGTAGAACGAGGATTTCTTGAAGATGATTTTTGATCTATGGAAATTGCTGGTGACAAGCCATCTATCTGCTCCACGTCTGGCTTATCCATCAAATCCAAAAACTGTCGAGCATAAGAAGAGAGCGACTCCACATAGCGGCGCTGGCCTTCGGCATAAATGGTATCAAATGCCAAAGAGGACTTCCCTGAGCCGGAAAGTCCTGTGATCACCACAAATTTATTGCGGGGAATTTTGACGTCAATATTTTTAAGATTGTGCACTTTGGCACCTTTGATGTTTATAAATTGGTTCATAGAGAAAAATTTAGAAACAATATCTTGCCTATGTTAGCATGATTTTATTCCAACGTCAATAAGTCAAGAGTAAACGCTGATTTACTCCCAAATATTATTTGTGTTATTATATACAGACAAGAGCCAATTCTTGACAAATCAATTATTATCTGTTAGTCTAAGGTAGTTATTATCCCTTCTAAAAATGAAAAATATCCTTTATATCTTCCAAATTATTGTTTCCCTTCTTCTGATTGCAGTGATTATGCTTCAGCAAAAAGGATCAGGCTTGGGAGCCGCTTTTGGCGGCGACAGCGCCGTTTACCGCACCAAAAGAGGGGCGGAAAAATTTTTATTCAAAGCCACGATAGTCTTGGCAGCTTTGTTTTTAATCAGTGCTTTGGTCAGTCTTTTTCTGCCTGACTAAGCCTCAAAAATAGTTTTGATTTAACAATTGAAACAAAACTATAGACAGCTCAAGAATAAAAAAACATTTGTTTTTGGTATCAAAAAAACTCTCCGGCTGGAGTGGCGCTTTTTTAGCCTGGCTCAAAAAAGCCAAGACTAATTTGGCACCTGAGCAAGAAGCTGATGTCAATCAGCAGCTCCTTTTAAAACTAAATAAAAGAAAACTCCCCAAACCAAGCCAGCTCAAACAGCTGCCCAAATTCTTGAGCCGACCGGAAAAAATCCAGCTCAATATCGCTCTTTTGATTCTTATAGCCTCGCTGGCTATTTTGGGAGTACGCTTATACGAAAAAAAATCATACGCTGTAGCGGCTTATGGCGGTGAATATATAGAAGGCCTAATCGGTGTCCCCCGCTTGATTAATCCTATCCTAGCTACCAGCGACAGCGACCGCGATCTGGTCAAGCTGATGTTTGCCGGTCTGATGCGCCAAGATGAAAATGGCGAGCTTATTGCCGATCTGGCTCAAGCTTACACCATAGACGCTACTCAGACAGTTTATACTTTTGAGCTTAGAGACGATATCCGCTGGCATGATAATGTGCCGATAAAAGCCGACGATATTATCTTTACCATCAACAGCATCAAAAATCCAGATTACAAAAGTCCTTTTCGCTCCAGCTTCAGCGGCGTGACTGTGCAAAAAATAAACGACAAAACCGTCCAATTCCGCTTGGAAAGCCCTTTCCCTTCTTTTCTGTCAGTACTAACTATTGGCATAATGCCTGAACACCTCTGGTACTCTATCCCGGCTTTGGGGGTCAATCTGACTGACTTAAACATCCGACCAGTAGGCTCGGGCCCTTATCAGTTCAAATCTTACACCCGCGACAGCAGCGGCAATATCCGCAGCTATATTCTAGAAGCTTACCACAATTACCATTTAGGACGTCCTTACATCAAAAACCTGCACCTAAAATTCTACCCTGATTTTGAAACTGCCGTCAGTGCCCTACAAAACAAAAATATAGATGGACTAATTTATCTACCCAAAGAATTCAAAGACCGATTAAATGACAAAAGACTAGCTCTTTACAATTTACAATTTCCCCAATACACTGCTATTTTCTTTAACCCTCAAAACAACCAGCTTCTGGCCAACAATGACTTCCGTCACGCTCTAGCCCTCGGCGTCAATAAGCAAAAAATACTTGATGAGGTCATCGGTGGCGATGGACAGCTGATCGAAAGCCCGATTTTACCTGGGCTCTTGGGTTATGACCCAGAAATAAAAGGCGAGGGATACGATCCAGAAGCAGCCAAAGAAATCTTGGAAAACCTGGGTTGGAAAATACAAGATGGCGATACCTTTCGCAGCAAAGGCCAAGATGAAAACAAAGAAATACTAAGCCTAAAAATCACCAGTATTGATCAGTCGGAAAATGTCAAAGCACTGGCCATTCTCCAAGAAAATTGGCAAAAAATCGGTATCAACGCTGAATTGGAAATCATAGCCAGAGAAAGAATCAGACGGGACATTATTGAACCACGAAATTATCAAGCGCTAGTCTTTGGTCAGGTAATCAATGCCAATTCCGGCCCTTATCCTTTTTGGCATTCCAGCCAAAGCCAAAATCCTGGCTTGAATTTGAGCGTATTGACCAACCGAGACCTAGACTCTTATCTAGAAAGCATTCGCAGCAGTCAAAACCAAGAGGAAAAAATAGAATTTTTGGAAAAATTCCAGAATAAGCTTTTGGAACTGAACTTTGCTATTTTCCTATACAATCCTACCTATACTTATCCGGTGGAAGAAAAAATCAAAGGACCAGGAAACTTAAAATTTATCAATCTGTCTTCCGACAGATTCAATGAAGTACATACTTGGTATATCAAAACCAAGCGAACTCTTATCCCTCCTGACTCCGACAGCGAGGAGAAAAATTAATAATTAATCTAACAATCTAAAATCTAACTGTTATGAAAGAACTGAAAGATAGTACTGATAACTTGTTATCAGGATTTGACGCTAGTGCCAAACGAAGTCAAAATTTCCGCCCCGGCGGTGGCCAAAAAAAACAAAATCAGCCAGCCCGAGGCAAAAAAAGAAAAGCGAAACAAACAAAACACAAGCTGCATTATCATCAAAAATCGGCTAGCAGCAAAAATACGGACAAAAAAACAACGACCCTAGCTAAAAATACCCGGATAATTAGTAGTAGTCGCAAAGGTAAATTGAGGATTATCCCTCTGGGTGGCTGCGAAGAAGTGGGCCGCAATATGACTGTCTTTGAATATGAAGATGATATTGTGATAGTTGATATGGGCTTGCAATGGCCGGAAGAAGATATGCCCGGCATTGACTATATCATTCCCAATGTCAGCTACCTTAAAGGCAAAGAAAAAAATATCCGCGGTGTTATAATCACCCACGGACACTACGACCATATCGGCGCCATACCTCATCTAGCCCCCCAACTGGGTAATCCGACTATTTACGGCACCCCGCTGACTCTGGGCATTATTGCCAAGCGCCAAGAAGATTTCAAAAACCGCCAGCCTCTGCGCCTGCAATCCATCACTGCTGATGCCAAGCTCAAACTAGGCCGTTTTCAAGTCACTTTTTTTGGCGTCAGCCATAATATCCCGGGATCATTAGCCGTGGTTTTGGAAACTCCGGTGGGAAAAATTGTCCATACCGGAGACTTCAAAATAGACGCCAAGGCTTCCGGCGATGCCCCGACGGAAATAGAAAAAATAAAAAGACTGGGACAACAAAGAGTCTTGGCTCTGATGGCCGACTCTACCAATGCTCCAGAAAGCGGCCGGCAACTCACCGAAGGCGATATTCAAGGCAATATTGATGAGATACTACGTCAAGCGCCGGCCAGAGTAATAGTAGGCACTTTCGCCTCTCTGCTAGGCCGCATCCAGCAAATAATCTGGGCAGCAGAAAAACTGGACAAAAAAGTGGTGATTGAAGGCTTTTCTATGAAAAGAAATGTGGAGCTGGCTCAACAACTGGGTTATATGAAAATCAAGAAAGGCACTCTGATAAGCCTCAAGGATATGAGAAGCTATCCGGACAGAAAAATCATCATTCTTTGCACTGGCGCCCAAGGCGAAGACAACGCGGTTTTGATGCGTATTGCCGGCAATGAGCACAAAACTCTCAAAGTGGAAAAAGGCGACACTATAGTATTTTCTTCTTCAGTTATCCCTGGCAATGAAAGATCTGTCCAAAGACTGAAAGATCTGCTCTACCGCAAGGGAGCTGAAGTAGTCCACTACAAAATGATGGATGTCCACGCCGGCGGCCACGCCAAGCAGGAAGACTTATATGATATTATCAAAATGGTCAGACCTTATTATCATATTCCAGTTTACGGCAACCACTCTTTCCTAAAAATTCATGGTAAAATTGCTGTCAAAGCCGGCATACCAGAAAAAAGAGTGCTGATACCCGACAATGGCCAGGTAATAGAATTCGATCAACAGGGCAATGGCATTTTGAGCAAAGAAAAAGCGCCCTCTGAATATGTCTTTGTTGACGGATTGGGCGTAGGCGATGTTTCCCATATTGTGTTGCGCGACCGCCAAATGATGGCCGGCGACGGCATGATAGTAATCATTGCCACTCTGTCAGCCAAAAACGGCAAGCTGGTTCACTCGCCTGACATAATATCGCGCGGCTTTATTTATATGAAAGAAAACAAAGAGCTGGTGGAATCCATGCGTACCAAAGTGAAAAATATCATCAATGAACATAATAAAACCAACGGCAAACCCAATAATACTTACATCAAAGATGCTTTGCGTGATGATATTGGCCAATTTGTTTTTCAAAAAACCGAAAGAAGGCCGATGGTGCTGCCAGTAGTAATTGCTGTTTAAAATTATTTTATAAAATATTTAATAAGACCTGATAATTTTCAGGTCTTATTTTATTTGACCGACAAGCTATATTTAAGATAAAATAAAGGCACAAAATAACTAAGCAAAACTATGAAAATACTAATTTCCGGCATTAAGCCCACTGGCCACATCCATTTGGGAAATTATCTAGGTGCAGTCAAAAACTGGGTGGATTTGCAGAACAAATATAGCTGTTCTTTTTTTATTGCCGACTTACATTCCTTGACTATGAAAATCAGTGCTCAAGAATTGAAACAACAGACTTTTGATTTGGTAGTTGACCTTTTAGCTATGGGCATTGATCCCAAAAAATCTATTTTTTTCCGTCAGTCTGATGTCTGGGGACACGCGGAATTGAGTTGGATTTTTAACTGCCTAATACCAGTAGCTGAATTGGAACGCATGACTCAATTTAAAGACGAAAGCGCCAGGCAACCAGATAATGTCAATGCTGGACTACTGACCTATCCGGCTTTACAAGCGGCTGACATCCTACTTTATCGAGCTCAATACGTGCCGGTCGGTCATGACCAAATTCAACACTTAGAGCTCAGTCGAGTTATTGCTCGCAAATTCAACCAACGCTATCAAAAATTTTTCCCAGAAGTACAGCCGGTCTTATCTGATAGCCCCCGACTAATGTCTCTCAATAATCCCCAAAAGAAAATGAGCAAGTCTTTGGGGGAAGCTAGTTATATTGCTATTCGAGACAAAAGAGAAATTATTCAAGCAAAAATAAAAAAAGCAGTCACTGATGAGCAAGGAGTTAAAAATCTTCTGGAGCTATACAGCTATTTTGGTGATAAGAAAAAACACTCGCAAATGACTAAAGATTTTTCTACTGGCCAGCTAATGAATGTCAAGCTAAAAGAAGAATTGTCGTTGGCTATTATTCAATTCCTTGAACCCATTCAGAAAAAAATAAAAGAGCTAGAAAAAAATCCTAGCCGGGTAAATAAAATTCTAAAAGACGGTGCCAAGAAAGCGCAAAAAATCGCGGATAAAAACTTGAAAGAAGTCCGAAAAATGATAGGAGTGGACTAAAAAATAAAAGAACCCGACGGGTTGACCTGGCCAACCCGTCGGGTTCTTTATTTTACCAAATTCTTAATCTGCTTCTTGGAACAAAAAGATTTAATATTCTCTATAGTAGTATCTAAAATTCTCTCCAAAGCTTCCTGACTGTTAAAAGCATTATGAGGAGTAACTATCACTTTGTCAGAAACCAGAAGCATATGACCTTCTACTATAGTTTTAAGATACTGAGTAATATTGTGTTCGCTTTTGCCTTTGAAATGAGGAGAAAGTAGTTCGGCTTCTTCTTTGAGTATATATTTTTCCTCTTCCAAAACATCTAGACCAATACCGGCTACTTTCTCACTGCGCAGGCCGTCTATCAGAGCCGTAGTATCTATCAGGCCACCTCTGGCTGTATTGATAATCAATACTCCTTTTTTGACAATTTTGATATTTTGACGATTAATCAAATGATGAGTTTTTTTGTTATAAGGAGCATGTAGACTAATAATATCTGAATGTCTCAGTAGATAGTCCAAAGAAACATATTTGAAACCAAGTCTTTTGGCCAAAGCCTGATTTTTGAAAGCGTCAAAAACCAAAACATTCATGCCAAAGCCCTTGGCAATTTTTATAACATTTTGACCGATATTACCTGAACCAATAACACCAATAGTTTTACCTTTGATATCAAAACCCCTGAGGCCTTCCAAAGAAAAATTTCCTCTGGCTGTGCGCTCATAAGACTGATGAATTTTACGCGACAAAGATAGTATTAAAGCAAAAGTATGCTCGGCCACAGTGTTGGCACCATAAACCGGCACATTGGCTACTTTGATTTTTTTGGCTTTAGCGGCTTTGAGATCAATATGATCAAAACCAGTGGAACGAGTGGCAATCATTTTCAAATTAGGTAAAGCCCCTATCACCTCTTTGTTGATTTTGGAATAAATAAAAGGACAAAGAATATCTATTTCTTTTAGTTCTTTAAAAAACTTTTTATCTATCAACTCTGGAAAAAAATAAAGCTGGAAATCCTTGAGTCCTTTTTTCAAATGCTCTTCTTCCCAAGGCTCAGCTTCAAAAAAAGCGATTTTTGGCTGACATTTCTTTTTGGGCATATATTTTACTTTTTATTTTCTTAATTAAAAAATGCTCGTTTATTATATAATAAAGACCGCTCCAGGGCAAAATTCTAATTTAATTTAACAGTTTGAGATTTTATTTCTCTGCCCAAAAATTTTTTGGCAGCCAAATCAAATTTTTTATTATTACCGCTAGTAAGAAAAATGCGACTGGGATTATCGCTAATTTGAGCATAATGAGGATGACGCTGTAAATATTGAAATAATTTCTTAGCTACCACCTGGCCGCTTTCCAAAACTATGGTCTCAGGAGAAAAATTATTTTTTATTTCTTCCCAAAGCCAGCCATAATGAGTGCAACCCAAAACCACTACTTCCGGATTACATTGTTTAAGATCATTGGTATAAACTTTTAATATTTCTTTTGTTTGCGGTTCTTTTTCCTTAGATGCTTCAATCAAAGGCACTAAAAGCGGACAAGCTTCTTGAACTACTTTTATACTTTTATCCAAATTGGCAAACTCATTGATATAGGCGCCCGAGTCTACTGTGCTCTTGGTACCCATGACCGCCACGACTTTTTTTGGCCCGAGCTCCAGCACTGCCTCAACCATCGGTCGGATAACTCCCAAAACATTTTTGCCCGGATATTTAACTGGCAAATATTCCTGTTGCAAGCGTCTAAGAGCCGTGGCTGAGGCAGTATTACAAGCAAAAATAATCAGCTCACAACCTTGAGCAAACAAAAAATCCACTGCCTGACGGCTGTAATTATAAATCAGCTCCTGACTAAGATCGCCATAAGGAGCGCGGGCATTATCACCCAAATAAATATAATCATACTGCGGCAAGGTCTTTTCTATTTCTTTGAAAACCGTCAAGCCGCCATAGCCTGAATCAAATATCCCTATCATAAAGTTGGCGATGAGCGCCACCTCTTTTTACGAATTATTATTTTTTATTCTTGCTTTCAAAAGCTCTTAATATTTCCAAAGGCACAGCAAAAACTAGAGTATTGGACTGATCAGAGGAAATGTCATTGATAGACTGCAGAGTACGCAAATGCAGAGCGCCGTCTGAGGCTGACAAAGTTTTGGCTGCCTTGGCAAGATTTTCGGCAGCAATTACTTCACCCTCGGCTTTGATAATTACTGCTCGTCTTTCTCTTTCTGCTTCAGCTTGTTTGGCAATGGTTCTTTGCATATCTTTGGGTAGCTCTATATGCTTCAAATCAACTGAAACTACTTTGATGCCCCAAGGATCAGTAGCTTTATCGATAATTTCCTGAATACGATTGGAAACCTGATCACGATTAGCCAAAAGCTCATCTAAGCTAACCGCCCCGACCACATCGCGCATGGTAGTCTGAGCCATTTGACTGACAGCGTAATAAAAATTTTCTACTTCCAAAACTGCTTTGTCCGCTAGGGCAACTTTGTAATACAAAACGGCATTGACGTTGACCGAAACATTATCTTTGGTAATAGCGTCTTGATTGGGGACATCCACTGCTTTGACTCGAATATCCACCTTGTGCATGCTTTGGAAAATCGGCCAGACTATGCGCCAACCCGGTTCAACTGTCCGCAGATAGCGACCCAACAAAAATTTGACTCCCCTTTCATACTGATTTACTTGGCGAATGGAAGTCAAAACCAAAACCAAGAAAAAAATCAGCAGAGAAATAATAAATGCCATAAATTTATATTTTAATTGTTAATTAAATATTATATAAGTTAAATTTTATCCTTTACTCTTTAACTCCTTTATTTCTTATCCAAGTAAATGCTTGGGTCACTTGATTGGTTGATTCTCTGCCTGGGGTATATACTTGATGAGCAAAAAATCCATTTTCTGGTCGTTTTTGTATTTCAATAAATCCCCAACCATCTGGACTATGGTAATAATAACCCTTTCCATAATTTGGTAGCGTTCTACTTATTTCAATTTCTCCACTAATTTCTTTATTATCTTTACGATCATGCCCTGTAAGGGTCAAATAATTTTTTTTAGTATTAATTACTACGCTAAATATTTTTTCAGCGGTGGCTTTTTTCCCTTCATATTCATATTTCCAATATACAGAATAATCTCCCTGGTAGTCTTTCTTTATATTACTATAAAAAATTTGATTTTTAACATACTCAATAGCCCGTACTACTCCCATGGCTATAATACTAGCTATAATGCTAGTGATAACTGCAATTTGATATTGAACAAAAGTATTGATTATCCATAAAATAAAAACTGCTATTGCTCCTGTAATAATGAAAATATTAATTATCAATTTAATAGCCATGAATTATATTATTGCTTATTTTACTCATTGAACAAAAGATGAATATTCCCATGTTTTATATTTTCATTCGGATATCTTAAAATTAACTTCTGATCCTTGTATATCCAAATCTTTTGTTTTGTATCTGCAGATTGATAAGATCCTATAATACTCTCAATTGCTTTTTCAAACCTATCTAAACATATTTTTGCAATTACTTCATTATTTATTATCTGAAAAATAAACCCCTGAAGCTTTTCGTCCTTATAAAATAAAAAGGCTGACGTCCCCCACATCATATCAGCTCCGCTTTGTATACCTAAATTTGGTATAATCATATTAGGATTAGGCTTAGACACATCCTCGCCACCATCATTAATATACTTAAACTCACAATTTTTTGCCCAAAGATATTCCCCGGAACCAAAATATGTTGCAATAAAAGATTTGAACATCAATCTCATAAAAAACCCTGGTTTTTTAATTTTATGTACATTTAAATTATTCAAATCTAAGCCTGCGCCCAAACTAATGGGATAGTCATTGATACGTAAATTTAATTTTTTACTCAATGAATTATTCATATTAGTACAATTAATTTTATAAATTAAAATCTAATTTATTTCTGTTCTTTATAATCTATCAGTCCCATCACTTCTTTTATTTTCTCCGCCAAAAGCCCAGGCTGTTTGGCTTCAATACTCACTCTTAGTAGGGGCTCGGTATTGGAAGGCCGGACATTAAACCACCAGTTATCAAACTCCACAGTAATGCCGTCTATTTCATCTAAAATATTTTCTTTGTAATTATTTCTGATTTTGGCCAGCTCCAAATCAATATCCTCTACCTCAAAATTCATTTCATCGCTTTTTTGATAAAGCTGAAAGTCTTTGATAATTTCTGACAAAGGTCGACCATCTTGAGAAATCGCCTCCAGAGCCAAGAGTAGGGCAATAAAGCCGGAGTCCGCATAATAATTATCGCGAAAAGCAAAATGAGCTGAGACTTCACCGCTCATTATTCCGCCTTCTTCCCGCATATGACGCGCCAAATTACGATAACCAACTTCACTTCTGATTGCTCGTCCACCCCATTGACTGACCAAATCTTTGACTGCATGAGAACAAATAAGATTGTAAACAATACCGGCCTGAGGATTTTTCTCCAGCATAGGCTTGGCCAAGAGTAAAAGCACCATATCGCCGCGGACAAAGTTACCTTTTTCATCCACCAAAAACATCCTGTCCCCATCAACATCAAAAATTACTCCCAAATCTGCTTTATTTTTCAAAACTGCCTTAGCTAATTTATCAGTGGCGCCAGCAACCAATGGATTGGGAGGCCGATTAGGGAAATTGCCATCTAGCTCAGCAAAAAGATGTGTAAGCTGGCAAGGTAATTTTTCAAAAATTTTGGGTATCATCACGCCAGTCATGCCATTGCCGGTATCTACTACTACTTTAAGGGGTTTGATTTTGTCCAAGTCAATAAAAGAAAAAACATGCTGGAGATGATCAGAAAAAACATTTTGCTCGGACAAATCACCGGATATTTTTTTGGCTGGCAAAGGAAAATCCAAGTCCTGCAAAACTTGGTAAAGCTCCTTGCCTGACAAAAAATCAATGCTCTTTTTATACTGAGTATTTTTCAACGTCATTTTAAAACCCCCATACTCGGGTGGATTGTGAGAGGCCGTGGCCATGATGCCGCCGTCATAGCCATAATGACCAACCGCAAAATAATAATCATTGATGGACAAGCGCCCCAAATCATCAACTTTGACTCCGTAATCCAAAAAAACTTTTATCACTTCCTCCATCAGAGGATCAGAAGAACGACGGTTGTCGCGACAAACTGCTATTTTTAACTCGCTTATTTCCTTGCCTAATTTTTCTGCTGTTATATGTAGAAATGTCTGAGAAATCAAATTAGCTGTCTGCTCATTTAATTCTTGAGGATAAATTCCTCTAATGTCATAGGATTTGAAAATCCCGCTATTTATATTTTCCTTATACGCCATTATTGTTTTTTAGTTTTTAAACCAGCAATAAGATTAAACAAAACTCCCCAGGCCAGCAAATAGAAAGCCGTGATAAATATCCAACCAACAAAAGGAATTTTACCTAAAACAATATAAAGGAAAAGCCCCAAAGCCAAAATTACCAAATTGGGCCAGGTTTTATTTTTAAAAATTTTGTCCTTGGCTAGTTTACCCAAAAGCCAAGCGCCGACAATCTGCATCAGATAAAGCGCCATTAGCCACAAGGCCATAATTAATAAAGCCAAAGGCAAACCAATAAAGCTAAACATTAATAACAAACTCAAAACTGGCACTACCAATAAAAGCATCAGGCCTTTAAAAAAGGTACTCAGGGGCTTTTGATAAAAGAGCTCGCTACCCTGCTGAAAAAATCTTGGCCAGAGATACAAAATCACCATACCCACTATCAGTAAGCCAAAAAACTTCATCAGCAGTCCCATGACCTTGCCTGAATCAAAACCTTCTTGAGATTTTTTAACCAGCTTATTAAAATGGACTCCACCAACAACGTCAGCGTTTTGGTTTATTTCCTCTTGATTGAAAGATTGATAATACAGAGCACCACCTACCATTGCTTGGTCAGTTAAAGAAATACCTTGCTCTTTTGACTCCCCCAAATAAAGATCAATATCGTCATTGACTTGACCACTAAGGCGAAACGTCGCCAAAGCCGCCTCTACTTTTCCTTGGACAATTCCTGACAGACTCAAAGACTGCCCAACAAAGCCAAGATGTCCC
>JAQUKX010000010.1 GCA_028718865.1 Patescibacteria group bacterium | reverse complement strand
GCTATCAAAAAAGCAAGCAAGAAAACAACAATTAGTAAAAAGTAGTTTTTAGATTAAATGAAGGAAGGGTTCCACGCTCTTCTTTTTGTTTTGCCTTAATTTTTTTTATACAAATTTTTGCTTAATAAACTTTTTTTTGTTAAAATAAAAAAATTAACTAAGCATTAAACAAATTATATATGGCAAAAGCAAAAAATAAAGTAGGCTATGTTGACGGTTTTGTTTTAATCGTTCCCAAAAAGAAAATAGCTGCTTACAAAAAAATGGCTAAGGAAGCAGGTCAAATATGGAAAAAATATGGGGCGCTTGATTATAAAGAATGTATGATGGAAGACCCTAGGCCAAAAGGAATTACTTTCACTTTTTCTAAGATGACCCAAGCCAAGGTCAGTGAAACCGTCTGGTTCTCTTATATCGGCTACAAGTCAAAGGCTCATCGTAATCAGGTCGATAAAAAAGTTATGGCTGAAATGATGGCCAAATATGAAGAAAAAAACAAAGATATGCCAATGCCTTTTGATATGAAACGCATTGCTTTTGCTGGCTTTAAAGTCGAGGTTGATTCAAAGTAATTAAAAATATTTAAATTATAAATATTAGACTATAAACATTGACTATAAAGTCTAGGCCTGTTATTATTTGCTTCTATGCAAATAAGAAACATCGCAATTATTGCTCACGTTGATCACGGCAAAACTGCCTTAACTGATGCCATTCTCAGACAAACGGGCATGCTTACTGACGAAAGCATCAGTATGGACTCCAACACTCTGGAAAAAGAGCGGGGCATTACTATTTATTCCAAAAATGCTTCCGTCTTTTACAAAGACAGCAAAATAAATATTGTTGATACTCCCGGACACGCGGACTTCGGCAGTGAAGTAGAGCGGGTTTTGCGCTCCATTGACTGTGTTCTTTTGGTAGTGGATGCCCAAGAAGGGCCTATGCCTCAGACCAGATTTGTTTTGAAAAAATCTTTGGAGCTAGGTCTTAAACCAATTGTAGTGCTAAACAAAATAGACAAGCCAGCGGCCAATCCCAATTTGGCTCACGAGCAGGTTTTTGATTTATTTTTGGATTTGGGTGCCAGTGATGAACAACTGGATTTTACCACTGTCTATGCTATAGCCAAAAATGGTATTGCCAAAAGATATTTAACTGATGAAAACAAAGACATCACACCGCTACTGGATGTCATACTGGAAAAAGTGCCACCGGCTAAATCGAAAATTGAAGCACCGCTTCGTTTTCAATCTTTTAATTTGGCTTATGACAATTTTTTGGGACGCTTAGCCATTGGTCGTATTTATGAAGGTAAAATAAAAAGCAAAGATAATTTGTTTTTGAAAAAAACTCAGGGCGAAATCCAAAATAGTCGGGTAACCAAGCTTTTTACTTTTCACGGACTAGAGAGAAAAGAAACGGAAGAAGCTCTAGCTGGTGACATTGTAATGGTGGCTGGTTTTCCCGAGATTGATATTGGCGAGACTTTGTGTGTCAGTGATGAGCAAGAAGCTTTGCCAGCTATTAATGTAGATGAGCCAACTATTTCTTTGGATTTTTTGGTCAACAATTCTCCCTTTGCCGGTCGGGAAGGAAAATTCGTCACCAACAAACAACTTAAAGAAAGATTGGAAAAAGAACTAGAAGTAAACGTTGGTTTAAAAATTGATTTTTCAACTGATATTTTCAAAGTTTACGGTCGGGGTGAATTACATGTGGCTATTTTGATGGAAACAATGCGCCGAGAAGGTTATGAATTGCAAGTTTCTCAACCACAGGTAATTATTGAAGAAAGAGAGGGTAAGAAATTTGAGCCTTATGAGGAGGTGACAGTTGATGTGCCCGAAAGTAGCTCAGGAATAGTGATAGAAAAAATGGGCAAGCGCAAAGGTCTGGCGATTGACATGCAAGTCAGAGGTAGTCAAATGCGTTTGATTTTTGAAATACCCACGCGGGGACTTTTGGGCTATAGGGGAGAATTCGTGATTGATACTCGAGGTGAAGGTATTTTGTGTTCTCGGGTGATTGGTTTTCGTCCTTATGCTGGTGCTATCAAAAAGCGTGATGTTGGCTCAATGGTTTCCATGGCTACTGGCAAAGCCTTGGGATTTTCACTGTTTAATCTGCAAGAACGGGGCGTCCTCTATATCGGTCCCAATATTGAAGTCTATGAGGGCATGGTTATTGGTAACACTGCCAAAGGTATGGATATGAATGTCAATCCAACCAAAGGCAAACAACTGAGCAATATGCGCAGCTCGGGCGCTGACGAAGCTATTACTTTGACTCCACCTTCTATTTTGACTATTGAAAAAGGCTTGGAAATAATTGCGGAAGATGAATATTTGGAAGTTACTCCCTCTAGCGTCCGTTTGCGCAAGCAGTCTTTGACTGAAAATGAAAGAAAAAAAACCAGTCGTCAAAGCTAAAAAATTATCAAGTAAAAAAGATGAAGCTACTGGCTCCATCTTTTTATTTTGTCATTCCGAGCGCAAGTCGAGTGGAACGAGGTAAGCGGAGGAATCTAGTCAAGTATTTTTTCTGTCATTCCCGCCTTTCCCTTCTGTCATTCCGAGCGAAGTCGAGGAATCTAGTCTTTCCTTATGTCATTACCGCCTCCGAGCGGGAATCTAGTTTCAAAGATGCTCTTGAAAAAACTCTATAGTCCTTTGCCAAGCCCGAGAGCTGTTGTTGCCTATATTATGATCGTCTCCCACATATTCATGATATATAACAGTCTTATTCAGTTTTTCCAATTCCTCTTTTAGCCGTAAGGATAGCTCTATAGGCACACTATCATCATTACTGCCGTGCTGGAGCTCTATAGGAATATGGATATCTGCCAAATAAGCATAAGGGTCAATTTGTTTCCAAAAATTCGGATTGGTGCTAGGCAGTCCGTTTTCAATTACCAATTCATTATCAAGAGCATTGCGCAAAAATGGTATTTTGTCATTGTAGGTTTCCAGCATATCTTCAAAACTGCCGACTACTCCCGCCCAAAAGCTGGCCGCTTTGATATCAGTAGAAATTACCGCTACTCTCAGTCCAGTTTCTCCGCCATTGGAATGTCCCCAGTAGCCGATTCTTTGCGAGTCAATCTCTGGATGATTTTTCAGATAGCTCAGGGCATAGAGCGCATCCACTACATATTTTTCGGAAAAATGAGCACTGACTGGCTCGCCCTCGGATTGGCCGTGTCCGCGCAAGTCCGGCTTAAAAGTGACCAAAGGAGCGCGAGCCAAGGCTGCTTGATAAGTGGGGTAGTTACCGATAGTGGAATACTGACTGGGTGGAATATAGCCATGGACAAAAAGCACAGCGGGATAGCCATTTTCCGGACGGGGAGCCAGCGGGATAGTCAAAAGTCCATAAATTTTTAAACCTTCTGACAAATAGGAAACTACCATTTGGCGATAGTTTGTGCCATTGGCCAAAACATTTTCTATGACAAAATCACCACCAGGGTACTCTTGAGAGCGGAGATTGGCTATTGCCATTGGATGACTGACTTTTTCCGCTTCTTTTTCTCTCGGCTTATTTTCCAGATTGCTCCAAAGAGATTCGGCTATTTGAGGCAAGGAGCTTTGTTTTGGTTTTGTTTGATAAAAGCCGATAATTAGTAAAACAGCGACGCTGGCCAATAATAGGCCTATATATAATTTATTTATTTTCATAGATTTTATTTTAGCACAGATTGCTTTTGGGTAAAAATAAAAGAGTTAATTTGGTTTGACTTTTGGAAGTAAAGGTGGGAAAATTTAATTATAAAAACAGGCAAATTTGCTAATTTTTAATTTGCCTAAAATTATGAAGAAAAATAATTACGCCTACATTGACGGGAATAATCTCTACAGAGGCGTTAGTGATTCAGGTTGGAAAATTGATTTTTTTCGTTTTAGAAAATGGTTATCTGATAAGTATGGCGTGACTAAAGCCTATTATTTTATAGGTTTGATACCTAAAGAAAAAGATTTGTATACTTCTTTGCAAGAATCTGGCTATACTTTAATTTTTAAAGAGGTTGTATATGATAGTAATGGTAGGGCTAAGGGCAATTGTGACGCTGATTTTGTCTTGCAGTCAGTAGTTGATGTATATGAAAATAATTGTGAGAAGCAAATTTTAATTACCAGTGATGGCGATTACGCTGGTTTAGTTAAATTTTTACAGACAAAAAATAAATTAAGAGTGATTTTATCGCCCAGCATAGAAAAGAAGTGTTCAATTTTACTAAAAAGGACGAATGCACCTATAACTTATTTAAGAGACGTGTATAATAAAATAAGCCTAAAAAGAAAAAACCCCCATTAAGGACGAGCCTTAGCAGGGTTTTTTTCGTAGTAATATTTATATTATATAGCAATATTGTAATTTGTCAAATCATTCCCGCCAAAAATAAAAAGCCGGCGATTGTAAGCTACAACCGCCGGCTGGGCCCAAGCTTAGGAGCGTCGCGTTCTCCGCTTGTAGCCGGGTTGACCACCCAAAGGAGTAGATATCGGGCGACTGCCTTTGATCTGGCGGTAAAGACCCAGCGAAGGCTGGATTTCTCGCCAGTTGTGTTTGGTGAGAATATCCCAAGCCGTGCTATCTCTCAAATAGGAGAGATTTGCCCGTCGCAGAGCAGACAGCTTGTGGTCGAGCTGGCGCTTTTCTCGCCAGTAATCTTCTTGATCTCTGGCCGGCAGGCAGTCTACTTCATCAGGCCTGACGCCCAGTTTTTCCTCGTAGAGATACCACGGGGTATAGCTAGGGCTGATTTCCTTAGCAAAAGTTGAGAACTGCTGACTGCTAAAGGGTCCAGTGATTTTGTCTTCCATATTCTGGACAATGATCTCCATTGCCCCTTGAGCATTGTCATAAAGACGGGCTATTGTAGTCAGCCGGTTGCAGATGAACTCTGCTCCTGAAGTCGGATAGCCGACTTTTTCCAGCAGAGCTATTAGCCGGACTCGAAGAGCGTTTATAGACATCTTTCTGCCTCCTATTAGGTTCAAGGCTTGAGGAACAAAACGAACATAGTTTTATATCATACTTTAAAAAAATGGTCAATTGTTTTTCTTTTCGTAATTAATTTATTATTTGTTAAAATAACTTACAAATGTTAAAATAATACTATATTTATAGTTATGACTGAATTAGAAGGGGTTGTAAAAATTCAAGAAAATTTTGGTATAAATCCTATTTATTCTAGGGTAGTTTTTAGCATGGTAAATAAAGAAAATTTACTTGAAGATGCGGCCAAGATAATCGGAGAAAAACCAAAGCCTTTTGTAAAATGGGTAGGAGGCAAGAGACAATTACTCAAACAATTTAAAGAACTTGGATTATATACTCCTGATGGTTTTGATCCACTAAAATCTACCTATCATGAGCCATTTGTTGGTGGCGGAGCTGTATTTCTCGATTTACTGCCAAAGAAAGCTATTTTGTCTGATTTAAATCCAGAACTTATTACTACTTATAAAGTTATTAAAAATGATGTAGGTAAATTAATAAAACTTTTAAAAACTTATAAATACGACAAAGATTTTTATCTTAAAATCAGAAATAAGAGAATAAAAAGTTTATCAGATATTCAGGTTGCGGCTAGGTTTATATATTTGAATCGCACTTGTTTCAACGGTCTTTATAGAGTCAACAGTAAAGGTGAGTTCAATGTGCCAATGGGTGAATATAACAATCCTTTGATTTGTGATGAGGATAATTTGAAAAAAATATCAAAAGCTCTCAAAAATGTAAAATTATATCACGAAGATTATAAAAAAGTTTTACAGCGTGCCAAAAAAGGTGATTTTATTTATTTTGATCCGCCTTATTATCCAGTAAATAAAACTTCAAGTTTTACCAATTATACTGCTCAAGATTTTTTGGAAAAAGAGCAAGAAGAACTCAGAGATACTTTTTTAGCCTTACACAAAAAAGGATGTTTCGTGATGCTTTCCAATTCTGATACCCCTTTTATAAACAAACTTTATTCAAAGATAGATAAGAAGATAAAAGTAAATAAAGTGTTTGCTGGTAGAAATATAAATTCTGATGCTAAAAAAAGGGGTAAGATAAAAGAAGTTTTGGTTATTAATTACTAATATGATATATAAGCTACTTAGCGAATAATAATGGAAGAAAAAATAATAGATCAAAAGATTCAACAAGAGTTATCGTTGGCCAAAATAATACGTTCCGAGTTAGGTTTAAAATCTTCTAGTGATTTAGCTTTTGCTTTTATTATAACTTCTTTGAAGATCTTGTATAAAATAGATTTTAATAAATCAGAATTAAAAAAAATTATTACAGATGGAAATGGCGATTTGCAAATAGATGCTATTGTTATTGGGGATGAGTATATAGATATTTTTGATGTAAGTTTTGAAGAACCAAAGTCTGATAAAATGGTTATTTTAAAAAATAGCATTATAGACAACATAGAGAATGAGCCACTTGATTATTCAATATTTAATAAGAGATTACAAAAAAAATTAAAAAACATTCATTCTTTAAAAGATAATAAAAAAATAAGATTATTCATAATTAGAAAGGGATCTTGGGTAGATATTGGACATAAAAAAGGTATAGAGGATGTCATATTAAGTATTTCTGGCCAATTACAATATTTAAATACTAAATCTTTAGTTAAGAGATATTTTATAAGTCAAAATTATTTACCAATGTGGTCTTTTAAATTGAATAAGAACGACATATATTTTTGTCCTCATGGGGAAAATGAGGAAGTCTTTCTAAGAATACCAGTAATTGAGTTACTAAATTTGTATAAAAGTAATATAAGACAAGGGTATGATCTTTTTAATAAAAATGTAAGAGTTTTTTTAAATAAAAAGAAATTATCCGAGGAGATGAAGAGTACTATAAATACATCTGCTGAAAAATTTCATATTTATCATAATGGTATAACTATAACCACGCCAGAATTAATAAAAAGAATGCAAAGTGGTAAATTTGAGATTTATCAACCTCAAGTTATAAACGGAGCTCAAACTATAAATTCTTTATTTAAAGAATTTCAAGATAATCTAAAAAGGAAAAATTTATCAAAAGCAAAAATATTATGTAAGATTGTACATGCTAATGATGAGTATACAAATAAAATATGCGAAACATCTAATACACAAATACCAATAAAACCTTGGGATCTTAGGGCTAATGATGATGTGCAAATAAAATTAGAAAAATATATAGAGTCAATACCAGATAAAAATTATCAATATAAGAGAAAAAAAATAAAAACTGAAAGGGGTAGAATAGTCATAACATTACCGGATTTTGTACAATGGGCTTATGCATCTATAGAAAGGAAGCCAGCTTTAACAAAAGATAAAAAAAGCTCCCTTTTTGATATTGTATCTGGCGTTGGTCTTTATAATAAAATTATAGAAAATTTTGTAGACACAGAAAAAGTTGATTTATTATGTAAAATAGGTGTTTTTGTGAGAGAAAAAATATTAGCGTCACCTAAAGACAAAAGAGGCGTTTTGAGAGATATGGATATGCATATAATTGCGGCGCTATTTTTTTTATTTTATAATAAGAGAAAAGATTTTAATAAGGCAATTTTATTTTTCAATAAAATTGTAGAAATTTTAGAAACTCATATTAAAAGTAGAAGAAAAGCTGAAAGAGATATAACAAATAATAAAATATTTACTAAATCTGATTTAGCTTGGAAATTTTTATTCAATGAAATAAAAAATTTTTAACAATATCATAAACGATAAAAATATGAGCTTATTAAAAAATAAAGAAGTTATTAAATGGTGTTATGAAGGTATCACAGATTTGACTTTAGCAGACACAGCCGATGATAAAAAACTTAAAAAATATAATACTATAGAAAAGAAATGGGGTAATGAGGTGATAGGTGGTAACGGCGGAGGACAATGGACGACTAAGTTATGCGAAAATTTAGTAAAAGAAGCCTTGATAGAGTTGGGTCGTAAAAATGTAAGAAAAACAGGGCAAATGCAAAGTTCAGTTAGGAATAAAAAATATGATCCTGATTTGGAATGCGATGATTTTGTGTATGAGGTAAAAGGTAGAAATTGGTGTACCCCTGGTACAGCTGGAGAAAAGATTTTAGGAGTTCCACTTAAGTATGGTGAAGTGCCAAGACTGTATGACAAGCCTTTGCAGATTATACTTGTTGGTTATCAAGAATATGAAGCAAAAAATGGTTATGCATTTGGCGACTTATTAGACAAACACAATCAAACTAAAGAGCTCACTAAAAGTTTGGCTTTTTATAAAGAACAACATATAGAATATGTTGCTTTTACAGATATTTTAAAAAAAATTGGTTTAGAATATGGATGTTGGGAAGAAAAGCGAAAAAATTAAATTACATCCAGAAAGTTTTGATTTAGAGTGTAGTACAGTTTGGTCATTTCCTAGGCGTGGTAAATGGGCTACACACAAATCAGACTGGAGAGGAAATTGGGCACCAGAAGTAGTGCGTAATCTTATTTTACGTTATTCGAAGGAAGGTGATCACCTTTTGGATTGTATGATTGGAGGCGGCACAACGGCCATAGAAGCTAAAATTTTGAATAGAGATATTACTTGTGTGGATATCAATGAAGAAGCTTTAAAAAGGACACAAGAAGTTTTGAAATTTAAAGTAGATAATAAAGCTAAGCAAAGAATAAGAAAGTGCGATGCCAGAAAAATGACTTTTATAAAGTCTAATGAGATTGATTTTGTCCTTACTCATCCACCGTATGCTGATATTATAAAATATAGCGACGGAAAGATAAAAGAGGATTTATCAAACATTCATGATATTGATGAATTTGTAAAAGAAATGTCTTTAGTGGCTAAAGAAATTTATAGAGTATTAAAGCCAAATAAATATTGTGCTATTCTGATTGGCGATACTAGAAGAAATAAAATGTATCAGGTTATTTCTTACAAAGTAATGGAAGAATTTACAAAACTTGGTTTTAAACTCAGAGAAGATATTATAAAAAAACAACACAATTGCCAGGCTACTGGTTTCTGGGCAAAAAGGTCCAAAGAATATAATTTTTTACTTATAATGCATGAGCATTTATTTATATTTCAAAAATAAATAACTTTATGTCAAATATAAAATCAACGCCTCAGGAAACAAAATTATTTAATAGTTTATTAGAAAAGGGAGTAGATGCCAAGCTACAACATTGGGATGGCCACAAACATATTGATATAGCCATTTTAGAAGTAAAAATTTATATTGAAGTGGACGGATCTCACCATTTGACTATAGTTCAGCAGATAGAAAAAGATTTTATTAGAGATAGTTATTCAAAAGAAAGCGGTTTTGATACTATTCATATTCCAAACAGCGAAATAGATCATAATTTAGAGCGCATAGCTAACGCTATAGCTAAAGTTGTCAAATTCCGCAAAGAAAAATTTTTAAAACCGTCTTTATTGCTAAAAAAATCCAAAACTAAAATAACCCAAACCAGCTAACCCTAAAATACCATTTTCCTTTATGCTAAAAAAAATCATTGTCGTAGTTTCAATAATCATCTTTTCCTTGGCCGCTTATTATGGCGGTCAAGCTCTTTATTGGTATATCAAAACCGCTCCTGAGCGAGCTTTGGAAAAAGCTCAGACTCAGGCAGTAGAAGAGTTTTTGCAGTCACGACGAGATCAAGCCACTGCTAGCAGTCAAAGCGATCCTTTTGACCAGCAAGGTAAGGTCAGAATTCTTTTTTTGGGTCTGGATCAGCGCCTAGGTGAGGATAGGGCCGGGCACTGCGATGCTATTCAGTTCATTGAAGTGGACAAAGACATTGGTCAGGTGATGATCACCGCTGTGCCACGAGGTACTTATTCGCCCCTACCACCAGGCAAAGGGGCTACTTCTTCTGATTATTATATTTCCAATGCCTGCGATCTGGGCGGTTTGGAATATGGCGTCAAGCAAATAGAAAGGATTTTGGGTAAAAAGGCTGATTATCTAGCTGTGGTGGGCTTTTCTCAGACTTTGGGAATTTTGCGCCATTTGCAATTGCCAGCCATTGATACTTTGCGCTGGTTGCGTCATCGTCAGAGCTATGCTGTTGGCGAGCCGCAAAGAGCTCACAATCATTCTACTTTTATCAAGCAAATGGCTCTCAAGTATTTGGGCGATGATGTTTCCAAAATAGATTTGGCTTGGCAGTATTTGCTTTATAAAAAAGTACAAACTGATTTGAGCTTTGATCAGGTCAAAATGATTGTTCAGGCAATCTTGTCAATGGACTTGGCCCAAAATCCAGACAAAATAAAACTAAGCATGCAACCGCCTTATGCAGTAGAGGAGATTGTTTATGACGAAGAAAATTTGTCCGCTTATCTGGAATCTAGGATAAATCCCATTAAGCATTTACTTTCTTCGGCTGATTACCAGGGCTTGGAAAAGGAGGCTGTGCAGGAAAAACTACTAGCCAATATTGACAGCCAAAAAGACAATCCCGAATTTATCAGCTGGGCTTATGATAATTTTCTTTGGTTGCAAATAGAGGATGAAGCCTCTCGTTATCAAGCTCAATATGATATTATTGTCGCTTATTTGGCTAGCGTCTCTGAGACCAGTGATAGGCAGGCGATAATCGGTGATTATATTTTGGAAATGGAATATTACAACCAAGCAGAGTGGGCTCAAATTGGCCGGGAGCTTTTACTTTTGGAATTAGGGTATTAGGCTTTGGTTGTCATTCCCATTTGTCATTCCGGCCCCCGAGCCGGAATCTAGCTTTTACTAGTCTCAAAGTAGATTCCCGCTTTCGCGGGAATGACATAAATAAACAGGAATGACAAATAGGAATGACAAATAAAAATTCGCCAGCTGGCAGACGGAATGACAGGAAGATGTGCTATAATTATTTCAGTTTATGACTCAGGTTAAAAAAATCTATTTATCTTCCTTTCTCAAAAATCAGACTTATTTTGTGCCGATTATTGTTTTGTTTTTTCAGGACTTGGGATTGAGCTACAGTCAGATTTTTTGGATTTTTACTATTGGCTCGGCCTTTGCTTTTTTAATAGAAATACCCACTGGCATTTTTGCTGATGTCTATGGCAAACGTCAGAGTATTATTATTTCCAAATTTTTGATTTTTATTTCTTTTGTGGCTTTTGGCTTTTCCAGTGGTTTTTGGACATTGTTAGTGGCCAATTTACTTTATGAATTTGGCAAAAGTTTTCGTTCTGGGACGGAGACAGCCTATGTTTACAATTATTTATCAGAAAACAAAGGTAGTCCCAGCTATACTCTGGTCAAAGCCAACCAAAAATTTTATGCGCGAATTTCCGAAGCAATAGCAGCAATTTTGGGAGGCTTAGTGGCCAGTCGATTGGGCTTTAGTTTGGTTTTTTTCTTGGCGGCTCTGCCGGCTTTTGTCAATTTTGCTCAAGCTCTCACTTGGGAGCAAATAAAAGAATATGAAAGCCAAGCCAAAAAAACTTTGGCCAGTCATTTGTCTTTGGCCAGAAAAGCTTTACTGGAAATCTGGCAAAGTCGGGTTGTACGAATTATAGTTTTTAATTTTGCTATTTTTACGGCTGCTTTTTTTGCTCTGGAAAAATTCACTCAGCCTTATATGAAATCAGTAGGCATTGAATTGCAGTATTTTGGTTTTATTTATTCCGCATTTTTGCTTTTGATTGCTTTTTTAGCTCGCTACGCTTACAAATTGGAGGAAAAATTTGGCAGTATCAAAATTATGAATTATCTCAGTTTGATTTCTTTTATTCCTTTGCTAATTTTAGGCTTGGGTTATTCAGCTATTTGGGGCGTGGGCTTGTTTTTCTTTGTTTTGATGGTAGAAAATATTCGTTCGCCTATTGCCAACAATTTGTTTCACCAAAATATTTCTTCTGACAGCCGAGCAACTACGGGCTCTATTTTGGAAATGTTCAAATCATCAATTCGCTTGATTTTTTTGCCGGCAATAGGCTATCTAGCGGATTTTTATTCTATGACTATAGCTATTTTGCTCTTGAGTCTAGTGGTGCTTATCAATGGTTTGGTATTTTGGATACCCAAAAACGCTAAAGAAATTGACCCAGTTTGATTTTTTTGCAGTGCCAAAAGCGGCTTGGCCGCTGTCAGATGAGCCGTGCGATCACAGATCCGCGGCTCTTAATTTTTTTCTACAATCAAAGGTACAAAAGCAAAGCCGGGATATTCTCGGATGTCAGCTATTTGGCCAGCTTGTTTGGTGATTTTTACTATGGAGTTATTTATCGGGCAGACCATAATAGCGTCATCGGATAACTGTTTTAAGAGTGGCTGGGGCATTTCACTGGCAGCCGCACTGACTAGAATTCGTTCAAAAGGAGCTTGCTTGGCTAAGCCCAAGCTCTTGGGAGTATGGATTATTTTGATGTTTTTTTCTTTGGACAGAACTACTTGGGAACGCTCAGTCAATTCTTTTACTATTTCAGTGCCAAAAATCTGACTGTTTTTGCTCAACTCTTTTAAAAGAGCTAAAACATAACCTGAACCAGAGCCTACTTCTAGGATTTTTTGCCTATCTTTTATTTCCAAAAGAGCCAGCATAAAAGCAATAGTATAGGGTTGGGAAATTGTTTGTCCTTGGCCTATAGGCAGAGCCGAGTCTTCATAGGCTAGACCTTCGTATTCAGGCAGGACAAAATGTCGGCGCTCTACTTTGTCAAAAGCAGTAATAATTTTTGGTGCAAAGCCATGGTTTTTTAATTTTTTTAGTAAGTCTTTTTTATTCAGCATATTTTTAGTATACAGAATTTTAGGAAAAAATGGAAAAAAATATTTTTGCCCCTGTTCTTTTTTTATGTTAAAATGCACTAAGTAAACAAGTAAAATAATAAAATTTATGATGGAATTTTTGAATTCTTTGCGAGCAGTTTATTTTTTGGGCAATAGCGGTTATCAGTATTTTATGGCGCTACTGATTTTTTTCTCCCTTTTTTTGTTGTTGAAGATTTTTCAGCATCTTATCTTAGCTCATTTGGAAAAACTAGCCAAAAGAACCAAGACGGAATTTGACGATGTTTTGATTGAAGTTTTTCGTCAGATCCGCCCACCTTTTTATTTTTTTGTTGCTTTTTATTTTGCCATCAAAAGTATCCAAACTAGCGAGATGTTTGATCGGGTGCTTTTGGTTTTATTTTTGATAATTATCGTTTTTGAGGTTATTCGAGCTCTTTCCCGTTTCCTAGATTATTTTATTCGTCGCTATTTGAAAAAAAACAAGCCAAAAGAAGAGGATGGTCAACATTCGGAGTCTATGGTCAAATTACTGCAATTGATGATAAAGGTTGTATTTTGGGTCATAGGTATTATTATGATTTTGTCCAATCTGGGCATCAATGTTAATTCGCTGATAGCGGGATTAGGTATAGGTGGTATTGCCATTGCTTTGGCACTACAGACTGTCTTGGGCGATCTTTTTAGCGCTTTTGCTATTTATATAGACAAGCCTTTTAAAATTGGAGATTTTATCAGCATTGGCAATGATAGAGGGGTAGTAGAAAAAATCGGCCTCAAGACCACTAGACTGCGAACTCTTCAAGGCGAGGAATTAGTTATTTCTAATCATGAGCTGACCAATACCCGCATTCAGAATTTTCGTCGTATGCAAACTAGGCGAATAGCTTTTAATATTGCTGTTACTTATCAGACCAGCTTAAAAAATCTCCGAGCTATACCCAAAATGGTGGAAGAAATTATTACCAAAGCCGAGCTGACCAAGTTTGATCGTTGTTATTTTGTGGAATATGGTGATTCCAGTTTGATTTTTGAAGTGGTGATGTTTATAGAATCTCGCGATTATACTGATTATCTCAAAGCCCGTCAGCAAATCAATCTGGATATTTACGAAAAGTTTGCCAAAGCCAAAATTGATTTTGCCTATCCTACCCAGACAATTTATCTAGAAAAATAAATGTCCGAACTCAATCTTTTATCTTGGAACGTCAATGGCCTGCGGGCTATAGTCAAAAAAGGCTTTGTTGATTTTTTAAAAAAACAAAATCCAGATTTTTTGTGTTTGCAGGAAATAAAAATATCTGATAGTGCTCGGGCGCAAGTAGTTTTTGATTTTTCCGCTTATCAGGAATTTTTCAATAGTGCTCAGCGACCAGGCTATAGTGGCACAGCTGTTTTGGTCAAAGAAGGGCTAAAGGTCAAAGCTCTGCCAGCTTTTTCTTGGGATGATGAAGGGCGGGTGCAGGTGCTAGATATTGGCAAATATTATTTGGTCAACGTTTATTTTCCCAATGCCAAAGATGATTTGAGTCGTTTGCATTGGAAAATAAAATGGAATGATCGTTTGCTTTTAGCTCTGAAAAAACTAGAAAAAGTAAAGCCACTACTTATTTGCGGAGATTACAATGTTGCTCATCAGGAAATTGATTTGGCTCGACCCAAAGAAAATACAAAAAGCGCCGGCTTTACAATAGAAGAGCGAACTTGGCTGAACAAATTTTTGGCTCAGGGCATGATAGATACTTTTCGCTTTCTTCATCCGCAAAAAGTGCAATATTCTTGGTGGAGCTTCCGCTCGGCAGCGCGAGCCCGCAATGTGGGCTGGCGTATAGACTATTGGTGTGTTTCCCAGAAATTAAAAAAGAATATAAGGCAAGCTTATATTCTAGATAAAGTCATGGGTTCGGATCACGCGCCAGTGGGTCTGAGAATAAAATAATTTTTCTAAAAAATATAATTTGGATAATAATTGCGGGCATTCCACAGTAGCCAGCCGTCAGTGTCAGGATCGTCTTCTACGGCTTTGATTTGAGCTTCAATTTTAACACTGTCATAAACTGCTCCTAGATTAAAAGCTTGTAGCCAGGGTCTTAACTTGGCTCTTTTGTTTTCCATAGCTTCTTTGCTTATTTTCAGGCCATGGGCAATGACTGGTCCGGGATGCTCAGCTGAATTGGCAAAACCCAGATAATTGAGCGGATAATGCGAGGGGTACATCATTGGACAGACATAGTCAAAGTGATCAGATAATTCAGTCAGCACTTGGCCGATATTGAGATCGTAGCCGTTTTTAGCATTGTCCAAAACTAGACCAAAAGTGTCAATGGAAATAATTGTTTTGTCAGATAAGTTGTCAGATAAATAGCTAAAAAATTCATTGAGCATTTGAGATTTGCTAATTCCGGCTGGCAAGTTGTAATTTAGGTTGGCCATATTGCCGTCGCTAGGGTATCTCATATAGTCAAAATTGATTTCATCAAAACCCAGAGCAACGGCTTCTTTGGCAATGGCTAGATTATATTCCCACACCTCCTGCTTGGCTGGGTCAGTCCAAGCTAGACCTTTGTGATCATACCAAATGCCACCGTTTTTATTTAAAAAAGCCAAATCTGGCCGACTCTTAGCCAAAACCGGATCTTGGAAAACTGTCTGGCGAGCAATTACATAAATTCCCAAATCATGAAATTCTTGGATTATTTTTTCAATTTCTGGAATACGATTTTTGGAGGCTTTTATTTCTTGCACCTGAGGCAAAGAGCTGTTATAGAGGATATAGCCAGAATAATCTTTGATATCAATTACCACTGAATTTATCCGACTGTTTTTCATTTTGGCCAAAAGATCCTGACGATAAGCAGTATTACCGGCTGAGTAGGCAGTCAAATATAGGCCGCGGATTATCTCTGGTTTGGCTACGCCTTTTTTTTTCACTTCGGCTTTTTCCGTTGCCTTGGGAGCTGGCCGATAATGGGCGCTAGGGTAATAATCAGTTGTTTTTTGGCTGACAAGTAAAAAACTGGCGCTAAAAGCTAGCACCAGAGCTAGGTTGGCAAAAGCATCGCGATATTGTCCAAACATGTATTTATTATAGCAAAAAAGCTAGGTGGTTGCCTAATTCGGTAATTTTATTTAAAATATATAATACCATGAGAAAACATTATATTTATTTGGGATTAATAGCAGTCCTTTCAGCTGGGGCCTTTTTGTTTGCTCATCCTTTTTTGGCCAAAGAAGAGCCTCAAGATAGTGAGTTAGTAGTTGAGGAAAATATTGAGCCTCAAGACAGGGAGCTGCTTGTGACCATAGAGCCGGGTCAGACTTTTTCTGTGGTCAGCCAAGGAGCTGGCTTGAGCTATCAATTGATGAGTGCTATTTTATCGGCTGCCGGCGATGTTTATGACTTGTCCAGAATCAGAGCCGGCCAAGAGCTCAAGTTTTATTTTGACCCTCAAGACGACAGTTTTAAAAAAATGATTTATCCCATCAGCACGCTGGAGGAGCTGTTTGTTTTTTATGATGAAGAGGGCGAGCTTCTAGCTCAGCGAGAAAAAATTGATTATCAGATAAAAATCCGGACGGTAGAAGGCAGTATTGACAGTTCACTTTATCAATCAGCCCTTGATCAGGAATTGGACATCAGGGCGATTATAGAATTGGCGGAGATTTTTGCCTGGACAGTTGATTTTGGCATGGGCATCAGAGCGGGTGATACTTACAAATTTATTTTTGAAGAAAGATATAGAGATGGCAAATATATCATGCCCGGAAGAGTCTTGGCAGCTAAGTTTGTCAATGACGGTCGAATAGTGGAAGGTTATTATTATCTTACTAGAGATGAAGCTAGTGGCGAGGAAAAGATCGGCTATTATCATCCTGACGGCGCTTCAGTGCAAAAATTATTTTTAAAAAGCCCGGTAGCTTACAAATATATTTCTTCCGGCTATACTACTGGCCCGCGCTACATTGCCGCTTTTCAGGCCTATACTTCCAGCCACATGGCTATTGATTATGCCGCGCCTTTGGGTACGCCGGTGAGTTCGGTCGGCAATGGCACAGTGATTTTTGCCGGCTGGAACAGAAGCGGTTATGGCAATTTTATTTCCATTCGCCACAATGAGACTTTTACTACCAACTACGCTCATTTGCAAAAGATCCATGTCAAAACCGGCCAGCGGGTCAGCCAAGGCGATACTATCGGCACTGTCGGCTCCACCGGCTATTCTACTGGTCCGCATTTGCATTATGAAATGGTCAAAAATGGCAGCAAGATAAATCCCCTTACTATAGAACTACCTTCGGACAAGTCAGTGCCGCCAGATAAATTAGAGGATTTCCAACAGAGCATTCTTTCTTGGCAAGAGCAGTTAAATTAAATATTTTATGAAAAATTATCAGCCTCGTCCCAATTTTCCCCAGCCGCCAAAGCCCTATGATGCCAAGCGGGCAGCAATGGTTTTCAGCTACCGTATCAATGGACTGCTCTTGGGAGTTTTGGCGGTTTATTTATTTTGCTATTTTTATGTAGGAGAATATCCAGCCAAATACTTGGTGGCCGGCGGTATCTTGGGTTATTTTTTGGGCTGGGTAGCTGGCAATTTTTTTTATACCAAAAAAGATTAGCAGCTAGTTCATTTTTTGTGCTATAATTAAACAATGTTTTGAAGCAAAAGATGGCTAGAATTATTTCCATTGTCAATCAAAAAGGCGGCGTCGGCAAGACCACTACCACTATCAACGTGGCAGCTTGGTTGTCTGATTTTGGTCAGCGGGTGCTTTTGGTGGACATTGATCCTCAAGGCAATGCTTCCTCGGGCTTGGGTATAGATTACAAAAATCTCAATAAGGGGATTTACGAGGTTTTGGTCGATGAAAACACCAGAATCAATGAAGCTATCCGGGCTTACAAGCCTAATTTTCATATTTTGCCCGCCACGCCTGATCTAGCCGGCGCCACCGTTGATTTGGTGGAAAAAGAAAATCGCGAATTCAAGCTGGCTCAAAACATCAAAGAAGTAGTCGGTCTTTACGACTATATTTTGATAGACAATCCGCCCTCTTTGGGGCTTTTGACTATCAACGGCCTGGTCGCTTCCGATGAAGTGCTTATCCCGGTGCAGTGCGAGTATTATGCCCTGGAAGGCTTGTCACAACTGTTAAACACCATTGGCCTTATTCAAGAGCATCTCAAGCCGGATCTCAAGATTCTAGGAGCAGTCATGACCATGTATGACAGCCGCAATAAGTTAGCCAATGATGTTTTTCATGAGCTTTACAAATTTTTTCCCGAGCGGATTTTCCGCAGCGTCATCCCTAGAAACATCAAGGTAGCCGAAGCGCCATCGCACGGCCTGCCGATCAAGGATTATCATCCTTATTCAGTTGGTGCCAATGCTTACCGTCGCTTGGCGCAGGAGATAATTCTCAATAGAAAATAATTTTTCTCTTATAAGATAAAAATAAAATTATGGCTTTAGGAAAAGGACTAGGGTCCCTTATACCAAACAAAAGCAAAAAAAATCCTCTGCTTAGCGAAGACGAGCTCAAAGATCTTGATTTGAAAAAAATAGAATATGTGCCTTTGGCTCAGATCACTGCTAATCCCTGGCAGCCCCGCACGCATTTTGACAAAGACAAATTGGATGAATTAGCTCGGTCTATTAGTCAGCACGGCATTATCCAGCCTTTGGTGGTAAGCCGAGACGGAGACAATTATCAGCTGATTGCTGGCGAGAGGCGTCTCAAAGCTGCTGAGCTTCTGGGTTTGGCTGAAGTGCCCGTCATCATCAAAGAAGTGTCTGACAGGGATAAACTGGAAATGTCCATTGTGGAAAATATCCAGCGCCGCGATCTCAATCCAATAGAAACCGCCAACAGCTACAAGCGCTTGATGGAGGAATTCGGCTTGAATTATGAGGAAGTGGCCAAGCAAGTGGGCAAGAGCCCGTCAATGGTTACCAATTATTTGCGCTTGCTCAAATTGCCTATTGTTATCAAAGAAGCGCTAGCTGAAGGCAAAATTACTTTTTCCCACGCCAAGCTTATTTTGAGCCGCCAGAGCAAAGAGGAGCAGGTAAAGCTGTTTAAGCAAATAGTCAAAAATGATATCCGGGTGCAGGAGCTGGAGCAGATGAACAAAAAAGCTTCGCTCAAAGCCAATCAGCATAAGCCGCGCGATCCGGTTTTGGTGTCTTGGGAGGATAAGCTGACCAAAAATATCGGCGCCAAAGTACTGATTGAAAAAAGAGGGGAAAAGGGCTGTGTAAAAATAAATTTCCATTCTTATGCCGAGCTGAAAAATATTCTAGATAGGCTGGAAAAGTAAAATAAGTAAAACAAAAAACAAGCCTGGAATTCAGGACTTGTTTTTTAATTGGGATTTTATCTTGTTTTTGGCCAGATTGGTTATCACCAGCTTCAGCCAGTCGGCATTGGGTCTTTTTCTTTTTTTATCTTTGAGTATTTCTATGACATCGCCGGATTTGAGGCGGTGATCGAGCGAGACCATTTGGTCATTGACTTTGGCGCCTATGCATTGGTTGCCGATATCAGTATGAATATAGTAGGCAAAGTCTAGTGGAGTAGCGTTTTCCGGCAACTCCACCACGTCTCCTTTGGGCGTAAAGACAAATATTTGATTGAGGAAAAGCTCGTTTTTTATATTTTTAATAAATTCAGCATTGTCAGTAATGGTTTTTTGCATGTCTATCAGATGGCGCAGCCACTTGGGCGGATTTTTCTTTTTGCCCATTACCACTATTTCTTTGTAGCGGCTGTGGGCGGCAATACCGTATTCAGCTTCTTCATTCATCTCTTGAGTGCGGATTTGGATTTCTACCACCTTAGCAAAATCAGTAAAGACCGAAGTGTGCAAAGATTGGTAGCCATTGGGCTTGGGCTGGGCAATGTAGTCTTTGACCCGTCCTTTGAGTGGCGTCCATTTTTTGTGGATGATGCCCAAGACGCTGTAGCAGTCGGCAATATCTTTGAGAATAATACGCAAAGCTATCAGATCATAAATTTTGTTTAAGTCTTTGCCTTTGCGTAGGAGTTTTTGGTAGAGGCTGTACAAATTTTTTACTCGGCCTCTGATTTGGAGATAGTCAATTTTATTTTTGACCATTTCCTTTTGGGTGATTTTTTTTATTTTTTCTATGTATTTTTCTTCGGTTTTCAGTCGGTCGGCTATCAGCTCGGTTACCCATTTGTATTCGTCAGGATAAACATAAGGAAAAGCCAAGTCTTCCAGCTGGCTTTTTATTCTAAACATGCCTAGGCGATTGGCCAAGGGAGCGTAGATTTCCAGGGTTTCTTGGGCAATACGCAATCTTTTTTCCGGACGCACTCCTTCTAGGGTTTCCATGTTGTGCAGACGGTCGGCCAGCTTGATGATAATAATGCGCAAATCTTGGCTCATGGCTAGAAACATTTTGCGCAGGTTTTCAGCGTATCTTTCCAGGCCGCGGTATTTGAGAGTGCCTAGCTTAGTAACGCCTTTGACCAGATAGTGGATTTCGTTGCCAAAATTATTTTTTAGGTCATCAAAGGAAAAATCAGTGTCTTCAGGCACATCATGGAGCAGGCCGGCTGCAACTGAGGCAATATCCATTTTCATTTTGGCTAGATTGTAAGCAGTGGCGATAGCGTGATAAATATAGTCTTCGCCGGTTCGTCTTTTTTGGCCTTTGTGGGCTTCGGAGGCAAAATGAAAAGCCTTGACCACCAGCTGGATGTCTTTATCGCTGTAGTTCAAAATCAGCACATTTTTTAGGTCTTCAAAGGTTTTCATAATCTGAGATTATTGTGATATTAATATTAGTATTTTCATTTTAAAATAGCAAGTCAAATTTTTGTCTAAGAAAAAACCCCCCGGCGTATGCCGGGGGGTTTTGATGTTTAATTTGTTTTATACTTTCTGGCTATAATCACAGGATTCACACTTTACTAGAGATTTATTGGCTTGATAGAGTAGGTCTTTGCATTTTGGACAGTTGTCGCCAGTTGGTTTGCCCCAGAGCACATGCTCGCATTGCGGCCACTGGCTGCAGGCATAAAATATTTTTCCCCGCTTGCTGCGCTTGCTGACTATTTCTCCTTTTTGGCATTTTTGGCATTTGACGCCAGTGGATTGAAAAGTCGCCTTGGTGGTCTTGCATTTAGGATAATTGCTGCAAGCAATGAATTTGCCAAAGCGGCCGGTTTTCATAATCATGTCTTGGCCGCAGTTGGGGCATTTTTCCTCCACTTTTTCCGGCTCTTCTATTTCGCCTTTGCTGTTTATCGGCTTGGTATTTTTGCAGTCCGGATAGTTGCTGCAAGCCAGGAACTTGCCGAAGCGGCCTAGTTTGATTACCATAGGACTTTTGCATTTTTCGCAAATCTCATTGGTTTTTTCCTCGGTAATTTCTTTTTTATCCAATTCTTTTTCTTTCATTTGAATATTTTTTTCAAAGGGCTGATAAAAGTCGGCAATTAGCGGTTGCCATTTTTGCTGGCCGCGGGCGATTTCATCTAGGTCGTTTTCCATTTTGGCAGTGAAGTTGTAGTCAACAATATTGCTGAAATGTTTGGTCAAAATGGCATTGACTATTTGGCCGATTTCAGTCGGCGCTAGGCGCTTGTCTATTTTTTCTACATATTGTCTTTCTACAACAGTAGCAATAGTCGGCGCATAAGTAGAAGGTCGACCTATGCCTAGCGCTTCCATAGCCTTGACCAGTCCGGCTTCCGAGTATCTGGCTGGTGGCTGGGTAAAATGCTGGAGAGCCTCCAGTTTGACCAGGGCTAGATCATCGCCGATTTTTAGCTCGGGTAGTTTGTTTTCTTCGCCGTTGGTTTTATATATTTTTTGCCAGCCCAAGAATTTGATGACGCTACCGGTGGCTTTTAAGATCCAAGGAGTATTTTGCGCCGGGATTTCCACTGTGGTGGTTTCACTGACATAGTCTGACATTTGTGAGCCGATGGCTCTTTGCCAGATCAGCTGATAGATTTTCAGTTGCCGGCTGTCTAAATACTCTTTGATTGATTCAGGATCGCGGCTAGCCTCGGTCGGCCGGATAGCTTCATGAGCTTCTTGGCTGAATTTTGATTTTTTGCTAAATACTCGGCCGCCTTTTTTGATATAGTCCTCACCGAGCTTTTGGCGGATGTAGTCTAGGGCTTCGCTTTGGAATTGTTTGGACAAATTCAAGGAGTCGGTACGCATGTAAGTGATAAGTCCCTGACTGCCAGAGCTACCGAGATTTATGCCTTCGTAGAGCTGCTGGGCGATCATCATTGTTTGCTTGGCACTGTAGCCAAAGCGTCGGTTAGCATCTTGTTGCAAAGTAGAAGTGGTAAAAGGCGGTAGAGGAGATTTTTTATTTTCTTTGGCTTTGATATCAGCTACTTTTAGCTGTCCGGCTTTGATTTCCTGGACAGCCTTGTCAGCTTTGGCTTGGTCAATATCAAATTTTCCTAGAATTTTTCCGTCTTCTTTATACAAGGAGAGCTTGAAAACTTCGCTTTCAGAACCGGACAAATGAGCCAGGCCTTCTACTGTCCAATATTCTTGGGCTTGGAATTTTTTGATTTCTTCTTCTCTTTCTACTATCAGCCTGACTGCGACCGACTGCACTCGGCCGGCTGACAATCCTTTGGCTACTTTTTTCCATAAAAGCGGAGAGAGCTTGTAGCCCACCAGTCTGTCTAAGATGCGGCGCGCTTGCTGAGCGTCCACTAGATTTTGATCTATTTGGCGAGGATTGTTGAGAGCTTCTTCAATGGCTTTTTTGGTGATTTCATGGAAGACGATTCTTTTTACTTTGCTTGCCGGCAACTTAAAAATTTCCTGCAAATGCCAGGAAATAGCTTCGCCTTCGCGGTCTTCATCAGTAGCAAAATATACCAGCTCGGCTTTAGTTGCCAGCTCTTTGAGTTTGCCGGCGATTTTTTTGGCCTTGGCCGGGATAGCATAAGAAGGAGTGAAGTTGTCTTCAACATCGACCCCTAGCTTGCTTTTGGGCAGATCGCGAATATGGCCGAAAGATGATTCGACTCGGTATTGTTTAGGCAAAAAGCCCTTGATAGTTTTGGCTTTAGTCGGTGATTCGACTATTACTAGTTTTGACATAAGTTGGAATATAGGACAAAGTTTTTTATTTGTCAAATAATGGTTTTTTGGCTCAGCCGCGCTTAGAGCGGATATTGAGCTCTAGTTTTTGCAAAATTTCTTCTTCGCTTTGCCATTTCTTCCTTAGTTCCCCAGCCAGAAAAAATGATCCTGCTACCAGTATCAGATCCCTGCTTTTGGCTTTTTCTAGGGCGCTAGCCAAAGCCCAGTGAGGATCGTGGAAAAGTTGGATGTTTTTGCCCGGGCCGTGCTTTTGGCAGAAATGATGCATTTTTTTGAGCAAGGTGCTTTTTCTTTCGCTGATTAAAAATCGAGTAAGATAGACATGGTCAGCCGCCGCCAGCATTTTTTTCAGCGGGGCATTGTATGATTTGCCCCAAGCAAAGCCCACTATCAAATGCAATTTTTGGTATTTGAGCTTTGGCAAGAATTCCAGCAGGTTGCCCAGCTTGTCGGGATTGTGGGAGCCGTCTAGAACCACCAGTGGTTTTGTCTGGACTATTTCCTGGCGGCAAATTAGATGGAAAGAGTCAATGGTTTTTTGGATTTTGGCCGCTGAGACGGATATTTTTAGGGCGGCCAAAATATTGAGAGCCAGGTTGAGGTTATTTTTTTGGCCCTTGGTGCTGAAATACAGGCTGGGCGAGAATTTATCCGCCAGATTTTTTATTTCTATCTGCCTAGCCTTTTTTTGCTGGCATCTATTGGCAAAGATTTTCTGGAGCTTTTTGTCTTTTTCACTGCTGATAAACAAAGCGCCCTTTTTGATAATGCCAGCCTTGTCTTGAGCGATTTCTTTTTTGCTATGACCGAGGATTTCCTGATGATCCAGGCCGATGTTGGTGATGGCGCAGACAATTGGCTTGGGGATGACATTGCTAGCATCATGCTGTCCGCCCAGCCCGGCTTCTAGCACTACCCAGTCGCATTTTTCCTGTTGGAAATAAATCAGGGCAATGGTCAGCCAGCATTCGAAATAGGAGATTTGATCGCCGGGAAATTTTTGCACATAAAGATCAAGCGCCGGCTTGATGCTTTTTTCCAGGATTTGGTGCAAGCGTTTTGGCGCCAGCAACTTGCCGCCTAGACTTATTTTTTCAATGCTAGTAGTGGAAAACGGCGAAGTAAAAGCACCGCTTTTGTAGCCGGCTTTGCTTAGGAGCTCTTCCATCAACTTGGTAGTTGTGCCTTTGCCGCTGGTGCCGGCAATATGGATGAATTTCAGTTTTTTTTCCGGACTGCCTACTAGCGCTAGGAATTTTCTCGTGCGATTGACAAAGACGCTGCGGTCTTTGCTTTTGAGCAGATAATTCTGGCGGGGGATATTGGATAGCGATTCAATAAAAGCAATGTCTTGTTGGTATTGGATCATTGACTTTTTCTTAGCCATTTAATACCCAAGTAAACAAAAGGAGTGTCTATCAGCGCCAGAATTATTTTTAGCAGATAGTAGGGGATGATAAGCTGCCAGATAAAGCCGGCATCAAACTGGGGCGTCATTTTGTAAAAAGCCAAAAACATAAAAATCGTGGTATCGATAAACTGGCTGACCATAGTGGAGAGATTGTTTCTCAGCCAGAGGAAGCGGCCTTTGGTTTTGGCTTTCCAAAATTCAAAAGCGCGGACATCATGAAGCTGGGCAATCAAAAAGGCAATCATCGAAGCGATAAACATCCTAGCACTACTCTTAAATATAGTAACATAAGCCGGGTTGGTTTCGGCAAAGCGCTCGGCTGGCGCTACCCAGATGCTCAGTTGGATAAAGATATAGCTAAAGAGCAGGGCAATAGCCGTGAACCAAATCAGCTCAGAGACAAATTTGCGCCCCTTGATTTCCGAGAGTATATCGGTAATTAAAAAAGTAAGAGGCACCAGCCAAATTCCCATAGAGGCATTGACCGGCCCGATATTGATTATTTTGATGCCAACGACATTGGCTAGAATTATAGAAGTGACAAAAATTATTTGTAAAAAAAATATTTTTTTCTCTTGGGTTATAATCATTTTATTTCTACTTGATTAAATTGGTTAATTCTCACTAGCCCCTGGATTTCCATTTGGGAAACAGCGGCGTTGATTTCCGGCAGTGGCTTTTTGAGCCTAGCGGCCAACTCAACCAAGGTCATAGATTCTGTCTGTAGTAGAGAGTAGCTTTGAGCATGTATTTTTTCTTTAAAATTTATTTTTTCAGAAATAATTTCTTTTTTGATTTGGTAGGCATCAAGGATATCTTGTCCGCTCAGAACTAGTTCGGCGCCGTTTTTTATAAGTTGGTTGGGGCCTTGGCAGAGTCTTTGATCAATATTGCCTGGCAGTGTCCAGACCTGGCGGCCTTCATCTAGGGCAATTTGAGCAGTAATCAGAGTGCCGGATCTGGTTGTTCCGGAAACAACTAGGGTAATAGGGCTCAGTCCAGCTAGAATGCGGTTGCGGCAAGGAAAATGATGCAGGCTAGCCTTGGTCTTTTGCGGGTATTCGCTTAGCAGCAGACCGCCTTTGCCTAGGATGTCTTGACCCAGTCGGAAATTGCTCTGAGGATAAAAAACCGATTGATCCAATCCTGAGCCTAGGACCGCTATGGTTTTCAAATTATTGACCAAGGCCGCTTGATGGCCCAGCGAGTCAATGCCCAGCGCCAGCCCGCTGACAACAATCAAAGGCGTGTCCGCCAATGTGGCGATTATTTTTTTCAAGGCCGAGCAGTGGTAGCTGTCCAAAGTGCGGGAGCCGACTATGGTCAGCAGATAAGCACTACTGGCCAGACTGATATCGCCTTGGTAAAAAAGAAACAGCGGCGGATCATAGATATTTTTCAGTTGTTTGGGGTAGCGACTGTCCAGGATGCTGATATAAGGCTCTTTCAAGGCGATGAATTGTTTATAAGTCTCTTTTAAAAAAGATTTATTTTCTGCCTGGCTTTGAGCCAGTTTTTTTATCTTTACCTGGTTTTTTCCTTGAGACAAATAGCGCCAAAGACTAGTTTGCCCCAAGCCCTTTATTTGACTTAAAAAGTACAGATAAAAATTACTAATCTGATCGTCGCTAAGTTCTGAACTTAACTGATCAGGAAAAATCCCCGCCAATTGGTCGGGTAAAAAATCGCTTTTCATCTTCTTGTTATTTAGGCCGGGCAAAATTGCCGCGGCCAATTCATGATAATATAGAAAGTTTTTTTTGTAAAATAAGCGCTTTACAGCCAGCTTTTCTCCTGCTATTATTTTAAGACTAGAAATTAAAAAATATTTATGCCCAAAGCTAAAAAAACTCTAAACAGCAAATCAGCGGCCAAGAGCCGACCGACTAAAACCAGCCCAGTCAAAAACGACGAGCAGACCTTGTTGGATTTTGAAGATTTTGTTTCCCGCCAGCAAGCACCGGCCAGATCGCCTCGTGGATTTTTGACCGGATTTTTTCTTTTGGCAATCATTGTTTTGGGCGCTTTGCTTATTTATAACTGGCAGTCTAATCGCCCTGCGCCCGAGCTGAGATTCAAAGCAGTCTATTTGGAAAATGGTGAAGTCTATTATGCCAAGGTAGCCAGAGAAGATGCTCTCAATATTTATTTAGATGAAGTTTATTATATTCAGCTGCAAGAGCAACTAGTGCCTTTAGATGAAGAAGGTCTAGAAACAGAAACTATCAGCGTGCCAATTTTGCTCAAGCGGGGCAGTGAGCTCCATCAGCCGACTGGCTGGATGCAGGTCAATCGCAACAAAGTCATTGCTATAGAAGAGATTGGGGCTGATTCGGAAATAATCAAAGAGATAAACCGGCAAAAAAGCCAGTGAGACAGAGTTCCTTGGTAGGCGTCTGATAAAGACAAGGAGGAAACAGCTTATGACCGAAGACCCTCGCCGCGCTCTATTGGAGCGTTTTGCTCTAGAGACAGATAAAGCCGTTTTGGCCACACTAACAAGAGAGCTCATCCGGCTTAGTAGTCCTAAGCTATCTGGCTTGGAAGTTATAGCCAAGCGTCATCTTTCTCCGGAGAAGGTCTATGATTTGCGAAGAATCGTCCTTGAAAATTTATAAGAATGCCTTTTGATATCGCCCGCCCGCCCGCCACTGCATTTGCAGGGCGAGGCGGGCGGCTTTTTTATTATCCACAACTATAAAGTAATAATAATTACTTTACACTTTTTACTTTATGGTTTATAATATAGAGCGTATTGCTATGAAAAACAGGGGAAAGGATAAAGGACTGATAAAAATAGGAGAACTAGCCAAGCTGTTCTCTGTTTTGCCGTCCACTATCAATTTTTATACCAAAGAAGGGCTTTTGCCAGAAGATGGGCGCAGTCAGGGTGGCTATCGTCTTTATGATCCCCAGAAGTCCATAGACAGATTGAAAAAAATAGAATATTTGCAAATGGACAAGAGACTGACTATTGAGGAGATAAAAAAACGGCTGTAGATTTTTGCCGATTATTTTTAGGTGCTTTTTCTATGCTTAAAGCTCCTAAGATAGTCGGTAAGAATTTGCCGCCAAAGAAAAATAAACAGCTATAATATATGAGGAAAAAATTAGACAAAGTATTTACCTTACCCAGCAGTGGCCAGCACAAAATTTATCAGGCCAAAAAAAAGAAAAAAGCCAAAAAAAGCTTGTGGCAGTATATTTATTCTTTATTTTTCTAAATGGCTTTGCAATGGCATTTATTTATTAGTGCCAGGATTGTCAAAGCCCTTATTTTAGGCTAGAATTAAAAAACTTTATTGTAAATCGTCAATATGCTGGATTTTAAGCAAAAGGAAAAAGAAATACTGGATTTTTGGGATAAAAATCAAATTTTTCAAAAATCTGTCAGCCAAAAAGCGCCTCGTGGCGACTATCTTTTCTATGATGGCCCGCCTTTTGCTACTGGTACACCTCATTATGGTCATTTGGTAGGTTCTATTATGAAAGACGTGGTGCCTCGCTATTGGACTATGAAAGGATATAGAGTAGAGCGTCGTTGGGGTTGGGATTGCCACGGATTGCCCGTAGAAAATATCGTGGAAAAAGATCTGGGTTTTGAAAGTAAAAAAGATATAGAAAAACACGGTATTGATAAGTTCAATGAAAATTGTCGGGCTTGCGTTTTGAAATATGTAGATGTCTGGAAGCATACTATTAGGCGCCTGGGTCGTTGGGCAGATATGGAAAACGATTACAAGACCATGGACTTGTCTTTTATGGAGTCGGTCTGGTGGGTTTTTAAAACTCTCTGGGACAAGGGGCTTATTTATGAGGATTATCGCTCCATGCATATTTGCCCTCGTTGTGAAACCACTCTTTCTCAGTCTGAGGTGGCCGAAGGTTATAAAGATGTCAAAGATTTGTCTTTGATTGCCAAATTTGAATTGGTGGATGAGCCTGGTACTTATCTTCTAGCTTGGACTACTACGCCTTGGACTTTGATCGGCAATGTAGCTTTGGCAGTGGGCAAGGATATTGATTATGTGAAAATAGAATTTGAAAATAATCAATATATTTTGGCCAAAGATTTACTAGACAAAGTTTTAGCGGGTAAAGATTATGAAGTTTTAGAAAAACTTAAAGGCAAAGATTTAATTGGCAAAAAATATCGTCCTCTTTTTGATTATTATAGTAGTGATCAGAATTTAAAAAATCGGGAAAATGGTTGGCAAATATATCACGGTGATTTTGTTACTACTGAAGAAGGCACAGGCATAGTGCATATTGCTCCAGCATATGGGGAAGATGATATGAATTTGGGCAAAGAGCACAGCTTGCCTTTTGTCCAGCACGTAGCTATGGATGGTACTATCAATAAGGAAGCCAAAGATTTTGCTGGCTTAAATGTCAAACCCAAAAATGACCATAGCGCTACGGATGTAGAAATTTTGAAATATTTGGACAAAAAGGGTTTGTATTTTAGCAAAGAAAAATATGAGCACAGCTATCCACACTGCTGGCGCTGTGAAACACCACTACTCAACTATGCTACTTCTTCTTGGTTTGTCAGCGTCACTAAGATAAAAAACAATCTTTTAAAAAATGCCAAAAAAATAAACTGGATACCTGAGCATATTAAAGAAGGGCGTTTTGGCAATTGGCTGGAAGGCGCTCGGGACTGGTCTATATCCCGTCAGCGTTTTTGGGGATCAGCCATACCGCTTTGGACTTGTGATCAGTGCTCAGAAAAAAAAGTAGTTGGCTCAGTGGAAGAACTATATAAATTGAGCGGTCAAAAAGTAAAGGACATTCACAAACACGTAGTAGACAAATTGACTTTTGCTTGTCAGTGCGGCGGGACTATGAAGCGCATTCCCGATGTTTTGGATTGTTGGTTTGAGTCCGGCTCTATGCCTTATGCGCAGTTTCATTATCCTTTTGAAAATGAAAAAGAATTTGACCAAAAGTTTCCGGCCAAATTTATTGCCGAGGGGGCTGATCAGACCAGAACTTGGTTTTATTATCTGCATGTCATTTCTGGCGGAGTAAAAAACAGCCACGCCTATGAAAATTGTATAGTCAATGGCATAGTGCTAGCAGAGGACGGCAAAAAAATGTCCAAGCGTCTCAAGAATTATCCGGAGCCGGACGAAATAATGGAAAAATATGGGGCTGATGCCCTGCGGATGTATTTGCTCAATTCGCCGGTGATGCTGACGGAAAATCTTTCTTTTACTGAAAAAGATTTGCAGACAGTTTATCGTCGTTTTATAGCTCTTTTGCAAAATGTTTATAATTTTTATGAAATGTTTAGGGGCGAGGAAAAACTTTCTGGAGACCTGCCCAAAAAGATTGATAATGATTTGGACAAGTGGATAGTATCCAAGCTGTATTTGCTTCATCAGGAAGTAAGTCAGGCTATGGATAATTACAATCTAGTCAAAGCCAGTCGCCCCTTGATAGATTTTGTTGATATATTATCAACTTGGTATGTCAGGCGCAGTCGTGATCGCTTCAAAAGTGATGATCAAAAAGATAGAAAGGAAGCTATAGAAACCCTGGGTTTTGTGCTCAAAGAATTAGCCAAAATTATTGCTCCCTTTACGCCTATGAGTGCCGAGATGATTTATCAGGGCTTTAAAAATAGTAAAGAATCGGTTCATTTGGAAACCTGGCCAACTCTAAATCAAAAAATGCTTAATGCAAAAGTTTTAGAGGATATGGAAAAAGTCAGGCAGATTGCTGAAAAAATGCATGCCATTAGAGCAGAAGAAGGAATAAAAGTCCGGCAAATTTTAGCCACTTTGGAAATTGATCAGAAATTTGGTTTAGGGGAACAAGTTTTAGAATTATTAAAAGATGAAGTTAATTTAGAACAAGTAAAAGTAGTAGATAAAGTAAGCGCAGGAGAGGGTTGGAAACTAGTTGAAGTAGCTGGAGCAAAGACTAGTATCTACACCAAGATAACAGACGACTTAAAAGAAAAAGGAATAGTCAGAGAGCTGGTCAGATCTATAAATAGCTTGCGTAAAGAAGCTGGCTTAAAACCTCAGGACAGGCCTATTGAAACTTATCAAACTGATTCGGCGCATCTCAGTGGCTTGATAAATAAATTTAAAAAAGAATTAATCAACGCTACTTCGGCGGGTGATTTGATAGAGAAAAAAGAGTCAGTAAAAATAAATAAAGAAGTAGAAATAGAAGGAGAGAAAATTATTTTAGGTTTAGATTTTTAAAAAATGGCTTTTAAGACAGAAGCATTTGTTTTGCGTAGCCGGCCTTGGCGCCGGGCTGATAGGCTCTATGAGCTCTTTACCCCCGAAGAGGGATTGCTTAGTGTGATTTGCCGTTCAGCGGCCAAATCCGAGAGCAAGCTGGCTGGCCATCTTCTGCCTTTTAGCAAAGTCAAAGTAATGATAGGGAGAGGTCGTTTTGACCATTTGGCCGGAGTCAAGACCATTTATGATTTTAAAAATATCAGAAGCGATTTGCGCAGTTTGTCTCTGGCTGGAGCTATTGCCGAGCTCTTTCTTTATGACCATTCTCGCGGCAGCAAGATAAAAGAATTTTCTCTTTTAGGTAGTGTTTTTTCTTTTTTGGATGATGCTGTGGTTGACAGCGAAAAAAAATCTCTGCTGGTCCGTTCGTTTTTGTGGAAGTATTTGAGTCTCTTGGGTTGGCAGCCTCAGCTCAATCACTGCCTTATCTGCCAGAAGAATATCAGCTCTGGCCAATATATGTCTGGTCGGGGTATAATAGGTAATGAACATCAGGTTGGCGCATTGGAAGTGAGTGATGATTTGCTGGATTTTTTACGCTTTATTCTGGAAGCTGACTGGCCAGATTTGCTTAATTTAAAAAT
>JAQUKX010000009.1 GCA_028718865.1 Patescibacteria group bacterium | reverse complement strand
CAGAGAAAAACTAAAAAATTTCTTCCAGGAATTGAGTACGCCGCCTATTAAATTGGAAGCCACAAAAAATATAACCGCCACTAGCATAATGCGGCTCAAGCTCACTGTCAGCTCCATTTGCCAATCCTCGAATCCAGGGGTAATTAAGCGCATAATTTGCGGACTAAAAATAAAAGCCAATATCAACAAGACGCCAATTACCAATAGCAGACAATTCAAAACCGAATTAGCCAAGCGCAAAGCTTCTTTTTTGTCCTGATGCCAGATCTTTTGAAAAACCGGTATGAAAGCCGCGCTCAATGCTCCTAAAACCAAAGTATTAAAAATTAAATCCGGCAGGCGAAAAGAGGCGTAATAAATATCCGATATTTGGCTGGCGCCAAAATTATGGGCAATCAATCTTTCTCGCAACAAGCCCAATAATTTTGAAGAAAAAGAAAAAAAGGCTATCATCAAGGCGCCTCCGGTTATTGAATTGTCCATTTTATGCCAAAGCTTCTGCCACATTTATTTTACCAATATAAATCCAAAATAATGATCTCTTTCCAGCTCGCTGTCATAAGCCACCAGTTGGTCGGCGACTTTGAGACTATTAATATCAGTGGCGTTTTTGAAAACCACGCGACTTTCCTCGGGCAACAAAACAGAAGAATGGAAAACCGTATTTTTCTGACCGGATTGAGACTGAAGCAAGAGACTGTAATTGTTCAAGAGCAAATCTTTTTTAAACAACTTGTCCCACCAATTATTGACCAAAGGGTCGGAAAAATTAAATTTAAAAGGCAATTTGTATTTTAACAAAACTGTTTTCGACTGCCCGGGCTGCAGCGTCATCCAGTCGGCAAAAACTGTTTTGCCAAGACTCTCGTATATTTCCATGCCCGAACTACTGTCTATCACTTTTTTATTTTCTTCCTTCAAAACATCGCTGTCATATCGCGCAAAGGGGTCGCCTCGGAAATAATTACCGGGCAGCTTGTCAAAACCGCGCGCTTCCATAAATTGCGAACCCAAAGGAGTATAAATACGCAAATAAGCAACATTGCCACCGTCTATGCCGGCAAAGATATTTTCTTCTGGACCATGATTTGTCCTAGTTATTCTCAAAGTATTTATAATTTCGCCGTTGGGCCTTATTTCTACCTGATGATCTATGGTCTGACTAATGTCCAAATCTGTCTTGCCGCCGCCGATATTGGTAGAAATTACGGCCAAATAATCGCGATTATTGCTCTCGGCTGCGCCCGTCCAGCCATAGTTTTCTAATTTTTTTTGTAATTTTTCATCGCTTAGATAAAGCTGTATATCTTTATTGGACAGGCTCCTAGTTAAAACTGACACCAAGGAGCGATGATCATCTGTTTGCAAGATTTTTTCCAAAACCAAAGGAGCCAAATCAGCTATCACTCCTTTTGGCTCATTTATTTCCGGATCGTAATTGAGCTCCACCTCTTCTTGCAATACGGCCAAAAAATTATCAGCATTTATCTCTATAGCATAATTATCATTATTCAAACTGACTGGCCCGACTATTTTTATCAACTCACCCAACAAAGTGGCATTTATCGCTACTACGCCATCTAAGGAAGAACCGCCGCCGTTTTGATAAAACCAGATTATTTTTTTGGCCGAAGTAGGAAAATCATACCACCAATTGGCATCCCAAATGTTAAAATTGGAATTAATCAGTGACAAAGCATCAGGCGCTTTCAGATTTATTTTTTGCCCGTAAGCCAGATCATAAGTTCCGCCGCGAGGGACCTCCAATTTGTTTACCTTGCCCTGATAAATATCAAAAATAGCAATACTGCCGATAAATCCGCCACTAGCTCTAAGCTCATTGTTGTTTTGGAAAAGGAAAAGATATCTTTGCTGACTCTCATGACCCAAAACCCCCAAAAGTACGGAAAAAATGTCTTCCAAAGTATAAAAATTGTCCAAAGCCAGAGGCAAATACATTTTTAATTCTTCAAAATAAGGCTTCAATTCCGGCGGCAAAAGAACCAAAGAACTGCCTTGAAGTTTTTTATTGGCTCTTTCCAGATGAGGCAAAGATGTTTTTATCTGCCTATGAGCAACATAAATATACTCCGTGGGATTGGCGCCAATAGTCGCCTGCTCATTGAGGATGCCGGCTGCTTCTGACAAGCTGGCCGCTACTTCCAAAAGATCCTGACTCAAAGAAAAAGGCCGGCCCAGCACCGGAATATAAGAAGCCGCGCTCAAAAGATTTTGGTTATATTGAGATAATATCTCTTGCGCCTGCTGAAAATTGACCAAAGCCCTCTCAAAATCCGCTTGCGCCGTATCATAAGAATGCTCTGAAGCTGAAATAGCGCCCGATTGAAAATCCAAGATTCCCTGCCAGCCAAAATCAAACAATTTTAGTTTATCGGCCTGAAAATTGTTGAGAAAAACCAAAGCTCTGATAGGAGCCAAAAGCAATAAAACTATCAAAGCAAAAGTTATGCCCTTGCTAAAAGCTGGCCGCCAATTAAGAGAATTAAATATTGCGGGGATATTTATTTTTGGGCTCAAATTCTGGCGAGTTTTTATCTTTGGCGACGAGACAGGACTTGTTTTGGCCGAAGTTTTATTTTTTTCTGAATTAGCCTTTTTTAAGCTAACTTTTATTTTTTCCTTAAAATTCCTATAACCATCTTCCAGGTTGCTTTTTGTTTTTTTGCCGCTGGAAGTCAAAGGCCGCAAATCAAGAATATGAGATGAGCGCAAAGGCGGAAAATCATCACTCCTGCTCTCTTCGCTTGTTTTTGCCGATAAAGGCGCTGATTTTTCTTGGATATCTTTTTGACTGTCTTTTTTTATGGTTGACAAAATACTGTTGTAGGGCAATTCCTGACGAATGAGCTTGTCCAGCTCAGCTAAAGCTTTTTGTTTTTGCTCTTGGCGCTGGCCATGATCAATATTTTCATCAATCAAAAATTGATCCAGATCATTTAACAAGCTAGTTTTGATTTCCAATATATTATTGGAAGTGATTTTAGGATTTTTTTTCTGCCTAGGCGTCATAAATTATCAAGCAAAAAATTGCTGTGTATATTATACCAGATTTTGGCTTGAGAACAAAATTTTTAACTCTGATAAATTTCCAAAATCTCTTTGCTCATTTTTTCCCAAGAGTATTTTTTAATTTGCTCTTGTCCTTTTTGCACCAAAAAATCACGCAGATCACCATTGCTTATTATCTCCTCCATCTTTTGGATTAAATCAGCTTGATTTTTGGGGTCAAAATAAAGCGCTGCCTCTCCCAGTATTTCCGGCAAACAGCTTGCTTGACTAGACAAAACCGGCAGTGATTGAGACATGGCTTCCAAAGGCGGTAAACCAAAGCCTTCAAACAAAGAAGGAAAAACATAGGCTTGCGCTTGATGATAAGCCGCCAGCAATTCCTGATCGCTGAGATAGCCAGCAAAAATAACTTGCGGACAATTAGCTTCTTTTTCCAAACGCTCGTAAAAATAATTTTTTTTACCGACCAATACTAGATGATAATCCGGATGATTTTTTCTAAAAACAGCAAAGGCCTTGATTAAAAATTCTAGATTTTTATGGGGATAAGCATTGCCTACATATAAAAAATATTTTTCCGGCCAAGCCAGTCTAGCGCTGCTACTGTCAGGCGCCGCGGCCGTCAATGAACTGACGCCTTCATAAACCACTTTTATTTTTTTGACCGCCTTATCTGACAGCTGAAAATATTCTTTGATGTCCGCGGCGCCGAATTGGGAGACCGCAATTATCTTTTTTGCTTTTTTTACAGCATAAGCAATCACCCGGCGATAAAAAAAATACTTCAGGCCAAAAGCCCAACTATTGAGCGTACTAGCCCGACGGCTGGGAAATCTGGTCATAATCAAATCATGAACAGTGACTACAAATTTTTTACGATATAAAACCGGCACATTGAAATGGGTAAAATGCACCAAATCCAAGCGCCGCCAATAAAGCAGCCAAGGTAAAATCAACTGCTCTTTAAAAGAATACCAAGTACAATCGCATAAAATAATTTGAAAATTTTTGGGCAACTCTATCTCCGGCTTTTTCCTAAAAATCAAAAAATAAAAATTTTGGGAATCAATTTTTATCAATTCTTCCAAAAGCTTCTGGTTATAGCGGCCTATGCCGCCCGGCTCAGTACCGAAAATTCTCAAATCAATGGCTATTTTCACTTTGGTATTGTTTTAGTCATCAGACAATCTATGATCTCACGACTTTGCCTTCTCCAAGAGGGCAAAGCAAATTCTCGCGCTCTCTGCTTTAGTTCTTGGGTCAAAAGCTGATCTTTTTCCAAGCTAATCATTGCCTGATAAATATCAGATATATTATAAGGATCCACATAAATGGCTGCTGTTTTCAAAGTTTCCGGCAAAGAAGTCTTATAGCTCACTATCAGTGGCTTGCCATGAGCCAAAGCTTCCAAAGGCGGGAAGCCATAGCCCTCGTAAAAAGACGGCCAGATAAAAGCTTGGCAAAGGCTGTAAAGAGCGTCTTTCTGTTCACCGTCTACATAACCCAGATAGCGGACATAATCTTTTTTCTTGATCAAACGCAACAGACGATTATAGATCCATCCTTTGCCGCCGACTATCAATAACTGATAATCAGGATAATCTCGATGGAAGTGATCAAAAGCCTTAACAATGCTCAAAATATTTTTTCTCGGCTCCAGGGTTCCTAAATATAAAAAATATTTTTTATCAAGATTATATTGAACCAAAATTTCTCTAACGCGGCTGGCTTCTATTTTTTGATTATAGATGCCGGGGTTAATTATTTTTATCTTTTTTTCATCCAAAGGGAAAAAGCGCAAAATATCTCTTTTGGTATTATAAGAAACCGCTATCACTTGGCGAGCTCTGGTCAGCAAATAAGGCACATCTATCAACTTATGCCACCAGCGCCGCTTGAGAGAATAAAACTCGCGACTGTGTAAAAAAGAAAGGTCATGGACAGTCAAAACATAATCAACCCCTTGGCTGAAACGGGCAAAATTAAGATTGGGTAGCCAAAAAAGGTCAATTTGAGCAGGTAATAATTTGTCCAGCTTCAGCCAATTGGCCCAGAGAGCAAAATTAAGCACTTTGTTGGGAACTTTAATATGGATATACTCAAAATTACCAGTACTAGGCAGCTGCTCTTTGCTCAAAGGCTTGCGACCGGAGCTGAAAAGATAATATTTGTTTTTTTTATCATTTTCAAGGATATACTCCAGAGCATAAAAAATATACTTGCCTATGCCGGTAAGCTTTTTGTTGTTCAAAGCTCTGATGTCAACTGCTATATTCATTTGACTAATTACTAATAAACTCTCTGGCTGTCTGCAAAAATTTTTGCTTAAAAACACTCTCGTCAAACTCTCTGGCGTGACGGCGGATTTTTTCTGGATCAAAAATCTTATAGTCAAAACGCAAAATTTTATGGGCCAGAGATTCCCAAGTCTGCTCCTCAAAAAAAGTGCCGGACAAGCCTTCTATTACTGTTTCCAAAGCTCCTCCCTGCTTATAAGCTATCACTGGCCGGCCGGCGGCCATTGCCTCCAAAGCAGAAATGCCAAAATCCTCTATCTGCGGATAAATAAAAGCTCGACAACGGGATAAATATCTATTTCTTTCCTGATCGCTCAAGTCCCCCAAAAACTCAATATTGGAGCGGGCGGATTTTTTCAAACGTTTGTATTCAGCGCCCGTGCCGATAATTTTCAAGGGTAATTTCAAATTATTGAAAGCCTTGATGGCCAAATCCACTTTTTTATAAGGACGCAGGCGGGAGACTATCAGATAATAATCGTCTATTTCCTGACTAATGGAAAAATCATCTACTTTGACTGGCGGATAAATAACCATAGCCTGACGCTTGTAGTGACGACGAATTTTTTCGGCTATATAGCGGGAATTGGCAATAAAAAAATCTACTTTTTGAGCCTGGATAAAATCTCGGTTTCTCAACTGATCTAAAAAACGCGGTAGAATTTTTTTAAAAAGCTTGCCTTCGGAAAGATTCATTATATATTCCTCTTTTTCATCCCAAAGATAGCGAGTGGGACTATGGCAATAGCAAATGTGCTTGGTGTTGGCTCCCTTGGACAATCCTTTGACAAAGGCTGAGGCCGAGCTTATCACTAGATCATAATCGCTCAAATCCGTCTTTTCCCAAGCTCGCGGCATCAAAAGCAAAAAATATTTGAAAAAAGCACTGCCAAAAGGAATTTTTTGCAAATAAGAAGCCTTGATTTTTTCTTGATTGAGCAGACGGCGGCTAACCCGAGTATTATTTATCAAAGTAAAAATTGGCGCTTTAGGAAAAAGGTCTGCAAAAACCGCCAGCACTTTTTCCGCTCCACCTATCTGAAAAAGATGATCGTGCGCCAAAGCGATTTTTTTATTCGCCAAAAGCTGCTTGTAGTCGCCCGCTTCTTTCATATCTTGTCCCCCTTGTTGAACATGGCCTTGGGGGTTTTGAGGATAATAATCAAGTCCAAAAATATTGACCAATTTTCAATATAAAAAATATCCAGCTTAGCTTCTTCGGCAAAAAGCAAATTACTGCGGCCGGAAACTTGAGCCATGCCAGTAATGCCAGGTTTAAGCGCCAAAAGCCGCTTATAACCACGCTGATATTTATCTACTTCTTCCGGCTCATGCGGCCGAGGACCTACTAGACTCATCTGGCCTCTTATAACATTAAAAATCTGCGGTAACTCATCCAAGCTGGTTCGTCGCAAAAAACGGCCAAAGCGGGTAATACGAGGATCATTACTCATCTTAAACAAAGGTCCATCATTTCTTTCATTGTATTTCAGCATCTCGCTTTTCAGCTTATGGGCGTCTTTGACCATGGAGCGGAATTTGTACAGCTTGAATGTCTCGCCTTTGCGGCCTACTCTATTTAAACTGACAAAAATCGGGCCCGGGCTATCCAGCTTGATAAGCAGAGCCAAGACAAGAAAGATGGGTAAAAGTATAACTGCTAAAAAAATAGCGCCAACAAAATCAAATATTCTTTTATAAACTCGCCGCCAGCCGTCCAAAGGCGTTTCTTTTATTTCTACTATCGGCAAACCAGCCAAAGAATTCAACTCTACATTGATATTTTGCGCCTGAAAAAGATTGGCTACATAGCGCAAGCGCAAATGATTTTCTTGGCAATAAGTCAAAAGATCCAAGGCATCGTCTTTGGACAAAGAAGAATCGGTCTGAATAATATCGTCTATCTGCTTGGCGGCTATCATTTGCTGCAACTCCTGATCATTGTAGAGGCTATGGACGCTTTCTTTTTGGGCAAGCACTTTGAAACCCAGCCGAGGCTGACTATTGTAAAGCTCTACTATGGGCTGGCTTTCTTCTTGCGGGCCTATGACCAGCACTCTAGCCAAACCGCGGCCTTTTTTAAAAAAAAGATTCCTGATGCCAAAAACAAAAATCCTGGCGATAAAAAGATAAATAATCGCCAGCACCCAGGAAGTGATAATAATGAAACGGGAAGAAAAAAGTTCTCTTTGCCAAAATATCGCCAAGACCAAAAAAATCAAAACAGCGGAAACGCCGCTGATGACTTTGGGCAGTTCTTTGGCCAGCTTTTTGCTGCGCATGGTATAAAAACCGCTAAAAGCAAAAACAATTATGGCAAAGATGCTTACCTTGAAGCTCAAAGACAAATAGCTAGCAAAAGATATTTCATAAAGAATGGGTCTAAGATCACTAACTGCTTCAGAAAAGCGGAAAAAATAAGCGCTAATAGCCGCCAAAAGCACCATGGTAAAATCCAAAGGCACTAGGACAATATTGGTAATAAAATCAGCTTTTTTCATACTAATATAATATCATCAGCTAGGCCTTTTTTCAAATCAAACTAAAAAGGCTCAAATAACCTAATAAGCCGAATTCTGTCCTTTGGAGCCAGTGACTCCAAAGTGATGATCATCTATCTAGGCTCTGCCTCGCGGCAAAGCTCAAGCGAGTTACCCGTTCCGACTAGCGGAACCTATTTGCTCTTTCACCAGCTAGAGTTTACCTCTTCTGCCTTGTCACCAAGACAGCGTGTGGGCTGATTATCCGACAATTTCACCCTTACCGTGAACCACTCACTACGTTCGGGTTCACGGCAGGTCCATATTTTATATATTCTTGGACCAACTATGAACTCAAACAAAGCGAGTAATCCACGGAGGAATCTTTTCTGTTGCACTTGTCCTGTCTAGTCATCACTGACTAGACGGTTGGCGTTACCAACTAGCTACCCCGCTAGGCAGGGCCAAATGGTGTTCGGACTTTCCTCCCCAGCCTGCGCTGGGGCGATCATCTTGGTTATTTAAACCTTTATTATATATACAATATTTATTAGATTTTGTCAATGTTTTTAACCCGTCGGGTTGATTATTCTAAAATATAATCCAGAGTTTCTCTAGCTGTTTTATCCCAAGAAAAATCTTTGATTCTTTCTCTCCCCTTTTCTACTAAATTCTGACGCCTTTCTGGGCTGTCAAAAATAATTTCTAGCTTGTTTTTGATATCATCAATATCATCAGGATCAAAAAACAAAGCAGCTTGTCCAGCTATTTCTTTTAAGGCCGGAATCTGAGAACAAACTATGGGAGTAGAACAAGCCATGGCCTCAAGCAAAGGCAGGCCAAAGCCTTCAAATTTGGAAGGAAAAACAAAAGCCGAAGCACAGGCCATCAGCTTGGGATACTTGGCCTGACTGACATATCCGGTCAAAATAATGTCGTCTTTAAGCTGGGGATCCTGAATCAATTTTTGGATTTTATCAAAGCCAAAATTACCCGGCCGGCCGGCTAAGATAAGAGGCCAACGGCGACTACTTTTTTTGTAAGCTAGAATCAATTTTTGGATATTTTTTTTGGTCTCTAGCCGGCCGATATAAAGCAAATAATTATCCGGATAATCATGGTCATCAATAAATTTTTTCTTTTCCTCTTGACTTAAGGGCGCAAAAATTCCTTCTTGCCAACCCAGATGAATCACCCTAACTTTGTTTTTGGCTTGGGGAAAATATTGGATAATATCCTTTTTGGTGCTCTCGGATACAGCTATTATCTTCTTGGCTTTTTTGATAGCCAGAATATGAGAAAGCCGCTGATAGATTTTTTCCAAAAAATGATAAAGCTCGGGATTTTTGCAAAAGCCCAAGTCATGGATAGTAGCAATTATCTCTCCACGGCTCAAAAGCGGCACGGCATTGCTGGCAAAAAACTTGTCCGGCGGCCGCCGAAAAAGCTCTGCCCCCAGCCGCAAATGCGTCCAAAGTTTTTTAAATGGCCAAGACAATTTCTGAAAATAAAAATTATCCGGCGCCAAAAGTAGATCGCCGGACAAATTATCTTTATAATAGACAACAAAACGCTGTTCGGTTTTTATTTTTTTGAAACTCTGCAAAAGATGCCAGGCATACCATTCAGTGCCGGTTTTATGCTGTTTATTTGCCCGACTGGCTTCTAATCCGATAATAGCCATTACTTTGCCGATAAAATACTGCGTTTATAACTTTCTAGATTCTCCAAAGCAATGCCGGTGCCTCTGGCTACGCACAACAAAGCGTCATCAGCCACATAAGCCGGCACGCCGGTCACCTGCGCTAAAAGCTTATCGGTATTGCGCAAAAGCGAAGTACCGCCCGAGAGCACCATGCCTTTGTCCATGATATCAGCCGATAATTCCGGCGGAGTATGATATAAAACTGATTTGACAGCAGCGATAATTCCCTGCAATTCGTTTTGCAAGGCTTCGGTAATATCGTCAGAGCTGATTTCTATGGTCCGAGGCAAGCCGCTGATTACATCCCGACCCTTGATTTCCATATATAGTCTTTCCTCTTTGGGCAAAAACTGGGCTGAACCGATTTTAATTTTAGCTTCTTCAGCTGTCCTCTCGCCAATAGCTAGATTATACTTTTTTTTGATAAATTCGGAAATCGCCAGATCATATTTGTTGCCGCCTATTCTCACTGAAGTATTGGCAACAATACCACCCAAAGAAATCACTGCCACCTCACTGGTACCGCCGCCCATATCCACTATCATGTGTCCGGAAGCGCTGCCAATGGGAATATCAGCGCCAATAGCCGCCGCTATCGGCTCTTTGATGATATAAGCAGCTTTGGCGCCGGCATTTAAGGTGGCGTCTATTACTGCCCGCCTTTCAGTAGAAGTGATACCAGCCGGCACAGCGATCATTACTTCTGGCCGGAAAATACGCATACCGCCCACTGCTTTATTGATAAAATACTTAAGCATTATTTCAGTAGTTTTATAATCAGCTATTACTCCGCTTTTGAGCGGCCGAGCAGCAACAATGGAATCCGGCGTTCGGCCTATCATATCCTTGGCTTCATCACCAACGGCCATTACTTTTTTGTCCAAAACCGAAATCGCCACTACCGAAGGTTCGTGGATGACTATACCCCGCTTGGGAATATAGACCAAGGTATAGGTAGTGCCCAAATCAATCCCGATTTTTTTGATAAACATCTTAATTTATTTCCAAAATTTTATATTTGACCAAGCCGGCTGGCAGCTCCACCGCTACTTCATCGCCGACTTTTTTATCTATCAAAGCCGCTCCCAAAGGCGATTCAATGGAAATCTTGCCGTTTACTGGATCAGCCTCCATACTGCCGACTATCTCAAATTCTAAAATCTGACCCTTGTCTCTGTCAACCTTGACTTTTGAACCGATAAAAATCCGGCCTTTTTTCCCGCCATTATTGTCAACGGCAATAGCGCTCTTGACTATGTGCTCCAATTCCAAAATACGACCCTCGACAAAAGCCTGTTCGTCTTTGGCGTCCTGATACTCGGCATTTTCCGATAAATCACCATACTCTTTGGCTTGCTTTATCCTATCAGCCACCTGATGCCTTTTTTCGTTCTTGAGATAATCAAGCTCTTCTTTGAGCTTTCTTAGTCCTTCTTCAGTAAAAACTTTTTTCTCCATAATATTTTATTTTTTAAACTAAAATAAATCTTAACAAATTATTGGGAAAAATACCACTCCATAAACTGGCGCGATATCGTCACTGCCAAATCTCTATCACCGCCCTCCTCTACCAAGACCGTCATGGCTATCTTTGGATCCTGATAAGGAGCAAAAGAGCTGAACCAGGAATGAGGCGTGCGGTCGCGGCGGAATTGAGCTGTACCAGTTTTACCAGCTACCGCCACCGGTACTGACTGCAAGCTTCTGGCTGTGCCGCGAGTAATAGTCAAACGTAAAGCTTCTCTTATAGTATTTAGATTATCAGTGGAAACCAGATCCGTCAAAAAAACTTCTGGCTGATAAGCTTGCTTTTCTCCTTCCTGCTTTATCTCTTTGATAAGATGCGGAACATAAGCTGTGCCATAATTGGCAAAATAAGACATATAAGCGGCTGTCTGTATCGGAGTGACCGAAAGGTAGCCCTGGCCTATGGACAAGTTATAGGTATCACCCAAATACCAGCGCTCCCCAATAAAATCATTTTTCCAATCTCGACTGGGCAAAAAGCCGCTTACTTCACCGCTCAAATCTATACCAGTTTTATCTCCTAGGCCAAAAAACCTGGCATAATCAATAATTCTATCAACTCCTAAGCCTGTGTCAAGCCATTGATTATTGCCGCCGCCTATTGAATAGAAGAAAGTATTGACTGAATCAGCAATTGCCCAGTAGATATCCGTGGAACCGTGCCCGCCTGATCGCCAATCGGGAAAAAAATTATTGCCTATCAAAATTCCCCCGTTGCTAGTAAGACGAAAATTTTTGTTGATAATTTTTTCTTCCAAAGCGGCTGCTCCCATAATTGGTTTAAAAACCGAACCCGGCGGATAAGCACCGCCTATCACTCTATTTAGTAATGGCCAATTTTCATCCTCAATAATGCGGACATATTCCTGTCGGTTCAAAATAGTGGTAAATATATTATTATCATAAGAGGGCAAGCTCACCATGGCCAGCACACCGCCATCTTTAGCATCCAAAACCACTGCCGCCATCTTTGGCTTGTTATACAAAAGAGAATTATTGGTCATTATTTCAAAAAGTTTGGCCTGTGATTTTTTGTCCAAAGTCAAATAAATATCTTGGCCGTTTATCGGCTCGGTTTTGGAAAGAATGTTTTTCTCTCTCATCAAGGCATCAACCTCTATTTGCCGGAAGCCGTTTTTACCACGCAGTACGCTCTCGTAGGAGAGCTCTATTGCGGTCTTACCAATGCGGTCATGAAAATTGTATTGGCCGTCCTGCATATCTTGGGAAGCGACCTGCCCAGTATAGCCCAAAACATGTCCTAACCCCAAATTTTCTGGATAACTTCGTCTAGATTCGTAACTAACTTCTATGGCTGGATATTTTTCCGAAAGCACCATCAGCTCCAAAGCTAATTCATAAGGAATATTTTCGTAAATCAAAGCCCTATTGCCCTGATTTCTGTCGATTTGCGCCCGCTCAACCACTGCTGCCGTGTCTATGGAAAGCTTTTCGGCCAAAATAGCAAAAATCTCCTGCCTAGCTTCTTCGTTGGCTAGTCCGGGCGGCAAAAAATCAACATTGATGTAGAGAAAAAAATAAGAGATATTCTTGGCCAAAATTTCTCCAAAACGATCATAAATCAAACCGCGACTGGCCGGTATCAGCTCTACTTTTATCCTATTTCCTTCCGCGATTTTACGGTAAGAACCACCTTTGACTACCTGCAAAAAAAATGCTCGGGAAAACAGAATCAAGACAAAAAACAAAAAAATATAAAACAGCAAAAAAAGCTTGCGGCCGCCAAAAAAATTGCCCAATTTTTCCGCTTTGCTGTGCCAATCAAAATCAAGATAATCACCGCTCTGGCGATTTTTTATGAATTTGGCCACCTTGGAATCACGGACTGACCCTTCTTGAATTTTAAAAGGGTTGTTCTTCATTTTTTTTCACCCAAAAATTGAAATGCAAAATATGCAAAATAGCTACAATCAATATGCCCCAGCCGGCCATTTTGGCCAGCTGGCCAAAAAGCCGACCGCTGAAAACATAAAAGTCGCCGACAAAAATAAAATGGATCAAATAAACACAAAAATAAAAAATAACAAAAGCAAAAATACTCAAGACAACAACTGTCAAAATATTGCGGGAAGTAAAAATGCTCAATTGCAAATTTTTCAAAATAAAAATAATGAAAATAAAAGTAAAAGAGTGAAGGCCAAAAATACCGGAAAAAGAATCAACAAATAAACCGGCTAGGAGGGCAAAGCTATAATAAAACCAAGGACTATTGGAATTGAAATACAGCAGCAAGAGCGCTAGTAAAAATGGCTGCAGTAAAATCCAGTTTGAACCGTAAAAACCAAAATAAAAATAGAAATAAGCAGCCAAGAGGAATAATAATACAGCAGCAAAATACCTCATAATGAAGTGACAATGGCTAAAATGGAAACCGTGTCATAATTGATAATCGGTGAAACTGAAGCGCTTTTGAATACTTCTTCTGGCGAAAAACTGATTTCTTCAATCCGGCCGGCTATCAATCCCGAACTAACGCCGGAATCCAAACCCGCACTAAAGACCAAATCACCTATTTTGACCTCCTGATCCTGTGGTATATAGGAAAGCTCCATGCCCAAGCCTAGCGAGCCGCTCAGTAGCCCAGAAACCCGATGATTGCCTATTTTTACCGGCAATTGACTGAAACTGTCTGTCAACAAGCGTATTTTGGCAAAATCATAACCTAAGTCAATTATTTTGCCGATTATAATACCGTCATTTACAACCGCCGCCTGACCTTCAAGCAAACCATCTCTGCTGCCGGCGTCAATAATCAAAATATTACGGTTGAGAGGATCTCGATTAATCACATTAGCCAAAACCAACTGGTTCTTTTCCGTATTTTGAAAATTAAGCAAAGCTCTAAGTTCTGCATTTTCCTCTTCCAAATAACGCAAAGCGCTGTTTTCCACCAGCAACTCTTTGTATTCTTCTGTCAAATCGCTGGCTGGTTCAAATAAGCTATTTACCGCCAAAGAAGGCGCAAACCAATAGCGAAAAACAAAACCGATATCAAAAATCCGGCCATTTTTAAATAAAAGTAAAAGAATGACAATCAAGACAAATAAAAAAAATATTTTTAGATTTTGCCTTATCATTTTATTTGTTTTAACTTAAACCTGAATCTTTAGTTGAAGGCAGAATAATACCCTTAAGATTCTCCAAATCATCCAACACCTTACCAGTGCCTCTGACTACCGCCGTGAGGGGATCATCAGTCACATAAACCGGCATCTTAGTCTCATGGGCAATCAACTTATCCAAGCCTCGCAACATTGCTCCGCCGCCGGATAAGACCAGGCCTTTTTCATAAAGATCAGAAACTAACTCTGGCGGGGTGTTTTCTATGGTATCTTTGATATTTTCTACTATCAATTTTATCTGTTTGGCTATGGCTTCGCGGATATTGGCATCGCTGATTTTTATCTCCTTGGGCAGGCCGGTCAAAAGATCGCGGCCGCGCATAGAATAAACAATCGGCTCGTCCAGGGGTAATACCGAAGCGATTTGCACTTTGGCTTTTTCTGCTGTCCTCTCGCCTAAAAGCAAATTGAACTTCTCCCGAGCATACTGAATAATAGCTTCATCCAGCTTGTCGCCGGCTACCTTGAGAGATTTCCAAGAAACTACTCCTCCCAAAGATATCACAGCAATTTCCGTAGTACCACCGCCAATATCAACTATCATGGAACCAGCTGCTTCCAAAATAGGCAAGCCAGCGCCAATGGCAGCGGCCATTGGCTCTTCTATCAAGAGTACTTCTGATGCGCCGGCTCTAATAGCGGCGTCTTCCACAGCTTTTCTTTCTACTTCAGTAATGTCCAAAGGAATTCCTATCACTACTCGCGGTCGTGGCATAAAAGTAAAAGAGCCGTGGTGAATCTTTTCTATGAAATGCTTGATCATTTTTTCTGTCACTTCAAAATCGGAAACAATACCATCCACCAAAGGCTTGGTGACAGTGATATGCTGAGGAGTTTTACCTAACATGATTTTGGCGTCATCCCCCACGGCAATTATCTTTTCCGTCCGATTATTGATGGCCACCACCGAAGGCTCATTGATGACAATACCCTGGTCTTTGACATACACCAAGGTATTGGAAGTGCCCAAATCAATACCGATATCTTTGGAAAATCCTTTGAAAATACCTTTAAACATTAATCCAATAAATACTTATTATATTCTATATTTCTTACCATTTTTTAACAATTTTAGCAAATAGCGGCCTTAATAAGCTTTGGCAAACAAAACTCGCCCCTGCGAAGGACGCTTACTGTAAACACAACTCCCCTTTTCTTTCTTATGATCAAAAGGCAGGCATCTGATAGTAGCATTGGTTTCTTTTTTTATTTTTTCCTCCACCTCTTTTTCTCCGGACCAGTGAGCTAAAACAAAATTATTGGCTTCTATCTCTTTTTTAAACTCATCCCAAGAATCTACTGTCTTAGTATTTTTTTCTCTGAATTCTTTGGCTTTTTTATGCAAATTCTCCTGCATATCCTGCAAAATAACTTTTATAATTTTGGCTAAAGATCCTATTTGTACCTTTTCTTTAGTATTTTTATCACGACGCACTAAAACAACAGAATTATTTTCTATTTCTCTAGGACCGACCTCTAGACGAATCGGTACGCCTTTCTTCTCCCATTGATTATACTTGGCGCCGGCACTCAAATTTTCTCTACTATCAATTTCTACTTCTTTCACTCCCAATTTTAACTTTTTGACAAAAGCTAAAACTTTACTATTGTCTTCGCCGTTTTTCAAAATAGGTACCACCACCACTTTGATAGGCGCTATTGCCGGCGGTAAAACTAGCCCCAAATCATCACTATGAGTCATGATCAATCCGCCAATAATGCGCGTACTCATGCCCCAGCTGGTCTGCCAGACATATTGAAAATTATTTTCTTTGTCCAAAAACTTAATATCAAAAGCTTTGGCAAAATTCTGTCCAAGATTATGCGAAGTAGCCGACTGCAGAGCCTTGCCATCCTGCATCATTGCTTCAATGGTATAGGTATAAAGAGCGCCGGCAAATTTTTCACTATCTGATTTTTTACCAGCCACAACGCTCATAGCCAATTTATTTTCTACTAAATCAACATAGACTTTGAGCATTTTTCTAGCTTCTTTTTCCGCTTCTTTCTCACTCAAATGAGCAGTGTGACCCTCTTGCCATAAAAATTCTGAAGTTCTCAAAAATGGCCTAGTGCGCATTTCCCAACGCATGACATTGGCCCATTGATTTATCAAAATTGGCAAATCTCGCCAAGATTTTATCCACTGAGAAAAACTATTATTAATTATAGTTTCTGATGTAGGCCTGATGATCAATTCCTCTTCCAGCTTGGCTTTTTCATCAATTACGATTTTCCCCGTACTATCATTTTTCAATCTATAATGAGTAACTACAGCGCACTCTTTGGCAAAACCCTCTACATGGCTGGCTTCTTTGCTCAAAAATGATTTTGGTATAAGCAAAGGAAAATACATGTTCTGATGGCCGGTATCTTTTATTTTTTTATCCAATAACTTTTGAATATTTTCCCAAATAGCATACCCATATGGTTTTATAATCATAGTTCCCTTGACTGGCCCGTACTGAGCCAAATCAGCCGCTTCTATAATATCCAAATACCACTGGGAATAATCATCGGCTCTTTTAGTAATTTTATCCATAGTTTTTATTTGCTTAACAAGCTAATAATCCTCTCTTTTTCTTTTTCCAAAATATCTCCCTGATAATCTCCGCTATGAGCTCTCTGGCCGGAATAAGATTGCTTTTTCTGATCAAAATGCAGCCCTGCTTCCCAAAACCCGTCACCTTCGATGATATAAATATGATAGCGAGGATAGCGGCCGCGGCCAGCCAGGCGAATAAAAGACTGGTTGTCTCTCTGGGCATGATAACCCAGTCTTCTCATCAGATTCAACAAGCTCCAAGAGCCTTTTTCTATTTTAAACTTCATTATTTAAAAAATATTTTTGACATATTCTATCATCTGTCCGCCATAGCGGCCAAAATCCCGAAAAGTTATTAATATTATCAAAAATATCAAAATAATAAAGCCGCTATTGTGTATCCAAGCTTCCACTTTTTGGTTAAGCTGGCGCCTAGCAATGGCTTGAGCAACGATAAATAAAGCCCGGCCGCCATCCAAAGCCGGAAAAGGAAAGAAGTTTATCACTCCCAAATTGATAGATAGTATAGCGACAAACTGCAAAATATATATCCAGCCCATCTGCACTATCTGGCCGGTTACCACCGCTACTGCCACTGGCCCGCCGAATTCAGCCGCTACTTCTCCTCGGCTTATCAAATTGGCCAAAAGATGATAAAGAGCGCTAACTACCATGCCTATCATCAAGACTGTCGCTCTCAGGCCCTGCCAAATACTTTCAAAAAAACCATATTTTATCACTCCGACATCAATCATGCCTATGCCCAAAACCGGTTCTCCTTGATCTTCTATAGGCCGTGGTTCAAGCGACAAAGACAATTCCTCGCCTTTGCGCAAAAGCAATAAATCCATCGCTTGTCCGCTCTCGGACTTTATGCGTTCATGAGCAGCTTGAGAATTATCCAAGCTTTGCCCGCCTATAGCCATAAGCTGATCGCCTATTTCTATACCGCCCTCCTGAGCAGCACTACCCGGATAAATATCGGCAATTATTACCTGCGGATTGCTTACCGGCCGACTGATATTGTCTCTGTCTATAACTTGTGGCAAGCCAAAATAAAAAGCTACTGATAAAAAAACAAAAGCCAGCAAAAAATTCATAAAAACCCCGGCAGAAATTATCACCAACTTTTTCCAAGCAGCTTGCTTGGCAAAACTTTGAGGATCATCGCCGTCTTCGCCTTGTTCACCTTTGATTTTGACAAAACCGCCCAAAGGTATCCAGTTGAGCGAATAAATCACCCCTTTTTTCTTAAAAGAAACCAGCCGTGGTGGAAAACCCAAGCCGAATTCCTCTACTTTTACCCCCAGCCTGATGGCGGTGATAAAATGGCCCAGCTCATGGACAAAAATAAGCAGGCCGAGTATTAATATAAAAACAACAATGGTAAGCATTTTATATAGTCATTATTTCTTTTTCTTTTTGTTCGCCTAGTTGCTTGATTTTTTCATTATAATCCTTGGTCAAATTATCCAAATCTTCCAGCGCTTTGAATTTTTCATCTTCGGAAATCTCCTTGTCTTTTTCCGCTTTATTGACCAATTCCCGCACTTTTTCCCGCTGGCCTTTGATAGCCACTCGGCCTTCTTCCAATTTTTTTGCCAATATTTTTACCAAGTTCAGCCGGCTTTCTTCGGTCAAAGGCGGAAAATTGAGACGCAAGAGATCGCTCTCAGCCACTGGATTGATATTGAGATCAGACTGGCTGATTGCTTTTTCTATGGCTTTGATTAGGCCTTTATCCCAAGGCTTTATCACAATAGTTTGGGGCTCGGGCGAGCTGATAGAAGCCACATGCATCAACTCGGAAAAAGTACCATATGATTCTACTGGAATTTTCTCCACCAAGGATGGTGACACTCGACCGGTTCGAATTGCCGATATCTCATGTTTGAGAAATTCCAAAGATTTCTCAAAATTAATTTTATTGCTCTCTATTAAATTATGCATATATTTGAAATTAATTATCTGCGCTGCTGCACCATGTAAGCTCCTAGATAAAGAAACTTGTTATCTGGGGAAAACTCTAATACTCTGGCTATAAAATCGGTCGGCAATTTTCTGATTGACCAGTTTACTCCGTTGTCATGAGAGCGATACAAGGCATTACTGGTGCCGTAGATTATTTCCCGCGTATTCTGGGGATTGACAATAGCTGAGAAAATATTATCTCTTGACTCCGGCGTAAGCAGATCCAAGAAATACCACATACCAGTATCTGGATTACTCAAACGAAATATTCCCATTTTATTGGCGTAAATTATTCCGTCTCGGACACTGCGATCACTGCTCAAAGAGCCATAAATAATGGCATTGGCTCCCAATCCTTTCAAAGTCGGATATTTAGCATCTAAAAGCCGCTGGTATTCATTGTCCGGCAAATCTTGATAATCAGGAATTCTCAACTGGACTTTTTTTTCTTTTACTTTTTCAAGAAATATAGCGTCTTCGTCAACACTGGCTCGATCAACTTTTGTTTCCTTCAAATCCAGCCAGCTCAAACCGCCGTCAGCGCTGCGATAAACACCGGTTTTTTCCGTCGCCATATACAAAACATTATTATCAAAATGGTTTTGCACTATTATTTTTTTTACCGGCTCTCTGTCGAAGCGATGCAAGACATTCCAAGAATAACCATAATCCTGGCTCTTGAGAAAAGAGCCGCCAGAAGTACCGGCATAAATAATATTGGAATTTTGGGCGTCAATTGCCAGAGCAGTGATAAACTGCCCGGCCAAAGCCTCAAAATATACCGCTTCCCAATTGCGAGAACAATCATTTGTCCTAAAGATAGTATTATGAGCCGCCACAAAAATACTGCAACTTCTCTGCGGATCAATAGCAATATCATTGATGGGACCACGGCCAGTCAAGGTATTGAACCAGCCTTCGCCGTAATTGTAGCTAAAAAACACTCCGTCAGCGCTAGTACCGACGTAGATTGCTTTTTCATCCAAAGTATCAAAAGCAATCGTAGTGATGCTGGAAGCATTAAAATTTTGCGCTCTGCCGCCGGCCGTATAAATCGTGGTCATTCTATCCCAGCTTTCCCCTAGATTCTGGGTTCTAAACAATCCACCGCTAGCCGCTTGCGGCGTACTTTCTGTCTGCACCCTGATACAGCCGCTTAAAAAAATCGGCAGCAGAAGCAAAATAAATATTTTTTTCATTTTCATATTTGTTTTTTATTTGATTTCCAAAAATAAATTTTCCCACAAAAGCTGGGGCGAAGCATTGCGATCCAGTCTCTGCTTGGCTTTGTCCAAAGAAAGCAAATTTTTCAAAATACCTTCCTGACTAAAATCCTTGGCAATGTTAGTCAGTTCAGTCTGATAAATTTCATTGACCGGTTCTCTTTTTAGCTTCAAATAAAGCAAGTCCCGCAAAATCAGCTCCAGCCAAGCCAAATATTTCTTGGTCAAGCTTCCCAGATCGCTTATCTTGCTATCAGGATTTTCTTTTTTTAAAATTTCAAACCATTTGTCCAAAGTCTGCATATAATTGAAGCGGCTGCCGGAGAGCATTTTTATAATAAAATTATTGGCCTTTTTAAATTCAGCCAAATTATCCTCCATTATTTTCAAAGCCAAGCCCGGTCGGCCAAAAGACAAATTAACAATAGTTTCTCTTTCGGCCGGTGAAAAATCAAAATTTTCCAACCAAAGCAGCATATTTTGTCGGCTAATAGGCCTGAACTTCAATAATTGGCAGCGAGATAATACAGTAGCTGGCAAATTTTCTATAGAATCGCTTATCAATATTAAAGTGGTTTTGGCCGGTGGTTCCTCCAAGGTTTTTAAAAGGGCATTGGCGCCGAAAAGATTGATAGTATCGGCACCGTAAATCAGCGCTATTTTATGATTGGCCGTCAAGCTGGATAAAGACAATTTCTGTAAAAAACCCCTGATATTGTCTATTGACAGCTCTTCCCTGTCTCCCAGTTTGTACAAATCAAAAAATATTTTTTTGCCTATAGCTAGACAATTTTGACATTGACCGCAAGGCTTGGTGCTATCAGACTGGCAATAAAAACTGCGGACAAAAAAATCCGCCACGAATTTTTTGCCCAAACCAGCCGGACCGTAAAATAAATAAGCATTGGCCAAGCGCTTTTGCAAAATCAGGCTTTTGAGGAATTGGGTCTGACTACTGTGGCCATAAACTGGCCACTTAAATTCATAACTCATTGATTATAAAATACCATTTTAAAAAGGAAAAATCAATCCCTTTTGCAAGTTAAAAATTGAAGCTAATCTAGCTAAATAGCGGAGTTTTTCAGTTGTTTTTCCAGGGCCTGATTGAGCAGCTTATCGGCTTCTTTATTTTTTTCTCGCCGGACATGGGAAAAAGATATTTTTTTGAACTGCAAAGACAAATTCCAAGCTCTGACAAAAAGCTTGGCTAGTTCGGCATCTTTGACTTTGTACTCTTGGTTGAGCTGCTTGACCACCAGCTCGCTATCCAAAAAACAAGCCAGCTCGTTCACGCCCTGCTTTTTAGCCAGCTCCAAACCGAAAATAATCGCTTTGTACTCTGCTTGATTGTTGGTGCCGTGCCCGATATAAAGAGAAAAAGAATCCAGGATTTTTTCATCTTGATAGAGTACTCCGCCTATAGCGGCCGGACCCGGGTTTCCTCTGGCTCCGCCGTCAGTAAATAGCTTATACATTTCTATTTGCTAATTTTTAAATATTTTTCTCCGCTGACTTGATATCTTTGACTACCATTTGGATTTCTCGACTGCCATTGTATTGATTGATGCTCAAATTATAGACCACATCCACTTCCTGGCCGACTGCCAAATCAATATCCCCCATAAAAAAAGCAATTGCCCCTCGGCTACAGCCATCTTTGGCCAGCTCCAGCTTCCAATGTTTTTGATCCAGACCCACTCTCCTAGCTGATTGGATAAAAATATTTCTGGACATAAAAACCGACTCAGGATTTTGATGGCCATAAGGCTCGAATTTTTCCAACATATCCATCAACTCCCAGCTGATATCCAAAAAATCTATCTCCAGCTCTATTTCCAGTTTTTTTTGCAAGTCGCTGTCTTTGATATTTTCTGCCGCCTCTTTTAGATTGGCGACAAATTGATCTTTGTTTTTTTCGCTCAAAGCAAATCCGGCCGCCTGCGGATGCCCGCCAAAACGATTGAGCAAAGACTGATTGACACTAAGTAAAGCGCTGATATCAAATCCTTCTATTGAACGGGCTGAGCCGATTATTTGTTCGCCCACCTTGGTCATGACTATGGCTGGCTTGCCAAAATCCTTGAGCAGGCGGCCGGCTACCAAGCCGGTCAGTCCCACTGGCCAGTCCGCTTTATAAAAAGCCAGCAATTTTTCAGACTGATTCAGCTTCATTTCCTTGGCTTCTTTGACCATTTGCTCGGTCATTTTTTGCCTATCAATATTAGACTGATTAATATTGCCGGCCAGAATAGCCGCTTTATCCTCGTCTTTTTCAATCAAGGTATAATAAGCCAAATTGGCATGATCCATTCTTCCGGCAGCATTGATGCGCGGTCCCAAAGAAAAACCGATATTTTGAGCATTAATTTTTTCCGGCGTCAAATTGGCTACCTTGATAAGTTGGAGTAAACCCGGACGCTTGGTTTTTCTAAGTACCAATAATCCATATTTGAGCAAAGTCCGATTTTCTCCCAAAAGCGGCATCATATCGGCCACTGTGGAAATGGCCACCAGATCCAAAAGCCATTTTTCTTCTATTTCTTTTTCCCGCTCGTTAAGTTGCTTGGATTTTTGAATCAGTCCCTGCGCTAGCTTGAAAGCCACGCCGCCGCCGGCCAGAAACTTGAAAGGATATTTCTCCCCTTCAAGCCGAGGATGAATAATGGCCAAAGCATCCGGTAATTTCTCCGGCTCACTATGATGATCGCTGATAATTACATCTACTTTATTTTTGTTGGCCAGCGCCACTTCTTCCACATTGCTAATACCGCAGTCGCAAGTAATGATCAGTTTGGTTCCGGCGGCGGCTATTTCTTCAATTGCTTTGAGATTGAGCCCATAGCCCTGTTTTTCCCGATGAGGCAAATACACTTCTACTTCTGCTCCCAATTTTTCTAAAACTGTCTTCAAAATAACAGCGGCACAAACTCCGTCAGCATCATAATCCCCGTAAACAGTTATTTTTTCTTTTTTTTCTATAGCTTGATAAATGCGCCGGCAAGCCTTGTCCATATCCCTAAACAAATATGGATTATGGACATCTTGGCTGTATTCGGGATATAAAAATTCGTCTATTTCCTTTTGTGTCTTTAAGCCGCGATTATAAAGCAGCTGCACCACAATAGGGTGAAGCTCGGGGAACTCTTCCAAAACTTCTTTGTCAATACTGGTCGGATTTTTCCAAATATACAAAGGCATAAAAAATTAAACTAAAAACCCAAAGCGGGTTCAGCGGCTGATAAAATTTTCAAAATTATTTTTTGACTTTTACTACTTTTATTTTCAACGATTTTTTGGCCGCCCTCTGGCTGGCCTTGACCGCACTTTGTTCTTTGCTGGCCTGGACAGGTGCAGTATTAGTTGTAAGCGGTGGCACTACTGTCTTGGCAGTATCAGTCATTTTTGGCAAAGCAGGCGAAGACGATGAACCCTTCTTCAATTCTTTCATCAAAGTGCCCAAAGCCAAAGCCAAAAGCAAAAGACCGATAAGCAAAGCCCAAAAATAAGGATTATTAAAACTGAAAAAAGTTTGGCTTGACTGGGAAAAATTAAGCGTCTGATACTCGTCCAAAATATTAAGCAAAGAGCTGTTTAGCTCCACCATTTTTTGGTCATCAGCTTCCAGTTTGCCGATGATGTCCCCGTTTTCTTGGGCTTGGGCTATTTTTATTTTTTCAAACATTGGATTGTTTTTTGAGCTATATTTTTCATTTCCCCTTCTGGGGCAATAAATATTTTTATTCCTTTGGGTAAATTGAGATCTTTGAGAACCAGTCGTCTGATGTCTTTGTTTTGAGAAACCGTGCCGCCAAAAACAATTGTCTCCAATTTCTTGCTCATAGCCAGATAAGAAGCCAGATAGCGACGAATATCATAGACATAAACCGCCAAAGCTGTCTTAGCCATTTTTCTCTGCTCGGAATTAAACTTATAACTTGATTTATAATCAGCTACCCGATAGCCCGCCGCCAACAGGACGTCTCTCAAATCAGCCAGTCCAGACAAGCCCAAAAGACCTGATTGTTTGTTCAAAATAATATCAATTTCTTTGAGGGGGATTTTTAGCTCCCGTGCCATATAAAGCACTACGCCCGATGGCAAATCACCGCTTCTGGTAGCCATGGTCAGGCCTTCATTAGGAGAAAAGCCCATAGTAGTATCTTTGACCTTGCCATTTACTACCCAAGCCAAGCTGGAGCCAGAACCCAGATGACAGCTGATGAGACTGAGCTGTGAAATACTTTTGCCCAGCTTTTTGGCGGCGTAGAGAGCGGCTGCTTCATGACTCAGTCCATGAAAGCCGTATTTTCTGATGCCGTAATTTTTGTAATATTGCAAAGGCAAAGAATAAAGATATGCTTCCGGCGCCATGCTCCGATGCCAAGCTGTGTCAAAAGTAAGCGCCATCTTGGCTCTAGGCCAAGTTTGCTTGGCCAATTGAACCAATGCCAAAGTAGTCGGATTATGCAAAGGCGCCAGCTGATTATATTTTTTAACCCGGGTAAGCAAATTTTTGTCTATTTTTTGCACTTGATTGAATTCTTCACCGCCATGAACCAAGCGAAAACCAACATAAGCAATGTCAAACTTGGTCAAAAGTCCTAGCAAATGCCGCCACCAAGCCGACAAATCATAAGCGCTTTGATAGTTTATCCGAGTTTTTTTTCTGCCTTGGCTGTAAGTCAAAACGCTTTTTTGACCATAAAGACTAAAAGAACCAGTCAAAACCTCATTACCCAATTCTTTGCCTAGGGCAAAGACTGAAAACTTCAAACTGCTACTGCCATTATTTAAAATTAATAGATGCCTACTCACCCTTTTAGAAATTAATTGTTATTTTTAATTTTCCCCTAAAAGAAATCTGCCTCTCAAATTTCTAACGGGATTCATACTAACAAATCTATTTTGCTACAGCCACCCAAGCCCGCGGCATTGGCTTCATCAGTATCCAAATGAATCCGAGTATTATAATTGCCCACTCTGACAACAATATTATCAAATACCAATCCTCTTTCTCCGCCGACTCTGGCTTTTACTTTTTGGCCGTTTTTTAATTTCCATTTCTTGGCATCGGCCTCAGAGATATGCAAATGTCTCAGTGGCACTATTAATCCACTGATCAATTTGACTAAGCCCTTAGGTCCTTTGAGCATTACACCACCTGAACTGCTTTTGAGATCACCGGAAACACGAAAAATCGGATTAATCCCCAGAGCTCTAGCATCAGTAACAGCTAATTCAATTTGCGTTTGTTTTCTGGCTGGACCCACTATACGCATAGTAATATTATTTTTTGGACCAATAATTTTCACCTCTTCTTGGGCAGCAAATTCTCCTGGTTGAGAAAGCTCTTTGATTGCTTTGAGCTCATAACCTTTGCCAAAAAGCTTATCCAGATGAGCTCTGGAAATATGGATATGCCTAGCGGAAATTTCAGCAATTACTTTTTTCATAAAATATTAGTCCTTATTCACAATTTATATTTTTTCAAATCCCGCGCCCCAAGCAAGCCCTCTTGAGCGCCTATTTTCATTATAACGCTATTGCTGTTTACTATGGCTAACTTGAGGGATTTTTCCAGATCTCCTTTATATTTTATAATTCCAGCCACCAAAGATGAGCCAAAAGCATCACCAGTGCCAGTAGTATTTAAGGCTTTTCTTTTTAAAGCCGATCGAAAATACTTCTTTTGGCCATCATAAAGATAAGCGCCGTGTTTGCCATCGGTAATCACCGTCAGGCTTTGGCCGCAAGCGTGGAGAGTCTTTAGTAAAAAATCAATATTATCTTTGATTTTCCGACCTTGACTGCTGATAACCAGTTCCAAAGCCTCATCACGATTGACTATAAACACTTGGGTATTTTTCATGTAAGGCGCCAGTTTTTTCAAGCCAGCTTTGAGTTCGGTAGCTCCTGGATTCCAGGCTATTTTTATTTTATTTTTCCGGCAATACTCAAAAAGGATATTCAAGCTGTTTTGCCAGCCAACTGCCAAAGCTGTGAGATAAACCCATTGGGAATTTATTTTTTTCACTAGCCGCGCATCAAGCTTGAGCTGATTGTTGGCGCCGCGGGAAACAAAAATAACCCTATCATTGTAAGAATGAGTATTTAAAATAAAAGAAGTGCCTGTATAAATATTTTTCTGTCTTTTTACCAGAGTAGTGTCAATTGATCTTTTTCGGAGATATTTGATGATGTCTTGACTGACAAAATCATCTCCCAAAGACAAAATCGTTCTAGTCTTTATTCCCAAGCCGGCAAGATTGACGGCCGTATTCATGCCTCCACCGCCATAAGTCAAAAAAATCTTTTCGCTGTAAATCTTGGCGCCATACTCCACCCCGATTAGCTTCTGACGCAGCAAATCATGCTTGTTGTCAATCAAAACCGCTTCATTGGTATAAAACATAATATCGCGGGCAGCCCCGCCGATGGTGGTGATAACACTTTTTCTCATAAAAAATTACTTAAATATAACGATTATATTCTTTGATCCTATCCACTATCATTTTCATGATATAGAGAAAAACGGAAAACATGCCGGCGATAAAAAATACTTGGCCTTTAAAACCAACCTCAAAAGAAGCCAGTTGTTGAACCAAAGATATGCCGACCAGTACTGCCAAAACAATGATCGCTAAGAAAAGTAATATTACCATGGTAAAAACCAGCTCGACTATTTTATGTAAAGACATAAAAAATACTTCTTATTAATTATTACGCTTTTATTATACCAAAATAAGCTATTCAGCGAAAGCTAGTAATATGATAGCCGGCCACTGCCATGGCTATTACTACATTGAGGGATTCTTTTTTCCCGCGCATAGGCAAGCTAATGGCCAAATCCGCCTGTTTGAGCCGGCTGGCGGATAAGCCTCTGACTTCATTTCCCAAAAGCAAAGCCAAGGGAAATTCAGGCTTAAAATCCCGATAATCAATAGACTGATCGCCTGTTTCTAGAGCAATTATTTTTACTCCGGATTTTTTTAATTTTTTCAAAAGATAAGACAGGCTTTGGTAATACTGCCAGCTGACGCTATTTTCCGCTCCCAAGGCCACCTTGCTTATTTCCGACCGCGGCGGCTTGGCACTATAGCCGGTCAAAAACAAACAGTCGACCCCCATGGCGTCGGCTGTCCGGAAAATAGTCCCGATATTATAAAGACTTCTGATGTTGTGGGCGATAATAAAAAAACTATTGGTTGTCATGATAAACCTCGTCCTTTTTCTCCCTGATAAACCCCAACCAGTGCTCTAAAGCCGAGACAAAAAGCTTAAACGGCGCTTCAATAATATAATCCATGATAAAAGCGAAAAGATTGATTCTTTTAAATTTGGTGGACATCCAGCGTCCGACCGCCACTATCGGCAAGGAAAAAAAGTTTACAAAAAATGAAATCAGTCCTTCTTTTTTCTTTTCTACATTAAATTCGCGCGAAGTTGAGCGTATGCGCACAGCAAAAAAGCTCACCGCTGTCAGGAAAAATAAAAATATCGCTCCGCTGAGCAGATTGAAATCCAAAAACACCAAAAGGCGGACAATAGAGCCAAAAACCAAAACATAAAGCAGTGAATACATGAAATAATAAAATATCTGATAGCTGACGCTCTGGCGGTACTTGGTCTTGAGCTGGCATAAAATAGAAGTGCTGATGCGGTTATAAATCAAATTATGGAAATTTTCCAAAATCTTTTCGGTATTTTTCTTGCTAGGCGGCACTATGGTCAAGGTGACCAAAAACATCAACAGAGGCGGAAAAACAACATTAATCCCCAAATTAACGTAATTTACGTGATCAAAATAAATTTCATAAGGCAACTCAAACAATAGGGCAAACAAAACTTTGGTGATAAAAATATAGACAATTGCCCGCACCGAAGAACTGTTTATGCGTTGACGGATTTTTTTGTATTTTTGATTGATAAGCACCTTGACTTCGGCTTGCAATCTTTCCGGATCAACCAAAATATCCTGCAAATACTCAATATCGCCTTCTTTGCTCAGTATCAGCTCTCGCAAAACCTGGAAAGTGACTACTGGCTCGGAAATAGAACGGATAATCTTCCGCTGATAAGGATGGCGTAAATGGCGCAAAATAGTTTTGTAGATCGCCGGTAGATTGGCAGCCAAAATCTTGGTGGTTTCTCTATCAGCATTTTGCCAGCGATCAAAATACAAGTTGAGTAAATGATAAGAAATAATAGTGTCATCTGATTTAACCAAAGATTTGTGGATAGCAATATAAAGCTGGAGATTTTTTTCTTTAATATTTAAATATTCGCCTTGAATTTTTATCCTAGTTTTGGTGGCCTGATACATGGCTTCAATAATAGCGTCATCTACATCCTCGGGCTTGAGCAAAACATCTATTTCACAGGCTTCAATACTGATAAGCCAGTTGAAATAATCATTTATTTCCTGGCCATGATACATGTCGTTCATCAGTAGGAAAAGCTCATTGTATTTGGCAATGATTTTTTCTACTTCTTTGATTTTGGATTCCGGTATGCTCCTATTGGGCAAATATCTGGCCCTGATCATATCCTCTATCAGCGACCTAGCCACTTGCGGCTTGAGCATTTCCATAATAAAACGCCGCTTGATATTGCGCTCAATGGCAAAGCGGCGCAGCAAATGTATTTCTTTGAAATCTACTGTATTTCTCAATTTTTCGTACCAAGCGGAAAAATGACTGGTAATTTCCTCAACTTCTATCTTATGATCATCTCTATCCAGCTTTTTTTGCTGAGCATAAATCTTTTCCAGCCTTTTATAAAGCTCAATAATTTCTCTAGAAATTTTCATAAAAATAATATACCATAAAATAACTTATTTTTCAATTGTATTTACACTATTGTTGACAAAAATAACAAAATATGCTAATGTATTTTTGTTGACAATAAAATACCAATTTTTCAATGAAGCAATGAGCCGCCTGTCCGTATTTGGACGCTTGGACAGCGGGGAGCTAGTAGCGTAACCGGCTTTGAAAACAAGGACTTAAAACGTCGCTTGATTTCTCCGGAAACGCCTTTAAACAGGTGTTTTTTTGGTAAATCAAGTTCTTTGCAAGCAAGTCAGGAGTGCTGGAAACCCTTCTCAAGGAGGACAGAAATGTCTCGCATTTTCATTTTTGACAACTGCCCAGACACGGTTCGGACTCTGCGCTTTTATCTGGAAGGCGAAGGCCACCAGGTGCTCAGCAACATGGAAGAAGCTGGGGCTCTGACCAAGATAGAACTCCGCCCCACTGACGTTTTGAAAAAAATGCTCGGCTGGCGGCCACTACCGGACATTGTCTTGGTGGAATGCCTGGATGTCGACAGCGAATTCTTCATCCGCATGCTCAAGTCATTGAGCATTGCCCAGCAGATGGTCATCTGCGCTATGACTCATCGCTATCCCAACAGCCGTATCAATAGGCTGATGAGCTCCTACGGAGTTCACTGTCTGAACAAGCCCTTCAATGTCGCCAAACTGGAACAACAGCTCCGAGAGCTGATCTCTGTGTCAGCAAGCCGATAATAAAAGGCTGGAGGGATGTCTTCTTTCCTGATAAAGGAGGTGTGCCATGTGGGAGTTCCTGCCTGTCATGGGCCTGGCCCTGATCGACCTGTTCTGGTGGCTGAGGAAGTAGCCACCTACCAATAAACCTCCTCCTGCGTTACCTATAAGGTAGCCAAACAAGGGAGCTCGCTAAATTAATCAAGACCTCTGGCCTTAGCGAGCTCCCTACCCTTTATTTTTTAGCCATTGACAAAAAAGTAAATATATACTTGAATTAATAGTTATATTATGTATAATGAAATTAAAGCATAAAGTACCTTGACATAGGGTTAAAAAACGAAAGGACGCTACCATGACAATCCTGCTCTGCCTAACGGCTACAGTAGCCGTGGTTCTATCGCCCTTCAATCCAGCCCCGCCAGATACTATTTTCTGGCATTTTGAGGAACTGGTTTCATACGGCCAATCTCAAAATCACTTCGCTGATGAAGGCGAAGAATTAGAGCTCCTCAAAGTAGCCACCAATGTTATTATGGGAGAAGATGGTATTTTCTATATCATTGACTCCGGTTTGAGTCAGGTAATCCAATGGCCTGGCTCTAATGGCCAAAAATTCCAGATTTATAATATCGGTGGAGAAGGCCCTGGACTCTGTCCCCTGCCTCCTCGTACCATCATCCAATATGGCAAATGGTTCGCTATGCTCAATCCCATTCCTTTGCGGATAATCTTTACTGATTTAAAAGGGGAAAAATATCCTCCGCTGACAATCAGTAACCCCGAGATGATCCTAGCAGTAGCTCTTGATGTGACCGACGACAGCTTCGTAGTCAATACTGTAATGCAATTAAACCACGAATGGAAATACACTCTGTCGCTTCTGGATAAAGAAGGGCAACTGCAAACCGTATTCAAGGAGGAATACAAAGACCGCACTGAAAACAGGTTCCCTGTTTTCTTCCATAGAAACAGATGGACTATCCTAGGAAACGAGCTAGCGGTCGTAGTAGATATGGAAGGAACCATACAGATCTTTTCTCTCAATGGCGACTTGAAGCGTCAAATTGCCTTTCCCCAATATCTCAAAAATAAAGTAAGCGTCGGTCCGGACAACTGTATAATCCACGGACTATTTTCCGTAAACGAAGAGCTCTGGACTCTATTGAGAATAGAGACCGAGTTTCTTCAGTTCCATGTCCCAGAAAAAGGACAGTTGGTCGTGATAAAAGGCGTCCGTCCCAGCACAAGGGCGGAATACCACTGGCTGAACCAAGACCACTTGGCAGTGGTCTATGGTTTTGCTGACAAACTCTTTGGCTACCAAGGTGATGAAGAGCATCACATGGTAACCATTTACCGAAGGAGGCTACCATGAAACGCCTAGCTCTGTTTCTCATTCTGATCGTCATGTTGCTGAGCGCCTGCGGTGGCAGGATAGCGCCTAACTACCCGCCTGTCCGCAGTGCTATCTCTAGCGAGCTGCCTGATTCCTGGAAGTGGAATGGAAAAAATGCTCCGGTAGTGATGACCGGAGAGGGATACAAAGGCTTTCTGGCTCAGTGGCATGACCCTGTTGCCCTGCTGGGACAAGCCCGCTTCATGGATGCTAATGGCAGTAAGACTGCCCACCAGGAAATCAAGGACATGGAGACCTTGATAAATGATGATTTAGCGCCTTTGCGAGTAGCAGTGTTTTTCAGCGAAGGAGAGCTTCGTCTTTATCGAAAAGGGGTTTTGGAAATTGTTTTTTCCAACGGCACCAGTATTCCGGACGAAGGAGTGGTAGTGTTTGCCGGTAGCAACCGATCGGAACAAACTGGCAAATACGATTCCCGCAAAGACAGAATCAACCTTGATAAAACCTGGGAACCGCGAGGCGAACCAGTCTATCTCCTCATCTTGATGCCCAGAAACTATCTAGGACAAAGGGTAGTGTCGATTAGGCTATCTGAAGCCCAGTCGACAGAAACGATCACCTTAAAAAATGAGAGGAGGTGAAACATGATGATCAAGCAGCTTCTGGTGATCCTGATGGCGGTGATGCTCATTGCGTCCCCCCTCATGGTCACGCCGGCTACCAGCTACGTGCCTTTGGCCTGCGAAGAATACATCTACTTCGGTGGACCGAGTCACGACAGCGGCGTGGACTGTCTCAACCAGCTGGTCTCGATGTACGACAACGGCATCAACTGGGGATAGACCAGGTCGTTCGTTCATTACATATAGAGCTTTAGGGCTCTAAACCAAGTCTCCCCGCGACGACAACGACGCGGGGAGTATTTTTTTACCAAAAATAATTGACAATAAAGCTATTTTATATTATTATACTTGCGTATTTTTAAACATTCGGGGGTCGTCTAATGGTAGGACAACGGGTTTTGGTCCCGTCAATCGGGGTTCGAGTCCCTGCCCCCGAGCCATGAACCGTCATGGTTCATGGCGAGCCATATACCGTTATAACACATGACTAGCCACAAACCGTCATGGTTCATGGCGAGCCAAATAAACAGATGAAGCAAATAATTTCATCTTTTTTGTTTTTCAAAAAAAGCCAGTGACGAGAAGCCTAATTTTTTTATCCAAAAATTAAAGAGGCCTTGGTATCTACCTTGGCCTCTTTCTATGGAAAGGAACGACTATCTGACGATAGTGATTTTGGCGCTTTGCTCTTGGTTGTTTATACGACCGAGAACAAAGTAATGCCCGCTAGGCAAGTCCGACAGCTTGGCCTGAAAATCACCGGCCAGCCTATCCTGGTCCAAAAGCGTCAAGACCAAGCGACCGCGCAGATCATAGACTGCCAGACTTAGGCGTCCACTCTGAGGCAAATAGCCTTTCACTTGCGCCTGACCAGACGAAGGATTGGGACTGACCCAAAGAGCCAACTGCCCATGACTGTCCTCTACCCCCGTAGCCTGACTACCAAAGGCAAAGAGCCTATTACCAGCAGCCACATAGACTGTGCCGTCTTGACCTATAGCTGGCGAAGTAGCTGATCCGCCCAAAATGCTGGAGCTCCAGCGCCATGCTCCCTGACTGTCCAGAGAAAAAAACATTCCTCCTTCACTACCAAAGTAAAGATTGCCTTCTCCG
>JAQUKX010000008.1 GCA_028718865.1 Patescibacteria group bacterium | reverse complement strand
TATTTTGTCAGAGAGCGGTGATGTTTCTCTGCCTCAGGAAAAAGTGGCTTTTATCGGTGAATTGTCTTTGTCCGGAGCGCTCAAGCCAGTGCCCGGCGCTCTAGTTATGGCCAGCAGTTTGCGGGATTTGGGGTTCAGAAAAATTTTTTTGCCGGCTGGCAATGCCAAGGAAGTAGCGATATTGTCAGAGCTGGAAGTTTTGCCAGCCAATAATCTCAGAGAAATAATAGATCATTTGATTGGCAAGGCTAGCTTGCCTTTGGCGCAAAAAATTTGTTTTGCTCCTCAAGAGCCAAAAGATAGTTTGGATTTTGCTGATATCTGCGGCCAGGAGCAGGCCAAGCGGGCTTTGGAAATTGCTGCTGCCGGCGGGCATAATGTGTTGATGGTCGGACCACCGGGGGCGGGCAAGACTATGCTGGCTAAGGCTTTTTTGTCTATTTTGCCGCCGCCGACTATGGCCGAGGCCTTGGCCAGTAGTAAAATTCATTCTTTGGCCGGTTATTTGTCAGCGGATAATCATTTGATTGATCGTCGTATCATCAGATCGCCGCACCATTCAGCTTCGGTCATGGCCATAGTCGGCGGCGGCGCTTGGCCTCGACCCGGAGAAATCAGCTTGGCGCACCACAACGTGCTTTTTTTGGATGAAATACTGGAATTTCCCCGCCAAGTTTTGGAAGCTTTGCGCCAACCTTTGGAAGATAAGAAAATCACGGTTTCTCGAGCCAAGGGCAGCCTGGATTTTCCAGCCAATTTTATTTTACTGGCTACAGCCAATCCTTGTCCTTGCGGTTATTTGACTGATAAAGACAAAGAGTGTTGCTGTCGACCCGGAGAAATAGAGCGTTATCAAAAGCGTTTGTCCGGACCGCTTCTGGACAGGATAGATTTGCATTTTTTGTTGCCTAAAGTAAAAAGCCAGAGTTTGCAAAATATAAGTGGACAAGGAGAAAGTTCTCGGCAAATTAGAAGCCGAATATCAGCAGCTAGAGATAGGCAGCGCCGCCGCTACCAAAAAGAAAATTTTTTTCTCAATGCCGACATTGCGCCGGCAACAATCAAAAAATATTGTGCTTTGCCGCTGGCCGGACAAGAAATATTGATTGAAGCCAGCGACAAGCTAGGGTTTTCGGCTCGAGCTTACTATAAGATAATCAAAGTAGCCAGAACTATTGCGGACTTGGCCGGAGATGAGCAGATAAAAGAAGAGTATATTTTGGAAGCCTTGCAGTATCGCTCCAAAATATTTGGCGATTGACGGGCGTCTGATTTTGTGTTAAGAAAAAGATGAAGCTCCTTTAAAAATAATAAATCCTCTCCAAGAGCCAACAGAGCTAAAAAGCCCGGCTGGCTCTTGGAGAGGATAATCTTGAATGAATTCATATGCCTTGGGCAGAATCGTCGAACCCAAGAAGTATTCTCCCCAGGCTTTGAATTAAGTCAACAAACATATGTTTCGCGCTTTATACGCTTTCTTTAACCTGATATTTTTGTTGATACTTTTCAAGATGTTTGCTCCGGGACTTATGGAACTGGCAGTCAGTATTCTGACTAACCTCCTTGTACTCCTCAATGACGCTACCAGCTCCCTAAGTACGGGCTCTTTCACCACCACAGTTGTTTTCTAGTCTCTGGACTGGAAAACAACCCTGCTTTCGAGACCGGCGCTTGGCGCTGGTCTTTTCTTTTATAAAAAAATTCGGGCAGCCAAGTTTGGCTGCCCGAAACGAGCGTAGAAGGAGGTGGGGAGAGGGCGTGACTACTGGACGGTTATTGCTAGGAGACTTTCGGCAAGACTTTCGTCGATAAGCGGCATGAAGAGAGTCATGTTCATGAGCTCCTCTTCAATCAATTCACCATACATGAGCAGGTACCAGCTCTGGCCTCCATCAAAGGAGTAGCCGTCGAAAGTGATGCCAGCTCCCAGGTTCCAATAGTCTTTCTTGACTATGGTGTCGGTCGGCAGTGACGAGAGGTCCACGTCTGTCTCCTTTTCAGATGTCGGGATAGTAGATACTATCCCAGTTTTCACTATCGCCAATAGCGAAAATGTCGGCGGCTGTTAAGGCCGCCAGAGCATTGCCCAGCAGCCAAAATTTGGCGCTGTCTATGTCAGGGTGCCTGATAAAGAAGATATTGATGACCGAAATCCAAAAACTGATCATGAGAAAGATGTAGCCGAATGTGGTATGCGTGCTCATCCGTTTTGAGACGGATAAAACCACGATATATACTACTGTCAGAAACAAAGGAAGGGCAAATAGCCAGACAACGGTGCTCATTTTCTTGTCCTCCTTCTAGCTCGGGGGCGGATTGTTTGTAAAGAACAGGCCAGTTTAACTCTTGATTATTTTTTTGTCAAGTGTTAAGTTTAATTAAACTTAGCATAAAATATGAAAAAATATCAAATTGTCATAATTGTGGTTATTTTGTTGGCTGCTTTATACACTTACCGCACTCGTTCCCATAAGCTGGTGGAGCTGGAATTACCAGTAGAAAGAAGCTATCAGCAGTTCAGCCAAAATATTGATTTGCTTGAACCAGAGATAGAGCTCAATAATCGGCCGCTGGCAGAGGAATCGATAGTTCAAAATACGGATATTGATGAGCAAGTAGAAAATAAATCAGAAAACCAAGAAGAAAATTTAGGCCAGTCGTCGGGTATTAATTTGGCTATACCTTTTACTTCTCAGGCGCCGACTGCTAATTGGGAACAGCCTTTTCAAGACGCTTGCGAAGAAGCTAGTATTTTGATGGTGCATTATTACTATCAAGGAAAAAACCTGCCCAGTCCAGAGCAGGTAGAAAATATTTTGATTGATATGGTGAATTGGCAGGAAGAAAATTGGGGCGGTCATTATGATCTGGCAGTTGTTGAAACAGCTGATCTGGTTCGACAATTTTTCCCTTATCGGACAGAGGTGCTAGAAGATTTGACAGCGGAAAAAATCCGTAGCTTTCTTGATCGGGGCTTGCCGCTGATAGTGCCGGCTGACGGCCGCAAGCTGGAAAATCCTTTTTTTAGCGGCCAGGGACCAGCCTATCATATGCTGGTGGTCAAGGGTTATCTAGGCGATAATTTTATCACCAATGACCCCGGCACCAGAAGGGGAGCAGATTTTGTTTATAGCTCAGCCAATCTAATGTCTTCTATTTTTGACTGGGATAAAAATAAGGGTCAGACTATCGGCCCTAAGCGCGCTTTGGTTTTGCTGCCCGATTAAGCTAGTTTGGTTTTGTTGATAGTTAGATTAAAATCATAGCCCAGATATTGAGCAGCTTTTTGGCAGTAGTTCATCCTTTCTACAAAAATTGAAAAATAGTCCATAATGTCGGTAAAATTTGTGTCCAGCTTGAGTAGCAAGCTGATTTTCTTTTTGGCCGGATCGACCAGCAGGCGATTGGCAGTAACCGAATAGTTGACCCGATCGTGGATATCTTCTTTTATTTCTTTGAGGCTTTTTTTGATTACCCGCAGGCGGTGGACATCAGACTTATCGGCGATTACCAGACAGGCGGTTATTTTATCCACGATTTTCAGGTCATCTTTATCATGGGAAACAATGGCTTGAATTATTTTGGCTATATAATCAGGATCAGGGCTTTGGCTGATATAGCATTGGGAAAAAAGAAAAGCCGCCCAATAGTGGTGCTGGGTGCGACCCAAAAAATTACCCATGTCATGGCACCAGCCAGCCACGGCGGCGGCTTCTTGATCCTTAGCAATTAGGCCGATTTTGTTGGCTATCATTTTGGCGCGGTCGCTGACTATATCCAAATGCCGCCGGCCATGATCAGTATAGCCAAGACCTTTTAGATATTGGTTGCTATGATCAATAAAAGCGTTGATGCGCGGATCTTTTTTTAGCTGCTTGAGAGTCGGCTCCATTGTTTGCGTCTATTTTTTTAGAGAGTCTTTGAGAGTTTTGCCAGCTTTGAATTTTGGCACTATGACTTTGGGAATTTCAATCCTTTCTTTGGGATTTTGCGGATTGACTCCCATGCGAGCATGTCTTGCCTTGGCGGAAAAGGTGCCAAAACCGGTCAGGGTAGTTTCCTTGCCTTCTTTGAGACGCTCAATGATTAGATTTTGCAAAGCTTCCAGGACGCTTTCGCTTTCCTTTTTACTGACGCCGGCCTTGATGGCTACGGCTTCAATTAGCTGCGCTTTTTTCATATAGTTTAATTAATTATTTCCCTTAAATTTTTTATTTTTTTCGCTTTTTTGCTGAGTTTATCTATTTCTAATAATACCGCATTTATTTCAATTTGGCCAGATTTGGGCAAATCATGTAGAATTTTGTTTTCAGTGAGGAATTTTTCAATGATGATTTCCTTTTTGATACCCAAAATTGAATCATGGGCGCCTATCATGCCGATATCAGTCAGATAAGCAGTGCCTTTGGCCAGAATCTGGGCATCAGCCGTAGGTACATGAGTGTGGGTGCCCAAAACCGCTGCTACCCGGCCATCCAGGTAAAAGCCCAAAGCTCTTTTTTCACTGGTAGCTTCAGCATGGATATCGACAATTGTAATGGCATCCGGCGGCAGTTCGCTCAGGATTTTTTCTATGGTGAAAAAAGGATTGGCCAAGCCATCATCATTCATAAAAGTGCGTCCATTGAGACTGACCAAAGCGATTTTTGCGCCTTTGACCTCGGTAGTTTGGTAACGGTATTTTTTGGGTGTGCGGCTGTCGTTGGCTGGACAGGCTATCTGGTAGTCGCTTTCTTTGGCTAGCTGGCTGATATCATATTTTTTCCAAATATGATTGCCACCGCTATATAGCCTGACGCCGGTGTCATAGATTTCTTTGAGAGTTTTGGGAGTAACGCCTTTGTTGTGAGCCAGATTTTCTATGTTAGCGATGAACAAATCCGGCTGGTATTTTTTTTGCCAGATAGGAACAATAGCCTTGACGCCTTCCCGGCCCAGGTAACCGCTAATGTCGCCCAAGAATATTATTTTTATGGTTTTATCTGGCATATTCGGTAATTCTTTTTTCTCTGATAACAGTTACTTTTATTTCGCCGGGATAGCGCAAGTCATTTTCTATTTTGTTGGCGATATCCCTAGCTAGTTGGACAGCGGCATAATCATCTATGTTTTCTGGCGAGACAAAGACGCGGATTTCTCGGCCGGCTTGAATCGCGTAGACTTTTTCCACTCCGGCAAAAGATTTAGCGGTGTCTTCCAGCTCGGTCAAACGCTGGATGTATTCTTCAAAGGAATCGCGTCGGGCGCCCGGCCGCGAGCCGGAAATGGCGTCAGCGATTTTGACTACTATGCCTTCCAGAGTTTTGGGATGGTCTTCATGGTGAGCCAGCGACAGATAAGCCACTTCCTCCGGCAAGCCGAATTTTTTCATCAGGTCGTAGCCGATGTCAGGGTGAGAACCTTGAATTTCATGATCCAAGGCCTTGCCAATATCGTGGAGTAGTCCGCCTTTTTTGCAGATACCGACATCAGCTTTCAATTCAGAGGCCAGAAGGCCAGATAAATGGGAAACTTCAATAGCATGTTGCAATTGATTTTGGCCATAACTGGTGCGGTATTTAAGGCGTCCCAGTACTTGAATGAGCTTGCTGTCTAGTCCGATAACGCCGGCTTTATAGACAGCTTCTTCTCCGGCTTTTTTGATATCTAAGGCCAATTCCTTTTTGGCTTGCTGGATGGTTTCTTCAATGCGGCCGGGATGGATACGTCCGTCGACCATCAGCTTTTCCAAAGATCGCTTGGCCAGCTGGCGGCGAATAGGATTAAAAGCTGAAATCAAAATAGACTCGGGCGTGTCATCAATGATTATTTCTACGCCAGTGAGCTGTTCTATGGTTTTGATGTTTCTGCCTTCGCGACCGATAATGCGTCCTTTCATTTCTTCGTTGGGTAGGCTGACAGCAGTGGTGGTGGTCTCCACTGTATGGGGAGCGGCACAGCGCTCTATGACTGAGCTGAGGATTTCTTTGGCTTTTTTGTCGAGTTCTTCACTAGATTGTTCTTCCAGCTTGCGCAGACGATGCATCAGCTCGTCTTTCATCCGGCTCTCGGTATTTTTTATCAGAATTTCTTTAGCTTCGTCCTGATTGAGACCAGCGATTTTTTCCAGCTTGGTTAGCTGTTCAGTCTTGATTTTTTGAACTTCAGCTTTTTGTTTTTCCAGCTGTTGCCGGTCGTGGCCGATTTTTTGCTTGCTGTCTTCCAGTTCCAGCAATTTTTTATCAAAAAGAGACTCGCGCCCAGCTAGGCGCTTTTCCACTTCTTGGAGCTGATCACGCCTTTCTTTTTCTTCTTTTTTCGCTTCTTCGATTATGCCCAGCGCCTTGTCTTTGGCGTCTAGGAGGGTGTCCTTAGCATTTTGTTTGGCTTCGGACAAAATGTGTTCCGCTTTACTTTCGGCTGATTTTATTCTTTGGCTGATAAAGAGTTTTCTGATTATAAAACCAAAAAAAGCACCGGCAAGAAGAGCGGCTATTAGCCATATTAATTCCATCTTATCTAGCTTTCCGATTTACTGTTTTAGTTTTGAGAAAAAAACAACCAACTACCGTCAATTGAGGCCTGACGGTCGCGAGAAATACTTATTATAGAGTTGTTTATAGACACAAATTTAAGCTTTTTTAGGCGCTAATTTAGATTTTTTATAGCGTCAAAATTGTCCAATAGCTTTCAAAACAGGTAAAACAGTAAATTAATTTTTTAAACTTTACTGAGGATTTTATCCTCGTCAGTCAATCTACCATAAGCTGCTGGAAAAATCAAGTCCCATATCTTGATATAAAAAAGACCATCGGCGTAGTGCCTGGCATCGCTTGAAGTCTTACGACTACCAATTGGTGCCATGCGCCGATGGCCTCCGTGACGAGCATATGTTAGTGGGTTGAAAAACCCAAAAACTCGTCTCGAAAAATATATTATCACATTTGCCAAAAATTGGAAAGAGTTTTTCGGCTTATTTTATTATTTTGTCTATCAAGCCGTACTCCAGCGCTTCCTCGGCGGTCATGTAATAGTCGCGGTCAGTATCTTTTTCTATTTTTTTTAGTGGCTGGTTAGTGTGTTTTTGTAAAATTTTGTTCAAGCGGCTTTTTAGCTTGAGAATCTGCTCGGCTTTTATTTTGATATCACTGGCTTGTCCACTGGCGCCGCCCATTACTTGGTGGATTAACACTTCGGCATTGGGCAGAGCATAGCGTTGTCCTTGGCTGCCGGCTGTCAAAAGCAAGGCGCCCATGGAAGCGGCTAGTCCGATGCAAATAGTGGAAACCGGACTTTTGACATACTGCATGGTATCGTAAATAGCCAGGCCGTCAGTGACTGATCCGCCTGGGCAGTTGATATACATTTTTATCGGTTTCTTTTGATCTTGAGCATCCAAAAAAAGAAGCTGCGCCACCACTAGATTGGCTATCCTGTCATCAATCGGGTCACCCAAAAAAATTATTCTTTCTTTGAGCAGGCGGGAATAAATATCATAAGCTCTTTCGCCGCCGGGCACTTTTTCTATTACGGTTGGTATAAGCATATTTTTGTTAGTAGTCTATTGTTAAGTACCAATGCCACACATTATTATATTTTATAAGTTAGTTGATATTTAAATTAAGTAAAGTGTCTGCCATAAGCAATAAGCCATAGGCTAAACTATTCTTAATCTATTATTATCATAGACCAGCTTTCCTGGCAAGCTAAAGCCGGCTGCTTTTTTGTGGCCACCGCCGCCAAAAAGTCCAGCGAGTTGGCTTAAGTCAATGTCTCCGGATGTTCTTAGAGAGCCTCGGATTAGGCCGCTTTGACTTTCTTTGAGCACCAGTATGACTTCTCCTTCTTTGAGGATGTGGAGAAAATTGGATAGGCCTTCGCTGTCTTCTTCGCTGGCCTGGCATTCTTGGTAGTCTTTTTGGGTTAGCCAGGTGTAGACCAAGCTGTAATTAGGGCTCTTGGTCAGCCTCTCCAGTGCTCGTCCCCAGAGCTTGAGTTGGTTGAGCTTGGTGTTTTGCAGAGCTTGTTTGGTTATTTTGGTTAGATTGGCTCCTAGATTAACCAGTTCAGAAACAGCTGCTACAGCCTGATAACCAGTGCCGGGATTTTTCAGGCCGCCAGTATCGGTCATAATACCGCAGGCCAGATTTTGAGCTATGTCAGCGTGCCAGTTTATTTGCCAATCTTTGAGCAAGCGATAGACTATTTCGCAGGTTGAGGAGCTATCATTGATTACCAAGTTGATATCGCCGTAGTGAGGGTTGGAAACATGATGGTCAATATTGATTATTTTTTTTGGTGCTTTCATTACGGCGACGGCGAGCAATTCTTTGACACCGGTCATTTCCAAATTGGAGGAGTCAACAATGATAATCAAATCATAGCTTTGCTGAAATAGCAGATGGTCGGAGCTTAATTTTTCACTTTGAGGCAAGAATTTTAGATAAGTAGGCAAAGGATCAAAACAAAAGCTGTCCGCTATTTTGCCTATTTGCCGCAAGTAAGCAGCCAGAGCGAAATTGGCGCCCAGAGTATCGCCGTCGGGCTTTTGGTGGGAAATCAGCAGTATTTTTTTGGCCTGCTTGATTTCGTTATAAATAGCTTGGCTGGAATTTTTATGATTTTGCATAATAAAAGATTATAGCCAAAAAAATCTACTTAGTCAATAATAAAATGCGCTCTTTAGAAGTGGCGCATTTTAACGACTTAGGGCTTCGTCTATGGCTTTGTATTTGAGATCGCGATCATCTAATTCCCAGATTAGCTGGGGAGTATTTTGCATTTTGAGATAGCGGCCCATTTCTCTCTGCACCCGGCCGCTAAAACGGCGAACCGCTTCCAGCCCCGAACCGCTTTTATCCTGAGGCAGGACACTGACATAAGCCGTGGCTTTTTTTAGATCCGGCGAGACATTGACCTCAGAAACATTGACCAAGATACCATGGGGCGGCTCAAATTCTTTTTGCAAGATGCTGTTTATAGCTGAGCGTAAAAGCTCGGCGACCTGTTCGTTTCTTTTACTCATATATTTCTTGGAAAAATTCCAATTGATCACCCACTTCAATAATCGGATCTCCCTGATAGCTGATGCCGGCTTCATTGCCGGCTACTACTTCGCTGACATCCTCTTTGGCTGATTGCAAATTACTCAAAGCACCGATGCTTTCCACTTCCCCGTTTTTGAGCACTTTGATTTTACTGTCTTTACTGACTTTGCCTTCCAGTACCCGTCCACCGACTATCATGCTGTCGCGCTTTTTTTTGAATATGGCCAAAACTTCCATTCGTCCCAAAAACTTATGAATGATTTTTTTGCTTTTGATGCTTTGTAGCCGTGCTTCTATATCTTCCAATAGTTTGTAAATAACATCAAAGTAGAGGATATTGACATTTTTTTCCAAAGCCAGCGCCTGGATATTTTTATTTTCTTTGACATGGAAGCCTATTACTATAGCCTGGCTGGCTTGAGCTTGGAGAATGTCATCTTCATTTATTTGCCCTAAGCCTTTTTTGATGACTTTGATTTTGGTGTCCGGCACTTTGATTTTTTCTAGAGATTCTTCTATTGCTTCGGCCGAACCCAAGACGTCAGAACGGATAATAATATTGAGGACGCTGATATTTCCATTGTCTTTATCGTCATTGCTTTGGACGTGATTATTTTTGAGCAGAGATTTTTTGCCTTTTTGCTTGCTTTTGCTTTTTTCTTTGAATTCTTTTTTATCACTGATCACTTCCAAGATTTCGCCGACCTCTGGCAAATCTTTCAGGCCCAGTATTTTGGTGGGAGTAGCCGGTCCGGCTTGATTTAGAGCTTTACCTGTCCAGTCCTGCATGGTTTTTATTTTGCCGCTGACTGATCCGACTACAAACATATCTCCCAAGCGAAGAGTGCCGGCTTGAATCAAGACGGTTGCCACTGGCCCGGCGCTTTTGTCAATATGGGATTCAATGATAGTGCCTATGGCTGTTCCTTGGCTGTCGCTTTTGGGAGTTTCCATATCAGCTACCAGCAGTATCATTTCCAAAAGTTCAGGGATATTTTTTTTGAATTTGGCAGAAATGGGCTGGCAAATAACTTTACCGCCCCAGTCTTCCGGAATAAGATTTATTTCTGCCAGTCCTTGCTTGACCTTATCAATGTCGGCGGCGTCTTTGTCTATTTTATTGATGGCCACAACAAAGGGCAGTTTTTCTTTTTCAATGACAGCAATGCTTTCTAAGGTCTGGGGCTGCAGACCATCATCGGCGGCCACTACCAAGACCGCTACATCAGCGATTTGGCCGCCGCGACTACGCATGGCCTTGAAGGCTTCGTGACCGGGAGTATCCAAAAAAGTTATTAAACGGCCACCGGCTTGGGCTTGGTAAGCGCCGATATGCTGGGTGATACCACCGGCTTCTTGATCAACAACATTGCTTTCTCTGATAGCATCAAGTAGTTTGGTTTTGCCGTGGTCAACATGACCCATTACTACTACTACCGGCGGACGGATTTCTTGTCCTTGACGGTCAGCCAGTAGTTTTTGCAGCTTTTCTCTTTTACTAGCTTCTTCTATCAGTTCAGAGTTGCTTTTTTTGACTTTGAAGCCGAGATCTTCGGCAATAATAGAGGCAGTATCAAAATCCAATCTCTCATTGAGTGAAACCATCACGCCATTTTTCATTAACTCTCCCATTAGCCTGGCTATGGGCAAATTCATTATTTCTGCCAAATCTTTGACGATGATTTCATTGCCTATGGAAATTTCTTTTTCTTTGACTGCGCCAGCGTCTTTATCTTTTGGCCGGCCTCTTTCTTCAACTTGTGCCAATTCTTCTTTAAATAATTCTTTTTTCTGCGCTTTTTTATAGGCTTGAATTATTTTGGGAACCAGGCTGTCATCTATTTTTATTGCTCTGGCACCGATATCAAAACCGAGCTCAGGCAGTTTTTCCAAAAGCTCTTGGGTGGTGATTTTTAGTTGTCTAGCCAGAGCACTGACGTTCATTTTGATCTTTGACTGAAATAATTAAATACACATTTTTAAGTGTATTGCTAGTAGAGATTTTCAATTGCTTATAACTTTACTAAAAAATCAGGTAAAAGTCAATGCTTTTGGCCTTTATTTTAACTTGACAGTTTTTGTTTTTTGGTTTAAATTTATTAGTTAAAATTATGAATTTGGAAAAAGACAAATTACTGAAAATGATAGAGGGGTCAAATCATATATTGCTTACTGGCCCTAAAAATCCCAACTTGGATGTGGTCAGTTCGGCCATTGCCTGGTCGGTTTTTTTATCCAAGCAGAATAAAAAATCAGATATAGTCTTTGCCGGCGCTACGCCGTTTTATTCTTTTTTTTCAAAAAATATCACTATCAAAGATCAGCTGGGCGACCTCAACAGCTTTAAGATTATTTTGGACGTTTCTCAAACCAAGGTAAAGCAGCTAAGCTACGATTTGAAGTCAGATAAAAAAGAATTGCAAATAGATATAGTACCGGAAAACGGTATTTTCAAAAGTGAAAATATCAGAAGCGAAGTAGGTGATTACAAATATGATTTGGTTTTGGTATTTGGCGCTGAAGATTTGGAGATGCTGGGAGAAATTTTTTCCGAGCATCGTCATTTTTTTTACAATAGCACTATTGTCAATATTGACAATTCTCTGCTCAATGAGAATTTTGGTCAGCTAGATATAGTGGATAGCGCCGCGGCTTCTTTGGCGGAAATATCTTATTTCTTTTTAGCTGGACAAATTGATCAAGAAATAGCCACTGCTCTTTTGGCAGGCATTATTTTTGCCACCAAGAGCTTCCAGTCGCCAAAGGTCAATCCCAAAATTCTTACTCTGGCCGGCGATCTGATAGTAGCCGGTGCCAAAAGAGAAGAAATAGTAGAAGCCCTCTATCGCACCAAAGACATCAGCGCCTTAAAAAGCTGGGGCAAGATATTGTCCCGTTTGGAGCAAAAAGGCAGTATTGCTTTTTCTTATCTTAAGCATGACGAGCTTAGAGATTTGCCCCAAGATTTTGAGAGTATAGTTAGAGATTTTATTCTGGCTTCCCCGGGATTTTTGGTTTTTGTTATTTTCTACCAGCGAGATTTTAACTCCAGTGAAGCCTGGATTTATACTTTGGCCAACATCAATGCTTTGGATATTTTGCCGGGCTTGGAAATAGTTGGCAATCGGCGTTTGGCTAAAGTGGTCTTAGATAAAGATTTGGCTGTAGCCAAGGAGATAGTGCTCTCTAAAATAGCGACCAAGCTCAAGTTGCTGGCCAGCTCTTAAGAGCTTCACAAATTTTTTTGCTTCCTTTATAATGTTTAACATGGCCTGGTCTTTTTTCTCGTCCTGTAGCTCAGTTGGTTAGAGCACCACTCTTATAAAGTGGGGGTCCTGGGTTCAAGTCCCAGCAGGACGACCAGTAAATCGTTGACAGTCTAAAAAGCATTTGCTATATTATCACCATTAAATATCATTTATGGGAACAAAGCTAAAAAATAAAAGACTCTCGGTTAAAAGGAGACGCCGCAAGAAGCTGAAAAGGCGAAACCGCTTTAAAAACAAGTAGGATTTTTTATTATAAACAATCTAGATTCCCCCCAAGCAATAGTTTGGGGGGATTTTGTTTGAAAAAAATTTGCCCCCTGTTTCCAAAATGGATCAAGGGGGCAGGATACAGGACAAACTGTCCTGGCTGGAGTCTTTTCAAGCGTGAGCTGCCTGAAGTATTAGTTTTTCAGAGATAGGCTCAACGCCGTTCCAGTCGACCTCTAGGCCGTTTTCCCACAGCAGGGCAAGGTAGGCCTCAGACAGACCTAGGCGCAATCCATAGCGGATGCCGTATTGCCAGATATAGCAGATAGTTTGAGGATGACAGGGATGAGAAGTCCGGATAAAGTGGTGCTCGCCGGGCAAGAGAAAGAGTTTGTGGCCAGGGTAGCGACGCAGGTCTCTGATAGGCAGAGGACTAGTCAAAAAGACTCTGATTTTCATGGCTGGCTCCTTGGGTTGGAGGTTGTTTGGCCAAGAGGAAATAGGTGCTTGTAAAGAGCGATTATTAAAAAAATCTCCTCAGTTGAGGAGAAATTCATTGAAAAAATTAAAATGTTGTTCCGTAGGCAGTAGAAAGGCTTTACTGTAATATTTTCTATACATCTTCAGCAGTATAGCAGATTTTTGTCTTTGGCAAAAGCTGTGTATGTGGATAAAAAAATAGGCGCTCCTTTTGAGGGGAGCGCCAGGGGTCAACGGGAGGAAGCTGACTTGAGGATGATTGTTTCTGGTTCAGCTTGTTCAGGTGCAGGCGCTGCTAGCGGGATGACAGCCGGCAGGGCCATCAAGCGAATGTCCCATTCTGGGAAACAGCCGAAATGTCCGGCGGATCTGGCCATAAAGAGCCATTGGCTTTTGACCATGCCGATGATTTTTCCTTCACGGCGATATTCTTTTTCCAGCACCAGAAGATCTGGCAGATATCCCAAGGGATTGGGAATGCAAAGCAAGGTGTGTGATCCCGCTGGAACTAGGTAAGTCTCAAATTGAGGAAAGATAAAAAGTGGCAGAGCCTGGGGCAGGGTTACTTTGTAGTACTCGGCGGTATTGCCTCCTGTTAGGGTGAAAGGTGCGGGGCGGATGATTATTTAGTAGTTGATTTAATTATAGCTTAAAAACAAAAATAGGGGAATTTTTTTCTCTTGGCTTGAATTTTTTTTGAGTATATAATATGATAGTCGGATATTTAAAAAGGGCGAGTGGTGGAACTGGCAGACACGCTAGCTTCAGGAGCTAGTGAGAGCAATCTCGTGAGGGTTCGAGTCCCTCTTCGCCCACCATAACTATAATTTTTCGGGGATTGGCCCAATTGGTAGGGCGCACGCTTCGGGTGCGTGAGGTTCCGGGTTCGAGTCCCGGATCTCCGACCAATTTATATTTTAAAATCCCTGATTCAGGTATTCTGGTCAGGGATTTTTAGATAAAATTTTATCAATGTTTACCAAGAAATAGATCCCAGAAGATAAGTAATTCCCAAAAATATAAATATAGCGGCAGCTAGCAGATTAAAGAAGATAATGAATTTAGGAGAAACAATTTTAATTTTTAAAGTTAAAACAGCAGCGATAAAAATGATAATTTCATCTAAAAGATAAAATAGCATATAGAGCATTATATAAAATAAAGAGGTTCCCAGCGAAATGCCCGAGTCAACTAAAATACTGGTAAATAAAACCGGCAAAAAGGCTGAACAGGGGAATTCCACTATTGTCACCACAGTGGCAAAGACAATGACCGCGCTCAGCAGAGCCAACCAACTACTTTTACTTTGAAAAACTTTTTCTATTTTTGGCGTAAGGCGGGACATCAGATTGTTGGTGCTACAAATTGGTCCAGATTTATAAGCTTTATAGAATTCTCTTAGTAAATAAATACCGCCTGCTAGAGCCAGTAGCCCAATCAGCAATTCCATGCTTCGGATATAAGGGGCAATAAAGGAAAAGAATTGGTGCCAGAGAAAAATCAAAAGACCGTAGATAATAGCGGTAGTAAAAATAAAAGCTCCGCCAAAGATAAAGATGCGTCGGCGGGAATGTAAGACCATCACCAATCCCAAAATAATTACTAGCGCGCCTAAAGAGCAGACATTGAAGCCGTCAATTAGGCCTAGAGTAATAGCCAGTATAGGTAGGGAAAGATCTAATAAATCTACCTCGCCTAAAATTGGCAGTTTGGTCAATCCATTGCCTTCTTTTTTTACCTCTTCTTGGTCAAGCAGATAAGCGGCAATTTCCTCACCAGTCTGGGCGCTAAAACCGACAAAATATTTGTCACCAACAAAGATGGCCGGCACCAATCCCTGCATATTTTGGGGCACAGAATATTTTTCATAAAAATTTTTGGCCAGAAATGCATTGCGGGAAATTTCATAATCATAGATTATCAAGTTCGGAGAACTCTCTTTTTTAAAGTTTTCCAAGAATTTTTTAGCAGTGGCGCAATGAGGGCAAGTCGGACTGGAAAAGATATAAACTGGGCCATTTTGGGTGACAGTTTCAGCCAAAGCATTTTGCCAAGGCAAGAGCAAGAAAGTCAGGGTAAATAAGGAAAAGAGAATTTTTTTCAACATAATTTTATTTTATAATTAATATATTATAACTTAAGTGTTTTATTTGAGCAACGTAGCTATATCTTGCGCTTTTTGGTCGCAAGCTTGGGCACAATATACAGTTGGTCTTCTGGACAAATTTACTCTTTTGCCATTGTTTTCCAGTATATGCGCTAAATTGGCTCGGTGATAATCAGTATTTTCCCAAGAAGTAATAATAATTCCTTGATTTAAATATTGGTAAACATCATCAACTGGTTCAATATTTTCTATTTCTAAGCTTGTTTTTAAAGAAGCAACATCTAGGTCAGTATAGATTTGATAGTTGGCCAAATCAGAGCTATAAATTATTATTTCTTCTTTGGCTAAAAAGGAATAACCTTCTTTTATTATTAAGGAATCAAGAATTGGTTCCTCTGGTTTAAGGGTGCGGCCAGCTAGGATTAAATCAACTTGTCCAGATTGCAAAAGAGCAATACTTTGGGCAGTAGAAGTAGTAGGAATCAGTTGATATTTTTCGGAGTCTAATTTTTGAGTCATTGCAAAACAAGTAGGACAAGTAGCTATTTTTATTTTTTCGGCTTCAGACAAGGGTTGTTTCAAGACATTATTAGTATTACTACAAGCAGATAAAAACAAAATAAAGATAGCTAGTGGAAAAGCTAATAAAATTTTTTGTTTTGACTTTACAATCATTGGCTAATACTTAAATTAATAGTTTCAGTTTCTAAAACTTTTCCTTGATGGCTGGCACTTATTTTTATATTATAATTACCAGGGGTTAAACCGAAACAGCTATTACAGGCTGGTAGCGTTTGGCTGAAGTTTAGGCTATAAGTAGATTGTTTTTTTAAATTAACAGTTTTATTTTGATTAAAATAGCTTCTATTGAAATCATTGTTTATGCCCTTGGCTTCAATTAGTACATTTTCTAGATCCCGGTCACTTATCAAATCAATAGATAAATTTACTTTTTCATAAGAGCGATAAGCGGTTTTATCTGATTGGACAAACATTTTTACTATAATAGGAGTTGAATTATTTTCAGCCAGATTGATATTTGGCTGATCAGTTTTTTGTCTGGTACAAGCACCTAAAAACAACAGACTGATAAATAATAAAGGTAGTAATAATTTTTTGTTCATAATTTTTATTTTTAAATTATTTGGCCAAAAATCAGACCAGCTAAACCAGAGTAAAATATCACTAATAATATATAAACGGCGGTTTTTTTATTGCCCAAGACTTTTCTAATTACCAGCATATTGGGTAAACTTAGAGAAGGCCCGGCCAAAAGTAAAGATAGAGCCGGTCCTTGATGCATGCCTTTGGCAATTAAGGCTTGTAAAATAGGCACTTCGGTTAAAGTGGAAAAATACATCAGAGCGCCAAAAAAAGCAGCCAGCAAATTGCCATTAAAAGAATTCTGCCCGACTGTTTTTTCAATCAATTCTTGAGGCAAAAAAGGCATGATAAATCCGGCTATAAATACGCCGATAAAAAGCAGTGGTAAAAGCATTTTGGCAAAAGACCAGGTTTCTTTTAGCCATTTTTCATTGGTTTGTTTTTGGAATTTTTTTAGGGCAATAATAATTACAGTCAAAGTCAGGCCAACTACTAGAGAATATTTGAGAATTTGATTGATTGCTAGACTATTTACTATCAAAATTCCGATCATTGCCAGCATAAAAAACAAAATTGTTTTTTTATTGTAATTGGGGTCATTATTTTGTTCAATAAAAATATCGCCATTTTCAGTTTTTTCTCTAAAAATCAACTGCATAGACAAGCCTACTAAAATAGCTAGTAAAATGGCGGCAGTAATTCTGGCCAAACCAATATTTAAACCCAAAACAGAAATAGTCAAAAAAATAGCCGCAATATTAATAGCTGGTCCGGCAAAAAGAAAAGTAACAGCTGGGCCCAGACCAGCGCCTCTTTTTCTAATTCCGGCAAATAAAGGGAGAATTGTACAAGAACAAACCGCTAAAATCCCTCCAGAAACAGAAGCCAGAGAATAGGAAATTATTTTTTTGGCTTTGGTTCCCAAATATTTTAAAATAGACTCTTTTCTGACAAAAACAGTTATGGCTCCGGCAATAAAAAAAGCTGGCAGCAGGCAAGTCAAGATATGTTCTCGGCTGTATTCTTTTAAAAGAGCCAAGCCAGAGAAAATAGCTCCCATAAAACCAGTAAAAAAGAAAGATTCAATAGGCATAAAGTAAAAAAACAAAAACAAGACTGTAAGCAGAATAAATATTTTTAGCTCTTTATTCATATAACTAGCCAGATATTTATTTTAGCCAGTTTTTTATTTCCTCTACAGAAGGGATACGGCCGGCAGCCTTGACTTCTTCATTGATGACAATGGCCGGAATGGACATTAGGCCATACTGAGTAATCTGAGTAATATCATAGATGTGCTCTATAGCAGTGTCTTGGAGAGCAAGTTCTTTGACAGCTTGTTTGGCTTGATTTTCCAAAGTCTGGCAATTAGGGCAGCCAGAGCCCAAGATTTTGATGTTCATTTTTTTAATTATTAATATAATGCGATAAAAGTAAATAATATTTTTTTAATTTTTTGCTATTGAGAGAATAAATTACTTTAGTGCCCTGTTTTTTTGAGCTGACTAGTTCAAAATCTTTTAGTATTTTCAAGTGGTGGGAAATCAAATTTTGAGGCAGATCAAGATATTGCCAGATATCGCAGACACAGCGGTCATGGTGTTTTAGAAGGCAGATTATTTTGAGCCGATTTTCTTCAGCAATTATTTTTAAAAACTCAGCGCTTTGGGCGAGCTCTTTTTTTGATTGATTGTTTTTACAGCAGGAAAATTCCATATATAAAAAAATTAATATCAATGAGTATTGATATTATAGGGTATTAGATTTTTTTTGTCCAGCATTCTAACTCTAGTTGTCAAAATCAGCAAAAAATGTTAATTTAGCAGGCGAGAGACAATAAATTTGGGCTGTTAGCTCAGTTGGCTAGAGCGCTGCATTCGCATTGCAGAGGTCGGGAGTTCGACTCTCCCACAGTCCACCATTTGGCTCCCCGTTCGACTCCTTGCAGTCGCTCAGGGTCGCTCATGGCCTTTGGCCATAAATAATTCGACCGCGTGTAGCGAGGCTCAATGGCTCTATTGATTTTTAATTTGTCTAAGGTGGGATGGCAGAGTGGTTGAATGCGTCGCACTCGAAATGCGATATACTCCAAAAGAGTATCGGGGGTTCAAATCCCTCTCCCACCGCCAAATAGAAGTTTAAATAAAAAATATGAGTTTTGAAAATCCAATTGATAAAAAGCAAGAGCTTTATAGGCTTTTTCATGAAAGAATAAATCAATTTACGGAAAATGATTTAAGGCCAGATCCTGACGGTCGTTGGAGCGCTTTTGAGCAAAAAATTAGAGATGTCTTCCCCGAGCTTTCCCATGATGAAGATGGTTTTAGAGCTATTAAGGCAGCCGTAACCATGGAACTTTGCGGTTTATAAAATTTATTTTTATAAACATAATTTAAAAGCCCCAACCGTGTGCGGTCGGGGGCTTTGAGATTAAGAGGTCTTGCCGATTGAGGCCAGGAATATGGCCAACACAATGACAAAGGCATAGGCCAAAAAATATGGCCAATAGGAAGGAGCTTTTTTTCTTTTCATTTTGTTTTCACCTCCGCTTGGGTTTTGAACCGGAAAAAGGGCAACAGCGAAGAATATGATAAAAAATTATTTTTGTCAATTTATCTTTTGGCCGAAATATAGTATGATATAGGAGTAAAAATAAAAAATAAAAATGAATAAAAATTTAATTAAAAATCTTCCCAAAGATGCGGCTGGTCGACTAATGAACGATAGAGTCCCTATAGCCGGGCCCAGTACTACTATGGCAGAGGTGACCAAGTATCTTTTGGCCAATGTCAAACAGCTAGAGTCAATTAGTTATGTTTATGTAGTGGGGAAAAGCGGTAAACTCTTGGGCGTAATGTCCATTAAAGAGATTTTTCGCCAGCCCAAAAATAAAAAAGCCTCCCAAGTAATGATCAAGGATCTAGTAACAGCTTCTCCTCATACTGATAGAGAAAAAGTTGCCTTAGCTTCGCTCAAGCATAGTGTCAAGATGGTGCCAGTAGTGGATAAAAAAGGAATTTTTTTAGGGGCGGTTTTAAATGATGCCATTCTTGATATTCTTTATCAAGAAGCTCAGGAAGACATTTCTTATTTTGTCGGTGTTGACAAGGAGCACATGGCTCTGCGCAGCATTCTGCAGACTTCTATTTTTCAGTCTGTCCGAGCGCGTTTGCCCTGGCTTTTAGTGGGTCTTCTAGGCGGAATTTTGGCTGCAGAAATTATCAATCTGTTTGAAGGCACTTTGGCCAAAAATATAATCTTGGCTTCTTTTATACCCTTGATAGTTTATATATCTAATGCTGTGGGCGCTCAAGTAGGATTTTTATTTGTCCGTGATATAGCTGTTAATTCAAAATTAAAATTTAACCTTTATTTTTTGCGGCAGTCATCGGTAATACTTATTATCGCTGCACTGATTAGTTTTTTGATGCTTCTGATAACCATTATTTTCTACAAAGATTTGCTTATGGGCATAGTCTTATCTTTGGCTATGTTTGCAGCTATATTGACTTCTATTGCTACTGGCCTGTTTTTACCTTATGCACTCAATAGGATGAAGTTTGATCCAGCCAATGCTACTGGTCCGATTGGTACTATTATCCAAGATATTTTGAGCGTTTTGGTTTATTTATGGATAGCCAAATTAATGTTGTAGAAATATGGCCAAGGAAATACAAAGATCGCGAGCCATAATCATCCAAGGCCAAAAAATTCTTTTGGTCAAAAGAACTAAGCCTGAGGAAGTCTACTGGGCTTGTCCGGGAGGAATAGTGGAAAAAGGGGAGAGTTTAGAGCAGTGTCTAATTAGAGAAGTCAAAGAAGAAACTGGTTTAGACGTATTAGCTGGAGATTTATTTTTTCAGATGCTTTCTCAGAAGCCGGGCTTTGAAGGACAAAGGGAATATTTTTATCTAGCTGATGTTGTTGGTGGTAAGTTGGGCACTGGCACTGGTCCGGAATTAATTCCCAATTCAAAGTATCCTGGTAAATATGAATTCAAGTGGTATGATTTGGCAATTGTTTCTGATTTGGATTTGCGGCCTAAAGAAATAAAAAAAATAATTTTAAATAAGTTTTTATAATTTATGAAGCTTATAGGTCAAAAAATAAATTTGCGCTATCTCAAAGCCTCTGATGCTAAGTCAATTTATCAAAACATTAAAGACAGGGATATTATCCGTCATCTTTCCAATGTGCCTGAGCCCTATCAGCTTAAGCAGGCTGTAGAGTTTATCAAAAGATGCCAAAAGAAATATAAAAAACAAGAAGCTTTTCCTTTAGGCATTGCCGAAAAAAACAGCGATCAGATTATCGGCGTGATTACCATTGCTGATCTTGACTTACCTGGCCGCCGCGGAGTTTTGGGCTACTGGCTGGGCAAAAAATACCATCGTCAAGGCATTATGAGTGAAGCTTTGCAGCTGATGCTTGATTTTTCTTTTGGCAAATTGAAATTGAAAAGAGTCTGGGCCGAAGTAATGGATCATAATATTGCTTCAGCTTTGCTTTTGGAAAAATATGGCTTTCAAAAAGAAGGCTGTTTGCGCCAGCATTTGTACAAAAATAGGCGCTATTGCGATTCCTTAGTTTATGGCTTATTAAGAGAGGATTATAAAATAAAGAATAAAAAAAATGCTAAAAAAGCCAAAGCTTAATTTATTGAAATTGGCCGCAGCGGTTTTTATTTGTTTGGCCGCTGGAGCAATTGGCTCTATTTTTACCACGCCAGCCATAGATAGTTGGTATGCTCAACTTATCAAGCCGCAGTTCAATCCGCCTAACTGGATTTTTGGACCAGTCTGGACTACTCTTTTTATTCTAATGGGCATTGCTCTTTATCTTGTCTGGCAAAAGGGCTTGAAAAAGAAAGAAAACAAGCTGGCTTTTTGGCTCTTTATTGTTCATTTGTTTTTCAATACTCTTTGGTCAATTTTGTTTTTTGGCCTGAAAAATCCCGGAGCGGCTTTTGGAGAAATTATTTTTCTCTGGCTCTTTATTGCTTATTTGATTTTTCACTTTTGTAATATTGATAAAAAAGCAGCTTATCTTCTTTTGCCTTACTTCTTTTGGGTGAGTTTTGCTGCTTTGCTCAATTACAGTATTTGGCGTCTTAATTGAGAAAACTAAATTCAAATAATTATGTCAGCCAACAGCCAACTGTGGATAGTGATAATCGGCATTATTGGAATTTTGCTGGCTTTGTTTTTATTTTTCTCTCTCTTGCGTTTTCAGTTGGAAAAAGCGCCGCTGGATGAGTCAATTGAAGAAATAAATAAAGATAAGGAAAAAAAGAAAACAAAAAAGCGCCGCTTGATAATTTGGCTGGGCGCTTCTCTGGCAGTGGCGGTTATTTTATTTTTCTCTCTGCTCTTTTTTATACGATAGGTTTATTGGTTGAGGGCGGAGAGGAAAATATCTTCATCTGGTTTATGGGGCAAATGCCCGATGTTGTTGATGTAGTTTATTTTGATATAGCCGTTTTTGTCTACCACCAGCTTGGTGACCGAGGATTGATAAATTTCTAAGGACAAAAAACCAATAACATCAGTATGCAAAATACTGGTGACCATGGCGCGGATAAGGTTGCCGTGGCAAAAAAGGCCGACTCGCTTGCCTTTATTTTTTTTGTAGATGTCTGCCAAGAGACGGCGGACTTTTTCCTGCAAACGGTACATTTTTTTGTCCATCTCTTTATACTTTTCTATTTTTTTTACTCGAGTTTTGCTGGACATATTGAAGTACTGCACTTTATACCACTCAGTCCAGTCTACTTCATTGAGGCGCTTGTCTATAAAAATCCTTTTTTTGGTTTTTTGAGCATAATATTCAGCGGTTTGCTGGCTACGGGTAAGCTCGCTGGCATAGAGTTTTTCCAGTTTAATTTGTTTAAGTTTTTTTTGCAGAAGCTTTCTTTGTTTGAGACCCAGTTCTGATAAAGGCATTTTCTTGTCGCCAACTATTTCTTTGACTTTGTAGTCGGGGTGGCAGTGGCGGATAAGGTAAATCCTGGTATAAGGACCGCGGATTTTGGACAGGGTTTTGCCGTAAGGGGTTTTTTGCTGTAGTCGGGGAATATGGGGAGAATTTTTTTTCATGTGGTTTTTGATATTATCTTTTTATATATTTTACTTGGCTTGGCGTTAAAAAGCAATATTGTTTTGTCTGTTGCTGGTGCTATAATGAGAGTATCAATAGAGTTAATATTTTATCAATAATAAAATGACCAAAGCAGTAGTTATAAAAAAATTGAAAAGTAAAGCCAGTAAAAAAAATCTTCTAGGCATGAAGCGTTTTGGTATTTCCGGCGCTAAGATGCTGGGAGTAAGTATGTTGGAAGTGAGAAAAATAGCCAAAGAAATAAAAAGCGATCATCAGCTCGCTCTAGAGCTGTGGGACAGCGGTATTCATGAGGCTAGAATTTTGGCCAGTATTATTGCCGATAAGAAAAAAATAAATTCCCAGCTAATGGATAGCTGGAGCAAAGATTTTGATTCTTGGGATATTTGCGATCAGGTTTGTCTTAATTTATTTTATGCTTCGCCTTTGGCTTATAAAAAAGCGTCTGTTTGGGCCAAGCGGTCAAAAGAATTTGAAAGGCGAGCGGGCTTTGCCCTGATGGCGGTTTTGGCTTTTAAGGAAAAAAACGGCCAGGACAAGGACTTTGAGGCTTTTTTCCCGTTGATTATCAAGTATGCTGCTGATGAGCGCAATTTTGTCAGAAAAGCAGTTAATTGGGCTTTGCGGCAAATCGGCAAAAGAAACAAAAAACTCAATAAAAAATCCATATTGCTGGCAGAAAAAATTTCCCAGCAGACTTTAAAAAGCGCTATTTGGGTAGCCAAAGACGCCTTAAGAGAGCTTAGGAGCCCAGCTGTTAGAAGTCGTCTTTAAAAAATAACAATTTATCTAATCTTAGGCCTTTTTTAGCAAAGAGGCCTTTTTTGAAACCCTATTGATTTTTTTTGATTTTTACTATATAATGGAGCTCTTTGAAATCATTAAAAATCCCTTATTAAAATTATGGATAATAATTCACTGACAGTTATTCAAGCCAAAGAGGCCGAGTTGCAGGAAAGTTTGGCCAAGGCCAAGCAAAAAGCCCAAGAAAAAATCAACAATTACTTGGCGGAAAAAGAAACTGAGTTAAAAAATTTGCCGGCGGCCTTGAAAAAGGAACAGGAAGGTATTTTTGCCCAAGATAAGAAAAAACTTGAGCAGGCGTTAGCTGATTTGGCTAGCAAGCATCAGGCCGAGTTGGCTAAGTTGGATAATATTTCTTCTGCCCAGATTGACAAGCTGGCGCAGAAAATTGTCAAACAAGTATTAGCTTAGGACATATATGGCTGTAGCGAATATGACAAAAATCGGCATTCTGGCTGCTAAACAGGACGAGGAAAAAATACTGGAGGCTTTGTATGATTTTGGCAGCTTACAGATAATTGCCAAAGATTCGCAGTCGCGATTATTTTTTGAAGAAGTAGATAAATTATCTCGGGCAGAATATGAATTTGCCCAAGTAAAATTCGCTCTCAATTTTATTGCCCAGCACAAGCCCGAAGTCAAATTGAGTTTTCGGGATAAATTAAGCAAAATGTTTGCACCGGGCATTGATATAGACCAAAAGGGCATAGACAAGCTTTTGGCGGATTTTGATTATTTGAAAATTGTCGGCCAAATAGAAGATTTGGGCGCGCGCTTGAATTTGGTAAATTTGCAGATCAATCAACTAAAAGGAGAAATTGCCGAGCTTTTGCCTTGGCATTCTTTGGGTAGAATTCAAGTCAGTCAAATTAGCGACAGATTACAATTTAAATTGGGTACTATTGCCACTGGCCGCGGTGATGATTTTTCTGTTGAAAAAATAGCCGGAAATTTGCCAGCGGCTTTATCAGTGGTATCGTCTTCTTCTCAATTTTTGTATCTTAGCTTGGCTTATCTCAAGGAAGCAGAAAAGGAAGTAAATGATAGTTTGGAAGCTTGGCAGTTCAAGGAAATAGTCTTGCCGGATTACAGTGCTTCGCCGGCTGAGCTGATAAAGCAGAGGCAGGAAAAGCTGAATCAACTAAGCCAAGAAACAGAAGGGATAAATAAACAAATCAAAGATCTCTGCTCTCATGAAAAAAATCTAAAAATTATTCATGATTATTTGCTTTGGCAAAAGGATAAGCAATCGGCTCGAGTGCAAGCTGATGAGAGTCTGGCCACTTTTTATCTCAAAGCTTGGATTGACAAATCTAGTTTGGCTGATCTGCAGGCGCTTTTGGCCAAGCAGAGCGATAAAATACATATAGATGAATTGACTATAGCCGAGGATGAAGAGCCGCCTGTGCTTTTGAATAATAAAGGAGTAGTCAAGCCTTTTGAATCAGTGACCTCTATTTATGGCGCTCCCAAACCAGAGGAGTTGGATCCTACGCCTTATTTAGCGCCGTTTTTTATTGTATTTTTTGGCTTGTGTTTGTCCGATGCCGGCTACGGCCTACTACTGACAGCACTAGCAGCTTTGGCCATCAAACTTATGCGAGTGCCGCGCCACAAGCAAGGCATGTTCAGACTGCTGATGTATGCCGGTTTGTCTACTTTTATGGCTGGAGTTTTATTTGGCAGCTATTTTGGCATAGTGATAGCTGATTTGCCGGACAACTTTATTAAGAGTACTTTGCTTGGTTTGCAGATAATTGATCCAGTCAAAAATCCTCTGGTCATGCTGGTTTTTGCTTTGATTTTGGGCGGAGTACAGATAATTACCGGTTTGATAATCAATGCTTATTATCAGTTTATACGTCGGGATTGGGGCAAGTTGTTTGATGTCAGTGCTTGGTTGTTTTTGATGTTTGGCATTGTCTTTTGGCTGATAAGCGGCCAGGCTTTGGCCAATGCTGCCTTGGCTTCTTTGGGTAAATATTGGATTTATGCCGCCACAGCTCTTTTGGTTTTGACTCAAGGCCGTCGTAGTAAAAATATTTTTCTCAAAATTCCAATGGGTGTGCTTAGTTTATACGGCTTGGTTGGTTATTTTTCCGACATTATGTCTTATTCGCGTCTTTTGGCTTTGGGCTTGTCGACAGGCATCATTGCCATGGTGGTCAATATTGTGGCTTTTTTGTTCAAAGACATGGCTGGTTTTATCGGCTGGCCAGTAGCGATTTCGATTCTTTTGGGCGGACACTTATTCAATTTGGCGATAAACGCTCTGGGGTCATTTATTCACTCTGGCCGTTTGCAGTATGTGGAATTTTTTCCCAAGTTTATGGAAGGCGGCGGAGAAAAATTCAAACCGCTGGTGAAAACCGCCAAGTATATTGATATTTATAAAGAAAGTTAATTTAATTTTATTAACATAAAAGCTTTTTAAAAGCTAAGATAATTAAGAAAGGAAAATAAATTTATGGGTATTGCATTTGCAATCATGGGAGCGGCTTTGGCTGCTGGACTGGCCGGTATCGGTTCAGCTCTCGGCACAGGCGTAGTAGGCCGAGCGGCTTCTGGTCTGGTTTCTGAAGAACCGGAAAAATTCGGCAAGGTGCTTTTGTTACAAGCTCTGCCGGGTACACAGGGTATTTATGGATTTTTGGCCGCCATCATGGCCATGCAAAAAGTCGGTTTGCTGGGCGGAGAAATGGCCACTTTGACCAATGCTTTGGGTTGGAACATTTTGTTTGCTTGTCTGCCCATTGCTTTGACTGGTTTGGTTTCTGGTCTTTATCAGGGTCGAGTAGCTGCCGCCGCTGTCGGCATAGTCGGCAAGAAACCGGGCGAGCTTGGTAAAGGGATTATTTTGGCCGCGGTGGTAGAAACTTATGCGGTGTTGGGACTTTTGATTACCATTTTGCTTTTAAACGGTATTCAGATTTAGTTATTAATTTTTGCCAAAAACTATGGCCTTGCAAGAAATAATCAAGACCTTGGAACAGGAGCATCAGACAGAATTGGAAAAAATCAATCAGGAGACTGCTGCGACTATCAAGGAGCTGGAAAATGATTTTGCCAAAAAAATCCAGGCAGAAAAAGAAAGGATTCTGGCGTCTGTTCGTCAGGCTTCTGGCCGGCGCTTGGATATGGATTTATTTGCTCAAAAGTCACGGCACCAGCAGGAACTTTTGAGAAAAAAGCGGGAGATTTTGTCAGCTGTGTATAGCCGAGCCTTGAGCAAATTGTCCCAACTGTCGCCAGTGGAGCAGGAGGAGTTTTTGCTGAAAATGTTCAAAGAACTGCCCAAGCAAAAAGGCCAGCTTTTGACTGATAAAAGTCAAATCAGCTTACTGGAAAAAGCAGTGAAAAAATCCGGGCTGGCTTTGTCAGTGGCTGCGTCTCAATCGGAATTGGGCGCGGGCTTTGTTTGGCAAGGCGAAGATGTCGATATTGATATGACTTTTGCCAAGATAATAGACGAAATAAAAAGCCGGACAGAGACAGAAATCGGTCACGAGCTTTTTGTCGGTCAGTAGTTTTTAAGTAAGATAAAATAATGAGCAGCCGAGACGATTATTTATACGCTAGTGGCGTGGTGCGCAGCCTAGAAAGCCGCTCCCTAAGCTACAATGATATAGAGCGCATGGTGGATGCGCCTGATTTGGCGTCGGCTTTCAAGGTTTTTCATGACACTGACTATTTTGATAATGTCCAGGATCTCAAGCCAGAGCAGTTTCTTTTGGCTTTAGATGAAGATCTCAAGCAGGTTTTTGCCCGTATCAGAGAAATGGCTCCGGATGAGGAAATCGTCAAGTTTATTTTTATGCGCAACGATTTCCGCAATATGAAGCTGCTTTATAAAGAAGCTTTAAACGGCAAAAACATTGACGAGCATCTTTCGGCTATGGGCAATGAAGATCCGGCCAAGCTCAAGCGAGCAATTGCCGGAGAAAAAGTGAGTATTTTGCCTTATTGTCAGCGAGCCATTGATTATGTCCGCAAGAGAGTAGAGGATGAGAGCAAGGGAGCAACACCGGCTTTGTTAGAGCGTTGGTTTGACCGCAAGTATTTCAAGGAATATAGCGATCAAGCCAAAGTGTTGGCCAGTCCTTTTATAGAAGATTTTGTCCGTTTGCAGCTGGATATTGCCAATCTCAAGACTTTTATCAGGGGCAAGCTAATGGCTTTGTCCAAAGAGTATATAATTTCGGAGATTCTATATAATGAAAGACCTGATGAGGCTGGTTCTTTGTCTTTGGAATTTTTTACCTCAGTGGTCAATTTGCCTTTGGATGAGGCCTTGGCCAAAATCAGGATGTATTTTTCAGTCAAAGGACAAAAAGTTTTGGATCAGTATTTGAGCGATCGCTCACTAGAGCAGTTGGAAAGAAATCTGGAGAATTTGGAATTGGATTATCTGCGGACAGCCAAGTTGATTGACAGGGGACCGGAGTTAATCCTGGCTTATTATTATGGTAAGCGTAGCAATATCAGAAACACTCGTTTGATCATGACCGGTCAGGCTAATCAGTTGCCTTCCAGAGAAGTGAAAAAATTATTAAGAGAGCTTTATTAGTATGGATTATAAAATAGCTATTGCTGGATCACCGCAAGCCATTTTGGGTTTCAAAGCTCTAGGGCTTGAGACTTTTCCTTTGTCTTCAGTCGATAGTGGTCGCGAGATTTTGAAAAAAATAAGCGCCGGCAATTATGCTATTTTACTTATAAGCGAAGATTGGGCAGTTGCCTTGGAAGAGGAGTTAAATGAGCTAAAACAGCAGCCTTTGCCGGCAGTGACTGTTCTTCCATCGCAATTGGGATCGCAGGGCTTGGGCTATCAGGAGTTGAGAAAAATAGTGGAGAAGGCCGTAGGCAGCGACATTTTGTTTAAAAATTAAGAGCATTAGCTTATTAAAATTATGTCAGACAAACAAGGAAAAATAATCAAGGTTGCCGGACCGCTGGTGGTCGCCTCGGGCATGGCTGGAGCCAAAATGTATGAAGTAGTCAGAGTCTCTACAGAGCGCCTAGTGGAAGAAATCATCCGTCTGGACAAAGACTTGGCCTATATTCAGGTTTATGAAGATACTTCTGGCATTGGTCCGGGTGAACCAGTGGAGCGTACTGGCTTGCCTTTAGCAGTAGCTTTGGGGCCGGGCATGTTGGAATCTTTTTATGATGGTATTCAACGGCCGCTTAAGACTTTGGAAGAAAAATCCGGCGCTTTTATTTCTCGCGGTATTGAAGCTGATGCTTTGGATCAGGATAAGCTTTGGGATTTTGAGCCCAAAGTAAAGACAGGTGATAAAGTAGTAGCTGGTGATATCTTGGGAGAAGTGCAGGAAACCAGCTTGATCAAACATAAGATTATGGTGCCGCCGCATATCAAGGAAGGCACAGTGGCTGATATCAAAAAAGGCAAATTTAAAGTGAGCGAGACAGTCGCCAAAGTGGATAGCCATGAAATCACCATGATGCAGAAATGGCCTATTCGCGACCCGCGGCCAGTAGTGGAAAAACTCAATCCGGACAAACCCATGATCACTGGTCAGCGTATTGTGGATACTTTTTTCCCTATTGCCAAAGGCGGCGCCGGCTGTATTCCCGGACCTTTTGGCGCGGGCAAAACTGTTACTCAGCACCAATTGGCCAAATGGGCCGATGCTGACATTATCATTTTTATCGGTTGCGGAGAACGGGGCAATGAGATGACGGATGTTTTGCAGGAATTCCCAGAACTCAAAGATCCTAAAACCGGTAAATCTTTGATGGAAAGAACCGTGCTGATTGCCAATACTTCCAATATGCCAGTAGCAGCTCGAGAAGCTTCGGTTTATACTGGTATTACCATTGCTGAATATTTCCGTGATATGGGCTATGATGTGGCTTTGATGGCTGACTCTACCAGCCGTTGGGCCGAAGCGCTTAGAGAAATTTCCGGTCGTTTGGAGGAAATGCCTGGTGAAGAAGGTTATCCGGCATACTTAGGTTCTCGCACAGCTGCTTTTTATGAGCGTGCTGGTATAGTCAAAACTTTGGGAAGCGGAGGACGCCAAGGTTCTCTGACAGTTGTCGGAGCAGTGTCTCCTCCAGGAGGAGACTTGTCTGAGCCGGTCACCCAAAACACTCTGCGGGTTACCAAAGTATTTTGGTCTTTAGAAGCCAATCTAGCTTATCGCCGACATTTCCCCGCTATCAACTGGCTGACCAGTTACTCTCTTTATGCCGAGGATTTAGGAGCCTATTTCCGCCAAGAAGTGGCGCCTGATTTTAGCAAGCTGCGCACCGAGGCTCTGACGGTATTACAACAGGAGTCAGAGCTAGAAGAAATCGTCCGTTTGGTAGGTCTGGATGCTCTCTCAGCCAAAGAGCAGTTAGTTTTGGACACAGCTCGTTCTTTGCGCGAAGACTTTTTGATGCAATTTGCTTTTGACGACATAGATACTTATACTTCTTTGCCCAAGCAATATTTGCTTTTGAGAAATATTTTGATTTTTCACCGAGAGGCCATGGCGGCTTTGGAAAGAGAAGTCAAGTTAGCGCAGATAATCTCTTTGCCGGTCAAAGAAAAAATGAGCCGTGCCAAAATGATCGTGGAAGAAAAAATAAAAGAGATTGAAAATTTGGGCCAGGAGATCAAAGAATCTTTGGCGGCTTTGAAATAATTAATAATGGATTAAAATACAGCTATGCAAAAAGAGTACAAAACAATCAAAGGCGTAGCCGGTCCTTTGTTGATAGTAGAGGGCGTAGAAGGCGTCAAATACGAGGAGCTGGTGGATGTGGTTTTGCCTGATGAGAGCGTCAGGCGCGGCCGCGTTTTGGAAGTGAGTCAGGATAAGGCCGTGGTGCAGATGTTTGAAGACACCCGCGGCATCAGCTTGAAAGATAGCCGAGCCAGATTTTTGGGTCGGGTGATGGAATTACCAGTTTCTACCGATATGTTAGGACGAGTTTTTGACGGCGCCGGCAATCCCAAAGATAAGGGAAGCCAGATTATTCCCGAGAAAAAACTCAATATCAATGGCTATCCTATCAATCCGTTTTCCCGCGATTTTCCCAATGACTTTATTCAAACGGGTATTTCCACTATTGACGGCTTAAATACTTTGGTGCGTGGCCAGAAGTTGCCGATTTTTTCTGGTGCTGGTTTGCCGCACAACAATATTGCTGCTCAAATCGCTCGTCAGGCCAAAGTAGTCAAAGTCAGCCCCCAGGGGAAAATTGAAACTGATAAATCTCAATTTGCCGTGGTCTTTGGTGCCATGGGTAGTACTTTTGAGGAAGCCCAGTATTTCATTAATGAATTTCATCAAACCGGAGCAATTGAAAGAGCGGTTCTATTTATGAATCTGGCTGACGATCCAGTAGTAGAGCGCATTACCTTGCCTCGTTTGGCTCTGACCACAGCCGAATATTTGGCTTTTGAAAAAGACATGCATGTTTTGGTTATTTTGACTGACTTAACCAACTATTGCGAAGCTCTGCGTGAAATTGCCGCTGCCCGAAAAGAAGTGCCAGGACGTCGTGGCTATCCAGGCTATCTCTACACCGACCTAGCCACTTTATATGAAAGAGCTGGCCGTATTCGCGGACGCAAGGGCTCTATTACTCAGATTCCTATTTTGACCATGCCTGAAGACGACAAGACTCATCCGATTCCAGACTTGACCGGCTATATCACCGAAGGACAAATCATGCTTTCTCGCTCTCTTTATCGCCAAGGCATTATGCCGCCAGTGGATGTTTTGCCTTGTCTGTCCCGTTTGATGTCCAAGGGAATAGGCGACGGCAAGACTCGTGAAGATCACTCTGGTGTTTTCAACCAGCTTTATGCTGCCTATGCCCGCGGTAAAGAAGCCAAAGAATTGGCAGTTATTTTGGGCGAGGCAGCCTTGTCAGATATTGATAAACAGTACGTCAAATTCGCCAATGCTTTTGAAGACAGATTTATCCGCCAAGGTGAATATGAGGATAGAGATATTATCACTACTTTGAATCTGGGCTGGGAATTGTTTACTATTTTGCCCAAAACCGAGCTCAAGAGAGTAAAAGAGGAGCATATTGCCAAATATCTTCCGAAAAAAGAAGAGAATAAAGAAACAGCCAAAGCAAGCTAAGGCAGAGAAGTTTAATTTTTATTATCTATGGCTCAGAAAATAAATCCTACCCGCATGGAGCTCATTCGGCTCAAAGCCAAACTCAAGGTGGCTAAGCGGGGGCATAAATTACTCAAGGAAAAGCGTGACGGTCTAATGAAAGAATTCATGGCGATTATTCGTGATGCCAAGGATAAGCGAGAAAAAGTGGAAGAAAATATTGCCGAAGGCTTTCGCTCTTTTGTTATTGCCGCTGCTGATATGCGTCCCCAGTCTTTGGAAACTGCTTTGCTTTGGCCCAGTAAAAAAATAAATTTTGAGGTCAAAACTAAAAACGTGATGAGTGTGGTGGTGCCTCAGTTTGCTTATCAAGAAGAAGGGGATTTTGTTTGTTATTCTTTGGCTACTAGCTCCTCGGGTCTGGATAATTCACTGAAGATTTTTTCTGACTCTTTGGCAGATATTGTTAAGTTGTCACAAATGGAGCACTCCGCTCGCCTCTTGGCAGCGGAAATAGAAAAAACTCGCCGGCGGGTCAATGCCCTGGAGTATATTTTTATTCCTGAGATGGAAAAAAACATCAAAAATATTAGCAATAAGTTGGATGAGCAGGAAAGAAGCGCTTTGGCCGGCCTGATGCGCATCAAAGAAAATGTAGTTTAGGATTTTATAAAATTTTATTTTTTAAAACACCCCGCTTCGGGGCGTTTTATATTATTTTTATTTGTGTTAAAATATATATAGTTTAAATATTAAACGGAAGATTATTAATTTAATTTATGCTGGTTTATTTCCTGTTTGTGGCTGGTTTTTTTCTTTTGATCAAGGGAGCAGATTGGTTGGTAGATGGCGCTTCTTCAGTGGCCAAAAAACTCAAAGTTTCTGATTTGGTGATTGCTTTGACAGTAGTTTCTTTTGGCACTTCAGCGCCGGAATTGATAGTCAATGTTTTTGCTTCTTTCAAAGGCAGTAGCGATCTGGCCATAGCCAATATAGTGGGCTCTAATATTTCCAATACTTTGCTTATTTTAGGCGTAGCAGCAGTGATTTTTCCTTTGACCGTTAAAAAGGGAACAGTTTTTAAAGAAATACCTTTTAATTTACTGGCGGTAATAGTTTTGTGGTTGATGGTCAATGACCGTTTGATTGATCAGGCTAATTTTAATATTATCAGCCGTATAGATGGAGCAATACTAGTGTCTTTTTTTATTATATTTTTGTATTATAGTTTTGGCATTGCCAAATCTCAGGGTACAGGAGAAAAAATCCAAGAGAGAAAAACTAGCATATCTGTTTTGATGGTTTTAGGGGGCATAGCTGGCTTGGCTCTGGGTGGTGATTGGATAGTCAAAGGAGCAATAGCCATGGCTACTCAGTTTGGTATGAGCGAAGCTTTGATTGGACTTACTATAGTAGCCATTGGTACTTCTTTGCCTGAGTTGGCCGCCAGTGCAGTAGCAGCTTACAAAAAAAATTCCGACATTGCCATTGGTAATGTTGTGGGTTCTAATATTTTTAATATATTTTGGATACTGGGAGTGAGCTCTTTTATTAGGCCTTTAGACTTTTCGCCATTGATGAATTTTGATATTCATTTTTTGATGGCTATTACTGTTATTCTTTTTTCCTTTATGTTTATCGGCAAAAAAAATATTTTGCAAAGAT
>JAQUKX010000007.1 GCA_028718865.1 Patescibacteria group bacterium | reverse complement strand
AAAAGAAAAAGTTAGTTTAGCGCCGGACAAAATTAAAGAAAAAGAAATTTTGGCTTTGGCCTTGCCGCTTTCTTCTTTCGCTAAAGAAGCCGGCGGCGAGCTGATGAGAAATGTAGCGGCTTTGGGAGCAACTTTGGCTTTGGTCGGTCAGGATCTGGCTATTGCCAAAAAAGTAATCAGAGAAAATTTTGGCAAAAAAGGCCAAGCAGTAGTTGCGGAAAATTTTTCCGCTCTGCAGGCGGGCTATGATTTTGTCCGTAAAAATAAAAATGAAGAATTTGTCTGCCAATTGCCGCTTTTGCCGGCTCAGGACAAAATTTTGATTGCCGCCAATGAAGCCTTGGCTTTGGGTGCGCTGACCGCCGGCTTGAATTTTTATGTGGCTTACCCGATGACCCCTTCTTCATCAATTTTGCATTACTTGGCGGCACTGGCCAAAGAAACAGGCATAGTGGTCAAGCATGCCGAAGACGAAATTGCTGTAGCCAATATGGCACTGGGAGCAGCTCATGTTGGCGCGCGAGCCATGGTCGGCACTTCTGGCGGCGGCTTTGCTTTGATGACTGAATCTTTGGGGCTTAATTCTCTGACAGAAACACCTTTGGTACTGGTCAATGTCCAGCGTCCTGGGCCAGCTACCGGACTACCCACTTGGACCGAGCAGGGTGATTTGCAGTTTATGCTTGGCGCCGCTCAAGGGGATTTCCCTCGCATTATCATTGCCCCAGGCGATGCCAAAGAAGCATATTATCTGGGAGCCGAGGCTCTTAATCTGGCGGAAATTTATCAGTTGCCGGTGATTATTTTGTCAGACAAGTTTATTGGTGAGGGCAATACCACAGTAGAAAAATTCAGTGCCAAAGGCATAAAGATAAACCGAGGGAAATTATTGAGCCAGGCTCAGCTTAATAAAATAAAAAATTATCGCCGTTATCAATTGACGGCCGACGGCATTTCGCCGCGAGCTTTGCCTGGAATGAAAGGCGGTCTATTTATTGCCAACAGCGATGAGCATGATGCTTATGGATTTTCTTGGGAAACAGCAGAAAATAGAGTAGAGCAAGTGGATAAAAGGCATAGAAAATTGGAGACTTTTGCCACCAAGATGCCTTTACCTTTGGTCTATGGCAATCCCAGAGCCAAAAAAACAGTTGTACTTTGGGGCTCGACCAAAGGCGTGGTGCTTGATGCTTATAACCGGCTAGATGAAAAAACCAAAAAGAAACTCAAGATAGTGCAATATCAGTATTTGTGGCCTTTGGCCAAACAGTTTAGCAAAAAGATTTTGGCCAAGCCCAAAAATGTCTTGTTGATTGAAAATAATAGCAATGGCCAGCTTGCTAATTTACTGGCTCAAGAAACCGGCATTAAGCTGGAAAATAAATTACTCAAATACGATGGCCGGCCATTTTTTCAAGAGGAGATAATAGATGGCTTATGGCGTATGGCTAATGGTAAATAGCAAAAATTTATCTAAAACAGGGAAAATCGAATATATAAGATAATTTTACTTTATATGGGCATAGAAAAACAAAAGAGAATTTCCAACAGGGTAAAGGAAAAAGATTTTAACACAGATTATCAATGCACCTGGTGTCCGGGCTGCGGTAATTTTGGCATCATGATTGCCCTGAAAAAAGCTTTGACGGAACTCGGCTTGAAACCAGAAAATATTTTGCTCGTTTATGGCATAGGTTGTTCCGGCAATGCAGTCAATTTTATTAAAACTTATGCTTGGCATTCGTTGCATGGCCGGACTCTACCGACAGCAGTCGGCGCCAAGCTAGCCAACAAAGACTTGACCGTGATAGTCATGGCCGGCGATGGCGATGGCTACGGCGAGGGCATGGGGCATTTTATCCACGGCGTCAGAGGCAATGCCGACATTACTTATATCACGCACAACAACAAACTTTATTCTCTGACCACTGGTCAATCCGCTCCTACTTCAGACAAAGGCACCAAGACTAAGTCCACGCCGGACGGCTTGATAGAAGTAGCTGCCAATCCTATGTCTCTGGCTTTGTCAGCCGGTGGAAGTTTTGTCTCGCGCGGCTTTTCGGGCAATGCCGAGCATTTGAAGGAATTGTTTAAAAAGGCGATATTGCATCAGGGTTTTTCTCTGGTTGACGTGTTTCAGCCTTGCGTTACTTTCAACCACACAAATACCTTCAAATATTATTTTGATCGCTTGTATAATCTAGATGAAAAAACGGATTATGACAAAAGTGATTTGCAAGCAGCTTTTAGAGAATCCTTGCTTTGGGGCGATAAGATACCTTATGGTTTGTTTTATCAGGACAGGCGTCCCAGCTACGGCGATCATTTGCCTCAGCTAAAAGGCCAGGCACTGGTCAAGCGCAAAATGCTCGTCCGCAAGATTGAAAAATTAATGAAAGAGTTTGCCTAAGGAATAAAAAATTAATTTATGAACAAACAAGGATTTTCTTTGTCTCAGTTGATTGTAGCGGTTTCAATAATGCTAGTTTTATCAGCCGCGGTTTTGCTCTGGCTGGATCCTCTGGCTAGAATAGGCGTGGCCAAGGATGCCAAAAGAAAGCAGGACATAGTAGTTTTACAAGCAGCTTTTAGCGAGTATGCTCGTCAACATCAAGGAGCTTTGCCTGTTTTAGGGGAGATAAATAGCAGTAAAAAGGTTCTTTGTTCTACAGTGGCTTCGCTTACTTGCGTCGAAGATGAAGAATATTGTTTGCTGGCTGATGATAATGATTTTTTTTCCCGTTATTTGCCGGCTTTGCCAGTTGATCCAGACAAAAACAGCGCTGCTGATAGCGGCTATTATCTGCAAAAAGACGACAATGATAAGCTGATAATAGGCGCTTGCTCAAGCTACGGAGAAGAAGCAATAAATCAGACCACTACTATAGCAGTCAATTGCACAGTCTATGGCGGCGGCCATTGCTGGTATTTGGCTGATGAAAATCAAACTTGTAGTAATTTTTGTCAAAGTATAAATAAAGAATGTGTCAGTTGGGCCAAGTATGGACCGGATACCAATACCTGCCTTTTAAATATTCCTTTTAGTGAAATGCCTTGCGAAAGCTGTTCAGCTGCTTCTGGTAATAATCCTCCTTGGCGTTCAGACGACTTTTCAGAATGTTATTATCAGAATAACCCGATAGACTGTAATCAGGCAGACTGGGCAATGTTTAATATTTGTCCTTGCCTTTAATTAGTTTAATCTTTAAATTAACAAAAACACATTTTGCTCAGTCAGATGTGTTTTTAATTTATTGGGTTTTTGTGTTATAATAAAAATAATTAATATTTGATTTTTAAAGATGTTTTGGCAAAAAATTGAGTCTTATTCCAAGTTGCTATTTTTACTGCTACTGCTTTTTACTCAAGCTTTGGTTTTTGTAGCTGTGGGCGCTAGGGATAAACAGGAATATTTGTCTTTGGCTTTTGTTGAGCCGATGTCCGGTTATTTGCCGGCAGAGCAGGAACCTTTATTTTTGGAAGCTTACTTGGAAGGACCCAAAGGAGAAAGAGATTTTTCCTTAGTTTATTTCAGTGTGGTAAATGAAAATCTGAATTATGAGATGAATTTTGAGGCCAGCTATAGCCAAGCAGGAACTTGGCGATCATTGGCTTCTTGGGAAATTAGTGGAATCCCCAGCGGTCAATATTTCATTTGGGCCAACGCACAAGTCTATCAGGATGATAAGCGGCAGATTTATAAGTCTAGGCCGCAGAGCTTCTTTGCCGGCGGAGATTATCAAGCAGCTTTAGAGCTTGACATAGATGAAAACAAGAGCCAGTCTGACGAAGTTTTGCCACCTATTTCGGAGGAAAGTGAATTGGGAGAAGTTGTTGCTGAAGAAGAAATTGTTTTGAGCGGATTGATCAACTCGCCAAGCCCGAGCCAAAATATCAGCGGCGATTTATTTTTACAGATATCTTTGAATCGGGAGCTGAATCCTGCTAAAGGAGAGGCGCTGATTGCGGCCGATATAAAAAACCAGGACAGCGATTTGTCTTTTCGTTTTCAGCTCACCAGCAATGCCCAGGGCCTGGTTCATAGCCGCAGCTTTGATACTAGCTTAATTCAAGACGGCCAAAGGCTTTACCCCAACGGCGCTTATAATTGCGAGTTTTTTGTTCTGGGCGCTGATAATCAAGAATTATTTTCTTTGGGAGCGGTCAATTTTAGCATAAGTAATGAAACAATAGAGGAAGTAGAAGAAGCTTCGGCTGATTTGATGTTGCTCAGTCCGCTGCCGGGAGAGCCGATTACAGACAGAGATTTTTTGCTCAGCTTGAACACAGCTTTGTCTGGTTCCCAAGTAAGAGCGCAGTTTTATAAACAAAATGATCCGGCAATTAGCACCGGTGATATTTTGATTTCTTATTTTGACGGCTATCACTGGACACAGGCTATTCATCTAGACAATAGTTTTGTCAATGGAGATTATATTTTGAACATTTCGTTGTTGGGTGAAAATAACGCAGTTTTATATTCAGAAAGCTTTGATTTTTTACTGACTTTGGGATCCAATGAATTTTTATTTGACCCTGATACAATAGAGTTTAAAATTATAAACTTAGAAACAAACATTTCCGGTACGGTTTTTCCGGTAGTTTTGAGCAGTTTTGATTTTTCTTCAGCTGATATTTATTTGGAAATTATCAGCAGTATCAATCAAGAAGAAAAAATAAATTTACCAATGGCCAGAGCCATTTGGGAAACGCTCTTGGCCTGGGGATTTAAGCAGAGTGATTTTTCTAACACCCCTCATGCTTATCTGGCTACTTTAGACAGCAGTCGTTTGGCCAATGGCAATTATCGTTTAATAATAAAAAATAATTTAAATCCCAATTTTTCAGCAACAGAAAAATTGATTTCCGTTTTCAATACTATTGACAGCCAGAGTCAAGCAGAAGATCAGCAGCAAATTGAAGAAAGAGAAGTAGAGCTTACTGACAGGCCGGTGGCGATTGATACTTCGGCGCCGGATAGCTTACAAATGAGTGGAAAAGTTTTGATTTATCAACATGAAACTTGCTTGGATTTGGGCATCAAAGACGAAAACACATGCCGTCGTTTTATGTCTATGGCTCAGTCTCTGGATCAGCGTTGTTTGTCTCAATCCATTTTTGACGGCATGGCTTGTGAAGATTATTTAAGAAGACTAAAGGTGGATTTGGAATGCCAAGCAGCAGGAATTTTTGAGCCGGAAAGATGCAAAGATTATCTTTTGGAAAAATATGCCGGCGCAGTGGATTGCCGGCTGGCCGACAGCTTGCTTTGCACGGATGTTTTGAGAAACAAGCATCTTAATCGTTTGGTAATGGCTAAAAAAAATCAAGCGGAGATAGAAAACATTATCGATTCTTTGTTTGGTCGAACAGTCAGTACCGAGGAATTGGGTCAGAAAATAGAAAGCGTAGGATTAAATAAAGAACTGCTTTCTCTAGCGCCGCGGCAAGAAACCAAGGTTTTTTTGGCCAAAGCAGCCAGTCAGACCATTTTATATAATGAAGATATTTTGACAGTTGTCAGCGGCGGTTTGATGATGTTAGACAGTGACGGCGACGGCTTACCCGATGATCTGGAGCTTTATTATGGCACTGATCCTTTTAATCCCGATACTGACGGCGACGGATACCTTGATGGCTTGGAAGTGATGAATAATTATAATCCTTTAGGAGAAGGACTGCTTTTGCAAGAAAGATTGTTTTTTGATGAGTTATTGTTTGATCAAATTCCTTTGGAACATCCGCAACTTAGATCTTCGCGAATAAGTGATGATTTAGCTTTGGCTAACTTGGAAAACCTGCAAGACAGCATACGTTTATCCGGCCAAGCAGAAGCTGGCACTTGGATTTTGGTTTATCTCTATAGTGATTTGCCTATGGTGCTTTTGGCCAAGGCCGATGTCAGTGGCAACTGGTCTTATAATCTGGAAAAACCCCTAAATGACGGTTATCATAAAGCTTATGTTACAGTCAATGATAATACAGGCAAGATAGTTAGGCAGTCCCGGCCAGTCTCTTTCTTTGTCCAAGGAGCAATGGCTTTGTCAGCTAGTGAGTATTTTGGCGAGAGCCCAGCTTCAGCCAGAGCCAGCGAAGATGAAGCATCGTTTTTGGCGTCTTATTCTTATATTTTTTCCTCTTATATATTCTGGGCTTCTCTTTTAGCTTTAGTGATTATCATTTTGGGAATTTTCTTATACAAAAAAAGACGAGCTTAGGCTAGTCTTTTAGTAAAAATAATTTAGTTTAAATTATTGATTAGCTCTTCAATATTCTTTTTTGATTTTTGGAAATAAGAGCCGATAGCAATAATATTTGCTCCGGCTTTTTTGATAGCGGTAAAATTCTGGTTATCTACTCCGCCATCAATGGTAATATTGAGCTGGGGATGTTTGGCGCGCAGAGTCTTTATTTTTTTCAGCACTGATTTTTGAAATTTTTGTCCTTGTTTTCCCGGAGTTACTCCCATTATTTGAATAGTATCAAAATAAAGCAAAACGGGGATTATTTTGGCCAGTGGCGTTGGCGGATTAATAGCTAGTCCGGCTTTGATTTTCTTTTTTTGCAAATATTTAGCCAGACAGATTATGGCTTCAGTGTCGGTTTCAGCTTCGTAGTGCCAGATGATTTTTTTGACATTTTTCAGCTTTTGCCATTTGGCTATATAGCTGGCGATATCTTTGACCATTAGATGGACTTCCAGAGTATGATTTTGAGTGATTTTTTTAACTTGGGTCGGAGAAATATCGTTTTTGGTTTTGACCAAAATTCCGTCCATAATATCTATTTGGACATAATTAAACTGCTTAGCTATTTTTGTCCACTGTTTTTTGAAATTTTTAAAATCCTTAGTTAAAACAGCAGGAATAATTTTTACAGGTTTTTTGGGCATTTATTTTTAGGCTTTCATTTTTTTGATTCTTCGCTTGTGGCGTTCTATTTGAGAAAATTCGGTTTTGAGAAAAGTATTAACTATTCGCAAGACTTGACTTGATTTGAGTTGCCAAGCTGGTAAACAGAGGACATTGCTATCATTATCATGGCGGGATAGTTTGGCAGCTGATTGGGTATAGCCAAAGGTAGCGCGGATGCCAGTAAATTTGTTGGCCGTTATCATCATACCTTGGCCACTGCCACAAAGCAGGATGCCCAGCGATCCCTTGTCTTTGGCTACAGCCCGAGCTACTTTTTTACCGTAGTCAGGATAGTCGTCTTGGGGATCAAATTTTAGGTTGCCCAGGTCGCGCACTAGGTAATTTCTCTCGCTTAGGTAGTTTTTCAAGAGTTCTTTTAGTCGGAAGCCATTGTGGTCAGCCCCTAAATAGACTGATTTTGCTTTTAAGTTTTTTTTCATATAATTATGTTATTAGCCATTTGACTATTTGATTTAAGTTTAGCATATTTTGAGATTGATATAAAATAGCCAAAATGTTAAAATTAGCTCCTAAAATATAAATTATGAAATTTTTAGTTAAATATATTAGAGATTACAAAAAACTTTTGGCCGGAGTTTTAGCCTTGGGAGCGGTCAATCAGATATTTTCTCTTCTAGATCCGCAGATTTTTCGGATGCTGATAGATAATTATGCTGTTAGAGCCAACGAGCTGGAAAGAGGTGAATTCATCAAAGGAGTAGGACTATTACTTTTGGCTTTTGTGGGCGTAGCTCTTATATCGCGGATAGCCAAAAATTTTCAGGATTATTATACCAGTGTCATTACTCATCGTCTGGGTACTCGTCTTTATGCTCAGAGCATAGAGCATTCTTTGTCCTTGCCTTATCAGATGTTTGAAGATCAAAGCTCAGGAGCGATACTACAGAGAATGCAAAAAGCTCGCGATAATATTCAGGATTTGATTAAAAGTTTAATTGGCTTGGTTTTTGTTTATTTAGTCGGCATTATTTTTGTTTTGATTTATGCTTTTTGGGTTAATTGGATAATTGGCCTGACGATTTTTTTGATAGTACCGTCTTTGGCTATTACTATATTTTTAATTAGTCGTCGGATTAGAAAAGTACAATTAGCAGTTATTCAAGAGCAAGCTAATTTGGCTGGGTACACTACCGAGACTTTGCGCAATGTGGAACTAGTCAAAAGTCTAGGCTTGGAAGCTCAGGAAATAGAGCGACTCAACAAAGCTAATGAACATATTTTAGCCCTAGATCTTAAGCGAATAAAATTAATTAGAACTCTTAGTTTTATCCAAGGCACTTTGCTCAATGCACTTAGAGCTTTGATTATGCTGATTATGCTTTGGCTGATTTTTGACGGTCAGTTGAGCCTAGGTCAATTTTTTTCTTTGCTGTTTTATTCTTTCTTTTTATTCAATCCTCTGGCCGAGCTTAGTGTCGTGGCGGAGCAGTATCAACAGGCTAAATCAAGCAATGAAGAGCTCAATAAAATTTTGAGTATTGCCCCTGAGCCCAAACCAGTCAATCCTATAAAACTGGAAAAGATAGAGGCAATTGATTTTACAGGAGTTTCTTTTGCCTATCAGCATAGTGATAAAGGAGCACTTTATGATATTAGTTTCAAAATAAAAGCCGGAGAAAAAATCGCTTTTGTCGGCCCTTCTGGCTCAGGTAAAACTACTTTGATCAAGCTTTTACTAGGTTTATACAAACCCAGTGCAGGAAAAATTTTGGTTAATGATAAAATTACTTATCAAGATTTTGAGCTGGAAAATTTTCGGAAAAAAATTGGCTTTGTTTCTCAAGAGACTCAGCTTTTTTCCGGTAGCATCAGAGAAAATCTTTTGTTTGTCAGTCCGACAGCTAACGACGAGGATTGTCTGAAAGCCTTGGAGTCAGCTTCTGTTTTGGGTATTATCCAAAGAGGCGACAAGGGTCTGGACACGGTGATAGGAGAAGGGGGAATGAAATTGTCCGGTGGCGAAAGACAGCGCTTGGCAATAGCCAGAGCACTTTTAAGGAATCCGGAGATTTTGATTTTTGATGAAGCTACTTCTAGTTTGGATTCTTTGACTGAAAAAGAAATTAGCAACACAATCCAAAAAATTTCCCAAGAGCATCCCCAGATGATGACTATTAGTATTGCTCATAGGCTGTCTACTATTACTCATATCAAAGATATTTATGTTTTGGAAAAAGGAAAAATAATTGAACAGGGCTCTCATGATCAGTTGTTGAAAAAAAACGGTCTTTACGCGGCTTTGTGGAGACAGCAGTCAGTTGCTAATAATAATTAAAAGGGTTGACCAAAATACATTTTTTTGTTATATTTGTCTTTGTTTTTTATATTTTATGCCCCGGTAGTTTCCCGCCTGTGACGGGACCCCGCCAAAGCGCTTTGCGCGTCGGCAGTGGCAACGGATAGTACTTTGTATAATAAAATCAATAAAGCATAATTTTTTATGCCCCGGTAGTTCAACGGATAGAATAGGAGCCTTCTAAGCTCTAGATTCAGGTTCGATTCCTGGCCGGGGTACCACGTAAATTAATTATTAGTTAATATTTCATGGTGGTAGTAGCTCAGTTGGTAGAGCATCGGATTGTGGTTCCGGCGGTCGTGGGTTCGAGCCCCATCTGCCACCCCATAAGGACATCTCTTTATCCAAAGAGGTGTTTTTATTTTTTTAGGAATATAGCGTATTAGAGGGTTTCTATAACGCCATTGAATTATTCTTATTATTACGCTAATATCAAAGTAATTAAACAGGCAATTATGAAAAAGGCATTATTTATAGGTTTAGTTTTTGTTTTCTTTACCATAATAGGTAATTATGGTCAGGGAGGAAACAACACTAATACTAACTATTCTAACGCTACTCAGCAACAGGTTTTAGGCGAGTCAGTAAAGTCTGGCTTAGTATTACCAGAAAAAAAATTTGTTGAACCAAGCGTCAATAAATCGTCAGATGTTATTAATTCTATAGTTAATGATAAATATGAAGATACTAATGTTAATATTGCGAAACCATTAGAACCAATAAAGTATTATGAAAATAGTCAGGGCAATACAGTGCAGTCTCCAACGCAATATGACGCCATTCCAACAGGCGTAAGTGCAAAATGTAGGGACGGGAGTTATAGTTTTAGCCAAAGTAGAAGAGGGACGTGTTCGCATCACGGTGGAGTAGTAGTTTGGTATTAAATATAATTATATGGAAAAATTACTATCTAAACTAATTAAATATACTCCTTTCTTTTTATTGGTGGCATATTTTTATGGTTTTTTAGCCTGGAATAGTTTTCTGTCCAGATTTGGTTTTTTTGAGTATAATATTTTACAGACAAGATATTTATCAGCAGGGATTTTATTTTTAGGTTGTTTTTTAGTGGTTATTATATTTTTGTATCGATTATTTTCGGTTATTTCTAAGATTAAAAATAGCAAGTTATTCAAAACAAACTATAAAATTATATTTTTTGTAGTATTTTCATTGATTTTTAATATATGTATATTTACGCCCATAATTTTTCCTCGTATTCCTCAATATTTAGGAGGGGCTCAGCCATTACCAATCTCATTGATCGGCACCAAAGAGCAAATAGATTTTTTAAGAAATTTTAATACTCTAAACAAAGATAATGAGGGAAATAAATTGCCATTTCAGACAGGTACACTTTGCAGTATTTATGAAAATAATGATTTTGTTATTTTTGCGACGACAGATGAAAATAATCGTTCTCGGGTATTAAAATTGAAACCGGATCAATTCTCAGGTATTAGCATTATTCGACCGGAGGAAATGAAAGAAGCTAAGAATGCCTGTACACAGCTTGTCGCGAGGTTTTAACTACTAGAAATCATAGCACGATAAGTCTGAGAGGAAATATTTTAAATTTTACAAAAATAACTACTATAATTATTTATTTTGTAATGCAGTGGCTAGCCGGTTAATTATTTTAAAAAAATGAAGAAGATAAAATGGCAAAATACTATAATAGGAATAATAGTTTTAGGTGTTATGACTGCTGGGATATCTAAGTTTTTATTCGGAAGTGACGCTACTGTAAATGATTATAGTAAAGACGAGTCAGTAAGTATCGTTGGTGATAATAATATAGTCGCTGATACTTTGGTTACCAATGATTTCACATCCGAAACTAGCCTTATGGAGTATTTGTTTGTAAATGATTACGCTTATATCCAAGCAATAACCGATTCAGACGATAAAGTAATTATTTATGCAGTCACTAACAGAGAAGGCGATTTTAACCCAACCCTACATTTACCCATTGGTTATGATATTACATTGGGTGAGAATAGATTTATTGAGTTAGATGAATTTGACCAAGAACCGGAATGGGTCAGGTCTTTTTTAGGGGCACATAATTTTTATTATAGCGAGGAGTATTACTTTGGCAATCCAGGGTATTACCAAACTTATATATTTGCATTAGCGGGAGCCGGTTTTTTAGGCCTTGATAGTGATAGTAATACAGATTTAGTGGTGCCACCTGGTAGGCGTAATGTTGATAGCGCAAACCTTGATGACCCTGATGTTAATGAGTTTAGAAATAAAGCATTAATCAATACATATGTAGTTACATCACCACTTTTAGGTTCAAGATATGAGTTTAATGGAACACAATTTGGTCCAGACGATATACAGGTCAGGGTGTTAAAATCAACCCAGAAAAATTTGAGCAAAGAGAAAATGCTTATTAATATAGATAAGTTATCAACGGAAGTTAATATAAGTATATTCAAGAATTTGTTAGGTGAGCCAGCGATTGTTCAGGCGTATTACTTAAGCAAAGAGCCTTTCCCACCATCAGGATGGTAAATAAGTTAGTATTTTTATATTTTGGTATTTAAGTATGTTGAATATTAATAATAAAACAGAGTTCTTTAAAGGGTTCTTTTTACCTTATTTAATTTTGTTTTCTATTGTTTCTATTGTTTTCATAGTAAAATTATTGCAGGTAAATACTGATTCGCCCAATTTAATGCATAATTTGGGTATGGCCTTGATTGCATTTCTAATACCTTTTTGGATATACGCTTTACGAAACGAAAAAGGAAAAAATTTCGCAAAACTTGATTTACAGATTATATTGCATAAGTATTTTTATTATAAGAAATTACTGTCTTATTTTGGAATGATTTTTCTCCCAGCATTTTTTTGGAGAGCATCATTGATATATGAGGGCATTGATATTATTAAATTATTAATAGTATCAATTTTTTGTTTAGGTGTATTTAAATTACTAGGCATTGTCATTGGATTTATTAAATGGCTTGGATTTTCTGCAGATAAGAATAACAGAGGATTACTTGATATTAGATATAAATTTTTAGAGCAAATTATCGATGATAAAAACATAGAAGCTTGGCAGTCCGTGTGGCAATGCGATAATTTAGATTATTTGACAGAGCGTCGTTTTTTCGAGGTCTTTTATAAGAAGATAGAATCAAGTATGGATGATAATGTTAAAAAAAATATTATTTTAATATTTTATAGAAACCTAAAAAAACGAAATGTATTTTTTTTACTACAAGAAGACACTTACTTAAAATTATTGGATTATTTTTATAAATATAAAGATGGGAAAAGTGTTATTGTAAGTTCAAATAGATACGACATTTATAATATTTTAGAAAAAATTATTGTTGAAATAAAAACAATAGCATTTAAGAATAATGGGGAATATCAATTTTGTCATATCGTTAATTCTCATTTAAAGGGTAAAGATAAAAAATATTTAGAAGATTTGATGCATTTGTTTGTGAGTAATCATTTATTTGATGAAATTGTAGAATCTGATTTAGGATCGTCAATATTTAAAAATTATTTAAAAGATTGGCAAGTGACTTATGAAGGCTGGTTGAGTGGAAATAATATTATTCGCATTATTTTTGTAGAATATTTTAATTGGTCTATAGAGCGTATAAGATTTAGTAAAAACCAAGGACGGTTCGATAAAAATTTAGATAGTATAACCTATAATCTTTTTCCCGAGATTGACCCAATTTCTTGGTCATATTTGTTATTATATGTAGTATTGCCTTATGATTCTGAAAATAAATTAAAAACACTTGTTGAATATAAAAAAGGGTTTGGCTTTATAGGTCGAATAGTGGCCAGTTTTAATGATATTGAGAAAGATTTTGGTAAAATTCAGAAAGAATATATAAACAACTCAATTAAACTTGCTAGGACAATTTTTCCTAGCGTCTTTGAGCAAAATGCCATTAAAAGCGCCATAGATGATTTAGAGAAAATTGATTATAAAGGTAGAGATCGGGACGAAAAAGAATTAACAAGGAAACGCTTATTGGAATTATTTAATAATGTGCTTAATTTTCCCAAGTAATCCATTATTTTATAACTAAGGTCCGAATGGGACCCCATAAAAATAACTTTAGAAATAAAGTTATTTTTGTTTTTTACAATTTCCCTCGTGTTATTTTTATGCTAATATATTAACATGAAAAATTGCCCATTTTGTTTGGAAAATAATATTTTAAAAGGCGAGATACTAGCTCAAAATGATTTGTGCTATTTTGTAGAGTCTATAGATTCGGTTTTGAATAATTCCGGCATGATTATTAGCAAAAGACATGTAGAAAGTCCTTGGGATTTTAACGACGACGAGTGGCTGGCTATCAAAGAATTGTTTTTGCTTGTCAAAGCTATATTAGATAGATCTAAACCGGACGGTTATAATATTGGTTGGAATATAGGCCAAGCTGCTGGCCAAAATATTAGCCATGCCCATTTGCACGTGATTGCCAGATTCAAAGATGAACCCTTGGCTGGTAAGGGCATTAGATATGCTTTTAAGCAGGAGAGTAATAAAAGGCCTAAGTTATAACCAAGGTCCGAATAGGGCACATCCCGTATAGCTACTGTGTAGCCACGGGACGTGGTCAAAGAATGAGCTAATTCTAGATTTTTTTGTTTTGTGGTATAATAAATGTGTTATTAAAATAAAAAAATGAACACATTAAGCAGAACAATCTCCGGTATTATTATGGGGGCTTTGTCTATTTGGTTTATTATTTTTGTCGGCTTTATAGATGGCCCGGGAGTTGATTATCCGGCCATTGTTATCGGTGTCTTTTTTCTGATTTTAGGCATCTTTATTTTTTTCAACAAAAAAGAAGACGAGATTGAAAAAATAAAAAAACCAAAGCAGTAGTTAATTAAAAAATTTTTAGAATATTAAAAAAATATGGAAAACATAATTATTACAAGCGGAAATGATATTCCGGGAAAAGAAATTATCAAAATCCTGGGTATTGTCAAAGGCAATACGGTCAGAACTAGGAATATAGGTCGAGACATTGGTGCATCTATCAGAAGCATTACGGGCGGAGAAATAAAAACCTATAGTGAAATGACCAAAGATGCCAGAGATGAAGCTTACAACCGAATGGTCAACGAAGCTTTGGAAATGGAAGCAGATGCGATTATTGGTATAAGATTTACCACTTCCATGGTAATGTCCGGGGCTTCAGAAATGCTGGCTTATGGAACAGCAGTCAAAATAAAAGATAAGATTTAGGATTATTGATAACTTGATTTTATCCTTATAATCAGCTAAAATCATTTTTATTATTTACAAACAAAATTCATATGGCAAAAAGAAGACATGCAGTTGGTCGTAAGCAAAAAACCAGCTCCAAGAAAACCAAAAAAAGACTGGAAGCAAAAAAGTTGATGCTGGAAGCCAAGGCCAAGAAAAAGAGCAAAAAATAATTTATAATAAAAGCGCCTTTAAGAAAATTGGGCGTTTTTATTTTTTTACGCCAGTGGAATTTTTTGCTATAATTTAGTTAGTTAATTTTTAATATTTTTTATATGTTAGATATATTATTGGTGATTGCACCGCTTTTTTTGATAATCTTTGTTAGCGCGATTTTCCAGAAAATAAAAAAAGTTGGACCAGAGTGGTCAAAGGTGCTCAATGCCTTTGCCCTCAATGTTGGCTTGCCGGCTTTGATATTTTCCTCTTTGTCCAAGTTAGATCTTTCTTTTGCTCAGGAAAGCGGAATTATAGTAGCTAATTCTATTTTTTTGGTCGTTAGCTTTATTTTTGCTTATATTGTGGCTAGACTTTTGCGCTTTTCTCAAAAAGCTCTACGGACTTTTTTCATTTGTTTTGCCTTTGGCAGCATTGCTTATATGGGCATTCCTACTATTACTCGGATTATGGGGCCGGAGATATTACCGTCACTTAGTTTAATAATTGCAGTTTATCTTTTTTGGGTTTTTACTCTTGGTTTGGGCTTTTTGGAATACAGTCGTCAGGCTGACCATCAGCATGTTTTTAGAAAAATATTTTCTAGCTTTAAAAGCGATCCATTACTGATTGCTATTTTTCTAGGACTTTTGGTTTGGCTTTTGGATTTACCTTTGCCAACGATGGTAATTGAAGCAGTGGATCTTTTGGCAGCTTCGGTTATTCCTATGGTTTTGGTGGCTATGGGTCTGTTTATGGGCAACTCGCAAATCGGTCGTCTCAAGGAATGGCTACCGGTTTTGGCTTTTGCTATTTTGACTTTATTTTTATTGCCCTGGGTTTTTCTTTTGGGCGTAAATATATTTGGGCTTTCTATAGAAAAATATACGCCTTCTATTTTGGAAGCAGCCATGCCTTTGGCTATTAGCCCTTTTGCTTTGGCAGACAAATTCGGCTTGGATAAAAAATTTATTGCCCGAGCTGTGGTTTTGAGTACTATTTTATCAATATTTTCTTTGCCTTTTTGGGCTTCGTTTATTGGTTTGGCCTAAAAAGAAAGCCGAAGCTATTTGATAGCTTCGGCCTGCAGGCGGTCGCGGATAGAGGCTAATTGCATTGCTCCGGGGACTATATGGCGCCCCCAGCCTCTGCTAAACATATAAAAAGCTTGTTTGGGGCTACTGGCAGTAACATAGCCTATCTTTTTTTTCGTTTGATTTCCCTTTTCATCATAAATTGGGTACCAAATCAGATAAGTTTGCTTGGCCAAGACTAAACCTCCTGTTAGAGAAAGGGAAGTGAAAAGAGCGTATATTAACTTATATAATCTCTATTTCTTTTTGTCAATAACTATTGATGTAGGATTATTTGATTTGACAACTATTTTTTAAAATTATATTATGTACCTATACCATAGGTATAGGTTAGAAAAGATTAATAATAAAAAATAATGAAAACGGAAATTAAAACAAGCGACAAAACTTTGATTGCTCTTAAAAAAGCTCAGAGTCTATTGGCCAAAATTATTGCTATGAAAGAGGAAGGACGTTATTGCGTGGATATTATGCAACAAAATTTGGCAGTTATTGGACTACTCAAAGCCACCAATCAAGAGCTCTTGGCTAATCATCTCAACAGTTGCTTTAAAAAAGCAATGGAGTCTAGTAATGTAAATAAACAAAAAGAAATGATTGGAGAAATTTTACAATTGAGTAAAATGACCAGCAAATAATTTTTATTTTATGGATAAGCGACAAATATATATAGAGGGGATGCATTGCCAAGCTTGCGAGTTAGCTATTGGCGACACCTTGAGAGAAATCAAGGATTTAAAAGTAAAAAAAATCAGTCATCAGAACGGGCAGCTGGAGATTGTCTATTATGGTCGAGAATTACCCCTGACTGCTGTTTTTGAAAGAATAAAAAAACTGGGCTATAATCCTTCTTTAGAACCGATTGCTAAAGACAAAAGACAAAAGGCTAGTTTTTCTCATTGGCTTTATGCTCTTTTAATAGTTTTTGGTTTTTATTTGGTTTATAGATATCTAGTCTGGATAGGACTTTTTTCTTGGTTGGAGATAGGTAGTAGCAGTCTTAATTATGGCGCTTCTTTTTTGACGGGAGTGGCCGCTTCTTTGTCCACTTGTCTGGTGGTAGTGGGAGCAGTAGTAATGTCTTTTTCCGCCAAATATCAGGCTCAGGGAAATTTTTTCCAAAGTAGCCTGCGTCCTCATCTTTTTTTTCATGTGGGCAGGCTAGCGTCATTTTTTCTTTTGGGCGGATTTTTGGGACTAGCCGGATCTTGGCTGGGATTTTCTCAAACTTTTAATGCTATTTTTACTTTTTTGGTTGCTTTGGTTTTACTTTACTTATCTTTTAATATCTTGGGATTTTTGCCTTCTTTGGCTTCCTTTGGCTTGAAAACGCCAGCAAAGTTTTTGGGCTTCTGGCATAGCTTGAGGGATTCCAATCATTTTTTGGCGCCAGCTTTGCTGGGTGCTTTGACCTTTTTTCTGCCTTGCGGTTTTACGCAGAGCATGCAGCTTTTAGCTTTGTCTTCAGGTAGTTTTTGGACAGGCGGTCTTAGCTTATTTTTATTTGCTTTGGGCACTGTGCCAGTTTTGCTGCTTTTGGGAATCAGCACCAGAAAAATTAAAGATTTTCGCTCTTCTTTATGGAAAAAAGTTATAGGCATCTTAATATTTCTTTTTGCTTTTTATACTCTTTTTTCCGCTTTGGCTCTAGCCGGATTAAATATTGATTTTTTCCGTCAAAAAAGCATTGGCCAGACTGTGGAGCAGGGAGATTATCAGATTATCAATATGGTAGTTGATTATCGGGGCTTTACTCCCAATGTTTTTTATCTAAAAAAAGGCCTACCAGTCAAATGGTTGATAGATGGCCAGCAGGTTTCCGGCTGCACCAATGAAATTATTGTTCCTAGCCTAGGGCTAAGCCAGAAAATTTCATCTGGAGAAAATGTCGTGGAATTTTTACCAGATAAAGCCGGTACTATTGCTTTTAGTTGTGGGATGGGCATGGTGCGAGGACAATTTATTGTAGAATAATTTTTTATTATAAATTTATGGAAAATATAACTGTCAAAATAGCGGGCATGCATTGCGCTTCTTGCGCGGTCAATATTGAGAAAAGCATCAAGAAAAAGTCTGGTGTGGCCGGAGCTAGCGTCAATTATGCCAATAACTCAGCTCGAGTTGAATTTGATCCGGAAAAAACATCATTGGAAGTTATAAGTCAGGCAGTAAAAGAGGCTGGTGATTACAAAGTGCTAGAGGACGCCGAGGCTGATCAAGATTTGGTAATAGTGAAAAAAGCTTATAAAAAGTTTTTGGGAGCAGCTATTTTAACTGGGCCGCTTTTTTTGTCAATGTTTTTTGACCCCAGCATGATTTTGGGCATGACTTTATCCATGACGCTGATGGCAGTGCTCACCGCAATAGTAGTTTTTGTTTTTGGCTGGCAGTTTCATCGCGGCATGTTTTTGCAACTGAAAAGATGGCGGGCCAATATGGATAGCTTGATATCGATAGGCACCATGGCGGCTTTTTTCTATAGTCTATACGCGGTTTTTGCCGATATTCATGTTTATTTTGAAATAGCGGCAGTGATTATTACACTGATTTTACTAGGTAAATATTTTGAAGAAAAAAGCAAAGGACGAGCTTCGACCGCTATCAAGCAGCTTTTGTCCTTGGGCGTTAAGCAAGCTTCTCTTATAGAAGGAGGCAAGGAAATAAAAAAAGAAATAGGGGAAATAAAAGTGGGCGATATTCTTTTGGTGCGGCCAGGGGAAAAAGTGCCTTTAGATGCTAAGATAGTGGAAGGAGAGACTTCTCTTGACGAGTCTATGCTCAGCGGTGAAAGTATTGCGGTTGATAAAAAGCCGGGCGACAGGGTTTTTGGAGCAACTATAAATAATCAAGGACTGATAAAAATCCAAGTAGAAAAAGTAGGCAAAGACACGGTTTTGTCTCAGATTATCAAACTGGTAGAAGAAGCTCAGGCTTCTAAAGCGCCAATTCAAAAATTGGTAGACAAGATTTCCGGCATTTTTGTTCCCGTAGTTATTTTAATAGCCCTGATTACTTTTAGTGTTTGGTTTTTTATAATCAACGTTGGGATAGAAACCAGTCTGCTCAATGCAGTGGCAGTTTTGGTCATAGCCTGCCCTTGTGCTTTAGGCTTGGCAACGCCGACAGCTATTATGGTTGGCTCAGGCAAAGGAGCGGGCAATGGAATTTTGATCAAAGATTCTCAGAGTTTGGAAATAGCCCATAAAGTCAATGTTTTGGTTTTTGATAAAACCGGCACTTTGACTCAAGGCAAGCCAACTATCGCTGCTATGGAAACAGCGGACAAACAATTGTCAGTCAAGGAAATGATGATTTTGGCTTGCTCAGTAGAGGCAGGAAGCGAGCATTCTTTGGCGGTGGCTTTTGCCAACTATGCCAAGGAAAATAAATTGGAACTTTTGCCAGTTAAACAAACCGAAGCCTTAAAAGGCCGAGGAATCAAAGGCCTGGTCAATAATCAGCCGGTTTATCTAGGCAATAGTCGGCTTTTGACAGAGCTGGCTATTGAGGCGGGCAAATTTCAAGTTGTATTTGAAAACTATGCTAGCCAAGGTAAGACCCCGGTTTATTTTGTGATAGATGATAAGGTCAAAGGAGTTTTGGCTGTTGCCGATGTCGTTAGGCCAAGCGCCAAGCAGGCAGTGTCTCAGCTCAAAAAAAATCTAGAGGTTTACATGCTCACTGGCGATCATCATTTGACAGCCAAGGTCATTGCTCGGGAATTGGGCATAGAAAAAGTGATTGCCGAAGTTTTGCCCGATCAAAAAGTAGAGGAAATAAAAAAATTACAAATTCAAGGCAAGACAGTGGCTTTTGTTGGGGATGGCATCAATGATGCTCCGGCGCTTACTCAGGCGGATTTGGGGATTGCCATGGGCGAGGGCACAGACATTGCCATGGAAAGCGGTAATATTGTTTTGATGTCCAGCGATCCTCTCAAAGTACTAAGTGCTGTCAAATTGTCTAAAAAGACTTTTAAAACTATTGCCCAGAATTTATTTTTTGCTTTTTTCTACAACACTACTGCTATTCCTCTGGCAGCTTTTGGCTTGCTTAATCCAATGATAGCAGCCCTAGCTATGAGTCTAAGCAGCGTATCGGTAGTAGTTAATAGTTTGCGGATAAAGAAAATTAAAATTTAAAAATTTAAATTCAAAAAAGCCTGATTATTTCCGGTTTTTTTGTTTTTGGATTTATTTGCTATAATAAGCACTATGAATAAAAGAAAAAATAATAAGAGATTGTTTTTAATACCTATTTTTTTGCTCTTGGTTTTTTGGGCAGCTATGCCAGCATCAGCTCAAGAAGAAATGTTTAAGGCCAGGGTGCAGGAGGTGGTTGAACAAAGAGAGCTTGATGATAATCTGAGTCAGGTATTAATTCAGCAGAATCTAAGACTGGAGATTTTGGAAGGCAGTTTAAAAGGCCAGGAAGTGATTTTTGAAGGAATAGGGGATTTACATGTGCTCTCAAGCAATGTTTATAAAAATGGAGATAAAGTAATAGTTTCTTACCACTTGGATAGCGAAGGTCGAGAGAATTTTTATGTTTTGGGCTATGACCGCAGTCGGCCTATGTTTTATCTGGCCTTGATTTTTGTCTTGGCTGTACTGGCTACCGGGCGCTTAAAAGGATTAAGGTCATTGATTGCTTTGGTGGCCAGTTTTTTGGTGATTTTGAAATTTATCATCCCGCAGATTCTCTCCGGCGCCAATCCGATTTTGATTAGCGTTATTGGCGGCATAGCGATTCTGTTTTTTGCTATTTATCTTACCCAAGGATTCAGTCCCAAAGCTCATATTGCCAACTTATCTTTAAGCCTAGCTTTGCTTTTTTCCGCTTTTTTGTCGCTGTTTTTTACCAAGGCAGCCAAATTGAGCGGCTATGCCGGCGAAGAGACCATTTATCTTTTGGATTTGGGAGCCGGTAGTATCAATTTAGAAGGTTTGCTTTTGGCGGGAATTTTGATCGGTACTTTGGGAGTGCTAGACGATGTGATAGTCAGCCAGATTTCAGCAGTGGAGCAAATCAAAAAAGCTAATCCTAATCTAAGCAAGCGCCAGGTTTATGGTATGAGTTTCAAGGTGGGGATAGACCATATTACTTCTATGATCAATACTTTGTTTTTTGCTTATGCCGGTGCTTCCTTGCCGCTCTTGATTTTGTTTGTCAACAGCGATATTTTGGGGCTTAATTTTGTCCAAGCAATAAACAACGAGATAATAGCCACAGAGATTGTCCGCACTCTTTTGGGCAGCGTGGGTATTATTTTTTCTATTCCCATCGCCAATTATCTGGCCAGTTATTTTTTGCCAGTTAAAAAAGAAACATAATTTATTTTTAATTTATTTATATATGTCTAAAATTGCCTGGCAGTCTTTCGGGCTGGTGTTTAGGCGACCGAGCTATATTTTTTTAGCCTTGGCTTTTTTGCTAGCTTTTTTCAGCTTGATGGTCTGGCTATCAGACAGATCTTTGCTTTCACTGATTATTATCACTAGGGGCTTTGCTGGACTGGCGATTATAAACGAAAGCTTGCTTTTCTACCAAATGAATTCCAGTCCGCTATCTATGGCTTTGTCTCCAGTTATTGCCTTGTTAAGCAGCATCAATTTTTCCCTGTTTGTTTATTATTTGAAAAGGCGTTTGCAAATAGCTCATGATTTTGGCTTGGGGATTTTCGGCTCTGTTTTGGGAATTTTGGGAATTGGCTGCGCTTCTTGCGGCTCGGTTATTATTGCTTCATTTTTCGGTTTGGCTGGCTCGCTTTGGCTGGCTCGTTTTCCTTTTCAAGGAGCGGAAATAGGAGTCTTGGCTGTTTTGACGCTTTTATTTTCCATATATCTTTTGACCAAAAAAATCGCCAATCCTTTGGCCTGTGACAATAGAAAATAATCTTTAATAAAAGACTAGTCCCATTGTTTGTAAAGGTAAAAGCAACTGACTTGCATTTATTTTTATAATCTGCTAAACTGTTTTTGTTATGCAAAAAAAATCTTTAAAAGAACAAGGTTATAAATTGACCAAGCCCAGGCAGCTGATTTTGGATTTTTTTAGCCGGCGTTCCCAGCCGGCTTCAGTCAATCAGATTTATCGGGCGCTAAAAGCTAAGATAGACAAAGTGACGGTTTACCGAGTTTTGGCAGTTTTGCAGGAAGTCGGCTTGATTTTTGAAGAGCCCGGAGAAAAGGAAAGTCTTTATTACGCCGCCAAAAAACAGCATCATCATATAGTCTGCCGGGTTTGTGGTCTTTCTCAATGCCTGCCCTGCACCCATTTTTTCAGTAAAATAAAAAATTTTAGCGCCATAGAACACAAGATGACTATCAGCGGCTTGTGTAAAAAGTGCGCTCATTAAATTAATTTATAATTAAAAATTAAAAACAAATTATGCTAATAATCATTGTTTTTGCCACTCTTATCGTCAGCTTAATTTCTCTTTTGGGCATATTTATTTTATTTAAACAAAAAAATAAAGCCAAGTTTTTGCGGGCTTTGATCAGCCTAGCGGCCGGCGCTCTTTTGGCAGTTTCTTTCTTTGATCTTTTGCCGGAGGCGATAGAGGCGGAAGCTTTTGATCCGCATGTTATTTTTGCCGTTGTTTTGGGCAGTATTTTATTTTTCTTTATTTTGGAAATATTATTCCATTGGCATCATTGCCGCTGTCAGGAGCATGGCAAGCCTAGCTCGGAAAATAAAAATAATTTAATCGCCATTAATCTAACCGGCGACGCAATTCATAATTTTGTTGATGGTATTTTGATTGCTTCGGCTTTTTTGACGGATTTTAATCTGGGAATCTTAGTTACTTTGGCGGTTATTTTGCATGAAATACCTCAGGAAATTTCTGATTTCGGGGTTTTGCTCTATGCCGGCCTTTCTAAGACCAAGGCGCTTTTGGCCAATTTTTTGGTGGCCATTGTAGCAATTTTAGGGGCAATTACTTTTTATTTCTTCGGGCAATTTATCGAAGGAGCCGTGCCTATCATGCTGGCTTTTGCCGCTGGTAATTTTATCTATTTGGCGGCAGCTGACCTTATTCCCGAATTGCATCATGAAAAAAGCTCTAAAAAAGTTTTTTTGAATTCCCTTTGGCTTTTTGCCGGCGTTATTTTGATATATTTGGCTGGACAAGTTGTGCCGCACGGACACTAGTTCGGAGCCAGATCATCCTTGACCGATCTTTAGCTTGAAGATTTTTATTTGGCTATAATTTGAAAAAATGCTATAATAAAAACAATAATAATTAAGCTAAAGGTCATGGCCAAAAAACAAGCTTATAATCCTTTGGAAATACTAGTAGTCCTTGTCTTTGTTTCTATCATGTTTATTGCCGGTGTCTACATTTGGGGATTGATGAGATAAGATTATTTTTTCCAACAGAAAACCACTCGGCCTTTTTTGCCTGCTTTTATCGGTTGATTAAAATAACCGAAGGGGGGGCGCAAGGGTCGTGTGGTTTTTTGTTTTTTTAAATGTTATAATATATTGACTATAGCTAATATATTTAGCGACGGTTTATGAAAAAAATCTTTATTTTTTTGGCTATATATTTTTTTAGTTCTACGTTGGCTTTATCAGCTAAAGCCCAAAGTCCGCAGGCCGCCGGCTCTCTTTTAGCTTTATCGGGAGTGACGGATGCGGCTGTTTATTATATTGCCGCCGATGGACGCAAATATGTCTTTCCCGACGCCAAGACTTATTATAGCTGGTACGCTGATTTCAGCGAAGTCAGGCGAGTGACAGTGGAAGAGTTGGACAAATATCCTGACGGCGGAGCAGTCACTTATAGGCCTGGCACCAAGTTGCTTACTCATCAGAACACAGCTAGAATTTATGCGGTAGAGCCGGGCGGAGTTTTGCGTTGGGTACCAAGTCAGTCAGTGGCTTCCAAACTTTATGGTTCGAATTGGCCGGAGTTGGTTTATGATGTCATTCCGGGATATTTTTCTTCCAGTTACAGCAAAGGCAGTGATCTGTCAGACAAGTTGCCCGACGGCACAGTGGCCAGAGAAGAAAGCAGTGGTTATTACTATTATATTGCCCAAGGACAAAAAAGAAGATTTGCTGATCTGGCCGCAGTTTTGAAAAATAATTTTGATCCAGTCAACATACGGTCGGTTTTATCGCTGGCTGATTATCCAGATGGGCCTTTTATCCTAGACATAGAAGAAGCTATTGCTCATTTTAATCCCTGGCAAAACCAGTTTTTTTTCGAAGAAGAGGAAATAATCGTTCTGCCGCCTGTTTCAGATCCAAGCAAAAAAATTCTTTTTCTTTCCGGTCAATTGGGCGCCAATTTGTATGAACAGGGACAGATGCAGAGGTGGCTAGAGGCTTACAATCGGCGCCATAATACGGAGTTCAATTTGGAATTTAGATTTTATCCTTCTACTCCTTATGTTTTTTCCAATCATCCTTATGATTTTTGGAATTTGTGGGTAGAGGGCGCTTGCCAAGATTTTTTTGGCGCTCAGTGCTTGGAATCTTTGGCAGCAGATTATGACATGATAGTTTTCAAGCACAGTTATCAGGCAGCTGATCTTTTGGCTGATTTGGGAGGCGCAGTAGCTTCAGCTGCTTCCCAGCGCCAGTCAGCAGAAAATTACAAATTGCAGTATCGGGCTTTGCGAGATCTTTTTGATCAACATCCCAAAACCGTTTTTATTGCTTTGACTTTGCCGCCGCGGCATAGGCTTTTTAGTCCGGAGATTGACTTGGCTGCCAATACGGCCTTTCGAGCCAGAGAATTCAGTAATTGGCTCAATAATTACTGGCCCAAAGAAAATAATCCCAATCGAGCCAATGCCTATGTTTTTGATTTAAGAGCTTATTTGTCCGATGACGGCTTATATCTAAAAAATGATTATGAGCTCAGCCATAATTGGCCGGAACCTCTGCCCAATCAACTGGCCAATGAGCAAATCGGACCTATTTTTGTTGAATTTTTGGCTAGCATTTTGAAAAGTTTTCATCGTTAATTTTTTTCTTAATAATTTAGGTATTTACTGAAAATTGAAAAAAAATTTCAAAAGATACGTATTAGATATATCAGCCGGTTAAAAGTACTATAATTAATGCCTGAATTAAAGGTAGAAAACTTGAGTGATCAAGAACTAGTTGATTTGACTTTAAAAAGTCAGGAAAATTTTTTGTATTTAATGAAGCGCTATCAACAGCCGCTTTTATTTTATATCAAACGTCTTTCTAATTTTGACCCTGATCAAGCAGAAGATGTGTTGCAAGAAACATTTATTAAAACTTATTATAATTTGAATGACTTTGACAAATCTTTGAAATTTTCTTCTTGGATTTATCGTATTTGTCATAATCAGTTAATTGATTCTTACCGTAAAACAAAAACTCGCCCTCAAAATATTTATAGCAACTACAATGATAAAGTAATAGAAGGAATCATGGTGGATTTTAATATTGACAGAGAAATAGACAAAGAATATTTAAAAGAAAAGATAACAAGAATTATGAATATTTTGGATTTTAAGTATAGAGAGGTTTTGATTTTTAAGTTTTTTGAAGGAAAAGATTATAAAGAAATGTCCGATATTTTAAAAAAACCAATGGGAACAGTAGCCACTTTAATTAGTCGAGCTAAAAAACAGTTTAGGGAAAAATTAAAAGATAGCGATATTAAATTTTAAATATATGTCGGAACAAAATATCAGTGAAAAAGTTTTTGAGCAAATAAAAGAAAAAAAACCCAAGCCGCGTTGGCATTTTCTAATCAAGGATTACGTGATTTGGTTTCTAGGCTTGATTTCTTTATTACTAGGCAGCTTGGCTTTGGCAGTAGTTTTCTATACTTTAATTAACAATGATTGGGATATATACAGGGAAATAAGCAATAGTTTTTTGAAATTTATTATTATTACTTTGCCTTATTTTTGGTTTACATTTTTGGCTCTATTTATTTTGGCAGCTTATTATAATTTTAAAAATACAAAAAAAGGCTATAAATTTCCTTTTTATAAGGTAATTTTATTAAATATTTTTTTTAGTTTGATTTTTGGCTTTTTGTTTTATAGCCTGGGCTTAGCTCATAAGGTTGAGGATTCTTTCAATAGGGATTTTCCTTTATATAACGAAATGTTCAACCAGCGGAAAAGAATCTGGGGACAGGTGGACCGAGGACTTATGGCGGCTTTTGTTGTGGCAGTTGATGACAAACAAATAGTAGTTGAGGATGTAGACGGGCATAACTGGCAGATACTAAAAGCAGATAATTTCAGGTGTCCGCCTTTACCTATAGTAGAAGGAGATGCTTTAAGGATTTTGGGCAAAAAAATTGACAGTCAATCTTTTGAGGCTGATTGTATTTTGCCACTAAGGGGTATGCGGTGGATGCGCCCCCCTTTGCCAGATGAAAGAAAAATAATGCCCATGCGTATTATTAGGTGAAAGCGCTTTTAAAAAAAGCTTAAGCTTATCTAATAATTTCGCATTAGCGAACTCCTCAAGTTTTAACTTAAGGGGTTAAATACAAAAAAATATGAAGCAAAATAGATTTTATTTTTCAGTGGCAGTTTTGGGGCTAGCTATAACCACTTTGACGGTTTCGGCTCTAGCCTCTGCTTCTTCGGAAGTAAAAGAAAGGTTTTTTGATCGAGAAAGACATCGGGAAATGGCAGAAGTTTTTGAGCAGGGGGATTTTGAATCCTGGAAGGCTATGGCCAGCGAACGTTGTCTTAAGGAAAGCTCTATCACAGAAGAGAATTTTGATAAATTTGTTGAAATGAAGAATTATCTTCTGGAGGGTAATTATGAAGAAGCTCAAAAAATAAGAGAGGAGCTTGGTTTACCAGAAAGAGGCAATGAGTTTAAAAGAGGTTTTAAAATGGGCTTTCCTAAATTTGAAAATAGGATAGATAAAAATCAGCCAACAGAATAAAAATAAAAATCATCCTTTTTTAGCCCGCCCGCCACTGCGTTTGCAGGGCGGGCGGATTTTTTTCTATTTTATTTTAAAATAGGATATTTGCTTACTAATTTTGTCTTTGCCCACCATTTTCCTAGACCAATAAAATTACCAGCGTCAGCTAAAGGCAAAATATTTAGCAGGAGAATATAAATAATATGTTCATCAATAAAGGGATGATGCTCTTTGGGTAAAACTGCTAGATAAATCAGGAGCATCATTAAAGAGCCAAGATAGGCCGCCAGCCTAAGGGCTAGACCCAAAAGCAGAGCGAGGCCAACAAAGCCAAGTCCCAACATAAAAAGCCAATCAATTAAAGGTTGGTCAGCTAGGTTTTGAAAAATTTCTTTAAAAGGTCCGCTAGTGCCAAAATTCAAAAACCCAAGAGTAGGAGAAGCGCCACTAAGCCAGCTTTGTTCTCGAGTCGTAGCCATGCCTAAGCCAAAAAGCTTATCCAAAAAAGCCCAGAAAAATATACTGCCCAGGGCAATACGGGATAATGCCAGCCAATATTTCATATTGTTTTATTTTTAAATGATTATAGAAGTATTTTATCATTTTTTAAAAAAAGCCAAAAGTGCTATAATAAACAGGTTAAGCAAGTTAAAATTATAAAAATATGAAAAATAAAAGTATTAGCGAATTATTTGATTTTAGCGGGCAAGTGGTGGTGGTGACTGGCGGGGCTATGGGCATAGGTTATGGCATAGTAGAGCGTTTTGCCCAAGCTGGCGCCAAGGTGGTAATTGCCGATCTTGACGACAAGGAGGGCAAGAAAAAAGCCTCTGCTTTGAGCCAAGCTGGTCAGCCGGCGCTTTTTGTCAAAACTGATGTCAGTAGTGAAAAATCAGTTGAAAAGCTTTTTACGCAGGCCAAAAAGCACTTTGGCGGAGTAGATGTCTTGGTTAACAATGCGGGTATTTTTCCTTCAGTACCGGTTTTGGATATGGATTTAGCTTTGTGGGAAAAAATCCAGGCTATAAATCTGCGGGGAGTTTTTCTCTGCTCGCGCCAAGCAGCCAAATTGATGAAAGATAAAGGCAATGGCAATATTATCAATATTGCTTCCATTGACGCTCTTCATCCCAGCAACGTTGGTTTGGCGGCCTACGATGCTTCCAAGCATGGTGTCTGGGGCTTTACTAAGAATTTTGCTTTGGAAGTAATCAAATACGGTATTCGAGTCAATGCCATTGCTCCCGGCGGAGTGAGCACCGAGGGAGTGGAAAAAATGACCCAAGGCGCAGTTAAGGCGGGCTCAACCAATCAGGAAACTATCAAGAATTTTACTGCTCGCATACCCTTGGGTCGTTTTGGTCTGCCTGATGATATTGCTCTGCCTACTTTGTTTTTGGCCAGCGAAGCCTCAGCTTATATAGTCGGGGAAATGATAGTGGTTGACGGCGCTTATCTTTTGAGTTGATTTTTATGGGAAAAATTGATCATGATTTTGGTGTTATTTTCTGGTTGCATTTGGCGGCGATTATAGTTTTTATTTTAACGCCTTTTTATCTGCCTTGGCCTTTTATTTTTTTAATATTGATCTTGCATTATCTGCAAGGCGAGTTGTTCAAAAATTGTGTTTTGACCAAAGCTCAGCTGGGAGCTAAAGGCGATATTCATCATTTGGAGATGAGCTTTTACGCTTATTATTTTAAAAAGATGGGCCTCAAAACTGATCCCAAAAAAGTCAAAAAATATTTTTCCCATTTTTTGGTCTGGACAGTTTTGATTTTTGGGGTTTTTTGGCAAATTATTTTGAATAAAAGATTGTGGTGGTTTTAAAATTTATTTTTTAATTAAATAAAATATAAACATATGCCAAAAAATAAGAAAGCAAAAGCAAAGTTGCCGGCCAAGGTGATTAAATACCTGGATAAAGCCGGCTTGAAGCATAGTCTGATTGAGCATAAGACAGTCTATACGGCTTTTGATGCCGCCAAAACCATGAAACGAAAATTTTCCGAAGTAGCCAAAACTTTGTTGGTCAAAGCGGACAGGGATTATTATCTGGTATTGGTGTCGGCAGAGCAAAATTTGGATTTGGAAAAACTCAAGACAGCTATTTCTCGGGAAAGAAAAAGCAAAGTCAAGGTTTTGAAAATCCCCAATGAAAAAATTATTAAGGAAACTCTCAAAGTAAAAAAAGACGAGTCTCTTTCGGCTTTTGCCGGCCTTTATCGCAAGCCTTTGTTTATAGACAGGGCTTTGCTGAAAGTCAAAAAGGCAGTTTTTGCCTCTGATAGCTTTAATTATTCAGTAGAGCTCTCAGTCAAGGATTTTATTCGTTTGGAAAACGCCGCTTTAGCTTCTTTTGGTATTAAGAAAAAAGTAAAACTTGTCTCAGTTAAAAAAGCCAAGGTCAAGCTAAATCGATCGGGTTCTAAATCTCGAAAAAGTTAAGGAATTATTTTATTTTTTTGCGGTTTTTTGGTATAATTTTAATAATATACTAGTCAATTTTTATTTGAAAAATGAACAGTAAATTGCCTATTTCTAAAGAGGAGCTCAAAGAGCTGCTTTTCAAATCCAAAATAGTAGGAGAAAAAGATTGGATTTCGGCTCAGGACAATGCCCATCGCCGCCGCCGCAGCATTGAAGAAATTCTAATAGAGAGAGGTTTTATAAATTTGCAGTATTTGTACGAGATTATCGGAGACAAAATAAATGTCCCTTATGTTAATTTGCGCAAAAGAAAACTAGACCAAGAAATTTTGGCTGAATTGGATGAAAAAATAGTCCGAGAGGCCAAAGCCATTCCTTTTGATCTAAACGGCCAGGTGCTTAAAGTGGCTTTTGTCTATCCCAAAGACAAAAAAAGGCTAGCTTTGATCAAAGAAGCTAGTAGGCGCAAAATTGAAGTTTTCCTCACTAGCTATAAGAATTTTGTCTATGCCTCGCGTCTTTATCGCAAAGATATCCAAGAAGAGCTCAATAAAATACTCAATGAAAAATTAGCCAAGACAGACAATCAAATAGCGGAAATAGAAATGCCGGTAATAAAGATAATTGACGCTATTTTGGAAGCGGCTATGTTTGAGCAAGCTTCGGATATCCATATTGAAGCATTGCCAGATTCAGTGGTGGTACGTTTTCGGATTGACGGCGACTTAAGCGATAGAGTGGAGTTGCCCTCTTCAATTCACGATGCACTGGTAGCCAGAATAAAGATTTTGTCTAATTTGCGTATTGATGAGCATCGCGTGCCTCAAGACGGTCGTTTTTCTTTCAAAATAGAGGATGAAGAGGAATCAGTCCGAGTATCAGTTATTCCAGCTTTTTACGGGGAAAAAGTAGTGATGCGACTAATGACCGACGATGCGCAGAATATGAGCTTGGAAGATTTGGGTTTTTTGGAGCACAATATCAAAATCATGCAGCGGCAGATAAAAAAGCCTTTTGGCATGATTTTGGTTGTTGGACCAACTGGCTCAGGCAAAACCACTACTTTGTATTCAATTCTTAACATTTTAAACACCGAAGAAGTCAATATTTCCACCATTGAGGATCCAATAGAATATGGTATAAATCGCGTAAATCAAACCCAGCTCAATCTAAAAGCCGGCTATGATTTTGCCACTGGACTAAGAGCTTTATTGCGCCAGGATCCTGATATCATCATGATAGGAGAAATCCGTGATAATGAAACAGCCCAAATTGCAGTTCGCGCTGGCTTGACCGGCCACTTGGTTTTATCCACCTTGCATACCAATAACGCCAGTGGCGCCCCGCCGCGGCTTCTGGATATGGAAGTGGAGCCTTTTTTGGTGGCTTCCACCCTCAATGTCGTCATTGCCCAGCGTCTGGTAAGAAAAATATGCCTCAATTGCATAGAAAGCTATAGCCTCAATAAAGAAAACTTGGCCAGCTTGGCCAAAGAATTCAATTTGGAGGAAATGCTTGAGCGTTTCCAGAAGCTGAAAATTGTCGAACACGGAGCCAAGTCTTTTTCTGAGCTGACTTTTTATCGCGGCAAGGGCTGTTCGCGTTGCAATGGGGCAGGCTACAGCAAGCGCATTGGTGTTTTGGAGATTTTGGAAAACACCGAAAAAGTAAGGGAGATGATAGTAGCCAATGCTTCTTCGACAGATTTGGAAAAACAAGCTATGGCCGACGGCATGGTCAATATTTTTGAAGACGGTATGCAAAAAGCCCTGCTGGGCATCACTACTATTGAAGAAGTTTTGCGCATAAAAAGAGAATAAAATATGGAATATTTAGACAACAAAAGTCGCAAGATAGATAATACGGCTGCTCTCCAGTTGGAAAAGTTGCAGGCCGATGGCGAGCTTACCAAGGTTCCTCAAAAAGCCAAGATGAGTTCTTTTAAACTTTATAATCCCAAAGCTGCTAGCCAAGCGGCTAAAGTGGAAAAAGAAATCAAGCTGCCGGTGAAAAAGAGGTTTACTCTAGGTCGGGTATCTCTGACTGAAAAAATGATGTTTATGGATAATTTGTCCACTATGCTCAAAGCTGGCTTGGCTCTGTCGCCAGCTCTGGCCACTTTGAGAAGAGAAATAAAAAATAAATATTTTGCCAATGTAGTGGATTATTTGCATAGATACGTGGAAAACGGCCAAGTGTTGTCCAAAGGTATGGCTGCTTATCCCAATGTTTTTTCGGAAATGGTAATAGCAACAGTGGAAGTGGGGGAAAATACCGGCATGCTGGCTGATTCTTTTGGCCATCTGGCGGATATTTTGAGAGCTCAGCATAAGTTGAGAAGCAAAGTTGTCAGTGCTTTGATGTATCCAGTGATAGTGCTTTTGGCTTTGATCGGCGTGAGTTTGTTTCTAGCACTATCGATATTTCCCCAGTTGATTGATTTATTTGAAGCCGCCGGAGTCAATTTGCCTTTTGTGCTTCTGGCAGTGCAAAGCGTGAGCTTCTTTTTAACCAATTATTCTTTTTATGCAGTAGGCATTCTGATTTTACTGGTGATTATTTGGAAAATTATTTTTCATTTCCCCAAGCCAAAATTAGCTTTGCATAGTTTTTATTTGAAAATTCCTTTTGCTGGCCGTTTGATTCAGGAAATTTCTCTAGCTAGTTTTAGCAGCAGCTTACAGGCGCTTTTGGCCGCTGGTCTGGCTATAGTTCAGTCTATGAAAATCGTGGCTAAGACCCTGGGTAACACTAGGTATAGAACAGAAATTTTAAAGATGTCAGAGGAATTGGAAAAAGGCGTGCCTTTGTCAAAATCCATGGCGCATAGGCCGACTCTTTTTCCGTCTTTGACTATTCAGCTTTGCCAAGTGGGTGAAAGTACTGGGGAACTAGAAAATATTTTGCGCAAAATTTCCAAGTTTTATGAAGACAGGGTTAATAATATTTTGAGCAATTTGTCCACTATCATTGAGCCGGTGCTATTGGTAGTAGTAGGAGTGGCCGTGGGCTTTATTGCTTTGTCGGTGATTGGGCCGATGTATGAACTAACCAGTTCGTTTGCTCCCTAAAAATATGAAAAACAAACAAGGAATATCAATTATTGAAATCATCATCACTATCTTTATAGTTAGCGCTTTGACTGGCATGGGAGTGGCTGTTTATATCAATTGGCAAAAGCAGTCCAAGCTAGTCAATACGGCCGATGAGATAAAGAGTGTCCTTATTCGAGCCCAGCAACTAGCAACGGCTGCTGCTAAAAGCAGTGACTGGGGCGTGCGTTTTGAAGAAGGTAATTATACTTTGTTTGCTGGCACTTTTTATAATCAAAATGATCCGGAAAATATTTCTTGGCAACTGTCCGGAGTGGAGATTATTGAGCCGGAGTCTATTTTTAGCGATGGAGGCGATGGGTATATTCCAGATGTGGTTTTTAGAAAATATCAAGGCACCACCGATAATGTCGGGCTAATCAGGATAAGGCTGGCCAGCGATCCTACCTGGATAAGGAATGTGGAAGTTTTTTCTTCTGGCCAGATAAGATAGAATTTTATATACATGAAAAATAAGGGTTTTTCCATAATAGAGCTTTTAGTGGCCATTTCTTTTGTTAGTGTTATTATTATTTTGATTTTGGCCATGGGCTCCTTCAATAGCAAAATTCTCAAAATGAACGAGGATAGGATTAGCGCTTTTTTTAATGCCAGCGAAGCAATGGAAGCAATGAGAGTATTTGATTGGAACGAGTTAAATAGCGGGCAGTATTATCCTTATTTGTCAGGCAATAGCTGGCAATTGGCAATGGGTAGCGAGCTTTTAGCTGGTCGCTACAGCCGTTGGATAGATATTGAAGATGTTTATAGAGAAAATTACAGCAACGGCCATGTTTATGGCCAGATTGTCACTAGCGGCGGCTACCTGGATCCAGACACAAAAAAAGTATCAGTGATAGTCAACTGGCCTTTTGCTGGAGCAATAGAAGAAGAGAGGATAAGCACTTATTTGCATCGTTGGCGGGCGGAGCGACTAAGCCAAGAGGATTGGTCCGGCGGAGCTGGACAGGAAAGCGGGGTGTACGCGGATAGATTTTTTAGCAGCGACTGGGGGATAGACGTGAGTTTTTCCGGCATGGTGACTTTGCGCTCAGGATTTTTAAATTGGAATAATGGCACAACAACAGCTTTTTATAATTTGCCGGGAACAGCTTCGCCTACGGATATTTTTCAATCAGGGAATAAGGTTTATATAGTTAGTAGTAATAACAACGCTGGCCCAGAGTTTTATATTTTTGATGTCAGCGATATTTATAATCCGATTCTTTTGGGGACTCGTGAGGTAGGCAGTACTATCAATGCAGTCAAAGTAAAAGGAGATTATGCTTTTTTGGCCTCAGCCAGCAATTCGGCAGAAGTATTGATACTTAATATTTCCAATCCTTATAGCATTACAGTAGTAGCCAGTTATGATCTTTCCGGATCTGATGACGCTTTGGATATAGCAGTTAATGAGTCCCAGCTTTATGTTATGAGAAGCAATCGGCTTTATTCTTTTGATATTAGCAATCCGGCCAGCCCGATTTTTTTGCATGATTTGGCTATTAGCACTACAGCCAGGTCAATATTTTTGGCCGGCAGTTATATTTATGTGGCTAGTAATGCCAGCAGCCGGGAAGTGCAAGTTTTCAATGTTATCAACCCAGCCAATATGGAAGCGGCTGGTATTTATAATTTACCCGGTAGCATTGACGCTAGAGATATTTATGTTTACGGCAACAGGGCTTATGTGTCGGCCAGCGCCAATAGCGACCGAGAGTTTTTTGTTTTGGACGTGAGCGATCCTTATAATATTATGTTTTTAGGCTCTTATGAGAGAGGGGTCAATGTTGATAATTTCACTGTAGTCGGTCCCTATGCCTTGTTGGCGGCTAATTCCAGCAGTGAAGAGCTGACAGTGATTGATGTCAGTTTTCCGGCTACTATCAACAAAGCGGCTGGTTATGATTGGGAAGGCTATATCAGAGCCATGACCGCTAATTGCTCAAATATTTATGCCCTGACTTCCAACACTGGCAGAGAATTCGTTATATTTTCTACAGAAGAGACGGATTGCGGCTATGCCAGCGCTGGCGTTTTGGAGTCATCTACTTTTGATACTGGCGTTGACCAAGTGGTTTACAATTGGATTGCTTGGAGTGGTGTTTGGCCAGTTGGCACGCAGATACGTTTTCAGCTGGCTAGTAGCAGCAATAATGACGGGCCTTGGAATTTTGTCGGGCCAGATGGCACTAATTCTAGCTATTATACTCAATCTGCTCAGGAATTTATCAATTATAACCATCATCTCAATCAGCGCTATTTTCGTTATAAATTATTTTTGGAAAGCAGCAGTTCTTTGGAAGTGCCGCTCTTGGAAAAAGTGACCATTAGCTACTCAAATCAATGAAGTTTTTGCAAGATAAAAATATCAATCGCCGAGGTTTCACTTTTATTGAAACCATGGTTTATGTTTTTGTCATGACAGTAATTCTTATGACCATTACCAGTCTTTTTCTAAATATTTTCAATGCCCGCAAGCAAGCCATGGCTTCTTATCGGGTTTATAATGACGCTCGCTTTATTGCCAATTTTTTACACAACCGTTTGCGCAATGTGGAATCTATCGAGGATTTTTCTCAATCCCAATATATTTTTTATGATTTGCCGGATAAGCGTTTTGATATTTTTGTTGACCAAGGCCGACTATTTTATCGCCAGACAGAGAATGTCGGACAAGGTTTTCCCGATCAGTCAGCTGGTGTGGCCGTGCCTTTGAGCAGTGAGGCGGTGACAGTAGAGGATTTGTTTTTGACAGCCATATCCGACAGCCAAGGCAACAGCCATCAAGGCATTAAAATAGATTTTATTTTGACCACCGGCCAATCTAGCGATGCTTTTGGTTATAAGAGTAAGCCTTTTAGCATTTATATAAGCTTGCGATGATAAAGAAGATAAAAAAATCACAGGAAGGCGCAGCAGTGCTGGTTTCATCCATTATTTTTTCCGCTGGCTTATTTTCGGTGATTATTTCTCTGCTTTTTATTTCTTTAAATATGAGGGAAAGCGTTTTGTCTTTTAAGCAGTCGTCTCGTAATTTTTACGCAGCAGAAGCCGGAGTAGGCGAGGCGCTTTATCAGTTGCGCAAAAATCATACTAATTATATTTTTGCGGATTTTCAGGTTGATGATATAGCAGTAGAAACTCAATTTATTGAGACCAGCGGTGTTTGCCAGATTATTCCCGAATGCCAATTTGAGGAAGGCAGCGGCTGGTGGGCTCAGTATTTCAATCTTTCAGTCAATCATCCAGACATGGAGGTCAATCCTTATCCCGGTCCGACGGCCTCTCCCCATCAGCATGACTGGTATGATGATATTTACAAGACTCATGAGCAAATAGATCCCAATTTGAATTTTCCAGTGAGCATGTGGTTTCCTTATGATGGCACTATTTGGGAAGATAAGGAAGGCTTTGCTCACGATTATCATTTTACTATTCGCTGGCGAGCCAAGGTGACAGCTCCAGCAAACGATTATTATGATTATAGCTTAGCTTCTGATGACGACAGTTGGGTTTTGCGCAATGGATTGGTAGTGGTCAATAATAGCGGCACGCACGCGGCTTTCACCAAGACGGGCACTATTTTTTTAAGCGCCGGTGATAATATTATTGATATTTATTTTGCCGAAAGGCATACAGTGGAATCAGGATTTAATTTTAGATTTTTTGATACTTCATTGGTTATTACTCCTTGGCCAGAAGGCTGCGACAGTGACTTGCAATGCAATGCCAATATTCAGGCTACGGCCGCTGGTTCTCACTCCAGCAAAAAAGCTCGCTATGCTTGTAATCAACATATTGCCAATTGTCTGTGGCAGGAGTTGATTCCATGAATTATCGGCCTATTTTTTTCTTGACAAAAAATTGCCAAAAGTTAATAATAAAAAGAGTTAATCAGTAATCTGTTTGCTTATGAAAAATTCTAATAATTACAAAAAAATCACCTGGGGATTTTTGGCTTTTTTTCTATTATTTACCCTGACGGGCTGTTTTAGAAGCACTACGCCTTATCAGGCTGATGAAGATTATAATACTATTATTGAAGAGCAAAATGGCAGTGAAGAAAATAGCCCAGAAAACGAGGAAGGGATACTGGATCAGGAAACCGTATCTCCTTCGTCCGATGCTAATCAGAGTCAAAGGCTTGGGGAATTTGCCAGCATCGCTGATCAGGTTTCTTGGCGCGATTACAGCAATGATTATTTTGGCTATCAACTGAATTATCCTGGTATCACCAATGCGCTGACCGATGATCCCAATCAAAGTGTAGAATTTGTCGGATCGATGACTGACGGAGAGAATTGGCCGCGTTTATCGGTATTTCATTATCAGAGTGATTTTTATCGTCCGTCACTAGGCACTGATGTCAAGGAATGGGTCAAGATGTTTCCGGGTTATGAGCAGGGAATAGACAGAACAATTGCTGGATTGCCAGCTCTGCATTTTGTTCAACCAAAAACTCCTCAAGCCTACGCAGCTGATCATTACTATTTTATAAAAGGTAAGCAACTTTTTTTAATTACTTTATTGCATAGTAATGACAGGCAAGACCGGCCCCTTTATGAAAAATTTTTGAATAGCTTTGAATTTGTCAGTGATAACAGCCAGTCAGAAGGGCTGACTTATTGCCAGAGCGATGCCGATTGCGTGCCTATGCCTGGTTGTCATCCGCGTCAATGCATAAACGCCGAATTTGCCGGTAACTATACTCAGCCTGAAGTTTGCACCCAGTTATTTGACTGCCAAGCAGCTTATAAGACTGAAGATTGTTTATGTATCAACAATGTCTGCGCCAATGCCAATTTGGGCAATCAGTGTTTTGACCAATAATTTAAAATTAAATAAGCCGCCCGCCTCGCCCTGCAAATGCAGTGGCGGGTGGGCGGCTTTATTAGTTTGTTTTTTAAATTTTTTGTAGATAATTTTTGGCTCCAACTATAGTTTGAAAATGCAGGGATTTTTTTAGTTCATAGCGGTCGGCCCCTTCTTGTTTTAAGTTCCAGGCCAGAGTATTTCTCAAAATTTGCGGGTTGATTATTAGTGCGGGATCAGCGATTTTGGCATATTTGGCAATAATTCTCTCTACAGAGCGAACACTCAATTGTCTTTTTTCTGATTTCTGCGATCGGTCAAAGTTGATAAAAAGCCAGTCAGTTTCCGGGCTAATTTTATCCAAATATTTAGACAGATAAAACCAAGTAGTCGGGTTGATAGCCAGAGTATTTCTAGGACCAAAGATTATTTCTTTTTTTATAGAGTCTATTTGTCCGGTTTTTATTTTTATCAGTTGGCCGACTTTCAGGCCGCTGGAGTAGAGCAGTTCCAAGATAACTTTGTTTCTTAGTCCAATGATGCTTTTGTCAGTCAAAGGCGCGTCCAAGAATTCTTCCAATTGACTTGCTTTTAGTATTTTGAGATCTTTGTTTTCTTGGCTTAGCAGGTCAAAGCGAAATCTTTTTCCCAAATAAGCCAGAAAATTGTTGAGGATAATCAAACGCAGATTTATGGAGCTGGTTTGCGGATATTTTTTCAGCAAAAAAGCAAAATATTTTTTTAGTTTTTTTTCGCTTAGCTTTTCTTGCCCCAGCCAGAGTTGGAATTTTTCCAAATGCCAGAGATAGTTGGTGATAGTGCTGTTTTTCAAGCCAGTAGAACGCAAGTATTTTTTGTAACTGGATATTTCTTTGTCCATGGCTATATTTTAACATAAAAAACCGACGGGTTGAAATAAAAATACCCGGCCTCTTATTTGGCTTGTTTGCCAAGAGGCCGGGTAGAGGAGGATGCATGATCTCAGTCGCGGACCATAAGCCAGTTCCAGTATCTGGTCCAGGTTTTTTTGGAGAAAATGAATTTCAGAACGGACTTTAGACCATAAACTAGATTGAAAGCTAGGCCGAATCCAAGGCCGAACCCTAGATTGGCGATCAGGCCGGCGATCAGGCCGGCGGTCAGACCGAATCCCAGGCTGACAAACAGACTGAATCCCAGGCTGAAAGCAAGACTGAAGATCAGACTGAAAGCAGAACTGAATCCCAAGCCGAAGATCAGACCGAAGATCAGGCCGGCGATCAGACCGATGGTCAGACCGATGGTCAGAACAAGGCTTAGATCGATGGCCAGACCGAAGATCAGAAGACCGGCGATCAGGCCGAAGAACACAAGGATGCTCCCGATAAGATTCTTATCCCTTCTCACACTATTAGAGGAGAAGAAAGTAATGACGATAATGGAATAGATCGGCCCAATCAAAATGTCCCACCAGCGGGACAGAGTGAAAGGCAGGTAGACAGTCCTACCCGAACGGGGGACTTCTGGCATGGCCCCAACGATCAGGTAGTAAATCGCCCAGAGCAGGGCAATCAAGAGAGCACTGGTCAAAGACCAGCGCCACATCAGTTGGAATTGCTTATTTGTCATGACTTCTCCTCCTATGACAAGGGACAGAACAGAAGCAGGATATAGCATATCCTGCAGTGAATTAACGTTAAATATTAGTATATTTTTGATTTTTTGTCAAACTCAACCCGTCGGGTTAGGTTGACTTTTGACCAAAAAAATGTTAGCTTTAGCCTATTATTAATTATTAACCTATTTCTCGGCTTAGACTGACCAAAAACAAGTTCAACTTGAGTCTTGGCTTAGAAATCAGGGAAAGGAACAATTATGTTGGACAAAAAAAAGAAGCAACGGGTCATGGAAAAATTCAAGACCCACAAAAATGACACTGGCTCGCCAGAAGTGCAAATCGCTATTTTAACCGAAGAAATCAAAGATTTGACCAAGCATTTGCGCGAGCATAAGAAGGATTTTTCCTCTCGACGCGGCCTTTTGGCCAAAGTGTCTTTGCGCCACCGCCTCTTGCGCTATTTAGAAAGAGAAGATGAAAAAAGATTTGATAAGCTGGTTAAGAATCTCAAATTAAAAATAAGCAAGAAAGATCGCCAAGACATGCTAGACGAAGTAGTGGAAAAAGAAGCTGAAGAAGAAGTTGAGCAAGAAAACGAAGAATAGATAGTATAATATTTTATCGGGCTCGCTGATCTTAATTCGGCGAGCCCGAATTTGTGTAATAATTAAATAAGCAAAGAAATTAGCTGGTAGGTAAGCATTAGGGTATTTAAAACTGATATCCTAGGGTTTGCCATATCAGCTCAGTTTCCAAGCAGAAAAAGGAGTTGAAATATGTCTGTAAAAAAATTTAGTTTGGAGTTTGCCGGCCGCGAGTTAAAAGTGGAAATCGGCAAATTGGCCAAACAAGCCCATGGATCCTGCACAGTTACTTATGGTGATACTGTGGTTTTGGCTACGGCGGTGATGGCCGCCGGCCCGCGCGACGGAGTGGATTATTTTCCGCTGATGGTTGATTATGAGGAAAAGCTGTATGCCGCCGGAAAAATCAAAGGGTCTAGGTTTATCAAAAGAGAAGGCCGAGCTACTGACGAGGCCATGCTTACAGCTCGTTTGATTGACCGTTCCATTCGACCTTTGTTTAAGGAAAGCGAGCGCAATGATGTTCAGGTGGTAGTAACAGTCTTGTCTTATGACGGCGTCAATGAACCGGATTTTCCTAGCTTGATTGCCGCGTCCATTGCTCTGGGCATTTCCCCTATTGACTGGGGCGGGCCTTTGGCCGGCGTCCAAATCGGCCGGGTAGAAGGCAATTTTGTCCTCAATCCCACAGTGGAAGCCAAGAAAAAAAGCGATTTGGATCTTTTTGTGGCCGGCTCGCAGGAAGAAGTGATAATGATAGAATTGGGCGCCAAAGAAGTTATTGAAAGCGAGGTGTTTGAAGCTATACAATTTGCCGGCAAGCACATCAAAAAGATTTTGTCTTTTGTAGAAAGCGTGGTCAAAGAATGTAGTCGGCCAAAAGAAAAAATAAGTGTTGATAAGGAAGTCCAATCAGACCGTGAATTGGTAGCCAAAAAGGTCAACGATCTTTTGTCAACTTATGATTTGGCCGATTGTTTTAATCCCGATAAAGCCAAAATGAAAGCAGCGCTTTTGCAAATTGAAGAAAATATAAACCAAGCCCTCAAAGAAGACAATGAAGTGTCCAAAGACATGCGAGCCATGGGCCTGGCTATGCTCGATGAGGCTTTGGTAAAAGCTTTTAAGAAATTGGTTCTTCAAGACGGCAAGCGTCCTGACGGCCGGCAGTTTGATGAAATCAGAGCCCTAGCGGCCGAAGTAGCTCTTTTGCCTCGTACTCATGGCAGTGCTTTGTTCAGCCGCGGTGAAACGCAGGTGCTGTCAGTAGTGACTTTGGGCTCGCCTGGCGATGAGCAGACTCTCGATACCATGGAAGAATCCGGCACCAAAAAATACATGCACCATTATAATTTTCCCGGCTTTAGCGTGGGAGAGGTCAAACCTCTGCGCGGTCCAGGCCGACGGGAAATCGGCCATGGCGCTTTGGCAGAAAAAGCTCTTTTGCCGGTTTTGCCAGAAGACGAGCAATTTCCCTACACTATTCGGGTGGTTTCAGAAGTATTGGAATCCAATGGCTCTTCTTCTCAAGCGTCGGTCTGCGGTTCCAGCTTGTCTCTGATGGATGCCGGCGTGCCTATCAAATCAGCAGTGGCCGGTGTGGCTATTGGCTTGGTTTTGGATGATGACAACAAAGATAATTATCAGATTTTGACGGATATCCAAGGCATAGAAGACCATGCCGGTCATATGGATTTCAAAGTAGCCGGTACTAGCCAGGGCATCACCGCTATTCAGCTGGATATCAAGCTGGGCGGGATAAGCTATAAAATAGTTGAAGAAGCTTTGGCCAAAGCCAAAACAGCTAGAGTCAAAATTTTGGAAGTGATGAGCCAAGCCATTGCCGAGCCTAGGCAGGAATTGTCGCCTTATGCGCCCCGCATTACTACTTTACGCATTGATCCGGATAAAATCAGGGAGGTTATCGGTACGGGCGGCAAAATTATCAATGAGATTATTGATGCCTGCAATGTCAGTATTGATATTGAAAAAGACGGATTGGTGATGATCACCTCGGTAGGGGAAGAAGGCGCCCTCAAAGCCAAAGCTTGGATTGAAAATATAGTCAAGGAGCTGGAAGTCGGAGAAATTTATGAAGGAGAAGTGGTCAGTATTGTGGCTGATAAAAACAATGGCAATGAAATTGGCGCTATTGTCCAGCTCTTGCCCGGCAAAGACGGCATGGTGCATATTTCCCAAGTGTCTTATAAGCGCATAGACAAAATCAGCGATGTCATCAAAATCGGTGATACAGTCAAAGTCAAAGTTGTGGACATAGACAAGGAAAGAAACCGCGTCAGTTTGTCCATCAAAGATCTTCTGCCTAAGCCAGAGGGCTATGTAGAAGAAAAAAGACCGCCTCGCAAGCCTTTTAACAAGAGATTTTCTCGTCGATAAATAAGAGTTTAAAAGTGGGATTAGCATTAGCAATAAAAAAAAATAAGCCAAAAGCATATTTTTGGCTTATCGTACCGGCAATCATAGTTTTTGCCTTGCCTTTTTCTCTTTTTCTTTATCCCAAAAAAGAAGCCTTGCCCCTTAGTTATTATTTACCGGAGGGGGTTTCTTTTTATTTGGAATTGGATACTGATTTTTGGGCGCAAGATATTCAAGGAGCTTACCATTGGTTTGACTTGCAGTCTTTAGATAATCTGCATCAGGAGCAATTTGAACAATGGGGGCCTTATTTTTCTCGTTTGGAAAAAATCATTTTATTTAAAACAGGTGATAGCCAGAGAGCAGATAATTTTTTGCTTTATTTTTCCCGTTTGCCGGACAAAAGCTATCTTAAAAAATGGCAGGCAGAGCATAGTGGTTACCGTTGGCAGTCAGTTGGTAGGCATATTTTGCTAGTTGTCCCGCAAGATTCAGAGGATTTTGCTTTTGGTCAAAAATATTTTTATCAGCCAAATTCTTCTGAGCAGCCATTTTTTAGTTTTTATGGCTCTATACTTGCTTGGCCGGAGTTTTTGCTCCCTTTGGCTGATATTTTATCCGCTTGGCAAAGCGATGATGCCATCATGGTTTTTGTTTCTCCTGATGGCCGCCAGATAGATTTTGGTCGGACTGCAAGATCAGTAGCTACCAGGGATTTTTCTGGCCTTAGGGCAATTGCTGACACTGATTTTGCTCTGGCTTTTTCCGATTTGCTTGATACAAAAGATTTTTTTGCAGAATTACTCAAACAAACTGTCGGGTCTTTACCTTATCATAGTCTGGCAGGGCAGGGTTTGGCAGATATAGTCTCAGCCCCAAAAGCGCTTTTGGCCAAGGATAATGGCTGGTTGTTGGCCGGGGAGTCAGAAGCAGTTATTGATATTTTGCGCTTTCTCAATGTTTTGGTAGTTAAAGAAGTAGCCAAAATTTTGCCGGATGGCACGCCTTATTACGAACTAGTAGCCGATAAAGAGCAGTCTTTTGCCGAGCATGAACTCAAAGGCCGAGTTTATAGGCAATTTGGCGATATATACAGTTTGGAGCTAGGAGATTTTTATTATTTGACCAATCAAGAAGATTTTGCCAAAGAATTGATTATTAATCCGCGCTATTTAGAAAACTTATTAGCCTGTGGAAAAACCCAGAACTTGTTGATTAGTGATTTTTTTTGGCTAAAAACAGCTAAAATTGATGATGGAAATTCTTTAAAAAATTTATTTTTAAGCCAAAATATAGATTATTTTAGGGCTTTTGCCTATTATCAAAGTGATTTTTCTGGGGTTAGAGTTTGTTTTTAACAAGGTTGTGGATAACTTGTTTATATTTTGGAATATTTTAATTAATATTTGTCAAGAATGAATTTTAAAATTCATTTTTTTATTTAATATTAGCATAGAAAACTGATTGACAGACACCTCAATATATGATATACTAAACATGTTGATAAGTATTTTGCTCTTTATAAATTATCCACAAAAGGATTGCCTGTTAATTTTTAGCAGTTAATCCTTTCTACTTCACTGTTTTGTAAAAATGAAGCACCTTGACTGCTTCACAAACAAAAACAAAAATAAAAATATAAAAAGGGTTATCCTTTCTACGCTGTGAAATTGGCCGTTAAGCTGATTTAGCGGGCAGCTTCGCAGCGTCAGAAGAGATATACACCATAAAATGGTGGAGTAGACAGTAGCCCTGAGTCAAGATGGGCGTAACAACGCCTTTATGAAAATAGTATTAGTATAGCCAATTTCAACTAAAAAGTTGATCTAATCTTTTCACAAAGGCGCCGAAGGCGCACCACTCCAGCCTAGAATTCAAAAGAACGGGCCACGGACGTGCGCCTTTTCCATTTGGCAAATTTTTTGCCAACAGCTTGATTTTTAGGGGGTTTTTTGCTAAAATACAAAGGTTAAATAGGCTAAAAAAAAGAGATGAAACTGGATAGTAAATTTTTGGCAGAAAGAAAAGAAGAGCTGCTCAAAAGAAAAGAAGAGCTGCTCAAGGAATTGACTGAAGGCACGGTGCAAGTGGCCGATAATGATTATAGCGCCAAGTTTGTTGATTTGGGCGACAAAGATGATGAAAACGCGGCCGAGGTGGCGATTTTTGAAAAAAACTTGTCTTTGGAAAAGACTCTGGAAGTGTCTTTGTATAATGTCAATAAAGCTTTGAAAAAAATAGAAGAAGGTAATTACGGTATTTGCGAAAAATGCAATTCAGTAATTAATCCTGACAGGTTAAAGGCTTTTCCTTCAGCCACTTCTTGCATGGATTGCAAGAAAAAGTCTCTTTAGAAATGTTTAGATATTTTTTTGTCATTGCTCTGCTTTTTTTACTGGACAGAACGACCAAAACTTTGATTTTTTTGAGTCCGGCTGATATCAGTGAAAAGACGCAGGGCTTTTTTTCTTTGGTTTTGAATAAAAATATTGCCTTTTCTCTGCCTTTGGATTATTTTTTGCTTTATCCTTTGATTTTTTTGATTTTATTTTTTTTGCTTTGGCAGTGGCGCAAAAGCCAGCAAGCCAAAAGCTACTTGATTTGGCCCTGGGGATTGATTATTATAGGTGCCTTGAGCAATTTGCTTGATCGCTGGCGTTATGGCGGCGTGATTGATTTTATCAATCTCAAATTGCCCTTCGCCTCAGTATTTAATCTGGCGGATTTATATATTTCTGTAGCAGTGGTTTGGATAATCTGGTATCTTTGGTTTTATCGCCCGGCAGGCGATTTGGCCAGTGGTCCCGCAGACAAGGATAAAGAGGAGGATAATTTTGATAGTGATAAAAAAGCTTGACAATTTTTGGCCAGAGGAATAATATAGAAAAGCTAAGAAAAGCGATAAGAGAGCGCCGTCAGCGATTGACGGTTAGGCACGGTTAGTTTTTATTTTTTCTCTGGGGCGTGGGGCCTTGAGAAAAGATAAGGCTAGATCGCTTTTCTTAGCGTTTGAAAAGAAAAGCGTTTTTTTATGGCCAAAATTTATAGTGTTGCCCCTTGGGGCTTAAAAGGAATATTGGTGGAAGTAGAAAGTAATCTTTCCCGTCATTTACCTAAAATAATTATTGTCGGTTTACCGGACGTTGCTGTTCAAGAAGCCAAAGAAAGGGTTTGGGCCGCTATTGAAAATAGCGGTTTTCGTTTTCCCCGTCAAAAAGTAGTGGTCAATTTGGCGCCGGCTCAAATCAGAAAAGAAGGCGGAGCTTATGATCTGCCTATTGCGCTTAGTATTTTGTCAGAGAGCGGTGATGTTTGTCTGCCTCAGGAAAAAGTGGCTTTTATCGGTG
>JAQUKX010000006.1 GCA_028718865.1 Patescibacteria group bacterium | reverse complement strand
TTGATGTTACTCAAGGCCATTTCCCTAGGAGTAAAAGAGATTTAAGTAATGTAGAACGCTTTGTATTTTTTTCCTAAGCCGTGGTGACAGCCATCAAAGATTTGAAAATAAGGCCGGATGTAGTGCATTGCCATGATTGGCACACGGCGCTTATTCCCACTTTTATCGATGAATACAGTCTCAAATACGCTTCTTTTGCCAACATCAAAACTCTTTATACTATTCATAATCTAGCTAATCAGGGCATAGTGGGCTTAGATATTTTAGACTATGCTTCTTTGAGTCGGCATTTGACGCCAGCAATTATGGAAGATTATTATGATCAGGACGGCCAGGTAATAGATTTGATGAAAATAGGGATTTTATCAGCCGACCTGGTTAATACAGTCAGTCCCAATTATGCCAAAGAGATTTTAGGCAAAGAATACGGTGCCGGCATGGAAGAGTATCTACTTAGAAGAAAAAAACATCTGTCCGGTATTTTAAACGGTATTGATATTGATTTTTTCAATCCCCAAAAAGATAAATATATCAAAAAGAAATACAATGCTCAAAATTTTTTCACTGCCAGGAAAATAAATAAGGCGGATTTGCAAGCGGTCTCTAGGCTACCCAAAAAAGATGTGCCGGTTTTCGGGATTGTTACTCGCTTGGTAGCTCAAAAAGGATTAGACATATTAAGGGATTCATTGGAAAGCCTTTTGCCTCATTATGATTTTCAGCTGGTGGTTTTGGGCACAGGTAGCGCTGAGATAGAGCGGGATTTCAAACAGCTACAAAAGAAGTATCCTCAAAAAGTAAAAAGCAATATTTTATTTGATGCCCCTTTAGCGCAAAAAATTTATGCCGGCAGTGATTTTTTCTTGATGCCGTCGCGTTTTGAGCCTTGCGGATTAGGGCAGATGATCGCTATGCGCTATGGCAGCATCCCGCTGGTCAGGCAGACCGGCGGCCTCAAAGACACGGTCAAAGACAATCAGACCGGCTTTGTTTTCAAAAATTATCAAGCCAAAGATTTGGAAAAAACTTTGGTCAGAGCTTTGAAGTTTTACGGCCAAAAAAGCCGCTGTCAGAAAATGGTAAAAAAGATTATGCAGGAGGATTTTTCTTGGGAAAGATCAGCTCGGCAGTATCTGAAGCTTTATCAAAAATTAAAGTAAATAGCTATGGGCAAACTGAAAAAACCAGAAATTAGAAAAGATTATATTCAGGATAAATATGTAATCATTGCTCCCAAAAGGGGCAAGCGGCCGCATGACACTATTTCTGAGCATGCTTATCACAAAAAGAAAATGGTCACTTCTTGTATTTTTTGTCCCCAAAATCTCAAGACTGTACCCAGTCTGTATCGTCAAGGTAGCAAAAGTAATTGGAACATCAATATTATTAAAAATAAATATCCAGCAGTAAGCTTGGATAATAACAAAGCCTATGGTCGTCAGGAAGTAGTAATAGAAAGCGGCGATCACACTTTGGAGCTGGAGGATTTGACTATCAATCATATTGCCGACCTTTTGCAAGCTTATGCTATCCGTACTCAGGAGATATCCAAAGACAAAAAAATCGAGTATATTTTAATCTTTAAAAACAACGGTGGCGTAGCCGGCGCCAGCTTACAACATGCCCATAGCCAGATTTTTGCCACCCAGTTTTTGCCACCCCATCTTTTTGACAAATCTCAGCGCCAGCAGGCCTATAAGCTGCAAAACGGCCACTGTGTTTATTGCGATGTAATAGCTAGAGAGTCCAAAAGTCCGCGCCTAGTTTATCGGGATAAAAATGTTGTAGCTTTTACTCCTTATGCTTCCATGTTTAATTATGAGATTTGGATAATGCCGCTTGCTCATCGTGACAACATCACTGAATTAGATGCCAAAGAAAGAAAATCTTTTGCCAAAATTCTCAAGCATATTTTGATAAAAATCGGTCAGCTGGACTTGCCGTATAATTTTTATTTTCACCAAATTATCAATGACAACGATCAGCATCTTTATATGAAAATAGCGCCGCGCGGTTCTATCTGGGCCGGAGTGGAAATCGGCTCGGGCTTGATCATCAATCCTATTGATCCCGATGACGCTGCTGAATTTTATCGTCAAGGATTAAAATAAAAAAAGACCTGCTTGGCGCGGGTCTTTTTTAATCGGGTTTTTAGGCAATTAATTGGTCTATGTTTTTAGCCAGCTGATAATCTTTTTCTGTTATTTTATTTTCACTGTGGCTAAAGAGAATAATTTTTACTTTTTTGTAAGAATGAATAAGAATATCAGGATGATGATCAGCTTCTTCTGCCAAGGGCAATATTTTGTTGACAAAATTTACTGCCTGTTTAAAATCAGTCAGTATAAATTCTTTGCTTAATTTATTTTCTAAAATTTTCCAGTTCATATTATTATTTTATCTTGCTCTATCAGTCAAGTCAAATATTGGTTGACAAAAATTATTTTTGGTACTAAGTTTTAAGCAACCCCACATAAGCAGGAGGTCGTGACATGGAGAACCGCAGCAGCTTGCAACACCGCAAGCGTCCCAATCAGGGAGCCAGGCTCCTGGGCACCTTCATTGCCATTGTCGGCTTGGCCGCTTTGGCTATTGCTTTTTTCGGGAGGTGAACCAAGCGCTCGACTAGCCTAGGGGGAGGACAGCAGTGCTCCCCCTTGTTTTTATTGACAAAAAAGCAAATATCTGCTATATTTAAATGTTTTTGGTTCCCCATCTGGCATTTTGCCAGCAAAAATCAACCTTAATCAAGGAGGATAGCCGTGGGCAAGCAAGTTCGTAAGCATCCCCGTCGTCGCCGGCCGGTTCGGCAACTTTCCCCGCGTCGGCAGGGAGAGCTCTTCGGCCAGAGGCGCAGTGAGCGCCTCAAGCGGGCATTGCTTTACACCGGCCTGGTGGTCCTATTGGCCACGGCCGGTTGGGCCACTCTGGTGGCCTACAAGGCCGACAAACTGCTACCGCAATTCGGCGGTTAGGCGCGGATAGCGTCTATCTCGGGGGCCCTGGTTCAAGTCTAGGACCCTCTTTTTTTATTGGAAAATTTTAGGAGGTCGCTTTTGGGCGACCTCCTCTGTTTCAGCGTTTTTGCCATTGGCTGGAAGCTTCAGCGATCAGTTGGCCGGCCCTGCTGGCTTTGGCTCGGATAAATAGAGAATACTGGCCTTCAGATGTCAGCCAGACTTCCACTAAAATAGGCCTCAGTGGCCGTAGGGGTCTATAGTAGCTGACGCTTATTTGGTCAGTAACTGCTGAATTGATACCATGGAGGAAATAGGCCAACATAGCCATTGTTTCGTCAAATATGGCTGCCAGAGCACCACCATGAACAGTACGGAAGAAGTTGGTCATTGCTTTGGTGGGCAAGAATTCAACGCTATAAGTTTTTTTCCAGGGATCAAACTCTCCTAACTTAAGACCGAAAAATTGACCTAAGGGTGAGGGTTCAGTTGGCGGATTTAACATGCTTTGACCTCCAGATTGAAGTAACAAGGTAACTTTAATAAACTAGCCTTATTTTTTTGGTTTGTCAATTTTTTGTTTTAAGATTTTTTCCACATAATCCAAATCTTTATCTCCTCGGCCGGACAAATTGACAATGATAATTTTGTCCAGTTCTAATTGAGGTGCCAACTTAATGGCCTGAGCCAAAGCGTGACTGCTTTCTAGAGCGGGAATTATTCCCTCACTTTTAGTTAGAATTTGGAAAGCTTCCAGAGCTTCGCTGTCGCTGATAGTGACATAGTCTATTCGTTTTTTGTCTTTGAGATCAGCGTGAATAGGGCCGACACCTGGATAATCCAAGCCCGAGGCAATAGAGTGAACTGGCATAGGCTCGCCTTTTTTGTTTTGCAAAAGGTAGGTAAACATGCCATGGATTTCTCCTGGACTACCCAAGGTTAAAGTAGCAGCATGGTCGCCGTCTTTGAAGCTGCGACCACTTGGTTCGGCGCCTATCATTTTGACATCGTCGTTTAAAAACTCGTGAAAAAGACCAATGGCATTAGAGCCACCACCGATGCAGGCAATCAGATAATCAGGCAAACGTCCAGCTTGCTCTATGATTTGCTCTTTGGCTTCTTGGCCGACTATAGACTGGAAGTCTCGCACTATCATGGGGAAAGGATGAGGCCCGACCACTGAGCCAATGCCGAAAAATATATTTTGGGGATCTTTTAAAAAAGCGTTAAAAGCACTATCAACCGCATCTTTAAGACAACGGCCTCCAGAATTGACGGACACTATTTTGGCTCCTAGCAATCGCAGACGACTGACATTGGGTTGTTGTTTTTTGATATCAATGGCGCCCATGTGTATTTCACATTCCAGACCAACTAGAGCTGCGGCTGTAGCCAGAGCCACGCCATGTTGACCAGCCCCAGTTTCCGCCAGCAATTTTTTCTTGCCCATTCTTTTGGCCAAGAGCGCTTCGCCTATCGTATGGTTGATTTTGTGAGCGCCAGTATGGTTGAGATCTTCTCGTTTGAGATAAATCTTGGCTCCGCCTAGTTTTTGACTAAGATTTTTAGCTAGGTATAAAGGCGATGGCCGACCCACGTAGTTTTTGAGCAGATTTTTATATTCTTTTATAAACTGAGGATCTTTTTTGGCCTTTTCGTATTCTTGGGCGATTTGGTCAAAAAGAGATTTTAGCTCCGGCGGAATAATCTGGCCACCATAGCGTCCAAAGTAACCTTTATTGTCTGGGCTGTTTTTATAATTAATTTTCATATTTTTTTCATTTAATTTTTTAAATAGCAATAATAAGCGACTAGTTGCCTCGCCAGTAAAATGTAGCTAAATTGTGATAAATAAATTTTTTCATAAAAATAAAAAAACCGCCTTTTGGCGGCGCGTTTATTAAAAAATGTAAATAAAAAAAGGCCGCCTAAAAAATATCGGCCTCCCACCAAGTAGAAATTAATTGTAGCTTGTTATTTTTCATATTTTTATTATAGCAGTAAAAATCAAGTTGTCAATTAAAATAATTAGTTTTTAATTTTTTTTCTTTTTGATGACGCTCTATAGCTAGCTGAATCAGCTTATCTATCAGTTGTGAGTAAGACAAACCGCTTTGCTCCCAGAGCTTGGGATACATACTGATTTGAGTGAAGCCGGGCAGAGTATTAATTTCATTGATGATAATTTGGCCATTATTTTTGAGAAAAAAATCTACCCGTCCCAAACCTTGGCAATTTAAGACCTGAAAAGTTTTAAGAGCCAGATTTTGTATTTCTTTTGTTTTTTTAACTTCCAATTTGGCGGGAATTTCTAAAATTGCTCCTTTTTCATCCAGATATTTAGCTTGATAAGAATAAAAGTCATGATTGGATTTTACTTCTCCGGGAAGCGAGGCCATTACTTGGTCATTTCCCAAAACCGAACATTCTATTTCTCGCCCGTCAATGAATTCTTCAATTATTATTTTATTGTCATAGCTAAAAGCGTCTCTAATTGCTGGTAAATATTGAGAGTTGTTTTTGACTTTACTTATTCCCACTGAAGAGCCCATATTGGCCGGCTTGATAAAAAAGGGCAGTCCTAGTTCTTTTTTAATTTTTTTAAAATCAGGCAAAGACTGATAGTCTGCAAGGGTTATAAATTTGCCTATAGGCAACCGAGCTTCTTTTAGAAGTCGTTTCATTACATCTTTGTCCATGCCTACAGCTGATCCCAAGACACCGGCACCGACAAAAGGGACATCAGCCAGTTTCAACAGCCCTTGGACAGTGCCGTCTTCACCATAGGTGCCGTGCAGTATTGGAAAAACAGCATCTATTTTTAAGGCTGGTTTTTTGCCATTCAAAAATAATAATTGGCTGCGGCTGTCAGCTGCTAGCACTACTTCTTGAAAGCCTTTATTCACTTTTATCTTTGTTTGATAATTTGATTGTTTCAAGAAGTCATTGTTTTTATTGACAAACCAAGGACCTTTTTTGTCTATGATAATTACTAGGGGACTATATTTTTTGCGATCCAAAGCTGCCAAGATATTTTTGGCTGACTGCAAAGACACTTCGTGTTCGGCTGATTTTCCGCCGCATAAAATAGCTATGGTTATTTTTTTGGCTATCATTAAAATGTTTTTTTATGTTTTAATTTAAAGAGAAAAAGACGAGGATGAACAACTGATAAAATAGAATTTTTATTTAGTTCAAATTCTTTTTTTAAAATAAGATTTTTTTGAAGCAAATCTTTTTTGACAAACAAGAGAGTATTTTGAGCATACCAAAAACTTACTTTTTTGTTATTCCATATTTTTTTTCGGAAACAATCTATAGCTAGATAATTTCTTCGCGCAAATATTTTTACCCAGTATTCAGGCCATTGCTCATTGATATGATGAGTACCTCCTTGTAGAGGTATAGCAGCAGAAAAAAGGACGATTGAACCAAGGTTAGTGAGTGTTTTGATAAATTGTTTAGCATATTTTTCCGATAGATGTTCAGCGACTTCTAGGGAAATAACCAGATCAAATTTCCTTTTTAAGTTTAAAGGCTTTTCAAGATTAGTCTCTAAAAATAGCTTTTTTGGTATTAATAATTTTTTCTTATTAACGTAGTCTCCGTCTATTCCTAATATATCTTTCACTCCATTTTTTTGAAATATATATAAAAAATCTCCAGTGCCACAGCCAACATCAACGATGCTTTTAGGATGGAGTAATTTTAAGATCAAAGGAACCATAACTTTAGCAGATTTTAAAGAGTAGGAGCTATTTTCTTTAAAGAATCTTTCAGTATAGATAGTTGTTTTCATTTGCCTATAATTTTATTTAATCTTGCCGAATTTTCTTTTGCCAGCTTGGATTATGTCGCTAGATTTTAAAGTTATATTTTCTTTCCAAGAGTTTATTTTTTTCTGATTTAGCTTCATTCCGCCGCCGTCAATCAACCTTCTGGCTTCATTTTTTGAGCTGACTAGTTTCATGGTCAGTAGTAGATCAACCGGATTGATGTTTTTGTTTGCTAGAGCATATTCGCTGATTTTGTCGGGCAGACCACCTTTTTGAAAAACATTGGCAAATTCTTGAGCGGCTTTATTGCTAACTTTTTCTCCGTGGAACATTTTGGTTACTTCCATTGCTAGTTTAGATTTTGAATCGCGTGGATTTGGCAATTTCATTATTTTTTTTATTTCATCAAGAGAGAGCCAAGTACAGTTTACAAATAATATCTCTATCATCTCATCTGGTTGGGACATAATCTGGCCGTACATATCTTTAGCGCTAGTGTCTAGAAAGACTCCAGTGCCTTTACTTTTGCTCATTAGTTCGCCGGTTTTAGGATTTTCCATTAAGGTTACGGCCACAACAAATTTTTCTTTGTTGTTTATTTTTTTCTGCAAAGTTCTGCCGGCAAGAGAATTGAAAATTTGGTCAGTGCCGCAAACTTCTACATCTACATCCATAGCTACCGAATCATAACCTTGCATTAGAGGGTATAAAAATTCATGAAGGTGTATTGGTTTGTTTTCTTTAAGTCTTTTTTGAAACATATCGCGCTCAATCATTTGTTGAACAGTAAAATTTCCAGCTAAATTTATCAAATCTTCCATATTAAGTTTGGACAGCCAGCTATGGTTATACATAATTTTTGGCGGATTTTTTTTGTCAGAAAAATCCATTAGCGGTTTGACCAGTTTTTGCCAAGTTTTGACATTAGTCATTACTTCTTTTCGGCTCAGTTGTTTTCTAGATTTACTTTCTCCACTTGGATCGCCAATTCGGGCAGTAAAATCTCCAAATAGTATTATCACCTCATGCCCCAGTTGGCGAAATTTTTCCATTAGCATAAAATTTTTACCATGGCTTAGATGTAGAGTTGGGGCGGTAGCATCAAAACCAATATAAAAGCGTAGCTTTTGACCGCTGAGCAGTTTTTTTACAAATTCATCTTTACTGGGCAAAACCTCGACAATTGTGCCCCGCTCCATAATCTCTTGAATTTTTTTCTCATCTGTATTAATCTTAGTCATACTTTTTGTCAAAAAATTAATCTCTTTTATATTCAAATTATAGCTTATTTTTGCTATAATTTGAATATGGCCGTTTTGGTCTCTAAAATTATGCCTATACCTCAGTTCAAATCCAATTTTCAACGCAGAAAAATCGGCGATAATAAGCCCGCTTTTTCTTATAGAAAAATAGATGAAGTTTCCGCCGTTGCGCCGGCGAGGGAGAAAAAACCCAAGCGTATTTTTATTTTTAGCAAAAAAGATCGCAGTTCCAAAAAACCGGGTCGTTTTTTTTGGCGTCTTATCAGGCGGCTATGGCCTTATGTTTTGGCTCTGTTTTTTCTAGGCGGTATATTTGTCGTCAGTCTGTTTGCTTGGTATTCTCGCGATCTACCTGAGCCGGGCAAAATCATTGACCGATCCATTGCTCTAAGCACCAAGATTTATGATCGCAGTGGAGAAGTCCTGCTTTATGAAATACACGGCGACCAAAAAAGAACCCTTGTTTCTCTGGATGATATCCCGACGCATGTTAGAAATGCCACTATTGCCATAGAAGATAAAAATTTTTATAGCCACCGCGGCATTTCTTTCTGGAGCATAGTTCGTGCTCAAGTGGTGCCTCGTTTGCAAGGCCGCCGCGCTCAGGGCGGTTCTACTCTGACCCAGCAGTTTGTCAAAAATGCCATTTTGACCAGCGAGAGAAAAGTTTCTCGTAAAATTAAAGAATGGATTTTGTCCTATCAAATAGAGCGCCGTTTTGAAAAAGACCAGATATTGGAGTTTTACCTTAATGAAATTCCTTATGGCGGCGCAGTTTATGGCGTTCAGGCGGCAGCCAATTATTACTTTGATAAAAATGTCCAGGATATCAGCTTGGCTGAAGCAGCGATTTTGGCTGCTTTGCCGCAAGGACCGACTCGCTATTCGCCTTATGGCAACAACAAGGACCTGCTTATTGGCCGCCAGCAGTATATTTTGGATTTGATGGTTGATCAGGGTTATGTCAGTCGGGCGGAAGCTGATATTGCCAAAGCCCAGGAGCTGGTCTTCAAGCGCCGAGCCGAGCAGATAAAAGCCCCGCATTTTGTAATGTATATCCGCGAGCTTTTGGAAAGAGAATATTCCGCTTCTCTGGTTGAGCAAAGCGGCTGGGAAATTATCACTTCTCTGGATTGGGATATGCAGCAGACTGCAGAAAGAGTTATCAATGAAGTTGCTCCTCGTAATTTGGAAACTTATCAAGCTGGCAATGCCGCCTTGGTGGCCATAGATACTGATAGTGGCCAGGTAAGAGCCATGGTCGGTTCTAGAAATTATTTTGATGATAGCATTGACGGCCAAGTCAATGTGGCCTTGGCTTTGCGCCAGCCTGGATCTTCTTTCAAGCCTTTTGTTTATTTGAAGGCTTTTGAAAAAGGCTACAGGCCGGAGACAATTTTGTTTGATTTGAAAACTAAATTTGGCGTCAGAGCTGACGGTACGCCTTATGAACCGCCAAATTATGACGGCAGAGAGCATGGACCAGTAACCATGCGCCAAGCGCTGGCCGGCTCGCTCAATATTCCCGCAGTCAAGACGCTTTATTTGGCCGGAGTAAATGATACAGTCACTATGGCTAGAGATTTTGGCTATAGCAGTTTGACTGATCCAGATCGCTATGGCTTGTCTTTGGTGCTAGGCGGTGCTGAAGTCAGACTCTTGGAGCACACCAATGCTTATGCTACTTTGGCCAGAGAAGGAGTGCATAAAGACGCAGTAGTAATATTGGAAATAAGAGATGCCAGAGGCAAGGTTATAGAAAAAGTCGGCGAGAATAAAGGCCGGCGGGTGATGGAAAGAGATTTGGTTCGGTTAGTCAATGATGTTTTGTCTGATAATAGCGCCCGTGCTTATATTTTTGGCGAAAATAACCGTTTGACTTTGCCAGATAGACCGGTAGCAGCCAAAACCGGTACTACCAATGATTATCGTGATGCTTGGACCATGGGTTTTGTGCCGCAGATTGCCACCGGTGTTTGGGTAGGCAACAACCGGACAGAAATGGGTCGAGGAGCTGACGGTTCTATTGTGGCAGCGCCGATTTGGCAGGCTTTTATGAGAGAGGTTACCAAAGATTTGGCAGTGGAGGCTTTTGCCAAGCATGAATTGCCGACTTGTAATAAGCCCATGGTTTGTGGCGAGCTCTCTGGCGGCCAGGCTGTGGCTATAGACAGGATGTCGGGTAAATTAGCCACTGAATACACGCCTTATACTACAATTGAAGAAAAGAATTTTATTGAGCTCCATAGCATTCTTCATTATGTCAACAAAAACGATCCTTTGGGCTCTATGCCGGATAATCCCGCCAGCGATCCGCAGTATAATGCCTGGGAAGAAGCAGTCAGGCGCTACGCTGAAGATGAAGGCTATACTATAGAGCGGCCGCCGACTGAATACGATGATATTCATTTGCCGCATTTGCGTCCCAATATATCTTGGCGTTATCCAGCCAGTGGCCAAACTATCAATCAGACCAATTTGACTTTGTCAGTAGAAACCGATGCTCCTTTGGGGGTAGCGCGAGTAGAGTATTTCCTGGATGGCTTAAAAATCGGCGAGAGCCGCCAAGCGCCTTTTGATTTTTCCTATCAAATAAATCCTTTTACCAACAACGGCCAGCGTGAGCTCAAAGCCATTGCTTTTGATGATCTGGAAAATTTCCGCCAAAGCATTATAAGCATCAATCTTCAGCTAGATAGCAGCGCTAGAGAGTTTAATATTTTCTGGCTTGATCCGCAAAACGGCGATACTTTGCAACTTAGCCAACGGCCTTTTCGGCTCAACTTGAGAGTAGACAAGCCAGAGTCTGTCCAAAAAATTGATTTTTACTATATTGATACCAACAATCAATCACGCTTTTTCGGCTACTTATCATCTTTTGCCAGTGAAAATATTTCTATCAATTTGGATCGAGACTTGAGCCCGGGAGTCTACAAGCTTTATTTGATGGTTAAAGATCAAACAGGCAATCTGCTGACTGTGCCCGGCATTGTCGTCAATATTGAAGAATAAGGCTAATGAAAAAAGTTTTGATTTTTGGTAAATTTGACATTATCCATCCGGGCCATATTTTTTTGATAAAACAAGCCAAAACTCGGGGCAAGGTGACGGCTGTAGTAGAGTCAGACAAGCTGATAAAAAAATTCAAAAACTACACGCCTTATCAAAATGAAAAAATCCGGCTAAAAAATCTCCAGCCTTTTGGCTTGGAGCTTTTTCTCAGAAGTAGCCAAGACGCCCGACAGTTGATAGGTATTTTTAGTCCCGATATTTTGTGTCTAGGTCATGATCAAGAGCTTTTGCAGGAGATGTTTAGCGGTTGGGGCAGTTTTCAAACAGAAGTCCTGCCACCTTATCAGCCCCAGCTTTTCAAAAGCAGCCGGCTAGCGGCAATTCTGGAGGATTCTCAGTCTAGTCTTTATCTTCTGGATAAGCCTAAAGGCGAGCATTCTTTTAAAGCAGTATCTATTTTGCGTCAAGCTTTGCAAATAAAAAAAGTGGGCTTTGCTGGTACGCTCGATCCTTTGGCTAGCGGACTGATGATTCTGGCCTCTGGAAGAGCTACTCGCCTTTTGGATTGGTTTCATATTTTGCCCAAAACTTATCAGGCTGATATTGTCTTTGGCCAGAGATCAAACACCTATGATTTGGAAGGTAGGGTAGAGATAAATGAAAAAGCCAAAAAATTCAGCTGCTCTGACCTGGAGCAAACTTTAAAAAAATTCTTGGGACAGCAAAAACAAATTGTACCAGCTTATTCGGCCAAAAAAATCCAAGGCCAAAAGCTGCACCAGCTAGCTCGAGCCGGCAAAAAAATTGTCCGGCCGGCCACGGATATAGAAATATATGATTTGAAAATAAAAAGCTTTGTTTATCCAAAATTGGAGTTGTCAATAAGCTGCTCAGCTGGCACCTATATCCGCTCTTTGGCTCATGATTTGGGAGAAGCTTTGGGCACAGGGGCGCTTCTGGCTGATTTGCGCCGGACAGCTATAGGTGATTTTAAAATTCAAGATGCTTTGCCTTTTGCCAAAGTCAGTCCTGTGTCTCTGGCCAAATCCAGAATAAACCCAGCCGAGGCGATAAGCAGGATTAATCAGTGGGCTTGGGAGAAGAATCAATAAAATAACTTTAATTATTTCTTTGTTTTTGCCATTGACAAAAACCAGTAAAATATGTTAATATCCCCAAAGTCTTAATATTATTTATCAGCAACTATAATTTATGCCAAACAAGAAATCAGCCATTAAGCATCTTCGCCAGACTGTCAAACGCACCGAGCGCAATGCTTTGGTTAAAAGAAATATCAAGGAAATCATCAAACGTGGCCAAAAAGCTGCTACCAAAGGCACACTCAAAGATGAGGCCAATAGCTTGATGCATGCTTTGCAAAAAGCCATTGATAAAGCAGTTAAGGTCAAAATACTCAAAGAAAATACCGCTAATCGTAAAAAGGCCAGATTTGCCCAAATGCTTAAAAAATCCGGCGCCTCTATCAAAGAAATAAAATCTCCAGCTAAAGCCGAAGATAAAAAATAAATTCTAATAGAAAACCAGCCCTAGTTAGGGCTGGTTTTATAATTGGTTAATCATCTTGGCAAACAGGATTTTTTCCTGGCCTTGGCCGGATTTGAATTTTTCATCTAACTCCAGCAGTTGGCCATAGATTTTTTTCAGCTCGTCTGCTTGGTAGAGCCGGCTTTGCTCTAGAGCTTTGTCAGCAGCAAACTTGGGGATTTTTAAAACCTGGATTAGCGCGCCGCTGTATTTGATTTGGCCGGTAAGCTCTTTGGTTTTTATCAGCAGACGATATTGACGGGCGATCATTGCCAGGATGTATTGAGGGCTAGTGCCATAATCCAGTTTTTCTTCCAAGAGCTTGAGAGCCAAAGCTTTATCCTTTTTGCCCAAGGCATCAATCAGTGAAAAAATATTGTCATCTATTTTGGCTTGGACTATTTTTTTGATATCATCACTATTTATTTCTTTATCGGTATAGTTGACTAGCTTGTCTATTTCTTGACTCATTTGCCAGAGGTCGCTGCCAACAAAAGCAACTAAAAGCGACAGGGCGTCAGGGCTGATTTTTTTGTTTTGTTTTTCTAGCCGATTGCTTATCCATTTTTTCAGCTCCAGGGGACTAAGCGGGTTGAATTCTTCGGCAAATTTCAGGGCTGATAAAGTTTTGTAGAGTTTGCTGCGTTTGTCCGGCTTGCTGTCTTGCAAAAAAATCAAATAGTTTTCTTCAACGCTGTTTTTTTGTTTTTTTAAAAAAGTCAGCAGATCATCCTGCCAGTTAGTCAGTTTTTTATTGGCAAAAATATTTTTGATGATTATTAGCTTTTTTTCTGCCAAAAAGCCAGCGCTGGAAACAGCAGGAAAAAAATCAGCAGCAGTCAGATTTTCTCCGTCCAAGTAGCAGACGTTTTGGCCGCTAGGGTCTATTTTTTCTTTGAATTTGGCGGCAATAGCCAGGGCTTTTTCCCTGGCTCTAAAATTATCTTCGCCGTAGTAAAAAAACAGCATTTTATTTTATCTATAATTTACAAATCATATTTTTCCAACTCGCCCCAATTTTGGCCTATTTCTAGATCAACTGATAGGGGTACGGGTAATTGGTGAATATTTTCCATAGTGTTTTTAACCAGAAGAGCCACTGCTTTTAGGTCTTTTTTGGGAACTTCCAAAACTAATTCATCATGAACTTGTAGAATTATCTTAGAAGCTTGGCTGATTTTTGGCAAGCCTTGATATATTTTTACCATTGCCAATTTCATCAAATCAGCAGCTGTGCCTTGGACAGGCATATTTATTGCCATACGTTCGGCAGCGGCTCTGAGCATAGGCATGGACGAATTGATATCTGGCAAATATCGCCGCCGACCAAAAATAGTTTGGCTGTAGCCGTTTTGGCGGGCAAAGTTTTTGGTTTGCTCAATATAAATTTTTATTTTTTTGTAGATGGAAAAATAGCGTTCAATAAATTCTTTGGCTTCGTTTCTATTTAAGTCAGTTCTTTGCGATAAACCCAAAGATCCTAGGCCGTATAAAATGCCAAAATTAATTTCTTTGGCAGTCCGACGAATGTCTTTACTAACATCCTCTAGAGCTATCTTGTGTATTTCGGCGGCAGTCCGAGCATGAATGTCTTCGCCCTTTTTAAAGCTAGCTATCATTTTGGGATCCTGAGAAAGAGCGGCTACCAGTCGCAGTTCAATTTGGGAATAGTCAGCCGAGAGAAGGACGTGCTTGTCAGGAGCGACAAAAGCGCGACGTATTTTCCTACCTAAAGCAGTTCGGATAGGGATATTTTGTAAATTAGGATCAGAAGAAGATAAGCGACCAGTAGCAGTGATAGTCTGATTGAAGTTGGTATGGACTCTTTGAGTTTTTTTGTTGACTATTTGGGGGAGGGCTTTGATATAAGTTGACTGCAATTTACTTAATTCTCGATGCTCGCTAATTAAGTTGATTATTGGATGGATTTTTCTCATTTTTTCCAGTTCAGAGGCAGCTGTGGAAAGTCCGGTTTTGGTTTTTTTGATTCCCTGAGGATTGATTTTCAAATCATTGAATAATATTTCTTTTAGTTGCAGAGGGGAGGCAATATTGAACTCTCGTCCGGCTAGCTGATATATTTTTTTGTTCAGATTTTTTATTTCTTTATCAAACTCTTTGGACATTTTTTTCAAAAAAGTGGAATCTAGGGCTACGCCGGCTAATTCCATTTCTGCTAAAACCGGCAGTAGCGGTATTTCCATTTTTAGCAAAAGGTCATAATTTTTATTGCTTTTTAAAAGGGGTAGAATTTTTTGATAAAGCCTAAAAGTAATATCAGCATCTTCAGCGCCATACCAAGCCAATTTATCCATGGATATATCGCTGACTTTTATTTCTTTTTTTCCTTTAGGTTTTTCCTCCAGGAGATCGGCTAATTTTAGTTTTTTGTAGCCCAAATAACTAAAAGCCAGTTCTTCCAATTTCAGGCCACGGCTGTAGTTTATCAGATAAGCAGCCAGCATAGTGTCGAAAATAATGCCCTGGAGATCAATTCCTAAAATTTTTAAAACCTTGTAATCAAATTTGAGGTTATGACCGATTTTAGTTATTTGCGGATTTTCCAAAACAGGCTTTAATTCTTTAAGAGCTAAAGCGCGGAATTTTTCCTCTTGGAGAATTATAAAATAGCCGTTTTTTTCCTGCCAGGAAAAAGACAAGCCCAAAATTTCTGCTTGCAAAACATCCAAGCCGGAAGTTTCGCTATCTAGAGCAAAAATATTTTGTTTTTTTAATTCGGCCAAAAAATCAGTTAGACTTTTTTGATCAGCAATTATTTTATAATTAGCGTCATTTATTTTTAAGTCTTGATTTTGAGAGTTTAAAATAGCGCTTTGCTGAGGAATTTTGTTAATCAGAGATCTAAATTCCAATTCCTGAAAAATTTGATAGACTTTTTCTGGATCAAAATTTTCAAAGCGAGCAGTTTCTAATTGCCAATTTAAAGGAACGTCTTTGACTATAGTCAAAAGTTCTTTGCTGGCAAAAGCTTCCTTTTTCTGTTCTAAAAGCAGTTGCTTGGTTCTTTCTTTTAGATCAGCTTTTTCTATTTTTTGATAAAGATTTTCCAAAGAGCCAAATTGTCTAATAAGATCATTGGCTCCTTTTTCGCCTATACCCTTTACTCCTTTGATATTGTCAGAGGCATCTCCTTGGATAGCTTTGAGATCTACTAATTGGCCAGGGTTTAGACCATAGCGTTCTTTGACGGCGGTCAAATCATAAGTAATGGTATCGCTTAGGCCTTTTTTTAAAGTAAAAACCTTTACTTTATCGTTGACTAATTGTAGAGTATCCAAATCCCCGGTGATGATAGTGGTTTGAATATGGGGGTATTTTTGGCAAACTTCTTCAGTAATAGTGCCGATGATATCATCAGCTTCATATCCCGATTGGCTGATAATGGGTATAGAAAATGCTTCCAGCACTTTGTAAGCCAAAGGGATTTGATTATAAAATTCATCAGCCTGCTTGACTCTCTGGGCTTTATAGTCTGAGTATTTCTGATGGCGAAAAGTTTTTTCCGCCAAGTCAAAGGTGGCAATAATATAATCTGGTTTTAGTTCTTGAATTATTTTTAAGAGCAATGAGCTGTAGCCAAAAACAGCATTGACCATCAGGCCGTCTTTGGTGTTTAAAGGCGGGATGGCATGCCAGGACCTATGGAGTAGGGCATGACTGTCAATTAATACTAATTTTTCCTGTTTTTTTGACATATTTGTAGGGTGATTGTAGCATTTTTGGAGGATAAAATAAAGTTTTAAGTGCCTTGAAAATATTTGTAAAATCTGCTAAATTTTAGGAGCTTTTTTGTTTCTTAGGGAAAATAAGGCCAAGTAGCTGGCGTTCCCGTCACAAGTACGGGACAGGGGCCAGGCAGAGGCCTGCAAGATAAAAACAAAGAAAAACAAGGCCACGTAGCCAAGTGGTAAGGCAGAGGTCTGCAAAACCTTTATTCGGCGGTTCGATTCCGCCCGTGGCCTCCATCAGAAAATAAAAAACAACCCAGCCCTTCGCGAAGGGCTGGGTTGTTTTTTTGCTGAGTAAATTTTGGTACCGGCGGTCGGACTTGAACCGACACACCCAATGGGTACAGGATTTTAAGTCCTGCGTGTCTACCATTCCACCACGCCGGCTTAGCATTATGAAGTGTGAATTAAAGTTTTAGTTTTTAAAGTATTATTATCAATGCACCATTCTCGTAGTCGAGCGTAGCGAGACGAAGATCCCGCTGACTAGCGGGGCACCACGCCGGCAAAAATAAAATGTAGTCCTCCGACTACAATCTCTCGTAAGCTCAGGAATTTATTTGGAGGCATTCTTCGCCAGCCGGAGCCTGTCGAAAAGTACTGGAGCGAGTGATCCAGCCCTTCGCGAAGGGCTGGACGACCTTTTCCAGATTTTTTATTTTAATGGAGCGAGTGACCGGATTCGAACCGGCGACCTTTTCCTTGGCAAGGAAACGTTCTAGCCAACTGAACTACACTCGCTTGAATTTCAGCATAACTATTATATAGAAATAAGCTAAAAAGTCAATGCTATCAGCTCAACTTCAGTTTTTTTAATTCCCGCAGGCATTGGCGCTGTATTTGGCTAGGAGCCGCCAAAATACTACTAGATTTTTTGTTCCAAGGGCGATTTTGCCAATCAGTCACTGTTCCGCCAGCTTCTTTGACTATTAGGGCGCCGGCAGCTATATCCCAGATTTTTCCACCACTTACCAGATGAGCCTGAGTATTACCAGCAGCTACCATGGCCAATTCCAGCTGAGTACAGCCAAAATGGCGGCAGTGGCGGGAAAGATTGTGAAAGCGCTGGTAGAGCTTATAGGCTTTTTGGGTATTTTTTTCCCCTGATCCGTGGCAGTAGGTCAAAACGGATTTTTTCAAATCTTTTTGTTTAGACACTTTCAAGCGCTGTTTGTTTTTAAAAGCGCCTTGACCTTTTATAGCCCAATAAAGCTCATCAAGAATAGGATTATAAATTACTCCCAAGACTACCTCATTTTTTTTAAATAGAGCAATGGCTACACAAAATAGAGGATGGTTAATAGTAAAATTGGTAGTGCCATCTAAGGGATCTATTACCCAGCAAAGATCATTTGGATTTTTATTACCTCCGCCTTCTTCAGACAGTATTTGATAGTTGGGAAATTCTTTTTTTAAGATACTCAAAATAATTTTTTCCGCTTTTTTATCATAGGCAGTTACTCTTTCGTTGTTTTTTTTAAATTGCAAAGACGGATTTTTTTTCTTTAAAAATTCTTTTTTGAGCATAGCGCCGGCTTGTAGAACGGCTTTTTTGGCAATGGTTAATTCTTTTTTGTACATATGAGATTAAGCTTGTTTTGTTTGGCGGGCTATTCTTCAAGCAGTATGGTGAAATTATAGCATTTTTTGCCTTTTTGCCAAAGCCAGAGCCAAGTATTTATTTGATAATATCCTGTTTTAGGCGAGTGATAATTCGGCTGTTTATCAGCGAGGAAGCAACTTGATTTTTGTAAAGAGGGTTTTGGATATTTTGTAGAGCTTGAGCATTGTTGATTTGCCGGTAAAAATCTTCTTGTTTTTTTATTTCCGCCATTACTTCGCTTTCGCTTGCTTGGATTTTTTCTTCTTTGGCAATTTGCTTGAAGATCAAAGCAGCCTGCACTCTTTCTATGGCTTGGGCTCGAAAATCTTGATGGAGGTCATCGTGGGTTTTGTTGAGAGACTTGAGATAGCCGGCCATGTCCATACCTTGGCGGCTGATATTGTGTTCCAGCTCATGGATCATTTTATGGATTTCATTATCAATCAGGTTTTCCGGCAGTTCGCCTATTTGGCAAATTTTGATCAGCTCTTTGATAATTTCTGTTTCCAGGCGCTGGTTTTCTTTATTTTCCTTGTCTTGTTTGATATTTTCTTGCAGTTGCTCTTTTAATTTTGCCAAATTATCAAAGCCTAGTTTTTTGGCAAAATCATCATTTGCTTCCGCTAGATTTCTCTGATAGACAGCTGCTAAAGTCACTTTAAAAGTAGCCAGACGATTGGCCAAATTTTTTTGAAAATATTTTTCTGGAAATTTGAGTTCAAACTCTTTTTTATCACCAGCTTTGAGGCCTATTAGTTGCTCTTCAAAGCCAGGTATCATTTGTTTTTCTCCTATAATCAGAGGATATTTTTGACTTTTGCCGCCTTCTATCACTGCTTTGTTTATCAGCACCTCAAAGTCAACTTCTACTTTGTCGCCATTTTTGGCTGCTCGGTCAACTAGCTTTTCTTCGGCGCGCATGCTTTGTAGCTGGGTTATGGTTTTAGCTAGGTCTTCCTCTTTTACTTCGACTTTATTTTTTTGAATTTGAATTTGCGTCCATTGACCTAGGACCACTTTGGGCAAAATAGACACTGTAGCTTTATAGATTATTGGATTACCCGGGGCTATTTTTTCTACATCAATTTTTGGCTGACCAACTGTCTCTAGATTTTCTCTGATTATGGCTTTATAAAAACTGTCGTTGATAATAGCGTCAAGGGCGGCTTGATAAATAGTCATTTCCCCAAATTTATTTTTTGCCAAATCATAGGGTACTTTACCCGGTCGAAAGCCGGGGATTTTTTGTTGAGCTGATAGAGCTTGAGCAGCTTTTTCCAGCTGCGGCCGGACTTCTTCTTCACTTAGTTCAATGGCCAACTCTATTTGGGATTTTTCTAGTTCTTTTTTAGTTATTTGCATAAATTTGAATTTTTAAGACAATTAGTGGCAGTATAGCCAAAATAGTTTTGTCAGTCAATTGTAAATAAAGGGCTCTTTGAGAAAAAAATCCGCCCGCCCGCCACTGCATTCGCAGGGCGAGGCGGGCGGGAGGGGGAAAATAATAAAATACTTATAGCAAGACAGCGATTAGAAGCAAAGCAACCACATTGAGAATTTTGATCATTGGATTGATGGCCGGTCCGGCTGTATCTTTGTAAGGGTCGCCGACTGTATCACCGGTAATAGCTGCTTTATGAGCTTCTGAGCCCTTGCCGCCGTGATTGCCGCTTTCAATATATTTTTTGGCATTGTCCCAAGCGCCACCGCCGGAAGTCATGGAAATAGCCACAAAAATTCCGGTGATTATAGAGCCTACCAAAACGCCGCCCAAAACTAGCCAGCCATTGCTTTGGAAAATCAACATGATAAGCACTGGCACCAAAACCGGGATCAGTGCCGGCACTATCATTTGTTTGAGCGCTCCTTTGGTGACAATATCAACAGTAGCGCCATAATCTGGTTTTTCACTGCCAGTCATTATTCCTGGTTTTTCTTTGAATTGGCGTCGTACTTCTTTGACTACGTATCCGGCGGTTTTACCGACCGCTTCCATAGACAGAGCGGCAAATATATAAGGAAGTAGGCCGCCGATAAATAAGCCGGCAATAACATAGGCATTGTCTAGTTGGAAGCTAAGGTCTATATTTTTGGCAAGCAAGTCTTCGGTATAAGCGCTAAAGAGAACCAGTGCCGCTAGTCCAGCTGAGGCAATAGCATAGCCTTTGGTTACGGCCTTGGTGGTGTTGCCGACTGCATCCAGAGGATCGGTAATGTCGCGAATCTCTTTGGGCAAGTTGGACATCTCGGCTATACCGCCGGCATTGTCGGTAATCGGGCCATAGGCATCAATAGTGACAATGATACCGGTCAAGCTAAGCATGCTCATAGCAGCAATGGCAATGCCGTATAGTCCGGCAAAAAGGTAAGCAGCAATAATACCAGCTACTATCACTAGTATAGGCCAAGCAGTGGATTTCATGCTGACAGCCAGGCCTTGGATAATATTAGTGCCATGGCCGGTTTCTGAAGCCTTGGCAATGGATCTGACTGGTTTGTATTTGGTAGCGGTATAGTATTCGGTAATAAAAACTATCAAAGCAGTCACTACCAAGCCCACCAAGCTAGAATAGAAAATATCATTGGCGGAAGCGCTGATAAGATCGGACATCATGTTTTTGGTCACTAAGTAGAATCCGCCAGCCGATAGCAGTCCAGCAACTAGTAGCCCTTTGTAGAGAGCTTTCATAATAGTGCCTTTTTTTTCTATTTCTTCCAAAGATTGTTTTTTGGGCAAACGGATAAAGAGCAGGCTAATTAAAGAGGAAAATATTGATATTGCTCCCAGAGCCAGAGGATAAAGCACCGCATTCTCTACTCCTTTGAAATGTAAAAATCCCAAAAACATCGCGGCTACCAGAGTAACAGCATAAGTTTCAAATAAGTCGGCTGCCATGCCAGCGCAGTCACCCACATTGTCGCCGACGTTGTCAGCAATCACGGCTGGGTTGCGAGGATCGTCTTCGGGAATACCGGCTTCTATTTTGCCGACCAAGTCAGCGCCGACATCAGCGGCTTTGGTAAAAATACCTCCGCCCAGTCGAGCAAAGACCGATATCAAGCTGCCGCCAAATCCCAAGCCTATCAGGTGCTGTACTTCAATAAAAGGCAGGGCAAAGAGTCCGGCTACTCCCAACAAGGCTAGTCCGACTACCAGCATACCGGTAACAGCTCCACCCAGCACTGCCAGCTTGAAAGCAGCGCCAATTCCGTATTTGGCAGCTTCGGCTGTGCGAACATTGGTCTTGACCGAGACATTCATGCCAATAATACCGGCCAAAGCTGATAAAACAGCGCCGATAATAAAGGCCAGAGCTGTGGACCAGTTGATAGCAAAGCCAAGAATTATAAATAAGGCAATTGCTAGATAGGAGATAGTTTTATATTGACGGAGCAGGTAGGCTTTGGCGCCAGTTTGAATGGCTAAAGCAATTTCTTTCATTTTGTCGTCGCCATCCGGTTTTTTACTTATTCGTTTGATAAGCACAACGCCAAACAGGATAGATACTAGGCCGCTTATAATGGCAAAAAATACTGCGTTCATAATTTTTGATTGGTTAATTATTCTTTTTTAGTTTGAGATTTTTTGGATTTTTTCGGGGTCTTTTTTTCTGGTTCTCCAACCTCTTCTTTTGCTTCATCTTTTTCTCCTGCTTCACTTGGTTTTTTTTCTTCGCCGCCTTCTTCAACTGAGACTGGCTTACCTTTTTCAAAAGAAACAATGTCAATTTTCCAACCGCTCAGTTTGGCCGCTAGGCGGGCGTTTTGTCCGTTTCTACCTATGGCTAGAGAGAGCTGATCTTCTCCCACTTTGACTGTAGCGTTTTTTTCTTCTTCATTTATTTCGATTTCTTTGATTTCCGCCGGTGATAGCGCGTTGCCGATGAATATTTTAGGGTCGTCGTTCCATTCAATAATATCTATTTTTTCGCCGCCCAATTCATTGATGACCGTTTGCACTCGTGATCCTCTTTGACCGACGCATGATCCAACCGGATCAATATTTTCTTCTTGGCTATGGACGGCGATTTTTGAGCGTGAGCCGGCTTCTCTGGCAATGCCTTTTATTTCTACTGTGCCGGCGGCGATTTCTGGCACTTCATTGGCAAAAAGTTCGCGGACTATTTCCGGATGCGTGCGAGACAAAATTATTTCCGGGCCCTTGTTGCCCATTTTTACTTCTACAATATAAAAATTGAGGCGAGTGCCGATGTTGTAGCCTTCTCTTTTTATCTGCTCTTCTGGCGGCAGTATGCCACTGGCTTGACCTAAGTCCACTATAAAGCGGCGGCCTTCTTTTCTTTGGATAGTACCCAAAACCAGTTCGCCTTCCTTGTCTTTGTATAGGGAAAAGATATTGTCGCGTTCTGCTTCTCTTAACCTTTGCACTATTACCTGTTTGGCAGTCTGGGCGGCCATGCGACCATATTCTTCCGGTACTTCCAGCTTGGTTTCAATAATGTCGCCGATTTTGTATTCGGGATTGATTTGCTGGGCATCGGTGATCATTATTTCCGAGCGGGGATTGAATTTTTTTATCAATTCTTCCTCGGGGATTTCTTCGCCCTCTTCTTTGCGCTGTCTTTGTTCTTCTACCAGTTTTTCCTGTTCTTCTAAGTCCACATTTTCTACTACTGTTTTGACGTCAAAAATAGCTGTTTGGCCGTTGTCAGCATTAAAAACAGCTTTGATGTTTTGATCTTTGGCGCCGAATTCCTTGCGATAAGCCGCGGCCAGAGCCGCTTCAATAGCGGCGATGACTGATTCTACGCTTAGGTTTTTTTCTTCGCAGACCAGTTTGATGGCGGCAGCTAGATTATTTTGAGCCATTGTTTAGTTGTTTATCTTATAAAAAAGAGCTAGTCTACTTTAGCAAACTAACCCTAACATAATATAATATACTCTATTTGCCTCACTTAGTCAAGTTAAATAGGAAATATTTTTATCAGCGCTTTTTTGTTTTTTAGATAAATAACACAGATTTCCAGCTGGAAAAATTCAGGCAGAGATCTTTGTCGCCTTATTATTTCATAGGTTAATCGGATTTTTTCCAGTTTTTTATCATCAACACTTTCTTCTCCCCAGCCCAGAGTCAAGCTTTGCCTGGTTTTTACTTCTACCACCAGGATTCGGCCGTTTTTTTGAAGCAATAGATCTAGCTCTCCGGATCGTGAGCGGCAGTTTTGAGCTATTTTTTGCCAGCCTTTTTGCTGGTAGTATTTTAGAGCGATTTGCTCGCCTTGCTTTCCTATTTTTTTTCTTTGTTTTTTGTTCATAAAAACAGGCCTTTCCTTTGCGGATTTAAGCCTGTTTTGTTTTTTAAAAATTATTTTTTCTTGGGCAGCCAGCGATCGAATTCTTCTTTTTGCTTGATTAGTTCTTCTTTGGCCGGTACTTTCTTTTTTAGGTATATCAAGTTCATTACTAGCCAGGCCAAGACAACAAGCACCCAGAGCAAGAGCCAGAAACGAGCGCTTAGATAAAGAGCGCGACTTTCCCTAAATGTCAGTAATAAAAATCCGATCAGTGAACTGGTCCAGCCCCAGACCAGCATTTTTTGCCAGAATTTTTTTAGCGGTCCTTGGACTTTGACCTTGTGTCCGTAAATCGCTACGGCCAAAGCGCCGCCAAAAAGTAAAAGCAGGGCTATTCGCAAAGGCCAGGAAAATCCCGCTTCTGGATAGCGCTCAAATAGATAAGATAGAGAAAAAAGTTTACTTAGATCCATATTATTTTTTAACTATACCAGTATGTTAGATAAAAAAACAATACTAGTCAACCCGGGTTTTTTCTAAACTGGTCTTAGTACTGTTTTTGTTGCTTTAGCTTTTATCTTTAGTAAATATCAGGCCAAAATGGTATTGCCCGGCCTTGAACTGTTGATCCAGGGAGAATCCCAGGCCTTGGCTTAAGGCGATTAATCTTTCGGCGCTGACGCGGAGCTCATTGGTGGGGGCAAAAGCTGATTTGGTCTCATCCCAATCTATAATAAGCATTTTACCGCCGGACTTGATCAAGCGAGCGGCCTCGCTGATTATCTCCAGATGTTTTTTTGACTGAAACAGGACATTGACCAATAAAACATAATCCAGACTATTTGGATTGATTTTGCAGGCACCTACTACTTCCAAATTGCTCCAAACAGTTTTGATGTTGTGCAGTCCGCTCATGCGGGCGCGGGAATCAATATCAGATAGAGCAGTTTTTAGGATGTCTACGGCATAGACCTGGCCTTGATCGCCTACTAGTCTGGCTGCTTGGACAGTAAACAGACCGCCACCAGCTCCCAAGTCTCCGACCATATCGCCCACTGACAGTCCCAGCATATTTTTTAGTATATTGCCGGCGTCAAGCATTTCGCTTTTGCCAAAGACTTTTTTTTGGTTAACTGCGCCGCTGCTTTGGCTCGCCGTTGTTTTGTCGGCCGGCTGGGCAGTTGTTTTTTGCTCTACCATATTTTTCTTTTTAATTGCCTAGTTTTATTATAACAGATTTATTGTTTTTATTGAATAATGCTGGTATTATTACTTTAATATTGTTTATTAATTAATACTGGATGTTAGAATATTTTTTGTCTCTTATTTGGCTATTTTTGCCGGCCGGTGCCGCCAATATGGCTGCTTCTTTATCCAAGTTTATTCCTTTTTTAAATTATCCTTTAGATTTTGGCCTGACTTTTAGGAGCCGGCCGCTTTTGGGATCTCACAAGACTTGGCGGGGTCTTTTTTTCGGACTACTGGCTGCTTGGCTGCTAGCTTATTGGCAAGTTAAGCAGGTGATTTTTGCCTATGCCTTTTTTGATTACAGCCAAATAAATTTTTGGCTTTGGGGCTTGCTTTTGGGCGCAGGAGCGATTTTGGGCGATGCAATTCGCAGTTTTATCAAAAGACGCCTTGGCATTATGCCCGGCCACCCTTGGTTTCCTTATGACCAGATAGATTGGGTAATAGGCGCTGGTGTTTTGGCCAGCTTTTATGTTCCTATCAGCTGGGACAAGCTGCTTGTAGCTATAATTTTGGCCACGCTTATTCATCCGGCAGTTAATTATTTTTGTTATATTATTCATTTACAGAAAAATAAATTTTAATAATTATGTGCGGTATAGTCGGCTATATTGGCAAGAAATCAGCCAGTCCGATTTTAATCTCGGGACTGAAAAAATTGGAATACCGAGGCTATGACAGCGCCGGGATTTGTCTGCAAACAGCGGCTGGCTTAGAGCTAGTCAAAAATAAAGGCAGGATCAGCCAGCTGGAAAAAGACCTCGCTGTCCGAGATTTTTCTCAAAGCCGAATTGGCATTGCTCATACCCGCTGGGCTACTCATGGTGAGCCCAGTGTCATAAATTCCCATCCCCACTTTGACTGTTTAGGCCAAATCGCCATTGTCCATAATGGTATTATTGAAAATTATCAAGCCCTGAAAGAGTTGTTAGTTAAAGAAGGACACAAGATAGTTTCTGAAACTGACTCAGAAATCGTCGCGCATCTGATAGAAAAATTTCATCAAGGCGATATTGAAAAAGCCTTGCGCCGAGCTCTGCAATTATTGATTGGAGCTTACGGGCTAGCGGTTTTGTCTCAAAAAGAGGAAAAAATCATTGTGGCCAGAAAGGGTTCGCCTTTGGTTATTGGTCTAGGCAAAGACGAAATATTGGTTGCTTCTGATGTGCCGGCTATTTTGGCTCATACCAAAAAAGTAATTTATCTCAGCGATGGAGAAATAGGGATTTTGACAGCCGGCGGATATCAAATAAAAAATTCTGCCGGCCAGATTCTGGATAAAAAAATCGAAGAAATAAAGTGGACAGTAGATCAGATAGAGAAAAAAGGCTACAAGCACTTCATGCTTAAAGAAATTTTTGAGCAGCCCCAGTCTATTGCCAATACTTTGGCCGGTCGAATAAAGAACCATCAGGCAAAATTGAGCTTAAAAACAGATTTAAAAAAAATAAACCGAATTATCATCAGCGCTTGCGGCACCAGCTGGCATAGTGCTCTTATCGGCAAGCATTTGCTGGAGTCAATTGCCCAAATTAAGACCGAGGTGGATTATGCTTCCGAGTTTCGCTACCGTGATCCTTTGCTTTATCAAGATGATTTGCTGATAGTGATTTCCCAATCAGGAGAAACCGCCGATACTCTAGCTGCTTTGCGCCAGGCCAAGTCCAAAGGCATTGAGACTTTGGGCGTAGTCAATGTAGTCGGTTCCAGCATCAGCCGAGAAGTTGACTCGGGTATTTATCTGCATGCCGGTCCGGAAATCGGTGTAGCTTCTACCAAGGCTTTTACTTCGCAGGTAGCAGCTTTGACCCTTTTGTCTTTGTATTTTACTCAGCAAAAGAAGCTGGTAGTGGATAAAAAGATTATCAGCCAACTGGCCAACTTGCCGGAAAAGATTTCCCAAGCTTTGGCCTTGGCGCCAGTTATAAAAAAAATCGCTGAGCAGTTTAAGGACAGTCGCAATTTTCTTTATCTGGGGCGAGGTTTTAATTTTCCGGTAGCTTTGGAAGGAGCGCTCAAGCTCAAGGAGATTTCTTATATCCACGCCGAGGGCTATCCAGCTGCTGAAATCAAGCATGGTCCGATTGCCTTGATTGATAAAAATATGCCGGTGGTTTTTTTGGCCAGCAAAAATAATTTGTCAGCCAAAATAGTCAGCAATATTGAAGAAGTCAAGGCTCGCCAAGGAATAATAATTGCCTTGGCTAATAAAGGGGATAAAATCATCGCTAAATTAGCCGATTATTTGATTGAAGTACCTGACAGTTTGCCACAATTATCGCCGATTATCAATGTTGTTCCTTTGCAGCTCTTGGCTTATTATATTGCTGATAGCAAAGGTTTGGATGTAGATAAACCTAGGAATTTGGCCAAAAGCGTGACGGTGGAATAGTTTTTGCCTTGACTTTTTTGTTAATTTTGTTTATTATAGTTTCGTTTTAATTTTTCCTTATGGAAATTTTTGGCCCCATCGTCTAGTGGTTAGGACACCAGGTTTTCATCCTGGCAACCAGGGTTCGATTCCCTGTGGGGTCACCAATTTTATATTATAATTTATTCCGGCCGGCCGGAATTTTTTATATCCAAGCTTATGTCTAGGATATTGACATTTTCTTGTAAATATACTAGTATTAGCCTTGAATAAACAAGGATCAGTTGGCGGCTGAGTAATTGGCGCCAGAACAGCTTTGTTTGTTAGCATATAGCAAGTTTAGAAATAAAGTCGAATTTCAAGCTTCTATATCGTCTTAATTCACTTTATTTCTACATTATGCAAGGAATGATCAAAAAGCTCATCACTGATAAGAATTTTGGCTTTATCACCCCAGAAGGCGAAGGCAAGGATTTATTTTTCCATGCCAACGAGTTGGATGGAGTTTCTTTCAGTGATTTGCGTGAGGGCGACCAGGTTACTTTTGAAGTGTCTGACACTCCGAAAGGACCAGCTGCCACTCAAGTAAGAAAAGCTTAATTTTTTCAAATTAAGAAAACAAAAAACGTTGTGGAAAATCCGCAGCGTTTTTTGTTTTTATAAATAAGTAAATAGATCGTTTTCAGGAAAGCGTATTTTGGGATACTTGGGCTCTTCTGATCGGTAACCGAGAGCTAGTAGTGCTTGCGATTTTTGCCAAGCAGGCAGTTGGAGGGCAATATCCATTTCTTTTCTATTAAACCCTTCCATAGGACAAGAGTCTATTTTTAGTTCAGCGGCTGCGGCCAGAGCAAAGCCCAGGGCAATATAGGCTTGTCTTAGGGCCCAAATTTCCAGCTCTTGATCGGTTTTTTTGCTGACAGTGTTTTGGGTAGCGACACTCAGGGAAGTCAGCTCGCTTATTTTTTGTTTTTGTTTGTCGGCGGTGAGTTCGACATACTTGTCCGCTCTTTTCAACAGAGCTGTTCGGCCGACAAGGGCGCAAAATACCAGCAGATAAGCGCAGCCGTCAAGCTGGCTTTGATCATTGGCTATGGGCTTTAATTTATTTTTCCAGGCATGATTGTCTATTACATAAACATGAAAAGGTTGTAGTCCTCGAGAAGTAGGCACCAACTGAATAGCTTTGAGTATCTTATGCAAAGACTCTTCAGCTAGAGGCTTGTCAGCAGCGAATTTTTTGGCGGCAAAACGCCAGTTTAAATTTTTCAAAAATGACATATTATTAGTATTTTAAGTGTATTTATTTTAACATATTGACGCCTTTAGATAAAATGCGATAGAATATAAGTGCCGGTGAGTAACATTCTTCATGCCTCTCATCTGCCGGCAAGCAGTCCTTTCAGCAGCCAATCGAGCTCATCATCAACCTCCCAAAGCCATCATGGCCTCGGGAACCAAAAAAGGGCGCACTCATCAGAGAGCGCCCTGTCTTTTTTATAAACAAAATCCCGCCCGGCGCATGCCGGGCGGAAACTAGTTTAATTTAGCGGTTAATATAGTTTTTGTAATCAGAGCTATTTTGCCAAGCCTGCCAAGGAATGCTGGGATGGACAGTTTTTCCTCCCCACTTGACGCATTGAGCCAAGGATTCTATAGGGTAGCCGCCATAGACATAGGCATTGACCAGTTTGAACCAGTCATTTCGGCTGACACTGAATTTACCCAATCTTTTGTCTAGAGCATTTTTCAGTTCAATGGCCTTGGCTTGCTCCAACCCCAAAGAAGCGCGGGGCTGGCCATAGACAAATACCGGTTTATTAGGTTGTCCATTGCTACTGATTCTCTCTCCTAGTACTTGGCCTTGGGTCTGGCTGGGCAAAGTAGTAAAAGACATTTCCTGGCTGGCAGTCCTTTTGTTATAGAGACTTTTTTCCGCAGTGATTTTGAAGTAGTAGGTGGTATTGGGTTTAAGCCCGGTGAGTTTTATTTGATGGATAGTTGACCATTCGCTGTTTTGAGCATAGATTCTTTGTCCGTATCTATTTGACCTTTCGCTGTACTGGATATAGCTTTGGGCGGCTAGATTTGTTTTCCAACTGATAGTAGCCGTAGTATCGGAAACATAATCAGTATTGATATTGGTCGGCTGGACATCATAGATTCTAAAATCATTGCCGTCTCGGATGGGACTATTGGTATTAAAATTGAAGACGCCATCTTTTTGTGCTTTGTTACCGGCCTTGTCGGTTATTTCTAGACGGATGCGATAGCGCTCATCAGCTTTTAGGTTGTAGATAAAAATTGGGCCAGAGTCTTTATAGCCGCTGATTACCTTTTTTTGGTTTAAGTTGTCAGGCGGTCCCCAGTAGAGCGTGGCTCGAACCGGTTCATCGCTTTTATAATTGACAGCTACGGCATTGGCTGTAACTTGCAACAGATCAAAAGAAAGCAAAGTAGGCGGCTCAGTATCAATCATGTTTTTGGTTTCAAAAGTCTGGATAAAAGTTTCCACTCTTTGACCAGCTCTATCATAGGCCACTATTTTGTAATAGTACCTAGTGTTTTCTTTTAATCCTGAAAGCAGACTAACATGGCTGTAGTCATAAACCGGGTAATCAATAGAGCGATCCAGGTTTTGGCTGTTGTCGCTATAAAATACAGTGCCTTTACTGGGATAGTTGCTGTCCCAAGTTACCTTGGCAGTATTATTTTTAAAATCAGTGGTTTGAATTTGGGTAATAGCCAGAGATTGGGCAGCTGACCAAGGAGAAAAAGCAAACAAGCCCAAGCTAAATAGGGTAAGAGCCAAAATAATTTTAGTCAAATTTTTCATAGTTTTTGCCTATTTTTAGTTTAATAGGGGATTATAACACGTTTTCTATAAAATGTCAATATTTAACCAGGTAGCGCAAAGTCAGGCTATTTATAGAGAAAATTGGAGATAGTATATTTTTTTGCCTTTTTCTAAATACTTATTTTCATAATAGGTTTTGATTTGCAGTAGAGAGGGTATTTTTTGATTTGAATAAAGATCAGATTTTTTTGCTATTATTTTACCCCCAAAATATCGGACGCTTTGCTGGCTATGTTTGAAAAATTTATAATCATCGGTTTTAAAATGAATTAATCCTCTATCTCTATTATTGAGGAGTTTTTGATAAATTTTTAGAAAGCGGGCACTGGTCAGGCGTTTTTTAGCTTGTCTTTTTTTGGGTTGGGGATCGGGAAAAGTCAGCCAGATTTGAGAAATAGAATGGGGATTAAAATAATTTTCTATATTTTCTATTTGCTCGCGTAGAAAAAATACATTGGTTATTTTTCTATCTTGAGCACTTTTGGCGCCAAACCAAAGCCGCTCTCCTTGTATATCAATACCCACTATTTTTTTGTTTGGAAATTTTTGTGCTAGCGCCAAAGCATACTCTCCTTTGCCGCAGCCTAGTTCTAAAATAATATTTTTGTTTTTAGCCAAAAATTTTTGCAGGCGAGCTTTGGCGTCAGCTTGATTATTTTCCGCTACATTGTTAAAATTTTTAAGCTCGGCAAAGCGCATTAGTTTTTTGCGGGGCATAATATTTTTGGTTTAGTGAATATTATTAGTAATTATTAGCATCATTATGGAAAATGTCAAAATAAAATCCATTGGCGCTTATCAAGGCCGATATTTGTTTTTGGTAAGTATAGGCCAAGTTGATTATCGAGTGACTTTGAGCCGAGACTATTGGCTGGAGCTGACAGACGGCTCCCAGCCGGCTGAGCAATTGATTTTGGACTCCATAATGTTTTTACTATCTCACGAGCCAAAAGAAAGTATTTTAAAAGAATTTGATTTGGAAGATATCAAAAAATATTTTCCCGAGTTTGAAAGAGAAATAAAAAATATTTAAGGTTTTTTAAAAAAATTAGCCCCGCCTCTTTGTCGTTTAGACATTGAGACGGGGGCTTTGTTTACACTCCGCGTTGGCGGAGCAGGTGGTCGATTTCTTTGACAAAATCCGCTCGGTCTTGGCCAAGGCCAAGAATACGGTTGACAACCTCGTTCAGGTTGCTACCAACCTGATCAGGTCGATGAGGTGGCTCGACAATAGCCACGTCTTTGGCCGTCCCCGCATGAGGGATATCCGAAGCGTGGGTATTGAGTCCCCGTCGTGGTGGGAAAGCATCCGGATCCCTGTCTATGAGAGCTAGAGCGTCCCGATGACAACGGGAAATGTGAGCCGGGTCTGATACTAACCAAACCCTTTCTATACCGGCTTGCTGAAACAGTTGACCGGCGTTGGCGATTTCCTGAGCCGTGTTTTGCGACTCAGTTTCCGATATGGTTATTGGCAACACTCTCTCAAAGAGAGTTTTGAGGTTGATGCCTTGAAAAGCGTCAAACTTATTCAGAGCAAAAAACATGTCATGGAGAATAAGGCGAATATACTCGCCCTCCTTTAGTCCGTCCTTTTCGGACGCACCTGTTCCGCAGATTATCAGGTCTGCTCCATAACGGAGAGCAGTCAGTACGGCTGCTGGTAGACGCCCGAGCTCATGTGGGGGTTTGCCCCAGACCACTTCCCACCAATTGGAGCAGTCCAAGTGGTAGCCATGAACCAGAATTCCAGTTCTCATTTTTTCACCTTCCCTTTGGATTGGATTGTCAAAGCCTAGCGTGAACAAAATACCGATAAATATAGCATATATTTAATATTTTGTCAATAAAAAGAAAGAGGAAGACTACGCGCCTCCCTCTTTTTTGGTCAGTGGCGATGCTCAAAGCTGCTTCTCCTCCGGTGCTTGTTTGGCGCTTTTAGCCGCGCTCTATCTAGCTAGGGAAGCATTCGGCCAACTAGCCGGATTTTGTCACTGGCCAGCTGAAGAATATCAGCGAGTTCAGCCAAAGCGTCCTTGAGGCTGGTCTTGATGGCTTCTGGCGGAATTGGTTTAGAGCCAGATACAGCTGCCCGAGAGGGAGAGTTATTTTGCTTATCTGTATTGTTAGGCATAGTCAGAGAATCAATTTTCTTGACGAGGAAAGACTTAGGTTTGACAGAGCCTTCGGGCAGGCCGATGACTAGGCCTTTGTCTCGCAGGCCTTCTAGGCCTACCCGGCAAGTATTGTGAGATTGATTGTTTTCCTTGGCCCAGGCTTTGATTTGGGGCCCGAGCTGCCTGATGACTACTTCTCGTTTTTTCCAGCCACCATTGGCGTTGATGATAGCTATCAGTGCTTGATAAGCAAGCGTCTCGGTGGCAGAAAGTAAAGGCGGCGGTGGGACTGTTGAGGTCATCACAATAGCCTCTTTCTGCGGCTTTTTTGGCGCCGCGGTTTTAGTAGTGTTTGGCAGTGCTAATCCGGTGATCTTAAGCTTCCTGGTCTGGAGGTGTTTTTTTTGATCAGTCAAACAAGAGACAATATCTTGGGAAAAAGTTTCGTCGTTTGTGCTGCAGTTATTGCCGCGGATTTGGATAGTTTGTTCTTGGTCGTCAAGATAAATAGTCAGCCGGAGTTCATTCATGGTTTTTACCAGCTCTATTTTCCGTTTGGATATCAGCGGCTTATAAGTTTCGCAGACAGTAACTTGGGAAACCGACGGCAGGTAGGCAAGTAAATAGGCTAGCGCAGCGACCAAGGGAATGTTATCGCCGCTTTTGGAGTTTTCGTAGATTATGGGGGCGCGTTGGCTGATCATGGCTCACCTCCTTTCTTGGGAAGGATATTATACTTTGAGCTGTCAACGAACAAAAAACAATCAAATCTTTGCATTTTTTGGCTCATTGGTCAATATTGACAGTTGGTCATATTTTCCTCAAAATATAGCAATCTGTTATAATAACAATCATGAAAATATTGGCTATAGAAACATCTTGTGATGAAAGCGCGATGGCTGTTTTAAAGGGCAGGGGCTCTGCTTTGCAATTAGAAAAAAGCCTTTTGTATTCTCAGGCTTATCTGCATCATAAATATGGCGGTGTAGTGCCGGAATTGGCTGCTCGGGAGCATTTGCAGGCTATGGTACCGCTTTTGGATAACTTGTTGGGCAAAAAAAAGCTTCAAGACATTGATTGTCTGGCAGTGACAGCTGGTCCGGGACTGGTGACTTCTTTGGTTTTGGGAGTGAGCCTGGCCAAGACGCTGGCTTATGCCAATCAGCTGCCGCTGGTGCCGGTTAACCATATTGCCGGTCATATTTATTCCAACTGGCTTAGCCATCCAGCCTTGGTCAAAAATGAAAAAAAATATTTGCCGGCTTTGGCTTTGGTGGTTTCAGGCGGGCACAGCGAACTTTTACTCATTAAAGGCCATAGCCGATACCGGCTGATAGGCCGGACGCTTGATGATGCTGTTGGCGAAGCTTTTGATAAAGTAGCCAAACTGCTCAACTTGGGTTATCCGGGCGGGCCTATAGTCAGCCAGCTGGCGCAAAAAGGAGAGGCTGGTAAATATAATTTTCCTCGGCCAATGCTGACCAAAAATAATTTTGATTTTTCTTTTGCTGGACTAAAAACTGCTGTGCTCTATGCTTTGGAAAAAAAGAAAAATATCAGCGCACAGGATATCAATGATATTTGCGCTTCTTTCCAGGAGGCTGTAATTGAAGTCTTAACTTATAAGTCAATGGCTGCCGCCAAAAGGCTGGGAGTCAAATCTTTGATGCTATCGGGCGGAGTGTCAGCCAATCAAGACCTCAAACAGTCTCTGGCTGAAAAGTGCCGGCAAAGCAGATTGCCGTTTTTCTTTCCAGACGTCAAGTATAGCGGAGACAATGCAGCTATGATCGCCACGGCTGCTTATTATCAGTATTTGCATCAACCCTCTTCTGTGCTCAAAGGCCGACGAGTTTTGTCTTTGGCTGTGCAGTCCAACTGGCGGCTAGGCTAGTTTTTGTTATATTCAGCTAGTCATTGTATAATAAAGGTATAAATTATAAAACAAAAAATCAAAATGAAACAATACATAGTCAAAGATCTTCAAGAAACGGAAAAAGTAGCCAAAAATTTGGCGTCTTCGCTCAAAGGCGGCGAGTTGATAGCTCTAAGCGGCAATTTGGGGGCTGGTAAAACTGCTTTTGTTAAAGCGCTGGCTCGGGCACTTGGCATCAAAGAGGAAATAAACAGCCCGACTTTTGTTCTGCTGAAAGTTTATGATATTGCTTATAAAAAAGTGAATAAATTTGTTCATGTTGATTGTTATCGTTTGCGGGGACAAGAAGACCTTTTTGACATTGGGCTGGGTGATTATCTTAATTATGACAATATAATAGTAGCTATTGAATGGGCTGACAAAATTGTCAACTTGCCCAAAGATGCTATCAAGGTGCATTTGGAAATAGTGGATAATAATCAGCGTAAAATCATTTTTTCTTAATTTTTTATGCCCGAGCCGGAAAAATTGTCAGTTATGGATAAAGCTTATGATCCTAAGCAGTGCGAGGACAGGATTTATGACCTTTGGGAAAAATCCGGCTTTTTCAATCCTGATAATTTGCCTAAAGACGGCCAGCCTTTTGTTATTTCCATGCCGCCACCCAATGCTACCGGCGTCTTACATCTAGGACACGCAGCTGGGTTAGCCTATGAGGATTTGATGATACGCTACCAGCGGCTCAAAGGCCGCCAAGCTCTTTGGTTGCCGGGAACTGATCATGCTTCTATTGCTACTCAAACCAAAGTAGAGAAAATTTTGGCCAAAGAAGGCACGGATCGTCATCGGTTAGGAAGGGAAAAATTTTTGGACAGAGTCAGAGAATTTGTCGCCAACTCCCAAGGCAATATCAGACGGCAAATAAAAAAAATGGGCTCAAGCTGCGATTGGTCGCGTGAGCGTTATACTTTTGACGATGCTTTGTCAGTGGCTGTCAATCAGGCTTTTATTCAGATGTATCAGGATGGGCTGATTTATCAGGGCGAACGCATAGTCAACTGGTGCCCGCGTTGTCAGTCCACTTTGGCTGACGATGAAGTGGAATATCAGCCTCAGATTGCTCAGCTTTACTATATCCAATATGGGTCTTTGCTGGTAGCGACCACTAGACCAGAAACCAAGTTGGCTGACACGGGCGTGGCCGTCAATCCTTATGATAAAAGATACAAAGCCTATATCGGTCAGGAGCTGGAGGTCTCTCTAGCCGGCCACAAGCTAAAGGTCAAAGTTTTTGCCGACAAAGAAGTGGACAAAGATTTTGGCTCCGGGGCTATTGGTGTTACGCCGGCGCATAGTGCTATTGACCATAATTTTGCCCTGAAGCATGGTTTGGAAATTATCAAATTGATAGATGAAGAAGGCAAGATTTTGCCTTCAGGCGGCCAGTATCAGGGACTGACAACTCTTGAAGCCAGAGCGGCCTTGCTTAAAGATCTAGAGAAATCCGGTCAACTGGTCAAATTAGAAGATTTGGAAAATAATCTTTCAGTTTGTTATCGCTGCCAGACGCCTATTGAGCCGCTTTTATCCAAACAGTGGTTTGTAGCAGTAGATAAAAAAATTCCCGGTCGCAACCAGAGTCTCAAAGAGCTGGCTTTTCAGGCAGTCAAAAGCGGCCAAATAAAAATATTGCCGGAGCGTTTTGCCAAAATTTATTTTCATTGGATAAACAATCTTCATGACTGGTGTATTTCTCGCCAGATTTGGTGGGGGCATCGCATTCCGGTCTATTATACTGAAAACGGAAAAGTGATAGTGGCGGCCAGTCTTGAGCAGGCCCAAAAACAAGCCAAAGGCCAGAAGCTGACCCAAGATCAAGACACATTGGATACTTGGTTTTCTTCAGCTCTGTGGACTTTTTCCACTTTGGGCTGGCCTCAAGAAACTCAGGATTTAAAAAAATTCCACCCTACTTCGGTGATGGAAACCGGTTATGATATTATTTTTTTCTGGGTGGCTAGGATGATAATCATGAGTCAGTATTTGCTCAAAGAAAATCCTTTTGAGACAGTTTATTTGCACGGCATGGTCAGAGATAAAGACGGTAAAAAAATGTCTAAGTCAATTGGCAACGGCATTGATCCGATAGACATGATAGAAAAATTCGGTACGGACGCTCTGCGCTTGTCTTTGATTATTGGTTCAGCTCCCGGAGCAGATTCGCGTCTTTATGAAGAAAAGATTGCCGGTTATAGGAATTTTGTCAATAAGCTTTGGAATATTTCCCGCTATATTTTTTCTAGTGTTAAAAAAGTGGAAATAATTAAGAAAACTCCAACAGCCAAAACTTTGGCTGATCAGTGGATTTTGGCGGAAATGCACAAGCTAATAGGACAAATGACTGATGATTTGGATAATTTTCGTTTTTCTTCAGCCGGAGAAAAAATTTATGATTTTACCTGGAATAAGCTGGCTGACTGGTATTTGGAAATTGCCAAAATAGAAGGTGACAAAGACGATATTTTACTTTATATTCTGCAGAAGCTTTTGATCTTGACTCATCCTTTTACGCCTTTTGTCAGCGAGCAGATTTGGCAGCAGTTTGATCAAGGGATACTGATGGTAGCCAGCTGGCCGCTGGCGCAGGATTTTGACGCCACGGTCATTTCCGACTTCAGTGAATTGCGGGAACTGGTAGTGTCTTTGCGCAATCTCAAAGCAGAAAACAAAATTCTGCCAACAGACTTTCCGGATTGCTATATTGAAAACAGCGTTTTGGATAAAAGTTATTTGGAATTAGCCGCTCGTTTGGCCAGAGTCAAACTTGCTACGGCCAAGCTTGATTTGGAGCCTTTGGCCATAGGCAGCAGCCGTATTTGGATAAATCTAAAAAAAGATATGAGCGCCAAGGAAAAGCAAGATTTGCAAAAATATATTAAAGGCCTAGAGGCTCAGCTCAAAAATAGAAGTTTTTTGGATAATGCTCCGGCAGAAATAATCGAGCAAACCAAAAAAAAGCTTCAAGAAGCTCAAGGCAAATTATAATTCAATTTATCATCCCGCCCGCCCGCTACTGCATCCGCAGGGCGAGGCGGGCGGGATTGTTTTAAGTTTTTACTTTGGAGATAATTTCTGATATTGAAGTGACGCCTTCCAGCGCTTTGAGCAAGCCGTCTTGAAGAAGATTGATCATACCGTTGGCCACAGCTATTTTTTCTATTTCATATTCAGAAGCTTGGCCGGAAAGAATCATTTTTTCAATTTCCGGTGTCATCAACATTACTTCATAGATACCGACACGGCCTTTGTAGCCGATTTTTTGGCATTTTTCACAGCCTGGGGATTTATAAAATTTGAGATTATTAAGATCGGGCTTGTAGCCGGATTCGGGCGCAATGGCATTGAGAGCGTTTAAAATAGCCGTCATGGTCTTGTTGTCTATTTCATTATCCTCTTGCTTGCAGTGTTGGCAAAGCCGTCTGACCAAGCGCTGGCCGATAATAGCATTGAGAGAGGGAGCCAGCAGAAAAGGCTTGACCCCCATAGCCAGCAGTCGAGGAATAGTAGCGGCCGCTGAGTTGGTGTGCAAAGTGGAAAGCATCAAGTGGCCGGTCAAAGCGGCATTGATAGCGGTGTCGGCAGTTTCTAGGTCGCGGATTTCTCCTACCATCACTACATCTGGATCCTGGCGCAACATAGCCCTGATGCCCCGTCCAAAAGTATAGATATCTTTTTTCCTGCTTTCTCCTTCAGTTGATTCTGAGCCACTCTGACCATCGCTGCTTTGTACCTGGCTCTGGACTATGCCGGGAAGCTTGTATTCTATTGGATCTTCCAGGGTGACTATCTTGGTGTCTGGGCTGTTGATTTTGTTCAAGATGGCGTAGAGAGTAGTGGTTTTACCAGAGCCGGTCGGTCCAGTGGCCAGCACCATGCCGTTGGGTTTATCGATTTCGTTTTTGAGATCATTGAAGGACTTGCCTCGTAATCCCAAGCTTTCGAATTCTAGACCCACGGCCGAGGCTCTAAGCAATCTTAGCACTATGCTTTCACCAAAAGCCGAAGGAATAGAAGAAACACGGACATCGACAACATCCTTGCTCAAATTGATAGTAAAGCGGCCGTCCTGCGGCTTGTTTTCAATGTTGATTTTTAGGCCAGCTAGCAGTTTGATGCGGGAGTTTATCTTGGGCCAGGCGTCTTTGGGCAGGACAACGACATCGTGCAAGACGCCGTCTATGCGCAAGCGTATTTTGACATCTTTTTCTTCAGCTTCAATATGGATATCAGAAGCTCTAAATTGCAAGCCAGCCGAGATAATGATAGTGACGATTTCGCTTAGACCGATTTTTTGCACTACTTGATTGACTTTTTCAAAAGTATTGAGCTCTTTTTCAAAGCGCTGCAGGTCTTCTTCTTTGATTTGTACACCTTCTAAGTGGATAATCTGGGGGATTTTTTCATAGACAGCCAAGCCTATTTGAAGGCTGTTTTCGGAAATAAAATATATTTTGACATTGGCGTGGAGCTTGTCGGCCAACTCTTTTTTCAGGTGGCTCAGCTGCGGATTATTGGGATTGAGCGAAGCCAGACGGATTTCATCACCGCTGTAGAGAAAACATAAAGTCTGCAGGGCTTCGGCCTGATCTCTTGGCAGCAACTTGATGGCTTCTTGGGAAATCGGGAATTTGTCCAGATTGATATAAGGCAGGCCCTGCTCGTCGGCCTGGGCTTTGGTTTGTCTTTCTTTTTCTTTTAGCTCCAGCTCGGCGATTTTGCCGCTGAGTTTTTCTTGCGGAGTATAAGGAGTGGAGGAGGCGGGAGTATTGTCCATAAAGTATTTTTTAATTCTTTATATATTATACTTTTGCTTAATTTTAAAGTCAATTTAAACTAGCTCAGCTTTTTTAAGCAAACATAAACCCCTAGTGATTAGCTAGGGGCAGACTATTGAAAAAATATATTAACGATTTAGGCCGGGGAGGTGTTTATGGCTCAATCTTTGTATTTTGCTCTGGCTTTTGCCTGGGGTAGTGAGATTTTTCCAGATGTTGGCCCAGACTATATTATAGAAAGCGCCAAAAAGCGCGGTGCCCAGAATCAGGATAATCGTAGCGGCGATTACCCCTAAGACAATTATCAGCCAGAAGAAGAAATTGCCCAGCGCCATCAGTAGGCCAAAGAGTAAAAAGGGAATAAAAATCAAAGCAGTAAGCGAAGCCAAGATCAAAAAGTAAAAGACAGTTACCAGAGTCAGAACAAAGGCATTTTCCACGGTCAGCAGCCAGTTGACCCTAAAGAGCTCCCAGCTTTGGATAAAAGCCGCCGGTAGTTTTTCATTTTTTAAAACCACATAAGCAGCGCCGTAGCGGGTGACAAAAGAAATCACTACCACCAGCGGTATCAGCACGAAAAATATCAAGATCGCCAGCAGCAGATCAACAAATACTTTGTCGCTTATCACCAAGAAGTAAATGATCGGCTCTATTACCAGCATGATGAAGAAGTAGCCGATAAGAGTATTGATGACATTGAGTCCCAATAGCGGCCAGAATTTTTCCAGTCCGTTGTTGAGATAGTCAGTGAAGCTGGGTTTTTTGCCTTTGCCGTTACCATTGACCGAGGCTTTTATCAGCGCTCCTTGGGAAGATATAGCCAAGATAGTAGCTATTGAAAAGATAATAAACAATCCCATCAGGGCAAACAAATCGGGTAGCTGGCTCCAGCCAAAACTGCTATAGCTAAAGAGCATGGAAATTTCAGCCCAATAAATAGCCATGGAGCCGATAAAATCAGGCACAGCGTCAGTAAGGTTAAAAATTGTTTTTATTTCGCTAAATCCCAAAATTGAGGCAAACAGTCCAAAGAAAATCAAAGCTGGATATTGGCGGATAGTTTTGATGGACTGGGGATAGACTTTGCGATAGAACATAATTTTATTTTATTATTTATTTTTATTTAACTATTTATATTATACAATATTTTTTGATAAAATAAAAGTCTTATTTCCGTAGGGATGTATTTTTATTGATTTGTTTTTGGTTAGGAGCAATCCGCCAGCTGGCGGCAACAAGTTCTTTCATTGCCTGTTTTCCAAGCAGAGACAGGTTTACGGAGATAAGCGTCGTCTTCAAGTTTCGGCCACGCCACTTGTCTGAAGTTTGTATCACAGAGGCTCTCGTAAGGGAGCCTCTTAAATTTTGTTGGCTTTTTAACGCAATTACTTAAATACTAGGTCAAAAAATCATTGTCTTTGTAAATAAAAATCCCGCTGAAGTAGCGGGATTTTTTTAGGCCATCAAAGCCTCAAATTCGTTTTTTTCTATGGTTTCTTTTTCCAAGAGCACATCAGCAATTTTTTTCATTTTATCTTTGTGCTTACTGACTAGATCCATAGCGGTCTTGAGCGCTTGATTGACATACTGGGAAACTTGCTCGTCTATTAGCTCAGCGGTTTTTTCGCTGTAGTCGCGGCGTTCATGGATTTCTTTGCCCAAGAAAATCATTTCTTCTCTTTCACCAAAAGTGCGGGGACCCATTTTCTCGTTCATGCCGAATTGAGTGACCAGCCGGCGGGCAATTTCAGTAATGCGCTTGAGGTCATTGCTAGCACCGGTAGTCAGCTCATGGAAAAATACTTTTTCGGCAGCATAGCCACCCAGCAGTACAGCCATTGAGTCAATAAACTCGGAGTAGCTCTTAAGCTTTTTGTCTTCTTTGGGCAAGTTGATGGTATAGCCGGCTGCTCGGCCGCGGGAAATAATCGATATCTTGTGGACAGGATCAGCATGAGGCAGGACATGGGCTACTAGAGCATGGCCAGCTTCATGATAAGCAGTGATTTCTTTTTCTTTAGGGGAGAGGATATGACTTTTTCTTTCCCGGCCCAGCATTACTCTTTCTATAGAATCCAAGATAGCTTGCTGATTTATTTGTTTGGCGTTGGCTCGAGCAGTCAAAATAGCTGCTTCGTTTAGGACATTGGCCAAGTCAGCGCCAGAAAAACCCGGAGTTCTCTGAGCCACTAGCTTGAGATCCACATCTTTGGCCAGAGGTTTTTTCTGGGCATGGATATGGAGGATTTCTTCTCGGTCTTTGATATCAGGTAAGTCTATTACTACTTGGCGGTCAAAGCGTCCAGGACGTAGTAGAGCCGGATCCAAGACATCGGGTCGGTTGGTGGCGGCCAGCACTATCACATTGGTTTGATTGTCAAAGCCGTCCATCTCCACTAGTATTTGGTTGAGAGTCTGTTCTCTTTCATCATGACTGCCACCCAAGCCGGCGCCGCGCTGGCGACCGACCGCGTCTATTTCATCGATGAAGATAATGCAAGGCGAGGCCTTTTTGGCTTTTTTGAACAAGTCGCGCACGCGGGAAGCGCCCACGCCGACAAACATTTCCACAAACTCCGAGCCAGAGATATGGAAAAAAGGCACATTGGCTTCGCCGGCTACGGCTCTGGCCATTAGAGTCTTGCCAGTACCGGGCGAGCCCAAGAGCAAGATGCCTTTGGGTATTTTGGCGCCGATGTTGATGAATTTTTGCGGCTGTTTGAGAAACTCCACTACTTCCAGCAAGTCCTCTTTAGCTTCTTTGGCGCCGGCTACTTCTTTGAAAGTAACGCGGTTTTTCTGGCGGTCAGCCAGCTTGGCGCCGCTCTGGCCAAAGCTCATGGCTCGGGTATTTACTCCTTGTACTTGGCGCATCATGAAGAATATCAAGCCGACTATGAATAAGATAGGAATGAGAAAAGGCAAGATAGTCAGAAAAATACTGGGACTGGGCTCATCGCCAATGTTTATTTCCACAGCCTGGATTTTTTCAGCAGGCACTTCATAGTTGCGTAGCAGCGCTACCAGTGATTCGTTGTTTTCTTTTTTGCTTTTTTGCTCTTCGCCGTTTTTGAGAAATACAGACAGCTCATTACCGCGCACTTCTATGCGGCTCACGGCGTCTTGGTTAATTTGCTCTACCAGTCTATCCAGGCTGATTTCTTCACTGGATTGCCGGTCAGCGTCAAAGAAGCTGAAAATGGCGGCGATAAGGGCAAAAATAAGAAAAAAGACAGCAAAATTTTTGATTATATTTTTCATGGCAATTGTTTAGAAGCTAGTTGTATTACAATTATAGCAGATAAAGAAGATGCTTTCTAATTTAATTGGTTTAATTATTCTTTAGGAGCCGCTTCTTTGTCTGGCGCAGCTTCAGTCTCGCTGGACGAAGCGGTTTTTTTGCCTTCAGTTTTTTCTTCGGCTTCTTTGGTCTTTTTTTCCGCTTTGGCTTTTGGCTCGGCTTTGGCCGGTTTTTCCTTTGGCTTATCAGTTGAGTCAGTTTTGGTCTTCTTTTCAGCAGCTTTTTTATCAGCAGCTTTGAGCGATAAACCAAGGCGGTGATACTTGGGTTCAATGCTCAATATCAGGAATTCATATTTTTCACCTGGCTTGACTATGTCTTCGGGATTGGCGATTTTTTTGTCGCTCAATTCAGAGATATGCACTAGGCCGTGGATATCGTCATCAAGCTCGACAAATGCGCCAAAAGGACTGACTTTGAGAACCGTGCCTTTGATTTTTTGGCCGATTTGATATTTTTTAGTTACTTCTTCCCAAGGATCTTTTTGCAATTTTTTAATAGAGAGCGAAATCTTGGTATCGTCAATTTCAATAATAGATGCTTCTACCACATCGCCGACTTTGATAATGTCGCGAGGATTATCAATTCTCTGCCAAGCCAGCTCGGAGATATGCACTAGGCCTTCCAGGTTTTCACCGAATTCCACAAAAGCGCCGAAGTCCACTACGCCGGTTACTCGGCCTTTGACCTTGTCGCCGACTTTGTACTTGGAGACGACTTTTCTTTGCTTGTCGTCCCAAGCAGCCTTTTCCGAGACTATTAGTTTTTCTTCTTTTTCATCGACATCAATGATTTTTGTTTTCAGAGATTGGTTGATGAAAGATTTGAGGTGGGAAAGAATCTTGTTGCGGTCGCCACCTTCAATGCGAGGATAATGCTCGATGGTCAGTTGAGAGACCGGTAAAAATCCTACTACATTGCCGATTTTGATCATCAGACCGCCTTTGTTGGCGTCAATTACTTTGGCTTCCACCAAAATGCCCTCTTTGTGCATTTTTTCCAAATTGTCCCAGGCTTTTTTGTGCCCAGCTTCGCGGAAAGATAATTCCATGTAGCCGTTTTCATTGTCTAGGTTGATGACAGTGGCACTGGCGGCATCGCCGATTTTTAAATTGGAGAATTCATCTGACTCGTCATAGATCTCCCGGCCGCGCACTATGCCAGTATTTACGCCGTCTAGGTCCAAATACACTTCGTTTTTGGAAATGCTGATTACCCTACCGGTCACTAAATCGCCGATTTTGGGTATTTTAATAGCTGCTTCTTTATCGAGCAGCTCGTCCATGGGGTGGCCAGTAGTTTTGATCTGGCTGGTGTTTTCTGTTGCCATTTAATTTTTAGCTATTTAGCCTATGCCTTTCTGATTTTAGGAGGAATAAGCTCCGGAGTTTATCACTAACCCCGGATTGATTAGTTAAGCTGCCTGTTAAGCAGTCGTCTTACTCTAGCACAAAGCTGATAAAAAATCAAGGCCTGCTTTTGGCCGCAACTGGCGGCTTTTCAGCTGATTTTGGAGCTACTTTTTATCTTTACTTTTGCCCTTTTTTGTGATAAAATTCATACGTTTTAAAGAGCTAAAAAAAGGCAAAAGATATGATTATTACTTGGCAGGGGGACAATTATTTTAAGTGTAAAACCAGTACTATTTCCCTTATTTTCAATCCTTATAGTTTGAGCAAAAAATCTAAAGCCGCCAAGGCCAAAGCTGAGCTGATACTCTTCAGTGATCCCAGCCGCATGGCCGAAGCCAAATTCGACCAATCCAGCTTTGTCATCAGCTCACCGGGCGAATACGAGTTTGGCGGTGTCTTTGTCTACGGTCGCCAGATAAATGGTAAGATAATTTATAATTTGATTATTGAAGAAATCAAAATTGCTTTTTTGGGCGAGTACGGCCATGATGAATTGAGTAATCATAACCTAGAGCTTTTGGAAGGTTCGGATATTTTAATTTTGCCTATTGCTGGCGGTGAGCTCACCAGTGCTAAGGAAGCAGGCAAAATAATTCGCCAAGTAGAACCAAGGATCATTATTCCTAGCTGTTTTAATTCGGGGCAGCTGGCTGACTTTGTCAAAGAAATAGGCTTGAAGCCCGAGACTGGAGACAAATTTAGCATCAAGCAAAAAGACCTACCTCAAGACGAGATGAAGCTGGTAGTTTTAAAAAGTGACTCATGATTTTTTTTGAAGAAAATAAGCGCAAGATGATTTTTATTTTTCTGGCAGTTTTTTTGACCGTCGGATTTATTGTTTATCAGTATTTAAAAATAAATCCTTTTGGCAGGATTGAATCCAGTCCGCTGACGCTTTTGCCGCAGATAAACCAGACAGTTTCCCAAGAGCGGGCAGGTCTAGAAACAATTTTGCCGGATTTTAATTTGGACTTTTCCGTCTTAGAAGAAGAGTTCAAAAAAGAGCAGGAAAAAGAGGAATTAGTGGCTGCGGCCAGAATTTATCTGGAAGAAAAAAGAGCCGCTACCACGACCGTTACTTCCACAGAAGTGCAAACAATTGATTAATGATAGCCAAATAAATTTTTATGCCAAAAAAATCAGTCAAAAAAGAAAAGCCGGGTAAAGAAAATATGCCAGACACTCAAGTCAAGTTCGGTCGGGTTGAGCCGCTGTCTATAGTGCGGGAAATGGAGACCTCCTATATCGACTATGCCATGAGTGTCATAGTTTCCCGCGCCTTGCCTGATGTCCGCGATGGACTCAAGCCAGTACATCGCCGCATCCTCTATGCTATGTGGACGCTAGGACTGAAACACAGCTCCCGCTTCCGCAAATCGGCCACAGTGGTCGGTGAAGTCTTGGGTAAATATCACCCGCACGGCGATGCGGCAGTTTATGATTCTATGGTGAGAATGGCCCAAGATTTTGCCATGCGCTACCGGTTGGTCAATGGCCAAGGAAACTTCGGTTCCATGGACGGCGATGGCGCCGCGGCCATGCGTTATACGGAAGCCAAGCTGGAAGCTTTGGCCGAAGAAATTCTTTTTGATATAGAAAAAAATACAGTTGATTTTTCTCCTAACTACGACGGTTCCCAGAAAGAGCCCAGAGTATTGCCGGCCAAGCTACCCAATTTGCTTTTAAACGGCACTACTGGCATTGCGGTCGGCATGGCCACCAATATCCCGCCGCACAATTTAAGCGAGATCATTGATGCCTGTGTTTATCTGATTGATCATCCCGAAGCTGGAGTTGATGAGCTGATGGAGTTTGTCAAAGGGCCGGATTTCCCTACTGCCGGAGTGATTTATAATATTGATGATATCAAGGCGGCTTATGCTACTGGTCGGGGGTCGATAGTAATGCGGGGCGAAGCCGATATAGTAGAGAATAAGCCCGGTCAGTTTGAAATAATTATCTCTTCAGTGCCTTATCAGGTCAACAAGGCTACTTTGCTGGAGAAAATCGCCCAACTGGTCAGAGACAAAAAAATAGAAGGCATCAAAGATTTGCGCGACGAGTCAGACAAGGAAGGCGTCCGGATAGTGATAGAGCTCAAAAAAGACGCTTACGCTAACAAGATACTCAACAATATTTATAAGCATACTCAGCTGGAAGAAAAATTCCATGTCAATATGCTGGCCTTGGTTGACGGCATCCAGCCGCGAGTTTTGACCTTGGCCAATATTTTGGAAGAATATATCAAGCATAGGCAAGAGATAATAGTCAGAAGAACCAATTTTGATCTGGACAAAGCCAAAGATCGAGCTCATATACTAGAGGGTTTGAAAAAAGCTCTAGACAAAATCGACGCGGTTATCAAAACTATCCGCGCTTCCAAAGATAAGGAAGTCGCCAAAATAAACTTGATCAAAAAATTCAAGCTTTCCGATCGTCAGGCCACAGCTATTTTGGAAATGAGGTTGCAGAATTTGGCTAACCTGGAAAGATTGAAGATTGAAAACGAGCTCAAAGAAAAGAAAAAGCTGATTGCCGAGCTGGAAGCAATATTGAAGAGTAAAACCAAAGTTCTAAAAATCATCAAAGATGAGCTCTTGGAAATCAAAAAGAAATTTGGCGATGAGCGCCGCACCAAAGTAATTAAATCAGCTATAGGTCAGATGAGCGTCAAGGATCTTATTCCCAATGAAGCCACGGTGATTATGATGACCAGAGACGGCTACATCAAACGTTTGGCGCCAGAAACTTTCCGCACGCAAGGCCGAGGCGGCAAAGGCGTGATGGGGCTGACCACCAAAGAACAGGATGAGGTGGACGAATTCTTTACTACTTCCACCCACTCTGATTTGTTATTTTTCACTACCCGTGGTCGCACTTTTCAGCTCAAGGCCTACGAAGTGCCTCAGCAGTCTCGTACCGCCAAGGGGCAAAACATCGTCAATTTCCTTCAGCTGGCGCCGGAAGAAAAAGTTTCTTCTATTTTACAGAGCGAGGATTTCAATGCTTTTAAATATTTTGTCATGCTCACCAGAAATGGCGTTATCAAGCGCACTGAGGTGAGTGAATTTCACAATGTCCGTCGCAGCGGTCTGATAGCAATAAAGCTCAAAAAAGACGATCAATTGGAATGGGTCAAGCCATCGAGTGGCAAGGATGATATTATTTTGGCCACTAGCAAAGGGCAGTCCATACGCTTCAAAGAAAAAGGCGTCCGATCCATGGGTCGCTCAGCTTCCGGCGTCCGCGGCATCAGACTGAAAAAAGGCGATCAGATAGTCGGTATGGACATCATTGCCGATGGCCAAGCCAGCAAGGACGAGCAACTTCTGGTAGTGACTGAAAACGGCTTTGGCAAGCGGACTTCTTTGTCGGCTTACAAGGTGCAAGGCCGCGGGGGCTCAGGCATCAAAACCGCCCAAGTGACAACCAAAACCGGTGATTTGGCTGCTGCCAGAATAGTCAGCCGCAAGATGGAAAATGAAGACATGATTATTATTTCCAAAAAAGGCCAAGTAATCCGTTTGCCTATCAAGTCAGTCAGCGTGTTGGGTCGGGCTACTCAAGGAGTGAGACTGATGCGCTTCCGCGAGGCCGGAGATTTGGTCTCCAGCACTACTTTTGTTTAAATAGATTATAGCGTATCGTCAATAGCGGAGAATTAAGAATCGTCATTTGGTCTTACATAAATATTTAATTAGTTTTATTGTTATATATCAATTTTTAGTTAATGCAATAAACCATAAGCCATTAGTCAACATGGAAGAAGAAAGGATAATATCAGCCCAAGAGCAAAAAAGCGACCGTAGCTGGGATTTGACTCTCAGGCCGCAGTCTTTGGTTGAATATATCGGTCAGAATCAGGTCAAAGAAAATTTGGCAGTAGTTTTAGAAGCTGCTCAAAAAAGAAAAGAGCCTCTTGATCATGTTTTGCTTTTTGGGCCGCCAGGATTGGGTAAGACTACTTTGGCCTACATTATTGCCAAGGAAATGGGAGTGGGAATTAAAGTGACTTCTGGTCCGGCAATTTCCAAAGCAGGCGACTTGGCAGCGATTATTACCAATTTGCAGGAGGGAGATATTTTGTTTATTGACGAAATTCATCGACTAAACAAAACTATTGAAGAAATCCTTTATCCAGCTATGGAAGATTATGCCCTAGATATTATCTTGGGCAAAGGCCCTTCGGCTCAGATTCTTAGGCTGGATTTGCCCAAGTTCACTTTAATTGGCGCTACTACCAGATATAATCTTATTTCCTCACCTTTACGCGATCGTTTTGGCCTTACTTTCCGTTTGGATTTTTATAACGAAGAGGAAATAGCGGAAATTGTCAAAAGGTCAGCCAATATTTTGGCTGTTAATATTGATAAAGATTCCCGCAAGGAAATTGCTGGTCGTTCCCGAGCTACTCCTAGAATTGCCAATCGTATTCTCAAGCGGGTCAGAGATTATGCTCAGGTAAAAGCCGATGGTAATATTTCTTTTGACTTAACTCAAAAAGCCATGGATATGATGGCTATAGATCGCTACGGTTTGGACGACTTGGATAGACGACTACTGCAAGTTATTGCTGAGAATTTTGCCGGTGGTCCAGTAGGACTGGGTACTCTGGCAGCAGCAGTCCAAGAAGAAGCTGGTACGATTGAAGAAATTTTTGAGCCTTATTTAATGCAATTGGGTTTTTTGGCCAGAACTGCCAAAGGCCGGATAGCTACTGACAAGACCTATCAATATCTCAATATCAAGAAGCCCGGAGAATCCCAAAATAATTTATTTTCATGAAAGCAAAATTATTGCTCCATAGTTGTTGTGGTCCTTGTGTTATCAATGTTATCAAAAAGTTAGCTGAAAATTATCAGGTAACTGTTTATTATTTTAACCCCAATATTCATCCTCGCCTGGAATATCTGCGTCGTCGTGATGAAGTAGCCAGACATCTGGCCAAAATTGGCAGTCAGTTTATAGAAGGTTCTTATGACACCGCTCAGTGGTTTGAGCTGACCAGAGGTTTGGAAAAAGAACCAGAGCGGGGTAAGCGTTGTGATCTTTGTTTTGAGTTTCGTTTAACTGAAACTATAAAATACGCCAAAGAAAATAATTTTGCTTTTTGGGCAACTTCATTGTCTATTTCTCCACATAAAAATTATCAGTCAATTTCCCAAATTGGTCAGCGCTTGTCCAAGGAATACGGGCTGGAGTTTGTTGACCATGATTGGAAAAAGCAAGATGGCTACAAGCAAGCTTGTCAGCTAGCCAAAGAAGAGGGTTTTTATAGGCAGAATTATTGCGGTTGTGTTTATTCAAAGAGATTGCTATGAACATAAATTTATTTGACTATCATTTACCCAAAGAGCTGATTGCTCAAAAACCAGCTCGACCGAGAGACAGCTCTCGGCTCTTGGTTTTTGATCGGGCAAAAAATAAGATTAGTCACCGGCATTTTTATGATTTACCGGATATTTTAACTGACAATGATGTTTTGGTAGTCAATCAAAGCAAAGTATTTCCCGCTAGATTATATGGTAAAAAGAAAACCGGCGGCAAAGTAGAAGTGTTGTTAACAAAGAAGCTTAACCCGTCGGGTTGGCAAGCACTGATTGGCGGGAAAAACCTGAAAATAGGCGATGTTATTTATTTCGACCCGTCGGGTTGGCAGGCTAAAATTATAAAAGACATAGACGGCAAAACAAAGCAGATTAAGTTCAACAAATCTGGCGCGGAGCTAGATAGACTAATAGAAACTATTGGCCATACGCCACTGCCGCCCTATATCAAGACCAAAGACAGTAGAATTATCAAAAAAGATTATCAAACTATTTATGCCAGGACTTCTGGTTCAACAGCGGCGCCAACAGCCGGACTCCATTTTACTGACAGAATTTTAAAAAAATTAGAAAAAAAAAGAGTAAAGATTTTTAAAGTAACTCTTCATGTGGGACTGGGCACTTTTGCGCCAGTGGAAGTAGATGATATTAAAAAGCATCAGATACATCAGGAGTGGGCCAGTATTGATAAAAAAACGGCTGACTCTTTAAACAAACTAAAAAAAGCCGGCAAAAATATTATGACTGTTGGCACTACCAGTGCGCGGACTCTGGAAGCTTTTGCTGACCAAAGAGGCCAATTAAAATCTGGCTCTAAGTGGGTGGATATTTATATTTATCCCGGTTATAAATACAAGTTTGTTGATGATTTAATTACCAATTTTCATTTGCCCAAAAGCTCGCTTCTTTTTATGGTCTCAGCTTTGGCAGAGAGAAAAAATATTTTACAAGTTTATAAAAAGGCAATTGCCAAAAAATATCGGTTTTTTTCTTTTGGTGATGCGATGTTGATTGTTAAAAATCGCATTTAATCTTGATTCTAAAATATATTTTCAACAAAAAGAAATCCCGCCTTGCCCCATGCTGGCGGGATCCCTTTAGCTTGAAAAAACTTCCATACGTTTCTGTATTCAGTTGTCATGATTTGGCCAAAAAGCAACCGACAACTATTTTTTATTTTTTGCGCTTTTATTTTATGGGGCGCGTTTTAGTTGAGCTGGATGTTTTTGGACCAAAGAGGCAAAAGAACTCTTACGCTTTTTATATTATAGCACAATGTTTTTTGACCAAGAAATATGAGTGTTAATTAAAGTGGAAATGGATCCCGTAGACTCGCTTCGTTCGCACGGGGCAGGCACTATTTATTAGTTAAAATGGAAATGAACTGTATCTCCATCTTTGATTATGTATTCTTTGCCTTCCATTTTCATGTGACCTTTTTCTTTGGCTTGATTCCAGCCGCCATCATCTAGAAGCTGTTGCCAGTTTATAACTTCAGCTCGAATAAAGCCCTTGGCAAAATCAGTATGAATAACACCAGCTGCCTGAGGGGCTTTGGCGCCATTTTCTACTGTCCAGGCGCGAGTTTCTTCCGGTCCAGTGGTAATAAAAGTTATTAGATTAAGTAGTCTATAGCTGGCATTGATTAAATTATCCAGTCCGCTTTTGGCAATGCCTAGTTCTTTGAGATACTCTTTGGCTTCTTCAGGGCTAAGCTCAGCTAATTCCGCTTCTGTTTTGGCGCAAATAGCCAGAGCATTTTCCGGCAATTTTAGATCTTTACCCAGATCTTTTTCACTGACATTATAAAGGTAGATTATCGGCTTGATAGTCAGGAGATTGAATTGTTTGAGGATTTTTTTCTCTTCAGAACTCAGTTCCAGAGTATTGAGCATTTTGTTTTCCTCCAGAGTTTTTTTTGCCAGTTCCAAAACTTCTTTTTGTTTTTCATCATTTTTATCATGCGGTCCTTTGAGCTTGCTGATTATTTTGTCCAGATTTCGCCGGACAGTTTCTAGATCGGCAATTATCAATTCCAAATTTATTACTTCTTTATCATATTCGGGGTTGACTTGGCCGTGGACATGAGTGACATTTTCGTCTTGAAAATAGCGGATAACTTGAACAATAGCGTCCACTTGTCGGATGTGGGACAAAAATTTATTGCCCAAACCCTCGCCTTCCGAGGCTCCTTTGACCAGTCCGGCAATGTCAACAAATTCAATCACGGTTGGAATGATTTTGGCTGACTGAGACATTTGAGCCAGTTTTTCCAGACGCTCATCTGGTACTGGTACTACGCCGACATTGGGGTCAATAGTACAAAAAGGGTAGTTGCTAGCTTCTACCTTGTTGCGAGTAAGTGCTTGAAATAATGTGGATTTGCCGACATTGGGTAGGCCGACTATTCCCAAGGAAAATGACATAAATATTTTTTCGTCATTCCGGTCTCCGAGCCGGAATCTATTTAATTTAAATACAGAACAAATTAAATCATAAAGATTGTAAAAAGGCAATTATTAACCAATTTCTCTTTCTTTGACAAAAAACAAACTTATTGTATAATAAGCTTCATTTTTAGTTCATTGCACTTCTAGTCGGAAAAGAGCTGGCTTGGTAGTCAATTAGGCGTCTTCCTCCAAACAAAGGGGTCAGTCATGGCAAACAGTCAGGGTGTTGACAGGCAGTCAGACAGGTCTTCCTTGGTTGAAGTAGTTTTGATCTTGGGCATTATTGCTATTCTATCTTTCATTATTGTTCCCAATTTCCGAGCCATGGACAAAATGGCCAAAGAGGAGACGGTTAAGTCTATTGCCCGCTTGACTGATAGGGCAATAAAGGACTGGTCTTCTTTTAACGGTGGGTCAGTGCCACTTTATCTCTGGGGGCTATGATCACTACTTGGATGATTTTCTGGGAGTGGAAAGAAAAAATCCTTTTAGTGGTCGTCGAACTGAGCCACGACAGACTCTGGTCTTTCCGCCTTATGCTCCCGAGTCGGGGGCAGTCTATTATTACAAAGATCCTCAGCCCGGAGGCTACATTATCTCGGGTTATGGTCAAGACGTCAGTCAGGGGCCTATAATTACCATAAACAGAGCCAAAGATCTCAATCGTAGTTGATGCCTTTTCCGTTCCAACCGAGCTCCTTTGGGGCTCGGTTTCTTATTGGATTTATTTTTCCCTCTGCGTTATAATACTCCTACTTATGGCTCAGCTTAATTTTCAAAAAGACCTAAATAAAGAACAATATGAGGTGGTCACTGCTTCTGGTGGGCCTCATTTAGTTTTGGCGGGAGCTGGCAGTGGCAAAACTAGAGCTCTGACTTATAGAGCAGCTTGGCTGATCGCCCAAGGAGTAGCGCCGGAGAAAATATTACTCTTAACTTTTACCAACAAAGCTGCCAATGAAATGATGGAGCGGGTCAAAAAGCTCTTGGGTTTAAAAAGTGATGCCAAATTGTCTCTTTGGGGAGGGACTTTTCACAGCTTGGCCAATCGTCTGCTCAAAATTTATGGTCAGCACATCGGTCTTGATAAAGGGTTTACCATACTAGACAGCGATGACAGTCAAGCTTTGCTAAAAATGATTATCAAGGATATGCTAGCTGGTTTTCCTGACAAAACCAAGCCTTCACCGGCTTTATTTAAGGAAACTATCAGCTACAGCGCCAATTCGCAAACAGATATAGAGAGCGCTTTGGAATATAAATTTCCCGAATGGCTGCCCATGCTGGAATATTTTGAAAAAGTGGCGGCGGAGTATAAAAAAAGAAAAGAACTTTCCAATGTTTTGGATTTTGACGATCTTTTGCTCAGTTGGCTCAAGCTGACCAGGCATCCGGAAGCCGGCAAGATTCTGGCTGCTAAATGGCAGCATATTTTGGTGGACGAATATCAAGATACCAATTCTATTCAGGCCGAGATTATTTTCAATCTGGCCAAAGAGCATAAAAATATTGTGGCCGTGGGCGATGATGCTCAGAGTATTTATTCTTTTCGAGCCGCGGACATCAAAAATATTTTGCAATTTCCGGAGAAATTTGTTGCTTGCCGTCTGCACAAACTGGAGACAAATTATCGCTCTACGCCGGAGATTTTGGCTTTGGCCAACAGTGTGATTGCCGCCAATAAAGAGCAGTTTCCCAAAAAGCTCAAAGCTGTAGTTACGGCTTTGGCTGAGCCGGAACTGGCAGCAATGCTTAGCCAGCATCAAGAAGCCAGCTATGTAGCTGATCGGATAGAAAATTTTCTTGATAGCGGTCTGGCGCCGACTAGCATCGCGGTCTTGTTTCGGGCCGCTTCCCATAGCCAGCTTCTGGAAATGGAATTAAATAAGCGGGGCATTTCTTATGAAATGCGCGGCGGCTTGAAATTTTTTGAAAGAGCCCATGTCAAGGATGTTTTGGCTTATTTGAAAATTATCGGTAATTTTCGCGATGAAGTATCTTGGTTGAGAGTCTCGTCTCTTTATGAGGGTATTGGGCCAATAAGCGCGCAACTGATTTATCAAAGGATAATGACCTTAGACAGTTTGCAGCAGCTGGCGGAATTTGATTTGTCCTTGTCCAGCAAAGCTGCTAGCAGCTGGCGAAAAATACATGAATTGTTGACCGACTTGATAAAGCACAAAGATCAAGGGTTGGCTCGCTTGCTAAATATTATTATTGAGAATTATCAGGAGCATTTGCTGGCTAATTACACTGATTATAGATACCGGCAGGATGATTTGGAGCAGCTGGCTATTTTTGCCGCAGACTATCAGAGCTTGGAATTATTTTTGAATGAAATGAGCTTGCAAGAAAGCTATAGCGCCACTGACCGCCGCCAGTCGGACAAAGAAGCGATTGTTTTGTCCACTGTTCATCAGGCCAAGGGCTTGGAATGGGAAGCGGTTTTTGTCATCAATTTGACTGATCAGGCCTTTCCTCATCCTTTTTGCGTCCGTCCAGAAGAAAAAGAAGAAGAAAGGCGTTTGTTTTACGTGGCTATTACCCGAGCCGCCAGGTTTTTGTGCTTGAGTTATGCCCTGGCCAATTTCCGCCATGACGGGTATAAGCCGCTGAAGGCTTCGCCTTTTTTGCTTGATGTGGACAGCAAGCTTTTCAAGCACAATGAATTATCGCGCAGCGCCACTTATGCCAGTGAAGACGGAGTGCAATACGTAGCGGAAGAAGGTAGTTTTTTGCCGGATGTCAGCGATTGGTAATGCTAAAATAAATTTGTTATAATAGTAGCCATGTCAGCAACAAATTCTGCCCCGGAAAAAAGCGGGGATAAAATCGTTTTAGATCTAGAAACCAAAAAAACTTTTGAGGAAGTAGGCGGCCAGCACAACCGTCATCTTTTGGGCGTGTCTTTGGTGGGAGTTTATTCTTACAATAAAGATAAATATCGCGGCTTCAAGGAAGAAGAGTTCGGCGAGCTTTTGGAGCTGATCAAAAACAGCAAATTGATAATCGGCTTCAATAGCAAGAGTTTTGATTTTACTGTGCTCCAGCCTTATTTTAAGGATTTTGACTTATTTTCCATTAATCATTTGGATATTTTGGAAGAAGTGGTTTATGCTCTAGGTCATCGCTTGAAGCTGGAAACCATTGCCCAGAGCACTTTGGGTCATGGCAAGTCAGGCGAAGGCTTGGACGCAATTTATTATTATAAGCAGGGAGACTGGGACAGTTTGATAAAATATTGTCTGGACGATGTCAAGGTAACCAAAGAAATCTATGATTATGGTCGAGAGCACGGGCATATTTGGTATCAAAATGCCGGTCGCAAGGAAAAAATAATGGCTCGCTGGGCTAACGGTAATGGCAAGACCATTGCGGAAAAAATAAAAGAAGCTTTAAAAGATGGTCAGCAGCTGGAAATAGAGTATATGGATGAGGCTGGCAATGATAGCGTTCGAAAGATAGATATTCAGCGAATTTATGATGGCAAAGTAAAAGCGTATTGTCATTTGCGAGGGGCAGTCAGAGTCTTTGATATAGACAAAATAAAAAAAGCTCAGGCTGTTGGTCAGATGAGCTCTTGGCAAAAGACCTTGATTTAATTTTTTTTATTTTCAGCCAATTTTAGGGTGTTGTAAAGCAACATGGCCACGGTCATTGGTCCGACACCGCCGGGAACTGGAGTGATAAATTTTACCTTATCAAATACAGCGCTATAATCCACATCACCGACAACATAATCGTTGTCTATTTTGTTTGTGCCCACATCAATAATAATAGCGTCGGGCTTAACCATGTCTGCTTTGATAAAAAAAGGCAGTCCGCAGGATACTATCAAAACATCAGCGCTTTGGCATAGTTTTTGCAGATCAGCGCTGTCTGGCTTGACGCTTAGCACAGACATTTGCCGGTCAGCCAGTATTTTTGCCATTGGCTGGAAGAAAATTTCGCTTTTGGAAACTATCACGGCTTGCTTGCCAGTCAGAGCTTGGCCGCTTTTTTCCAGCAGGCGCAGTATGCCCAAAGGCAGGCCAGGAGTAATCAAGGCCTTGTCGGCCAAAAAGTCTTGGATGTTTTTGGGATGGAATCCATCGACATCTTTTTGGGGAGCAATCGCTTTGATAACGGTATTGGTGTCGAGATGCTTGGGCAGAGGCAGTTGAACCAAGATTGCGTTTATTTTTTCGTCCTGATTTAAAAATTTTATGACTTCAATTATTTTTTCCTGCGAGCTGTCAGCTGCCAGCAAATAAAGGTGAAAATCAATGCCAACTTCTTGGGCAGCTTTTTTCTTTTTATTGACATAAAGATGGCTAGCTGGATCATCGCCAACCAAAATCACCGCCAGTCCAGGAAGGATTTTTTTGGCTCTGATTTCCTGAGCTATTTTATTTTGAATTTCTTGAGCTAGTGCTCTGCCGTCTAGTATTTTTTCCATAGTTTTTAATTGTCATCTCGACGGAATGGAGAGATCTTTTGAATGTTATATTATATATAGATTTTTCGTCCGTCAGCTGGCGGACGAAATAACAAAATATTATAATTCCGGATAAAGAGGAAATTCTTTCATCAGCTCCATGACATTTTTCTTATTGCTGTCTTTAGCTTGTTTGCCCTTGAGAGTGTCAATAATAATATTGGCAATAATTGCCATTTCTTTTTCTTTTAGTCCGCGAGTAGTTAAAGCAGCTGTGCCCAGTCTGATGCCAGATGGATCCATTGGCTTTCGCTGATCAAAAGGAATCATGTTTTTATTGGTGAAGATATGGACGCTGTCCAGCAATCTTTCGGCTTCTTTGCCTGACAATCCAATTTTACTTACGTCTAACAAGAGTAGATGATTATCAGTTCCGCCAGAAACCATTTTTATTTCGGCTTCATGGAATTTGTTTTCCAGAGCTTTGCAGTTTTTGATTACTTGTTCTTGATAAGTTTTGAATTCCGGCTGCAGAGCTTCGCCAAAAGCTACGGCCTTGGCAGCAATGACGTGTTCCAGTGGTCCGCCTTGCATACCAGGAAAAACAGCGCTGTCTATTTTTTGTGCCAAATTTTTTCTAGTCATGAGCGAAGCCGAAGGGTTGTCGTTTGGTCTTAGCCTATCTTCAATCTTAGACAAGATCATTGCTCCTCGGGGGCCACGCAATGTTTTGTGAGTAGTAGTTGTCACGACATCAGCATAAGGAATAGGATCAGGATGAAGTCCGGTCGCTACCAGCCCAGCAATATGAGCCATGTCTACTACTAGATAAGCGCCCATTTCATCGGCAATTTCTTTAAAAATTTTAAAATCAATTTTTCTAGGATAAGCACTAGCGCCAGCTAGAATTATTTTTGGTTTATTTTTTTTAGCCAAAGCGCGCACCTGGTCAAAATCAATCAACTCGCTTTTTTCATCTACGCCGTAGTGGATAAAGTTATAAAATTTGCCGGAAAAATTAACCGGATGGCCATGAGTCAAATGGCCACCATGAGCCAGAGAAAATCCTAAGATCGTGTCGCCCAGCTCAGCCAGAGCAAAATAAGTTTCCATATTGGCTTGACTGCCAGCATGAGGCTGAACATTAGCATGCTGAGCTTTGAATAATTTTTTGGCCCGCTCAATAGCCAAGTTTTCCGCCTGATCAATAAATTCATTGCCACCATAATATCTTTTAGTTGGATAACCTTCGGCATATTTATTGGTCAAGATTGAGCCAGTAGCTTCCAAAACAGCTAGGGAAACAAAGTTTTCCGAAGCAATCATTTCTGCTCCCAGTCTTTGGCGAGACAACTCTTTTTCCAGTATTTGGGCTATGGCAGGATCAATTTTATTTAAATTTTTCATAATTATAAGGGTAATAATACGCTATTTAGTTTACCCTGTTAAATAATTTTAAGCAATATTTGAAAACAGATTGATTTTCTAATTTATTTAATAAATCAAAGTATATTTTTATCTAATTGAAAAAAAGTGCGGCCGGCTCCTAAGAGGAGCCGGCCGAAGCTAGATCTGTCAAGACAGACGCAAGCGGTGGCGCAGTAGCCAGTCATCCAGCGCTGAGACCGGTACCAGCCAGTGTTTCTTGGTGATGGACTTGCGGGCATCGCCGTTGAACTTGGCAATGCGAGCGATCACTCGCCGGCAGTGTCGAGGGGAAATCCCCAGATACTTGGCAGCTTGTTGATTGTTCACCGGCCGGACGAAGTGGTCGTAGGCATCGTTGATGCTGGTTTCGATTTCATGGCGGCTGAAGCCTCGGCTTTCAGCCAGAGCCAGCAACTCCCAGCTTTCGGCCGTCAACCCTTGTCCTTGTCTCAGAGCCACCAGTATCGGCAGGCAGACATCTCTGATGAAGAGATTTTTGGGATGACTGAAGTCCTCCTTGGTCAAGCGGACGCGTAGGTTCTGGATAAACAAATCTAGTTCATCCAAGCTGAGCTTTTCCAAGCGCTCCAGGTTCATGACCGGCCTCCTTCTAAGGCTAGGGTGTTTGGCAATCAAATCGTTTCGTTTGTCTAGAGGTAAATTTTCCCACCAGTTAGCATCTTCTTGGAATTTGACGAGAAAATAGGCCCTCATATCCCCAGGTATGGTCCAGGGTGTTATGCCCATTTTCTTCAGGTAGTCTTCAAAACCAGGATCGTCTTGGGGCAGGATGCCGTCATTTTCTAGAACAGGCACAAAGTGTCTTAACTCGGGCTTATCTATGGCTAGAATGAAATCTAGAAAAGCAGCTAGGGTTTGGGGAGAATCAAATTCCACTCCTAATTTTCCATCAGACCTATTTGTACTGATGGAGACTGTTTTTTGGCACAAGATAGGCCTCCTCTTGTTGAGAATGAAAAAGATCGTCTAACCTTGACTATTTAATTATATTTTGGGTTTTTTGTCAAAGATTATAGGTTTTTGGTCATATAAGTTCCTTCTAGTTTATAACCTAGCTGGCGATAATAATTTCTCACTCCTATGCCAGATATGACGGCTATTTTTTGATAGCCTTTACTTTTTACTATCTTTTCCGCCTCAGCCATTAGTTTTTTACCTAATCCCAAATGCTGTGTTTGGCCAATTTCCTCATCACTATCTTCTTTATAAACTGGTTTCATCTGGCCATAGACATGCAGTTCTCTAACTAGGGCAGAATTTTTTAGTTCAGCAAAAATATTTTCTTTTTTATTTTTATTAAACCGTAAACGTAAAAAGGCGTAGACTTTTTTTTGATCAGAGCTTTCAAAGCTCAAAAATATTTCTTGGCCTTGGGAAGCTGGATATTCCCTTTTAGTTAATATGGCTTTAGCTATATTTTGATTTTCATTTTTTACTTCTCGACAACGCAAACAAGGGCAACTTTTACCTTGTTTTTTTAACTCCTGTTGGAGATATTGACGGAGATTGGTTATTTTATTACCAGCCGCTATACTTTCTTTGGGAATATCTCTAATCAGTCGGTTTATTCTTATCCAAGGCGGCGTAATTTGTTTTATTTTCAAAAGTAGATCAATGAGCTGTTTAGGCGAGTAGGGTTTATATTTTCCAGATTTATATAATTTGTAAAGGGGGGCATAAGGATTGACTATGCAAGGATATATTTTTATCTGGTCGGGTTGCAGATCGGGAGATTTATAAACATATTCAAACATTTTGAGATCTTTGGCCGGACTTGATCCGGGCAAGTCGGGCATATAATGATGGTCAACTTTAAAACCAACTTCTTTTAGTAGCTGGGTAGCCTTGATGCTTTCTTTTAGTCCGTGACCGCGTTGGATTTTTTGTAGTATTTTGTCATCAGTATGTTGAACGCCGATTTGCACCCGGGTACAACCTAGTTCCCTTAATTTTTTTATTTCTAATTCATTGATAAAATCTGGCCTAGTTTCCAAAGTTAAGCCAATAATTTTGTATTTGGTTTTTTCGTTTATTTTCTGTTCTTTGACCAGAGTATATTTTTTTCGCTTTATTCTTTTGGCAATTTGTCCCGAGCTGGCTGGACGAAAAGTATTGGCGGCATAAAATAAGTCACGAATAAAATTTTTTTGGTAAATTTCTGGATAAGCTGACCAGGTGCCACCCAAAACCAAAACCTCCAACTTATCTACACTATGGCCGTTGTTTAAAAGAGCTTGGATGCGCATACTTACTTGTTTGACTGGATCAAACAGATTCCTTTTGGCACGTTGGGCAGCCGGCTCATTGGAAAGATAGCTTTTGGGCATTTTTGGCTCAGCCGGACAGTAAAGGCATTTACCGGGGCAAGGAAAAGGCTTGGTCAAAACCGTAATAACCGAAACTCCAGACAGAGTGCGGACGGCTCGTTTTTTTAAAAGCTCTTCAAATTTTTTATTAGCCTTGATTTTTTTGCTTTTTAGCAGTTGACGGTAAATAGAAATCAGTGTAGCTTTAGAATGCGGCTCTAAGCCTGATTGAGAAAATGCTTTTCGGAATTTTTTGACAAAATCAAGCTCGCTATTATAATTTTCTTTATCTAGTTTTAAGACTATTTCTTCTAATATTTTTTTCTTTTTTTTATCAATGATAGACATAAAAGGTGAATTAAAAAAAACTTACGATGATATTGCCAGTGATTTTTCGGTTACTCGAGTTTTTCCTTGGCCAGAACTGGAAGTTTTTATACCATATATCAAGCCGGGCTTCAAGCTCTTGGACTTGGGCTGTGGCAATGGCCGTTTGCTCAAGACTCTTTCCGAGTTGGATTTTTCTTTTGATTATTTAGGAATTGATTTCAGCCAAGGGCTGATAGAGCAAGCCAAAAAAGATTGGCCCGGTTATAAATTTACAATAGAGGATATAGAAAAAATGGATTTTCCAGTAGCTAGTTTTGACGCTATTTTTATGATTGCTTCTTTTCATCATATCTATGACCGCAAAAATCGTCTAGAGCTACTCAAAAAAATAAACAGCTGGCTTAAACCGGGTGGATATTTATTTATGACCAATTGGAACCTTTGGCAGAAAAAATATCTGAAGTATTTTTTTAAAAATATTAAAAACAAAAAAGAATTTAATGATGTTTTTATTCCTTATCAGCTTACTTCCGATAAATTAGATTCCAATCACGTAAAAAAAGGCAATTGGCGCTATTATCATGCTTTTACGGCTGGCGAACTCAAGAGTATTTTAAAAAAATCCGGTTTTGATTTGTCTCCCAAGGGAGTTTATAGAACAAAATTCAACTTGAATTGTCTGGTAAGAAAAAAATGACTTATATTTTGCCTTTTATTAAAAAATGCTAATATATGATTATATTAGCATTAATTTATATCATCTATGCGTATTAAATATATTATCGCTATTTTCCTATTTTTTACTCTTTTATTGGGACTAAATAGCTCTAGTCAAATAAAAGCTCAAGTTCAGAGCTATGCTCCAGGATCCTTGCTATCAGCCATTGGCGGTTCGGCGGTTTATTATATAGCTCCTGATGGGAAAAAATATGTTTTCCCAGAAAGTAAAACCTATTTTACTTGGTTTGATGATTTTTCCCAAGTAAAAAAAGTAGCTTCTAGTATCCTGGATCAATATCCTGATGGCGGGGCAATGCCAGTTAGAGAAGGCACTAAATTAATTACTCATCAAAATACAGCCAGAGTCTATGCCCTTGAACCAAATGGTCTGACTCGCTGGATTCCTTCAGAAGAAATAGCTATAGATCTTTTTGGTTTAAATTGGGCAAGCAGAGTAATTGATGTTTTGCCTGGTTTTTTTGCTACCACCTATAGCCTAGGATCCAATTTATCCGATATGTTGCCCAGCGGCGCTTTGGTAAGAGCTCAAAGTAATAATCGCCTTTATTATATTGCTCAAGGCAAAAAAATAGCTTTAGACAGCGCCAGCTTACGAACAGCTTATAGATTAAAAGAAGGAGATGCTATTTTGCTTAGCAATCTTGCTCGTTATCCTGATGCTACTTCTTCAGAGCAAGATTTAGCTAATTATGTTAATACTTTTATTCCTCGACCAGCCAGTAGTACAACTGACCCTTCTCCGCAGCCAACTCCAGAGCCAACACCAACTCCAACGCCCTCTCCGCAGCCTAATCCTGATCCAGAGCCAGACCCAGTCCCACCGCCACCTTCTAATCCAAATGATCCTCATATTAACTCTGTTTCTGGTTCTTTAATTCAGGGCGCCACCTTAAGTATTACTGGTAGTAATTTTGGATTTAAATCTACTGGCCAGGCCGCTCCTTATCGTTGGGATGATTTTCAAAATGGAACACCAGGAAATGTTTATGTAGGTAGAAATATAGGAGGGGTTAACGCTGGTCCATTTGACACCCAAGGAAGTTGTCGCGTACCCTATTACTCTAACGCTATTCAAAGGAAGTCTGGCGATATTGTTTTACTACAAGATTTCAACAACCCAATAGATTATTTTACTCGATCAGATGGATCTATTGATAGTTCTTGCGCTTATAATAAAGCTATTGAAGTAAGAAGCAGTCCTTCTCAAACTTGGTATGTTTCTTATTGGGGCTATCAAGATGATTATGACAATACTGCTTTTCAATCTGATAATGTAAAAATTTATGGTAATTTATATTATCGACCTCAACCCCAATACCCGCAAGCTAGATGGGATGAGAATTGGTGTCAGGATTTAGGAGAAGGTTGTACTGGCAATGGATTAACTGGTAGCGGCGGAGTCGGTTATGTAGATTGTAATCTTAACCAGTCAGCAGGCAGTAGAAGTAGCTCTTATCGTAATAACACCGGTCGCTGGGTGCGAATTGAAAGAATGGTGACCATGGGCACGCCTCTCAATGCCAATGGTTTTAGTAGAGGTTACAATAATTTGGATTTAATAGCTGATATTTCCGGAGTTTTTTTGACTCAAGGTTGTGAAAGCTCAGTTTTTGATACTTTAGCTATCGGTCATTATTTCCGTAATGGCAATATGCGGGCAATTAATGAAGGGACAAACCGTGCCCGTTTGCGTCATTATATTTCTGAGCTTTATGTTGACCATACTTTTTCCCGAGTGGAAATAGGCAATGCTGCCACTTGGGATGCTACTAGCCACAGAGAGATTCAGGTTCCCAAAGATACTTGGAATAATAGCCAGATAAATATTTCCGTTAATTTGGGCAGTTTCAACCAAGCAGATATAAGTAACGGCCTTTATCTGTTTGTGGTCAATCAAGATAATGTGCCCAGCCAAGGCTATAGGCTCAATTTATAAATTATCAAGGATATAAATTAATCTAAAATAGGGTGAAATAACCCTATTTTTAGTTGTATTTTTTTGTTTTTTTATGCTAAAATGCAGGCATAAATATTTAATAATTAGCCTACTTCTATGTCTAAAAAATTGATTTTTTTCTTAATGTCTTTAGTCTTTTTAGCTCCTTTACCTATTTTTGCCCTAGCTACTCAAAGTGGTGATGTGGTTTATCTGGGAGCTGACGAAGTAATAAATGGCAACTATTACGCGGCTGGCAACAATATTGAGATTTATGGCACAGTCAATGGTGATTTGTTTTTGGCTGGTTCTTCCATCAAAATAGATTCCGACAACATTAATGGCGATATTTTTGCTGCGGCTAATTCTATCAAAATCAAAGGCAAGATAAATGGCTCTTTGCGTTTGGCCGGCCAATATATTACCTTGGAGGAAAGTGAAATTAGTAGAAATGTATCTGCCCTGGGCCAGTTTTTTTATTTAGAAAAAGAAGCTTCAGTTTTGGGACATCTTGGCTTTGTTGGGCAGTCTTTGAGTCTGTCAGGAATTGTCCAAGGAAAAGTAGAGGCGGCTTTGGCGACTTTTCGCCTTAGTGGTCAAGTCAATGACGATATTGATCTTTATTTGGGGGAGTCAAAAGAGCAAGGTATTTCTTTAACTGACCAAGCAATGGTAGGTGGTGCTCTTTATTATCAATCTTTCAATCAAGAGGAAATAAACCAAAAAGCTGACGTTGTTGGTGGAGTCCATTTT
>JAQUKX010000005.1 GCA_028718865.1 Patescibacteria group bacterium | reverse complement strand
GGCCAGCGCATCCAGTTGTTTGTAATCTTGGCTGCTGCCGCCATAAAGGCTAAAAGAAAAATTTATTTTTTGTTTTTCATCAAGCTTGTCTTTGCTTAGTATCCAGCCCAGCCATTGCTTTTTTTTGAGCTGGCCAATTTGCGGGATTTTTTCCAAAAAACGGCCGATTTTGATTGTGCCTCCCAGCTGATTGATTAATTTTTCTGGGCTGTCATTGGCTGCGGCTAGAGCAAAAAATAATCCAAATTTTTCTATTTTGGGAAGAATAGCTTGGAGTTCAGCCAAAGACAATTTGGGCCAATTGCCAAAAATAAAGATGTATTTTCTCATACCTATATAATAATCCAAAAGCTTTTTATACGCAATTCAACCCGACGGGTTGGTCTTGACTAGGCTAGTTTTTTATGTTAAAGTAGCCTAAGTTTACAAAAGAATAAAATCATTTAATTAACCGAGCTTTTCTTAAATAAAAAAGAAAAGCCCTTGACCTAAAAAGGTTAAGGTGATTAGATAAAAACATGAAATACGAACTATGTTTTATTATCAGCCCTTTGGTTGCCGAAACCGAACATCCAGCTGTCAAAGATGAGGTTTTGGGCTTTTTGAAGGGAATTAAGGCCGAAGTAATCAGCGAGCCTTATTTTATTGGTCGAAAAAAATTGGCCTTTCCCATTGCCAAGCAAAGGCACGGTTTTTATGTGTTTTTGGAATTTTTTCTTGAAGACAAAGAAAAACTCAAAGACCTAGAGGTCAAACTCAAGCATGACAAGAATATTTTGCGTCATTTGATTATCAAAAAAGAAAAAGAAGCAGTCAGAAGCAAGGTTGATCCTAGTCGTTTTGCCGATGCGCCAGAAGCCAAAACCAAAGCGGCTCCTAGAAAAAGAAGGAGCGATGCAGTCCCAAGGCCTCGTCGGTTGGCTCCAAGTCCAGTAGCTGATAAAAAAGAAGATAAAATAGAGTTGGGAGAAATGCCGCAAAAGCTGGATGAAATCTTGGAAAAAGGACCGAAAATAGATTAATTATCAATTGATAAAAAATCATATGGATTTAAACAAAGTAATGATCATCGGCAATGTGGTGCGCGATCCAGAGATGCGTTCCACGGCTGGCGGTCAAAATGTCACTTCTTTCTCCATTGCTACCAATCTTGTTTGGAAAGATCAAAGCGGTCAAAAGCAGGAGAGAGCGGAATTTCACAATGTGGTTGCTTGGCGACGCTTGGCCGAAATCAGCAACCAGTATTTGAAAAAAGGCAGTAAAGTTTATATTGAAGGCCGTCTACAGACCAGATCTTGGGATGATCCCAATGGCATCAAGCGCTACAAAACGGAAATTATCGCTGATAATATGATTATGCTTGATCGTTTGGGCGCTGCCGCCACTATGCCGTCTGAAGGATCCCAGCCTGAACCGGCCGAGAGTGAGCCGGTAGTTGACTTTGGCGCTTCCAGCCAAGCTCCGGCCAAAAAGAGTAGTAATGAAGAAGAAATCAGCATTGAAGACATTCCTTTTTAGGAGCGTATAGCTTATGGCTAATAGTAAATAAGTAAATAGTTTGAAGAAGAAAGTGATTTTATATGTTTAGATTTGAACATTTAGAAATTTGGAAATTGTCAGTTAATTATGCAGGGAAAATATATGATATTACTGATAAATTTCCTAAAAATTAATTATTTGGCTTGTCGAGCCAAATAAAAAGGGCAGTAGTTTCTATCTCAGCCAATATAGCAGAGGGATCAGGTAGTAGCAGTAAAAATGATTTTAGAGTTTTCCTTAATTATGCTATTAGATCCAATGCGGAATTAGTTTCGGAGTTGTACATAGCGAGAGATAGAGGATTTATATCGCCGAAAGAATTTGTATTTCTTTATAGAGAAGCAGAAATTCTTATTAAAAAAATAACAGCTTTTAAAAAGAGTTTATAGCCAAAGCAACGTTCTATAGGCCATAAGCTATAAGCTATTAACAAACATATGCATAAAAAGCAAACTAGTAAATATTGTTATTTTTGCGTCAATAACATAGATTATATTGACTACAAAAATTGGCAGCAACTGAAGAAATTTACTTCTTCCTATGGCAAAATTGTGCCCAAAAGGAGAAGCGGTGCTTGCTCCAGTCACCAGCGTGAATTGACGCAAGCCATTAAGCGCGCTAGATTTATGGCCTTTTTGCCTTATTTGAGTAAATAATTATGTCTGGGCTGAATGATTTGAAATTGGGCAGGGTAATCAATATAGAAGATGAACCCTATCAGGTAGTTTTTGCTCAGCATATCAAGGTGGCCAGAGGAGGAGCGGTCATCAAGACCAAGCTTAAGAATTTGGTCAGCGGCAATACTTTGGAAAAGACTTTTTCCGGCTCTGATGATATAGTGATGGCCGATTTGAGCTATCGTCAGGCAAATTTTCTCTATCGGGAAAATGATCTTTATTTTTTTATGGATAATCAGGATTTTGAGCAGTTTCAGTTTTCTCAAGAACTAATAGGAGAGGCAGTCAAATATCTCAAAGAAGGACAGATAGTCAATGTTTTGGTGTTTAATCAGCAGCCAGTAGCAATTGCCCTGCCTCCCAAAGTGATTTTGAAAGTAGCGTCGGCTCCCGAAGGAGTAAAAGGCAATAGCGCTGGTGCGGCCACTAAAACAGTTGTTTTGGAAAACGGTTTGGAAATAAGGACGCCGATGTTTATCAAAGACGGAGACCAAATAATAGTCAATACTGAAACCGGAGAATATGTAGCTAGAGCTTAAATAATTATATTGAAAAAGCCCGGCCCAAAAGCCGGGTTTTATTATTGGCTCAATTGGATTAAATATGTTATAATATAGCAAGATAAAATCGTAAAAATGCCAGATATAGACAATCAGACAATCAGTGCGCCGGTTGCTGTCAATTGGAAAGAAAATTTGCTTCTAAAAGATGAGCAAGGCCTTTTGTCATACTATCAAAAGAAGCAAACGCCGGCCTCAAGCGCAGCTTCAGATAGGGTTGATTTGCCAAAAACAGCAACTGAGGAGCACTTTCGGGAGGATAATTACGCGAAATTTAGGGGTAAATCAAGCGATAAAGCTGATTTTCACTTTCATCCGGAAGACAAAAAGGATTTGGAGGTTTTGGCTGGACACCTTCCTCAAGATGAGAGCAAAAAATATTCAGTGGAAAAAATTTCGGCCAAGATAATAGAAAAACAGAATTTGAATTTAGCCGGCGAGGATAGAAAAAAATTTATTGAGGCTATTTTTAACTTTTTGCGCAACCGGAAAAATTCCATTAGCACCAGAATTTTTATCAGTGAAAAGGTCAAGTCAGATGGCCGACTGCTGCCGGAAAAAACCATTGACGCTATTATGTCAGTGGCCAAGGGCATCAAGGAAAAAATATCGGCAACCGGCGGTTTGGTAGTTTGGCAGCCAGCACCGGTCACGGCGCCTGAGATAAAAGACGACAAGCTGAAATTAAAAACCATTGTTTTGGAAGAAAACGAGGATTTGAGCCAGCCTCCTCAAGCGGAAATAGACAATGCTCTGGCCGGATTGGCCCTTACTCAAAAGCCGAATTTTTCTTTGCCGGATGATATTGCCAAAACTCAAGACGCAAATGAGTCAAAGCAAGATTCTTTAGGGCCGGAAAAAAAGACAGAGGCATTAGCGGAAAAACTTGATAAAAAAGATCAAGCTGGTAAAGAAGAAACAAAAAAAGACGAGCCAAGCCCAGCGCTTGAGCAGCCGCTTCAGCCTTTAAAAAGCCAAGCGTCCGCCAAAGAAGATTTTTCCCTACCTCAAGAAAAAACAGTCAGCGATAATGATAAAGAAAATTTGCCAAAAGTATTGCGGCCGCAAGCAATGCCGGCTAAAAAACAGCTGGCTGATGTTTTGGCCAAGGCAAGTTCTGTCAGTCGGCCGGCGCCCAAGGCGGTTTTGACCGGGCCAGTGATGGAAATAGGCTCTTTGGATTTGACTGCTTTTCGTCGCTTGGGTCAGAGTCCTCAGGAAAGAGTAGAAAAGATTTTGGCCAAGATAAATTTATTGGAAAAAGATTCTTTTACCAAAAAAGCCCAAGGCATTGCTGCGTGGAGAAACAGTCCTTTGCACCAGCTTTATTTGTCCTTAGGCGCCAAAAGCATGGGTCAAGGGCAGGCAATTGAGGAATTTTTGGCTCAGCGTCAGCAGGCCGATGCCAGTCATTTGGCCATAGAAGAATTTTCCGCTATTGCCGATTTAAATAAAAAATTGAGATTTTAAAATAGCATGGAAAATAGATTTATAGTGCCACAGTTTATTGATGCAGAAAATAAAATCTGGGGACCGATAACCATCCGGCAGTTTATTATTGTCATGGTCGGCGGCTTATTTATATTTTTGGCCTACAAATTATCGGACTTTTCGCTTTTTCTTTTGCAAGCTTTTTTAACAGTAGTGCTGACTATAGTTTTTGCTTTTTACAAAGTCAATGGCGCTCCTTTTCATCTTTTTGCCCTTAATTTTATAGAAACTTTGAAAAAGCCCAATGTCCGAGTCTGGCGCAAAGAGTATATAAAAATAGAAGTTTTCAAGAGCAAGGACGAAGGAGCAGCCGCTGAAGAAGTCTTGCCTAGAAAAAAAATGGTTTCCAGCAAGAAATTATCGGAATTATCCTTGATTATTGACACGGGCGGAGCTTACAAAGGAGAAGGTGATGCCAACAAGGAAAATAATTTGAGAATTTAGCAGAGATATTTTTATGAAAAATAAAAAAAAGAAAGGACCAAGTAATTCAACCCAAAAATTTCTCAACATCGCTGAAATCAGAGATGATCTAGTGCTTTTAAATGATGGCAGTGTCCGCGGCGTGCTTTTGGTTTCTTCTATTAATTTTGATCTCAAATCAGGGGATGAGCAGCAGGCGATTATTGCCAATTATGTCAATTTTCTTAATTCCGTGGATTATCCTTTGCAGATAGTTATCCAGTCTCGGCCTTTGGATATTGATGAGTATTTGGATCGTTTGAAAAAAGTGGAAAGAGAGCAGACTAATGAATTATTGCGAATGCAGACCGCTGATTATCGGGAATTTGTCAAAGAGCTTTTGACTTTGGAGAAAATTATGAGCAAACGATTTTATGTTATTGTGCCCTATAATGCTGTCAGTGATAAAAATCGCAGTTTTGTTGCCAGGTTTTCTTCGGTTTTTTCCGCTGCCAAGGTAGTGACCTTGAGCCGTAAGCGCTTTGAGGAGTTCGGCCAGCAGCTGGACAAACGCTGCAGTTTTGTCTCGGCTGGTCTCAACAGCTTAGGGCTACGCAATGAGCGTCTGGAGACGCAGGCTTTGATAGAGCTTTATTACAACAGTTATAATCCCGACCTTTACCAGCGTCAGGGGCTAGAAGCGGTCAATAAATTAAATGTGGAAACATAATGTTTGGATTTAAAAAAATAAAACAAGTAGAAAAACAGCCTTCAGCTAAGGAGGCAGCTCAAAAAGCCGAGCTTCAAAACTTGGCTCAGGATATTGGTCGCCAAAAGGAGATTTTGGAAGCGGAAAAAGTTTTTCGAGAAGGAGTAGTATCGGTACGAGACGTTATCGCCCCCTCATCTCTGAAAATAGAAAATAATTTTTTGCGCCTCAATGATCTCTATGTCCGGACCTTGTTCGTGATGACTTATCCTCGTTATCTGACTATCGGCTGGTTTGCTCCGATTATCAACGAAAGCATGACTTTGGATATTACCATGTTTTTTTATCCAATGGATGTCACCACGGTTTTGAAACAATTGAGAAACAAGGTCGGTAATATGGAAGCGCAAATTATGGCTGACCATGAAAAAGGCGCGCCGCGCGATCCTATTGCCGAAACCGCTTTGCGTGATATAGAAAGATTGAGAGATGATTTGACCCAAGGCACGGAAAAATTTTTTCAATTTTCTCTTTATGTCACTATCTACGCCAAAACCAAAGAGGAGCTGGATTTGGCCAGCGATAGGGTGGAAAATCTTCTTGGTATGCAATTGATTTATTCCCGCCGCGCTTTGTTTCAGGCTGAGCAAGGATTCAACTCTACTTTACCGATGGGCAATGATGAGCTGGGCATTTCCACCAACATGAATAGTTCGCCGATTGCTTCTTCTTTTCCTTTTGTTTCTTCTGAGCTGACTTCTGACCAGGGCATACTCTACGGCATCAATCGTCACAACAACAGCTTGATCCTTTTTGACCGTTTTAGTTTGCAAAACGCCAATATGGTGGTGTTTGCTACCTCAGGAGCCGGCAAAAGCTATGCTATCAAGCTGGAAATTTTGCGCACCATGATGCTGGGTACTGATGTGATAGTCATAGACCCAGAAAATGAATATCGGCATTTGTCGGAAGCCGTCAATGGCGCTTACATCAATCTTTCCCTTAATTCCGAGAGTAAGCTTAATCCTTTTGATTTGCCTCGGGGAGTGGGCGGAGAATCCAAGCCCGAGGATATATTGCGTAGCGCGGTTATTACTCTCAAAGGATTGATTCGGTTGATGATAGGCGATATTACCAATGCCGAAGACTCTCTTTTGGATAGAGCTTTGATAGAAACTTATGCTAAAAAGGATATCACTGCCGCCAGTGATTTGACCAATGTTGAGCCGCCTCTGATGTCGGATTTGGAAGAAGTGCTCTTGGGCATGGAGGGCGGCGAGGATATGGCTCTAAGAATCAAGAAATATACCGAAGGTACTTTTGCCGGCTTGTTTAATAATCCGACCAATATCAAAGTGGACAATCAACTGATTGTTTTCAGTATCAGAGACTTGGAGGACGAGCTCCGGCCTATTGCCATGTATGTGATTATGAATTACATTTGGAATATAATCCGCAGTGAGTTGAAGCGCCGTTTGCTGGTGGTAGATGAAGCTTGGATTATGATGCGCCATGAAGATAGTGCCAAGTTTATGTATGCTTTGGTCAAGCGCTGCCGCAAATATTATTTGGGGGTCACCACCATTACCCAGGATGTCAATGACTTTTTGACTTCCGCTTACGGCAATGCCATTGTCAATAATTGTTCTTTGCAGCTTCTGCTTAAGCAAACGCCGGCGGCTATTAATCTGGTGCAGAAGACTTTTATGCTCACGGAAGGGGAAAAGTATTTACTTTTGGAAGCCGGCCAGGGCGAAGGCATATTTTTTGCCGGCGCCAAGCACGCGGCTATCAAAGTCCAGGCTTCTTATACCGAGCATCAAGTAATTACTTCTGATCCTCGCCAGCTTTTGGAAATTGAAGAAGCCAAAAAAGAGTTTGAAGAGCAGCAAATGGCTGAAGCAGAGAAGCTTTAATATTTTTAAAAAATTTGTTTAAGAATAATAGTATGCAAATTGACCGAAGAAAAAAAATAATTATTATCGCCATAGCTATTTTGGTAATCTTGGGAGTTTTATTTCTTATTTGGCGCTTGTCGGATAGGAGCCAGCCCATGGCGCCAGTTGAAGAAGAACAGCCAATATTTGAAGCGCCTAGCGTGCCATTTGAGTTTGATCCTAGCTTGCCGCCGGCTCAGACCAACACCGAGTTTGCCGTCAGCGAGCTGGCCAAGAATTTTGCCGAGCGTTTTGGCTCTTGGTCAAGTGATAATCCCGGCGCCAATTTGCGAGAGCTTTTGCCTCTTAGTTCATCGGTCATGGTTAATTATTTGAACAATTTAGAAATAAATTATCAGTCGGAAGAGTTTTTTGGCATCAGCACCAAGAGCTTGTCGTCAAGTATTGCTAGCCTAGGGCCTTCTCAAGCTAGGGTTTTGGTCAAGACTCAGAGAATAAAAAAACAAGGCGCCCAGCCTGAAGAAGTATTTTATCAGGATATTGAAATATCGCTGGTAAATAGCGGTGATAGTTGGCTGGTGAGCGCCGCTAATTGGAAATAAATAATTTATAATAGTTAATTATTGATTTTTTATGTCAGCAGTTGCTAGTACAGCTGAAAGAGAATATTATGGTGGCTATGAGCCGGAAGAAGAGGAAGAAAGCGGTCAAAATGAAGCCGCTAATTCTCGAGCTCTTAACATAGCTCAAAATTTGGCTAGGAAAAAAGCCATTGCCAGTGCAGAAGATATCAAGCAGGAAGCTTTTAGACAGGCAGCCGAGCTGGCTAAGCAGAGAGCTAGGCAGATGATGTTGCGTCGGGTATCTTGGGCCTTTGCCGCTAGTCTGGTTGGGTTGATAGTAGCGTATTTGATTATGACCGCTCAGATGATTTTGGGAAATTGGCTCAAAGTATCAGGTGTGCCTCCTTTGGAGCTTTGGGAGCAGATAGTTTGGGGGGTGGTTTCTTTGATAATTTTACTTACTTTTATTCTGTTTTTTGGTTTATTGATGATAATTTTGCGCATGGCTTTAAGCCCAGCTGATTTTTTGGCAATTTTTGGCCAATTGTTGCAAGACTGGTTTGGCAATATTATCGGTAATATTATCGGCACTTAATTTCAAATAAAAATATTTTATAAAATATCATGAATTTAAAAAAAATTATTTTGACCGTACTCTTTCTCGTTTTTGTTGTTTTTGTAGGTTTTTCTCTTTATTGGGTGTTTTTTCGCAGCGTTACGGAAACAGATGCTCCTGGTGATTTCAGTGCTGGCGATATACCTATTATCGGATCGGGGGATGTGGCTATCATTGGTCAGGATACTGGCACAAGCGATCAAGGTTTGCCTTGGCAGGCGCTTATCCGAGACCAGGTATCGCCAGTAGCCAGCGGCGGTTTGACGGAAGTCAAGGAAGTTGTCAATAATACGGTCAAAGGACTACTGCCTACTTCTGCCGGCTTGCAATATTATGATGCTGATAAGCAGCAGTTTTTCCGGCTGGATGAAAATGGCAATTTGGTTTCTTTATCGGACAGGAAGTTTTTTCAGGTGGAAAAAGTAACTTGGGATAATTATGGCGATAAAGCGATTTTGGAATACCCTGATGGAATGAAAATTTTGTATGATTTTCGCACGCAAAAGCAAGTGACTCTGCCCAGAGAGCTGGAAAATTTTTCTTTTAATTCTAGTGGCACTCAAATCGCCGCTAAATGGCAAGGGCAATCAGCCGATTACAATTGGCTGATAGTTGCCAATGAAGACGGCTCGGGTATGCGGTTGGTGGAGCCCTTGGGGGAAAATGCCCATACTGTCCAAGTGGGTTTTTCACCGGACAATCAAGTAGTGGCTTTGCACAGCAAGGCGACAGGCCTGGATGCGCAGGAAGTATACCCTCTAGGCATGAGGGGAGAAAATTTCAAGTCTTTTGCTGTTAGCGGCGCGGGCTTTACTTCTAGCTGGTCGCCGCAGGGCAATTCTTTGCTTTATAGCGTTTATAATGAGCAAAATAACTACAACCCTAATTTATGGATTACCAAGGGCAATACCAGCCAACTAGGCGATCTCAAAGTTTCCCTGAATCTGGCTACTTGGCCGGAAAAATGCACTTTTGCCGGAGAAAATAATCTTTATTGCGCTGTACCTCAAGGACTGCCGCGAGGAGCCGGGCTTTTCCCGGAAATTGCGCATGATTATCCGGATAATTTTTATAGTGTCAACTTAACCAGTGGACAAAGAACTATGCTGGCTTCACCAGTAGGAGCCAGAGGCGGTTATAGCGCTTATAATTTATTTCTTTCAGCTGACGGTTCACTACTTTATTTCACTGACGCCAAAACAGGCACTTTGCAGAGTATTAGATTAAGATAAATATATTTTATGAAGAAAAAAAGATATTTTTTGCCAGTTTTGTTTCTAGGTTTTTTTTCGTTTTTTACTTTTTCTATAAGTAATGTTTTGGCTCAAGATGTTATTCTTAATGAATCTGGAGAACGAGTAGGCATACCTTTCACTCCCCAAATTCCTATTCCGGGTTTTTCGGTTGATAGAGTGATGGGAGACGGCAGTACTTTGGCCAATTATATTATTGCTATTTATCAGTATGGAGCAACTGTAGCCGGATTGGTAGCCATGTTTATGCTGGTCTTGGCTGGCTGGAAATGGCTGATGGCCGCCGGTAACCCGGAGAAAATCTCTGCAGCCAAAGACACTATCCAAGGAGCAGTCGTAGGATTGATTTTGCTTTTTGGTAGTTATTTGCTTTTGGCCCAGATAAGTAACCGTTTGGTTACATTTACTGGATTGGAAGTTGTTAATGTTCCCAGAGTAAATATTCCTTTAGATTTACTAGGTTCGTGTATGCAAGAGGCTCAAAATCATGATTGCGGATCATCGGGCGCTTTCACAGTAGTTTATGAGGGAACCGATAGGACTTGTCCGGGGGGACTTAGATGTAGTCGTTCTGATGCATCTTGTGTTATACCCAAAGGCGGAACTACTTATGAGAGATGTACTATGGAATATATGATTTCTAGATCAGATCAAGGCGAGTCAATTGATTGTACTTGTGTTTCAAATGAATTAAGATATGGTAGTAGATTTCGATAATTTTTTAGTTTCCAAAGACAGAGTTGTCTCTATTCCAAATGCATTTCCTGTTTTAACTGGCGGATAATTTTTTGAAAATTATCCTGTTCCAGATATTTTTTATTAGCTAGAACTTTTTTGGCCCAGTTTTGGGCTTTTTTGATTAGCTCAAGATCAGTTAGGCGGGCGATTTTTAATTTTATCAAGCCACTTTGCTTATGGCCAAAGATTTCTCCTGATCCTCTTAGTTCCAGATCAATTTGCGCTAGCTCAAAACCATCATCATTTTTAACCAAGGCCTTGAGCCTTTCCTTATTCAGCTGGGAATTGTCGCTGGTAAAGAGCAGACAAAAACTTTCTTGATTATTGCGACCTATGCGACCACGAAATTGATGAAGCTGAGACAAGCCAAATCTTTCGGCACTTTCTATCAGCATCAAAGAAGCTTGAGGAATATCTACTCCTACTTCCACTACGGAACTGGCAACTAGAATGGGAAATTTGCCGGCCTTAAAGTCAGTCATTATTTTTTCTTTTTCTTGAGCTTTGAGCTTGCCGTGGAGCATTCTTATTTCTAAGTCAGGAAAAACAGTTTGATTTAATTTTTTGTATTCTTTTTTGACGGACTTTAGTCCCAGCTTGTCGCTGTCTTCTATCAAAGGGCAAATGACAAAAGCTTGACCGCCCGTCTGGATTTTTTGCCGTAAAAAATCATAGGCAGCGACTCTTTTTTCTTCCGGCACCAGAAAAGTTTTTATTTTTTGCCGGCCGGCGGGCTTGGTTTTTATCAGGGAAATGTCCAAATCGCCGTATAGCGTGAGCGCCAGAGTGCGAGGAATGGGCGTAGCAGTCATAGACAGCAGGTGAGGGACTTTTTTATTTAGATTTTTTTCTTTGAGGGCTTTTCTTTGCCTGACGCCGAAGCGGTGCTGCTCGTCAATTATTACCAGTGCCAATTTATCAAAAGCCACTGCTTCTTGGATAAGAGAGTGGGTGCCAATAACAAAATTTATCTTCCTGTTTTTTATTTTTTCGTTTATTTCTTTTTTGCTCAGCTTTTTGTTTTGGCCGGATAAAATCTGACTGCGAGTATAAAGGGCGATTTCTCGGCGGAATTTTGCCGGCAAAATTTTGAGAGTATTGTCAAAATGCTGGCGGGCCAGTATTTCAGTGGGCGCCATCAGCGTTGCTTGGTGTCCCAAAGAAACCGTGTTGAATGCAGCTAGAAAAGCCACGATTGTTTTGCCTGACCCAACATCGCCTTCCAGTAGTCTATTCATTGGCTTATTTTGTCTGATATCAGCCAAAATATCATACAGGGCTTTTTGCTGGTCAAGAGTAAGGACAAAAGGCAGTTGTTGGAGAATTTTGTTGAGCAGTTCTTGATTGAGAGACAGCGAGTAACTGGGCAGGCTCTGGTATTGTTTTTTGGCCAGCTGGTATTTGCATTGCAGGTAAAAAAGTTCTTGGAATTTTAGCCGAGCAGTGGCGGAGGCTAATTTTTCTTCATTTTGAGGAAAATGAATTTCCTGCAAAGAAGAATTGATATCGGGAAAATTTTCAGCCTTGATTATTTCTGCCGGCAGGCGGTCAGCCAGCGGCGGCGTCAGCTGCAGGGCTCTATCCATCAAAAACCGCAGTTGCTTTTGGCTGATTTGGCCACTGAGAGGATAAATCGGCACTAGTCGGGCGCTGTGGAGAGGGTTATATTTTACTTTTTCATAATTTGGACTGGTGAAAGTCCAGATATTTCCTTTTTTTTGAGCTTTACCGCTTAGATAAATTTCGTCGCCTATCTTTAAAGTTTGGCTGATGAATTTTTGACCAAACCAGCTAGCTTGAATTTTGCCGCTGGAGTCGCTGGCGCTTAGCTGAGTGATAAATATTTTTTTGCGCCAAGAACGGTAGCTTTTGAGGCTGTCTATTTTTACTTTGAGGGAAATCAGTTCATTTTCTTTGAGCTCGCTTATTTTTTTTATTTGGCTCAAGTCCTCGTAGCGATTGGGAAAATGCCAGAGCAGATCGCCGATATTTTTTATTTTCAGCTTTTTAAAATCCGGCTCCAGCTTCAGAGCAATGGAGTGGAGACGTGTCAGATGGTCTTGTCGGCTAAATTTTGGCATTTTTTGGCCGATTAAAGCTGAACCGGAGTTCAGCTTGCAGTCGCTTTTGTTATTGGGGGGGCAATAATTTTTATAGTTTGAAAAATCGGGAAACTGTTTCGCTGGCCGGTATTTCTTCTTTTTCCAAGTCCTCAGGCAGGTGGTTTAAGAGGATTTTTCTTACTTCCACGGGATTTTGTTTTTCCAGAGAGATAATTAGTCGGTTTTTAAGCTGATTTTTGGGCTGAAAATAGAGGTTTTTTATCTGCGGGGGGTAGTAGATGATATAGAAGTTTTCCAAATCTTTGTAGTCTATGAATTTGTCGCCTAGGAGCAAGCCGTCTTCGGCCAAGGCAATGGGGATGCGCTGAGGATCTTTTTTGTCCAAGGAAAAATAAGCAAAAATAAACAGAGTGATGATGATCATAAACAGGAAATTTTCTTCAAAATAGGAGTAAACTAGCATCAGTAAAAAGATAACTGCAAAGGAAATATACCACCACTTGCCTTTTTTTTCTTTGACAAATTCGGGGAAATCCCAAGCAGCCAGTATTTGGCCAAATTCGCCTTCAGCAGGCTGAGTTTCTTCTATTTTTTCCAATTCTTTTTCTTCTTTTTTTGATTTTTTTGTAGCCATAAATCCTTTATTTAAGTGTTTTTATTATAGCATATTTTGGTGAGAAAAAGAATAAAACAAAAAAGACCCGATAATTGGTCTTTGCTGGGCTTAATTTGTCTAATAATTTTGTATTTAGTCTAGCTAAACCAGGGAATAAATTTTTTGATTTGATTTCGTAATCTAAGTGTTCGCCTGGGTTTATTTTTTCTGATTTCAATAGCAGTGCTATAAATTTCTTCAAGTTGTTTAATAATTTTGCTTTGATTAAAGTTTTCTTTTATACATTGATTAGAATTAATTCCAAATTGTTTTCTTTTTTTATTATCATTTAATAAAGCCAATGTTTTTTTGGCAAATAAGTTCTCGTTTTCTGCAACTATATAAGCATTAAAATCATTTTTTACTACTCCAGCAAAGGCCTCGTCTTTAACAATAATAATTGCTAATTCGCAAGCGGCCGCTTCTAATACTACCAAGCCCTGGGTTTCAGTGGTAGAAGCAAAAACAAAAATATCAGAGTCAGAATAAACTTCAGGCATTTTTTCGGCGCTAATATAACCAGTAAAAAATATTTTTTCTGCCAAGCCTAATTTTTCTGTTAATTTTTTTAGTTTTTCTTCTTCTGGCCCAGCGCCAACAATTACTAAAACTGTTTTTTTATTTTCTTTAGAAACTTCAAAAAAGCTTCTTATTAAAAAATCAATATTTTTTTCTTGACCTAGTCGAGAGACAGTTAATAAAATAAAAGTTTCATCAGTAATGTTTAGTTTTTTTCTAAGAAAACCCCTTTTCCCTTTTTTGAAACGATCTAAGTTTATTGGGTTGGGGAGTACAGAAATTTCTTTTTTAACACCATAATTTTGTAAGATAGTCTTCATTTTTTTACTTGGAACTAGAATAGCATCGCTCAAATTGCACATAAGACGGCTACTTTTTTTAATGATTGGCGAGCTTATGTTTTTATTTTTCAAGAAAAAGTAATGGGCGTATTTTTCTATATAAGTATGATATGTGAAAATATAAGGATAGCCTTTTATTAAGGCTAGCTCATAACCAATAATACTGACAAGTCCACCACCATGACCATGAACAAGGTCTAGTTTTAGGTTAAGAATTTTATGAAAATCAATGGTTGATACAGGAAGTTTTTGCTTTGGTTCTGAATTAAGGATTGTTAGAGAGCGTAGGCGGATAATATTTTTTTCTTCGTCTTTATAATTTTTTATTTTTGGGGCAAAAATATACACTTGATGGCCTTTTTTTCTAATTCTTTTTTAACAAAAGATAGACTAACGGTCACTCCATTAAGGTCTGGTAGGTAGGTTTCAGTAAAAAAGCCAATTCTCATCGTAATGTTATATCTTTTGTTTAAATTTTACGTTACTGTAAATAAGCTATCTTAACACACATTTTATAATTTTTATAATAAAAAATCTTCAAGCTACTTTTTCCTACTAATATCTGTAACAATGAAGATTTTTGATATTTTTTTCGTTTAGTGTTTTTTTGTGGCTACAAGCCATACGAAGCTACGAATATAATGAGTAGCGTAGTGTGGCGGAGAGGGAGGGATTCGAACATCCTCGTGCTAGCTCTAAGACCCTTATAAAACTGGCCTTAATTTCGCACTTCAAGCTAAAATTCAAAATCCTGAATATTGACATTTTAATTAAAATATGATATACTAATATAATCTTAAATAGTCCTTTATATCAATAAATTCAAGGCAATCTCTATGAGGTGTGCTTTTTGTGCGTTAATTTTAAATAGCACATAAAAAGCTCATCTCATAGGGAGTATGAGACTGCACTGGACAGCATTCCAGCGATTTAATAGGAGGTATGACGATGACGACCAACACGTCGATCACGTCCGGTCAACTCAAGCAATACAAGCGTTTCGTCGAAGACGCAGCTCAGCGGGCACTTCAGGAAGCGAACCTGGACAAGGATCGCATCCAAAAGCTCATCTCGAGAGGCGGCGAGTTCCAGGCCAGCATCATCGCGGCCATCAGGGAACTCTCGGTTTCCAACCAGTACGCCGACGAGGAGGTCTCCTCCAAGTACGGCTACCTGTCGGGCTACGTGGTCAAGCCGATCACCGAGCAGTGCAAGATCCTGCGCCAGTTCTTCTCGGGCATCCCGATGCGGGTGGACGAGGACGTTGCTGGTCAGGTTCTGCCGGATGGTGCCGAGGGCTGGTTCGCCATCCCGAGGTGGGAGAAGATCGCGCTGACCTACGGCGAGGCTGTCCAGATCGTCCTCGATCTGATCAAGCAGACCCGTGGCGGCAAGTTCCACAACTACCGCGAGGGCCAGCTCGGCCCCGAGTACCTGCAGCGATCGGCTCGCACCAACCACGCGCTGGATCTCATCGGCGACCAGCAATCGGAGCACGACATCCTGCTCGTTCCGGTCCAGTTCGGTCTCCGTCACCGTGGAAGTTCCGTCCGCCGAGCCCGCGAGGTCTTCACCTCCGACGAGTTCGGTCTCGGTGCCTACGAGATCGCCATCATGCTGCTCACCCACCCCGAGCGTCTCAAGCACTACGACGATCTCTGGATCGACTGTGCGGGCGACGAGTTCGCTCCGGATGCCGATGGTCAGTTCCGCAGCGCGCCGTTCTTCCACTTCAGCGGCGGCGAGGTCGAGGTCAGCACCCGCTGGGTCAACGGTGCCGGCGACCGCTGTGGCTCGGTGTCGGCCTTCGTCCCGCAGTCCTAGCCTTGAACTCTTGAAGGCTTGAGTTCTTTTGAGCCTTTGAGACCTTGTCACCGCGTAGCGGTGACTCGCCACAGGGGGGTTATCCATAGGTACCACGTACCGTGGGTAACCCTCTTTTCATTTTGTTTAAATAATTTGTTATAATATTTTTGAGTTGGGCTAGTGAATGGCATTTTAAGAATTGCCATCGCCTGACTTTCTCTTTAAAGATATATAACCAGAGTCTTAAAAATCAAGATTTTTAAGAGAGTGTTATTTTGAGGAGATACTGCTTGCTTTTGTCTGGTGCAGATACTTTATTAGTTGCTGCCAAATAAAATTCAAAGTAAAGAGAATATAGTCTTATAGCCAATAAGAAGTAAAGCCCAATACTTGGTGATAAAAGATGGACAGAAGTAATAATCCGGATGCCGATGGTCAGTTCAACAACGCGCCAATCTTCAACTTCAACGACGGCAAGGTCAAGTTCAACACCAACTGGGTCAACAATGCCAACGACAACTATGGCTCGGTGTCGGCCTTCGTCCCGAAGTATCTTCTCATTGTTACGAAAGGGTGCTTTTTAGCACCTTTTCGTTTATCTGATCTTAGTAGATCTTATCCAGCCACCAAGCATTTTACCAATTTCATCAACCATGCTTTCCAGACTAACATATTTCTTATTGTCTATGGCTTTGATGTCCTTGAGCAGACGAATAAATACTCTTAATAGGTTTAATTTTAAACTTATATTGTTTAGAGTTGGTAATTTATCTTTAGGTTTTTGACTGGAAGCCAAAAGTATGTTGGCTATGATATCAAGTAAGATATTCTCACACCGCTCAAAAATAGTAAATCTATCTTTTTTGGGAATTGAGTTTCTATACTCATGTAGTGTTTTGTATAAATCGTAGCTTTTCTTAAAAATTGGAATGTCAAAATTGTCCATATGAAAGTTTATAATGATATATTTAAAGATATTATTTCACTGAAAAATTTATTTTTAGCTTGGGATGAGTTTAAAAAAGACAAAAGGCATAAAATTGATGTCCAAAAGTTTGAGTTTAATTTAGAGGAAAACGTTTTTAAATTACATAGGGAATTAGACAATAAAAGTTATAGTCATGGTTCATATACTGGTTTCTATATTACTGATCCTAAGCTTAGACATATTCATAAGGCAAAGGTTAGAGATAGAATTTTACACCACGCTGTTTATAAAATATTGCTGCCAATATTTGAACCGACTTTTATTCCTAATTCATTTTCTTGCCGTAAAGGTAAAGGTAGCCACAAAGGAGTGGACACTCTAGCTAAAATATTAAGAAAAGTAAGTCAAAATAATACAAGGAATTGTTATGCTTTAAAATGTGATATAAAGAAATTCTTTGATTCAGTGGATCATTATGTTCTTTTAGTTGTTCTTTGTAAACGTATAAAAGATAAAGATACCATGTGGTTAATGGAAGATATAATTAATAGTTATTCTTCTAATATATTTCAAAAGAAAGGCTTACCGATTGGTAATCTCACTTCACAAATTTTCGCTAATATTTACATGAACAAGCTAGATCAGTATATAAAACAAGAATTGAAAGTTAAGCATTATGTCAGATATACTGATGATTTTATAATTGTTTCTGATGACAAAGAGTATTTAAAAAATATTTTGAAGCCAATATCTAAATTTTTATCTAATGAATTATTATTACAATTACATCCTAAGAAAGTATCTATTCGTAAATATAGCCAAGGTATTGATTTTCTGGGTCATATTATTTTCCCTTACCACAAACTCATTAGAGCTAATACTAAGAAAAGGATGATAAGGAAATTAGAATTGCGTAGAAATGAATATGAAGATGATAAAATAACTAAATATACTTACGAACAATCATTACAATCTTACTTGGGTGTTTTGAGTCACGCTAATGCTTATGACTTTAGTAATGATCTAAGAAATTCTTTCATACAAGACTATTATACTACCCCCCCCTAAAAAATAGCAAGGAGTTAATAAAAATTATACATACAAAAAAACAGCCCTGAGCTTGTCGAAGGGGTTGTTTTTTAACATGCTCGAGCGCTCGAGTGTCTCAAGGTCCTCGGGCTAGCACGATGTGGCGGAGAGTGAGGGATTCGAACCCCCGAGACCTTTCGGTCTAACGGTTTTCAAGACCGCCGCATTCGACCGCTCTGCCAACTCTCCATGAAATTAATTTTTATTAACCTTTTATTTCTAAATGCTTGACCAGAGCCAGTTTTTAGATAATTCTCAAACCTTCTTGCTTGTAAACGAGATGGAAAAATACAATACCAAACTAATTTGATTGGTCTAAAATTTTTTGTTGATTTAACTCTTCCGTTTTTATGCTCTTTCAATCTTTTGATAATATTTATAGTGTACCCAGTATAAAAAGAGCTATTGTTTAAATGTAAAATATAGACGTAATACATCGCATTTTCTTCTAATTTGTCACCCTTCGTCAAGACCTCGGGTGACACACTTCATTGTTGATATTGGATTTCATTGTGGTTATAAAACCACACGAAGCTCCGAATGAAATGAGGGGCGCAGTGTGGTGATCCCGGCAGGAATCGAACCTGCAACCTTTTGGACCGCAACCAAACGCTCTATCCGTTGAGCTACGGGACCGTGTCAAGAATTTTTACTGGCGGAGCCATAAACCGCAATGGCTTATGGCGGAGAGGGAGGGATTCGAACCCTCGACCCCAAAAAATCGGAGTAACACCTTAGCAGGGTGCCGCTTTCAACCACTCAGCCACCTCTCCAGTATTAAATAAGGCCGCTCAATAATAATATATTTTACTCATTTTGTAAAGGGTGCGTTTTTTTATTTTTCAGGCGAAATTTAGGAAATAAAGCTTTTATTACCGACAAGAATTTGGACGATAATAAAAGCCAGATAGATAGAAAGCAAAGCAAAGCCCTCGTTTCGGGTAAGGGCTTTGTCAGTTTTATAAAATATCAGCAAAGAGGATAGTAAAATAAATAAACCGCCTACATAGACATAATAAGAGTTGTCAATGACCATCTTGTAGGGCTTGATTATGGCAAAGATGCCCACTATCAGAATATTGGCCATGACCGAGCCGATAAGATTGCTGATGGACAGTTCTTTTATTTTGTTTTTCCAAGAACGCACAGCAATGATAATTTCCGGAAAATTGGTGCCAATGGAAAATATCAAAAGGCCGATAATGAAATTGCTCAAAGCGAATTTTTCCAGTAAGTCGACGGTGATTTCCACGATAAAATGAGAGATTAAAAGTACTAAAACTACACCGGCTAAAAAAAGGAAAATGCGTCGGACAAATTGGCGTCTTTCCAAAGGACTGATAACAGATAAATGATATTTTTGCTTGGAGTATAGCATAAATAGCAGGCAAAAATAAGCTATTACGATTATTATGCCTTCAATTATTTCTATACGGCCGTTTAATCCAAAAATAGAAGGTAAAAATAAATAGGCCAAAATCAAGGCAAAGTGTTTTATTTTTTGTTCAGAATCAACTTTTTTTTGCAGAATAAGATTGATGCCTAAGACCAGGCCAAAAAGCACTATGGTCCCGCCCAACAGGTTGCCAAGTGAAATATCGGCTACATCGTTTAGCAGGGAGTTGACGCCCACGCCTAGTTCCGGCAAAGAAGTAAAAAAGCCCATGATAATGCCCAGGAAAAAAATACCCAGACCCATTTTTTTGCCGATTTCTCGCAGGCTGTTTATAGCCAAGTCAGCTGATTTGCCCAAAAGGTAGAATAAAGTAAGGATAGATATTAGTCCAGTAATAGTGTCCATGTTTTCTTTTTAGCTTATTTTTTAAAATTTCCCTACTATTATACCTTATTTTGGCCAATAAAAAAATAGACGAAAAAAATCAATTTTTGGCTAGCGCTAAACAGATGATTTTTTGATCAAATTTTTGACTAATAGTTTTACTGGCTTCGTTGAAAGTGGAGCCAGTAGTGGCAATATCATCTATTAGAATAATAGTCTTGATTTTTTCTTTTTCTAAATAGATTTTGATTTTTTTGCTATTTAGCAAGCCAAAAGCATTGGCCATATTTTTTTGGCGTTTATCTTTGCTTAACTCAGCTTGAGTTTGAGTATTTTTTTGGCGGACAAGTAGAGATTGGTATTTTAAAGACATTTTTTGCGCTAGTTTTTTGGCCAAGAGTTCAGTCTGGTCAAAGCCTCGCTTTTTCTTTTTACGGCTATGGAGCGGCACATTGCTGATTATGACTCCTTGGTCAAGAGGGATTTTTTGTACCTGCTGATAAAGTATATCGGCAAGTGTATCAGCCAGATTTTCCAGATATTTATATTTGTAGTTTTTGATTAGCTTTTCTACCAACTTGTTTTCATAAGCCAGACAAATATAGCAAGCATCAAAACAATATTTTTCTTCTGGCCAAGGCCAAGGGTCAAGCGGCAAAAAGTCCAGCTTGGCCAGACAATCTTGGCAGCAGATTTCTCCTTCTTTTTTGCAGCCTAGGCAAAATTGGGGAAAGACGCAGTCTAGGAAAAATTTTAAGGCTTTTTCCCCCAGTCGGGGGAAAAAGCCTGTTTCGCTTTTCTTCTTCATAATTTTTTATTGGATTAGCACGCGGGATTTTTTTATTTGTATACTTATTTTGGCTGGCTTGTTCGCTAGCAGTTTGGCGGCCAAAGGCTCGGCCAGCTCTTCATTGACCAGCCTTTTTAGGCCTCGGGCACCTTCTTTGCCTAGAGAGGATTTTTCCGCCAGGTAGCTTACCAGAGCCGGGCTGACTTTCAAATTGATTCCTTTGTTACTAAGTAGACTACCAAGAGTTTCTATTTCCTTTTTGATGATTTTGGCAATAGCTGACTGATTTAGCGGTTCAAAGACAATAATTGAGTCTAGGCGGTTGCTGAATTCCACGGGAAAATATTGGTTCAGAGAAGAAATTATTTTTTGGCTTAAATTTTCAAAATTATTTTTGTCTTCCTCGCTGGTAAAGCCCAAAGCCGCTTCTTGATTGAATTCTTTGAGGCCGATATTGGAGGTCATGGTGATGATACAATTGCGGAAATTGACTGTCCGGCCGGTGGCGTCGGTCAGCTCACCTTCTTCCAAAATAGGCAAAAGGAGATTGAAGACATCGGGGTGGGCTTTTTCTATTTCATCAAAAAGTATCAGGCTATAAGGCTTGTTTTTGACCAGATCGGTCAGTTTGTTGCTGTCTTTGTAGCCGATATATCCGGCCGGCGAGCCGATCAGTTTGGAGATATTGAATTTTTCGGAGAATTCTGACATATCCACTCGGATCATATTCTGCTGGCCGCCAAAGACATAGCGAGCCAGCTGTTTGGACATTTCGGTCTTGCCTACGCCGCTTGGACCCAAAAACATAAAAGAAGCTAGCGGTCGGTTTTGGTTGCTCAGGCCGGCTTTTGATTTTCTGATTTGCTGGCAAATAGCGGCAATGGCTTTGTCCTGGCCAAAAATATTGCTACTTAGATGTTTTTCCAGATTCAGAAGTTGGCGGCTGGCCTTGGCATCAAGGTCGCTGACAGGAACTTTGGCGATATCGGATATAATTTCTTTGATATGGATCTCATTTATTTCTCCTAGGTTTTTTCGCTGCTTTTTGTCAGCTTCAGCCTGGAGCTGGAGGAGTTCTTCCAGCAGTTTTTCTTCCTGGTCTTTGTATTTGAGGGCAGTGAGATAATCTTCACTGATAATAGCTTGTTTTTTGTTGCTAGCCATTGTTTCTATCTGATCTTTTAGCTCTTTTATTTTTTTGACTAGGCTGGTTTTGCTGTTTTTGACGCGGAAGCGAGCAGCGGCTTCATCTATTAGGTCAATGGCTTTATCAGGTAGTTTTTTGTCCGGTAAAAATCTTTTGCTCAAAGAGACAGCAGCTTGCAGAGCAGCCGGGCTGATTTTGACATTGTGGAATTTTTCGTAGTTTTCCCTTAGGCCAGCTAGTATTTCCAATGTTTCCGCTTCGCTGTTTTCTTCAATGATAATAGGCTGGAATCTTCGCTCCAGAGCTTTGTCGCTTTCTATATTTTTTTTGTATTCCTCAAAAGTAGTGGCACCGATACAGCGCAATTGGCCGCGCGATAAGGCCGGCTTGAGGATATTGGCGGCATCAAGTGAGCCGGCGGTAGCACCGGCACCAACTATAGTGTGGAATTCGTCAATAAAGAGGATGACATTGGGGTCGTTTTTTATTTCTTTGATTACCTGCTTGAGCCGACTTTCAAATTCACCGCGATACATGGTACCGGCAATCAGGCTGGAAATATCCAAGTTGAGGATTTTTTTATTTAGAAGAACATCGGGTACGCGGTTTTGGGTAATGCGTTTGGCCAGTCCTTCAATAATAGCGGTTTTGCCCACGCCAGCGTCTCCCAGCAGCAGGGGATTGTTTTTGGTGCGCCGAGAAAGGATTTCTATCAGCCGATCTATTTCTTTGCCGCGGCCAATCACTGGATCTATGTCTTTTTGCACTTCCAAACTGGTGAGATTGACAGTAAAGCCGTCCAGGAAATTGCCTTCCGGCTCTTCTTCGTCAAAGATGTTTTCCAGTTCTTTGATTTCTTCTTCAGCGGTAAGGTCGCTGAATTTGGAAGTGCTTTTCAAAATCAAGCTCAATTGCTGCCTAAGGTGCAAAGTGTTGATCTTGGTTTTTTCAAACATTTCCTTGACCGCCGGATCATCGCTGTGGCTGATGCTCCAAAGCAGGTGCTCGGTACCGATGTATTTGTGCTGGTGCTTGTAGGCAGTAGCTACAGCTCGCTCAATTATTTTCTGTGCATCTTGAGAAGGCTGGGGCAATTTGGCTTGGTCTAAGTCCAGCATCTGGTAGTTTTCATCCAAGCTGATTTCCGAGAGCAGGCTGATTTCTATTTTTTGCTTGATTAAGATATCTGAGCCCAGCGAGCCGCGAGTTTTTATCAGCGAGAGCAAAAGGTCGCTGGTTTCTATCATGGGCCGTTTTTTGACCAAAGCCAAATTCTGGGCGCGAATTAGCACTTTTTTGAAGTGATAAGTGAATTTATTTAGTATATTTTGCGGATTATCTTTTGACATATTTTTATTTATTTTGACCGCGGCTTTGCTTTACATCTGCCGCAATAGGCGAATTCTTTCTTCAATAGGCGGGTGAGTAGAAAAAGCTTGGCTGATTTTTTTGCCGCTGGCGGCAAAAGGGTTGGCAATATATAGATGGGCAGTGGCTTTGTTGGCTCTTTTAAGTGGCTGGCTTTGGCGGGATATTTTTTCCAGAGCCTTGGCCAGGCCTTGGGGATAGCGGGTAAGCAGAGCGCCGGAAGCATCAGCCAGATATTCGCGCTTGCGCGATATTGCCAGCTGTATTAGCTTGGCAAAAATCGGAGATAAGATCATCAGCGCTAGGCCGACTATCATGATAATGGGATTGCCTTTGCTGTCGCGATTGCGGCCAGCTCCGCCCCAGATAAAGCTGCGCAGTAGCCAGTCAGCCAAAAGAGTAATAATGCCGACGCAAATTATTACTACCATCATTAGCCGGATGTCATAGTTTTTGACATGAGCCAGCTCATGGGCAATTACTCCTTCCAGCTCGTCTTTTTCTAGAGCGTTTATCAATCCAGTGGTCAGGGCAATAGAGGAGTGCTTGGGATCGCGGCCAGTAGCAAAGGCATTGAGCGAAGGATCATTGATGATATAGACCTTGGGCGTGGGGACGCCGGCAGTAATAGCCAGATTTTCCACCAAGCGGTAGATTTGGGGATTGTCTTGCTTTTTGATTTCCTTGGCGCCGGCGCTGGCTAAAGCGATTTTGTCGCCAGAATAAAAGCTGGTCAAACTCATCACCAGAGCAAATATAGCCGCCAGTGCCACGATATAGTAGCCACCTTCATAGTAAGCTTGCCAGACCCAGGCCAGAGCCACTATGACCAAAAAGAAAATCAGCATTAGTAAAAAACTTTTTCTTTTGTTGCTGTCTATTTGTTTATACATATTTTTTCTAGCTCTAAATAAAGCTGTTAAGAAGCGTTTTTTGGGTAGATTTTTTAGAAATTAGTCAAGTTAATATAACAATATAGGTCTTTGCTTGTCAAGGACAAGAGAATAAAAAAATCCGCCCGCCTACGCTCTACGAGCTTCGGCGGGCGGGCGGATAAAATAATTTTTCTTAAAATTTTACCTGCACATTTTCTCTTTGCTTTTCATCTTCAATAGCAAAGAAATCTTGAGCTTGGAATTTGAGCATGCCGGCTACTACATTATTTGGGAAAACTTCAATTTTGGTATTAAAGTCGCGGACTTGGCCGTTGTAAAAGCGCCGGGCAGCCTGGATTTTGTTTTCTGTATCAGCGATTTCTTCTTGCAGTTGGAGGAAATTTTGCGAAGCCTTGAGATCGGGATAGCCTTCGGCTACGGCAAACAAGCTTTTGAGAGTGTCAGAGAGCATATTCTCAGCTTGGCCTTTTTCTTTGAGACCCTTGGCTTGCATGGCTTGAGCGCGGGCTTGGGTGACTTTGGTTAGTACCCCTTCTTCGTGTTTCATGTAGCCTTTGACTGTTTCCATCAAGTTGGGGATAAGGTCATAGCGTCTTTTGAGCTGGACATCAATGTCAGACCAAGCTTCTTTAACGCGGTTTCTTAATCGGACAAGGCCGTTGTAGACACCGATAAGCCACAAAATCAGCACCACGATCACGGCCAGAATAATATAATAGGTTGTTTGCATAGATTTTTATTTATTAATTTTTTAGCTAAGTGTTTTTAATTTTACCTTATTGTCATATTTTTAGCAAATATGGTATAATTATCAAATAAAAATTAAATAATTTAGAATTTTTAATTAAAAAAATATGAGCAAAATAAAAAATTGGCAATTGCCCATTTTGGCGGTGATTGTTTCGGTTTTGAGCTTTGGCTTGATTTATCAATACGCTCAAGCCCAGTGGCAAAATCCAGGTCAACTGCCTGGTCAGACGGGTCCGGGAGTGATTGTGGTCAACCCAATGACTACAAATTTGGATTTAAGTGGAAAAAATTTATTCAATGGCGGAGATATAAGTGCTGCTAAAATTACAGCCAGCGGCAATGTTGAAGGTAGTCAGGTTTGCATTGGCGTTGACTGCAGAGCAACTTGGCCAACTGGATTTTGGCAGGCTGGCGCGGGTAATAAAATTCATTATTCTACGGATAATGTCGGCATAGGAATTAGCGACCCGGCTAACCCTCTGCATATTTATAGGCTTTCTGGTCAGAACGCAGAAATAAAATTGCAAAGTGACGCTGGCAATAGCTGGGGGATTTATCAGCATAGGAGTGAGAATAATCAGTTAATTTTTTGGAATAATACCGATAGGGTTTATTTTTCTACTGATGGAAAAGTAGGTATCAATAAATCAAACCCCAATTATTATCTTGATGTATTTAATAATACGGCCAATAGCTATGCTATTTATGGACAGACTCAGGCCAACTTTGGCAGAGGAGTAGCAGGTAATTTTAGAACCTCTGGAGGTTCAGTATCAGCCACTGGTTTTCTGGGTGTAAGAGATAATGGCTATGCTTCTGGCGTAGGTATCGGAGTTTTGGGTGTTGGCGAAACTTCTGGCGCTATTGGTGTCTATGGTCAGCAAGTGGCTGCTACTGGAAAGGCTGGTTATTTTGTTGGCAATGTAGAGCTAGCACATGTTAGCGGGCAGGTTAATTATTTGACTATTCATCATAAAAATGGGCCGCCTGATGCCGGGCATTGTGATATCAACTCAAAAGGCAAGATGCTTTTTGATCATGCTAATAGTAGGTTATATATTTGTAATACAACTTGGAAATACGTTGATTTGCAATAATTTAAAAGTAAGCTTATAGCTCTTAAATAGACTGATGAAATCAGACTTTCATTTTCATTTTTATAGCCGCTTGGGTATAATGGCGATTTTTCTTCTGCTTTTGTTTTTTGTCCATCAGTCCATCAAAAATCCGGTTCTCACTCAGGCTGATCCGGTGCCAGAAGACTCTCCTATAGCGATTGGCGACTGGGTCTGGTCTGATATTTTGGGCTGGATAAGTCTCAATTGCTTCAACGATTTTGACGGCGATGGTCAATTGGACAATACTTGTGATGATATTGATTATGGATTGAATATCGTCAATGTTAGCGGTACTAATCATATCCAAGGCTGTGCTTGGGCTGGCACGCCTTTAAATATCGGTGGTTTTTGCCAAGGCAACGGAGCAGCTTGTACTATTGATGCCAATTGTGGAATAGCTGGTCCTTGTCAGACAGTCACTTTGGGCTGGATTTGTTTTTCTGATCCAGGAAGTACCAATGCGCCGGCAAATGGCATTGCTTTGTCCAGTACTTATTTGAACGCTTTATCTACTGATCAATATGCCAGTATTGTAGGATTAGAATCGCTTGGGGATTTACTGGCTTGGCGTTTGCGTTTTCCAATAGAAGAGGCGGTGGCGAGTCCGCCAGCGGAAATAAACGGCTGTTTCAATTGCTATGAGCAATATCAGTATGCCTGTCGAACCGGAGGAGCTAATTGTTTCTGTCCCGGTAATGTTGATTCTTGTGTTAACTTGCTTTGTCCGCCAGCGGAAAAAGAGGCCTTTGGCATTTGTCAGGCAGTTAATATCAATTATAATTGTGATAATTGTCTGGAGTATGATTATTATAATGCTGATACAGCTGTTTGTAGTCAGACCGGAGCGGATTGTTCGGTCACTGCTTGTGAAGGCGAAAACAATATTTGTTTGCAATACCAAGCTGGTGATATGCGTGGCGTGATAGGTGGATATGACTGTATCGGATGTACTATAGAAAATTACGACAATATTTGCGGCACGAGCGCCTATCAGGGCAACCTCAACCATTGCCAGTCTTGCGATAGTTATTTTAGCCGACCCGGGGTGATGGTGGATTATAAGATATATGATACTGACAACAGAGAGATTAGCTTCAGAGACAGGGCTTATATGTGTGGCTGGGCTTATAATCAATGGCAGGATGATGACTATAGCTTAGGTTGGCTCCAATTTTCTTCAAGAATATCAACCACTACCAGGCCTTTTATAGAAGTAAGTGATGGCAGTGTTTATTCCCGAGGCGATATTTTTGCTCGTTATTACCCACCTTATAACCGTGCTAATGCTTCATTTTTGATTGAGTCAGGCGGCACCATCAGAAATTTTATCAGCTCTAGTACTTTGGAAGGCCGTTATCAAGGCGAGATGCCCAGCCGTCCGGCCATTGATTTTTTTTCTTATTTAAGTCAGTCGGGAAAATATCAGAATGTTTTGGGCACAGTTGATTATCGGGGATTGATTACACCAGCTTATCAATCCGGCGGAAATGCTTACAATAAATATGGCTCTCAAGTGGTCAGGCATAATAACCCTAATACTTTTTCCGACCAGTTTAATCAAGTAACAAATGGCAAAACCATTCATTTTCAGGGCAACCTGACTACTGGTGGTTTTTCTATCAAATTGGGGGAAACGGGAATTATTTTACCGCAAAACGCTTCGGTAGTAGTGGTAGTAGAAGGGGATTTAACCATTACTTCAAATATTATATACGATCCTTCAACCGCGGTAAGTAATTTAAAAATGATTCCCTCTATAGTTTGGGTAGTCAGAGGCGATGTCTATGTGCACCCTGAGGTTAGCACGATAGCCGGAACTTTTATTATTCTAGGAGCAGAAGATAGTACAACCTGTTCGGGCGGACTGCCTCAATGCAGTCTTGATCCTTATGATGCCGACGATGCTTCTTGCGGTCGTTTTGTTTCCTGTAATTCAAATAATCCCGGCCAGTGTGCTAATAATTCTTTGACAGTGAACGGTAATGTTTTAGCGCGTCGTTTTGAACTTTGCCGTGGTTTTTATGACCCGGCTAATCTTCAGCCGTCAGAGCTTTTCATCAATGACGGCCGCTTGCAAGCCAATCCGCCTTTTGGTTTTGTTGATTTCAGCCGCATGATACCGAGGTTCAGTGAGACCTTGCAGTAGTTCTTTGGCTAAGATTGTCAAATGTGTTATAATATCAAGTGTTATTTAAGTTTTTAGCAAAATAATAAATATGGGATTATTTTCCAGTTCTACTAGTTATTTGGGAGTGGATATTGGTACCTCCAGTATCAAGATTGTTGAGCTTGAAAACTTCAAAAATCAGGCTCGTCTTAAGACCTACGGCTATGCCGATGCGGCAGTCAATGTCTTGGGTGGCGATATAGAACAAAATAATGAAAAAATAGCCCGTTATATTAATGAAATAACCAAAAAAGCCAATACTCAGACCAGATCGGCAGTAGCGGCTTTGCCGACTTTTTCGGTTTTTAATTTTATTATCAACTTGCCTCCCATGCCCAAAAAGGATTTGGCTTCGGCTATCAAATGGGAGGCCAAAAAATTCATCCCCGTGCCTTTGGAGGAAACTATTTTGGATTGGAAGATAATTGGTGCTAAACGTAAAAGTCAAGGACTGAAAAAAGATAAAAAAGAAGCTGATAAAAAAAATGGAGACATTCAGTCAGATAGCGCCGGCAAGGCTAATGTCAAACAGGATGAGCAGAATTACCGTATTTTGCTCACAGCCGCTCCCAAAAATCTAGTAGCTCGCTATATTGATATCTTCAAGCGAGCCAAGCTCAATTTGCTTAGTCTAGAAACAGAGTCTTTTGCCTTAGCTCGTTCGCTTTTGGGCAACGACAGGTCAACGGTGATGATAGTGGATGTGGGCTCGACTACAACGGATATCTGTATTATTGAAGAAGGTGTGCCTATTATTAACCAGGGGCTGGATATGGGAGGCGAGTCTATCACTACTACTATTATGAACAGCCTTAATGTCAGTAAAGACAGGGCTGAGCAATTTAAGCGTGATTTTGGCTTGTCTTTAGCTGGTGGTGATCAGAAAATACCTGATGTTATAAAAAAATCGCTTGATGCCATTATCAATGAAATTCGCTATGTCTTTGACCGCTATCACAAGCAGGATACCGGCAGTATAGAAAAAATAATTCTTACCGGCGGCAGCTCTTTTTTGCCCAATTTTCCCCAGTATTTGTCAGAACTGCTCAATATCTCGGTAATTATCGGCGATCCTTGGGACAGGATAATTTATCCTTTGGATCTCAAGCCGATACTGGACGAGATGGGGCCGCGCATGTCAGTTTGCCTGGGGCTGGCAATGAGAGATATTTTTTAAGTTTTTATGTCTAGCGACAGAAACATCAATTTATTACCGGAAGACTTGCGAGCTAAAGAAGACAAGAGTCAACAGCCGCGCGATTTTCATATTGATTTAGTAGTGCCTGATTCAGTAGAGCAGTCTCGGCCTTTGAAGTCAGCCGGTTTGTTTGGCCAGAAATTCAAAAATGTTTTTTCTAAAAAGACCCGTTTTCAAATTCCTCAAGCGCCTAAGCCGGGTCAAGTCAAAAAAACAGAAAAAGATACAGGCGATATTGATTTTGACCGCCTGCAATCACCCAAGAAACAAAAACGAGAATTTTCTTCAGTTCATATTCCCAAAAAAGAAGCCAGGCCAGAAGAAAGAAAGATCCACTATGTCAAAAAATCCGGTTTTGATTTTTCTCTGCCAGACAGCTCGGTTCCCTCGCAAAAGAAAATTTCTTTTTGGGTCAAGCTAAAGAGCAAATTTGCCGGCCGTCCCAAGCAAGACAAAAAAGGGAAAGAGCCGCAGGAAAAAAACCAATATCAAGCTCAGCCTTTGAAAAACGGTGCTGACTCCATATTGCTTAAGAGCCTGCATGATGACGCCAAAAACTCGGCGCCGGCGCCAAAAGTCGAAACACAGAAACCAGTCCTAGAAGAAGAGCCTATAAAAGAGCCGCTGGCAAGAGCGCCGGCGCCAGAAGCATTTATCCCGGCGTTGAAGACATCTTTTGATCAGCTGGAGACAAAAAAAAGAGATTTTTCCATACCAGAGATAGTCAGTCCGCCGCTTCAAGATAATGGCAATAAGAGCAAGGCTTCAACTGATAGGTTTCATCGTCCTACAGACAAGCAGTCGGATAGATTTGTTGACGGCGGTGGCGGCCTGGATTTGATACCTAAGTCAGTCAGAACCAAGAGCTGGCGCCAGATAGGAATTTTGGCTTTGGCGGCTTTTTTGGGATCAATCTTGGTCGCTGGGTCATTTTATGCTTATTTGTCCTTCCAGGAGCACAATATCCGCAAACAGCAGGAAAGGCGCAGTAGTCAGATATCGGATTTGGAAAAAAAGATTTTGGAATATGAGCTTATCAATAAGGAAATCAGCGCTTTGGGTCAGGAAATAAAAACAGTGCACAATCTTTTGAATAAGCATATCTATTGGACCAATTTTTTTGCTATGCTGGAAAAATATACTCCTACAGAAGTTTATTATCAGGGGATAAATGCTGGCAATAAGGGAGCGCTCACTCTCAATGCTATTGGTCGTGATTATGATTCGCCGGCACGGCTGTTGAAGCTCCTGCAGCAGCCTGAGGCTAGAGAGTTTGTTTCTATGGCCAGCATTTCGGCAGCTTCACTGCAAGCCAACGGCGTGGCTTTCAGTGTTACTTTGGTGCTCAATGAGAATTTATTTTATTACGGCTATGGACCGCGGTCTCAATAATCCTTAGTCAAGTATTTTTATGCCCATCAGAAAAAAAGAAATAAAATTTGAACAGCCCTCGGAACTGCTTTTGCTGGCCAATCGTTATTTTGTTTTGATTCTGTTTGTTTTGCTGGCCGGGGTCTTTGCTTTGTCTTATTTCTTTTTGCTCAATCCCAAGCTAGATGATATCTCTCAAGTCAGGGAACAGGATATAGAAACAGAAGAAAGAAGGGTCCAAAATGAAAAATTGCTGACTAGAATTCGGGAATTGGAAGAAGAATATCTGAGCATAAGGTCGTCTCGAGCCCAGGATTTGGAAAAAATCAAAAAAATATTGCCCGAGGAGCCGCAAATTGCTGAGTTGTTCGTAATAGCTGATCGCTTGGCAGCTCGGCATTTGTTTACTCTTACATCTATCAATATTAGCGATCGTGGGTCAGCAGCTAGTACTGAGCCGGATAGAGCAGAGGTTGGGCAAGATGCTCCGCTTAAATCTTTGGTAGTTCATTTATCTTTAGCTCGGCCTTTGGATATAACCGGATTGCCCGAGCAGGAGTCACCGGATATTTATCAGGATTTTAAGGATTATGTAGAAGATTTACAGAGTAATTTGCGTTTGATGGATATTCAGACTATTTCTTTCGGTGAGCTCACCAGCGGCAGCTCAATAGCCAGCTTTAATTTGGATTTGATTACTTATTATCGTTAATTAAAATGCCTGAGACAAAAGAAAACGATAAAAAAACTTTACTGGTACTTTTGGCGATTTTTGGCTTGGTTTTGATAGTGTCTGCTTTTTGGCTTTATGACAGCTTCAAACCAGAGGAAACCTCTCTTGATTTAGAAGTGCAACAAAATGTAGAGCTAGCCAGAGTAATGAGATTAAAGGCTATTGCTTTGGATAATATCAGTGATTTTCTCAAATTGGAAAGCTTGGGACCAGAGTCAATTTGGGAAAATTTTTATAACGACGAACAATATCGCCAGCTGGAAGAGTTGGAAGTAGTGATAAACATCAGTGAAGATATCGGCAATCCTAACCCTTTTGTTTCTACCGCTACTACTTCCGATGAAGAGTTAATCAGGCAAGGCGGATTTTTCGGATTTTAAGCCTTTTATGACTAGACCAGAAAGCAAAAAGCTTTTATATCTTTTACGAAAACGAGAATTTATAAACGACGACCAATATCAAGAATTGGCCGCCAGTGATTTTGATTCTTTTGAGGATTTGGAAAAATCGGTTCGCCGTTTGTCTTTGATTTCTGAGGAAGATTGGATCAGCGTCAAGGCGGCTTTTTATGAAATGGATTATGTCAACTTGGTCGGCCGCAAGATTGACTCGGCGATTTTGAATATTTTGCCGCTTAATTTGTCGGAAAACTATCAAATGGTGGTTTTTGACCGCCAAGGCAAAAATATTGAAGTGGGCTTGGTAGATCCGACCAATTTCAAGGCAATTGAAGCGCTGAATTTTTTGGCTCGCAAGAAGAATTTTACTTTCAAGTATTATATAATTTCTGAAGATAGCTATCGTTCGGCCGCCAAGCAATATGAAACTTTGGGTGAAGAAGTGGGTGAAGCCTTAGATACAGCGGAAGCGATTTTTGCTCCCAAGGATGATTTTTTGGAGGCTTCGGCTGATTTGGGCGAAGTGATAAAAAGCGCTCCGGTTTCCAAGATAGTTTCGGTAGTATTGCGCCATGCCATAGAGGGGCGGGCTTCTGATATTCATATTGAGCCGGTAGGCAAACAGAGCAAGGTCAGATACAGAATAGACGGCGTCCTTCATACTACCATAGTTTTGCCTATTTATGTCCATGCAGCTTTGGTTTCCAGAATAAAAGTAATGGCCAACTTGAAAATAGATGAAACCAGGATACCGCAGGACGGCCGTATTCGCATCAAGGTGCACAACAAAGAAATCGACTTTCGTATTTCTACCATACCTTTGCTGGGTCAGGAAAAAGTAGTGATGCGTATACTGGATACGCCAGAGCGGGCACCGACTTTTTCCGATCTAGGCTTTATGGGGCTGCAGCTGAAAATCGTGGAAAAAAATATCCACAAACCCAATGGCTTGTTTTTACTCACTGGTCCGACTGGCAGTGGAAAATCAACCACTTTGTTTGCCGCTTTGAGCTATCTCAATAAAGAAGATGTCAATATCGCTACCTTGGAAGATCCGGTAGAGTATTATATCCCAGGAGTCAACCAGTCACAGATAAGGCCAGAAGTAAATTTTACTTTTGCTACTGGACTACGAGCTCTTTTGCGTCAGGATCCCGATATTATCATGGTAGGAGAAATTCGTGACAATGAAACAGCTGAACTAGCTATCCATGCTGGCTTGACTGGCCACTCGGTTTTGACTACCTTGCATACCAATAGCGCTATTGGCGCCATACCGCGATTATTTGATATGCATGTAGAGCCATTTTTACTTGCCTCTACTCTCAATGCTATTGTTGCTCAGCGTCTAGTCAGGAAAAATTGCGAAAAATGTAAAGAAGAAGTAAAATTACCAGACAACCTAGTGGAAGATGTTAGGCAGAAATTGGCAACTATACCTCAGGAAGCGATTTTTGGCGATATTGATCCTAAAAATCTAAAATTTTATCATGGCAAAGGCTGCTCACATTGCGGGCATACTGGCTACAAAGGCCGATTAGCTATAGTGGAAGCAATAAACATCAGTACCAATTTGCAGGAGGTGGTTGCCAAGGGATTTTCCCGCTCAGCTGTCAATGAAGAGCTAGAGAAACAGCATTTTATTGATATGGAGCAAGATGGTATTATCAAAGTTTTGCTGGGCCTGACCACCCTGGAGGAAGTTTTAAGAGTAAGTAAAATAGAAGAATAATATGGAAGACAAAAAAATTCTTATTGTGGAAGACGATGAGTTTTTACTACAAATGTATACTACCAAGCTGGAACTGGAGGGCTTTGGCGTAGTAGAGGCTACCAATGGGCGAGAAGCCATCAAAGTAGCCAAAAAAGAAAAACCTGATTTGATCCTTTTGGATCTCAATTTGCCGGAGATAGACGGTTTTGAGGTGCTCAAGCAGTTACGTCAAGATGAGGAAACCAAAGAAGTCAAAGTGATAGTTTTGACCAACTATTCGCAAAAAGAGCATATAGACCGTTGCTTGGAATTGGGAGCTAGTGATTATCTTATCAAAGCTCATTTTGTTCCTTCAGAGGTAATCAAAAAAATAAAAGATATCTTATAGCCTAAAATGTCAGAGACCCTACTTATCAACAATATTTTAAATACTTTTTTGGAAAGCAAGGCCAGCGACTTGTATCTTTTAGCTGGCAACAATCCGGTTATCAGGGCTGAAGGCAAAATCATTACTTTGACGGATCAGGATATACTCAATCCCGATACTATCCAGTCCATTGCCGAATCTTTTTTGAGCAGAGAGCAGTTGGCTGAGCTTAGTCAGAAAAAAGAATTATCTATTTCTTATGTCTGGGCTAATCGGGCTAGATTCAGAGTCAAGTTTTTTTATCAAAAAGGCTATTTAGCTATTTCTTTGCGTCTTATTCCAGCTTTTATTCTTTCGCCAAAAGAACTGAAAATTCCTACGGCTATTTTGCAGTTACTCAATAAAGACAAAGGATTGATTATTATTTCCGGGCCTTTTGGCTCAGGGCGCAGCACCACAGCTGCTTCTTTGATAGAAACTTTGAATCAAAACAAAGGCCGCCATATCCAGACTTTGGAAAGGCCGATAGAATATTTGTTTGTCAATAATCAGTCTATTATTGAACAGAGAGAAGTGGGTCGTGATGTAGAGAGCTTCAGCCAGGGGCTCAAAGACATGTTCAATGAAGACATAGATGTGGCTTTTTTGGATCAGTTTTATGAGTCGGGTTTGGCGGATTTAGCTCTGGAATTGGTAGAAAGCGGTAAGTTGCTGATTTTGGTGATAGTCGCCAATTCAGCTATTTCAGCTATTGAGAGGTTTTTGAGTCTTTTGAGCCTAGAAAAACGCACTTGGGGTCGGGAAGTATTGCCGGAAGTTTTGTTGGGAGTCTTATCACAGAGGTTGCTGCCAAAAATAGGCGGGGGACAGATCGTGGCCAGCGAAGTGCTCACTTCTACCAATGCGGTAAAAGCCAGTATCAGAGACGGCAATTTTCAGCAGCTCAGGAGCATTATGCAGACTTCCCGAGACGAGGGCATGCAGGTTTTGGATAAATCGCTGCTGGAGCTGGTCAAAAGCGGCCAAGTCAACATGGAAGAAGCCAAAAAAGAATCAACAGATTTTTCTTCTCTTAGATAATTTATTTGCGCTATGGCTATATACAAATACAGAGCCAGAACCAGTGAGGGCAAGATAAGCTCCGGAGTAGTAGAAGCAGTCGGCGAAAATGAGGCGGCGGAGCTTTTGGCTGAGCGGGGTTTGCGCATAGTGTCTTTGACTGAAACCAGAAAAAAAAGCCGGCAGGGATTCAATATAAATATTGGCAGCGTGACGGCTAAAGATCTGGTGATTTTTTCCCGCCAGCTGTCGGTGATGATTTCTGCTACAGTGCCGATAGTGCAGTCGCTGAGAATATTATCTCAGCAAACTACTAATCCTATTTTTGTCGCCAAGATAGTAGAAATGGCCGATGACGTGGAAGGCGGTATGCGCTTGTCCGATTCCATGGCTAAGCATAAAAAAGTGTTTAGCAATTTTTATGTAGCCATGTTGAAATCCGGCGAAACCTCGGGTAAATTGGACGAGATTTTGCAGTATTTGGCTGACCAGATGGAAAAAGATTATGATCTGGTTTCGCGGGTAAAAAGCGCCATGATTTATCCGGCTTTTATTATCTTTGGCATGATAGCAGTGGGATTTTTGATGATGGTTTTTGTGGTGCCTCAGATGACTCAGATGCTGGAAGAAACCGGCGCCGAGCTGCCTTTTTTGACTCGTCTGTTGATAAATATTTCCGGCTTTATGGCTGATTATTGGTATTTTATTCTTTTTGGACTAGCGGCTTTTATCGTGATTTTCCGCTTTTTAGTAAGCTCTAAAGCCGGTAAAATTACTTGGGATGCTTTTAAAATAGAAATGCCGATTTTTGGCTCTTTGTTCAAAAAAATATATATAGTACGTTTTACCAGAAGCTTGTCCACTCTCATCAGAGGCGGCGTGCCTATTGCTTCGGCTCTGACCATCAGCGCTGAAGTAGTAGATAATCACGCTTATGAAAAGTTGATTTTGGACACAGTGGATGAGGTGGAAGGCGGCAATTCCATTGCCAGTTTGTTTGTCAAATCACCGCTGATGCCCAAGATGCTTTCCCAGATGATGGTGATAGGCGAGCGTACCGGCAAGCTGGATGCAGTGCTAGAAAAATTAAGCTCTTTTTATAGCCGAGAAATAGATAATTTGGTGGCTGGCCTGACGTCTTTGATAGAGCCGATGATTCTTATCATCATGGGAGTGGGCGTGGGTGGTATGGTAGCAGCCATAATGTTGCCGATGTTTAAAATTGCTCAGGGCATTTCCTAATTTTTTTATTTTTCTTGTTGGTTTTTTGAAAAAATGCTATAATTAGAAAGTCGTATTTTTATAAATATTTAAAAATTAACACCTTTAGCTTTTGTTTTTTGGCTAGAACCTCGGAGATCTCGGGTTTTAACTAAAACAAAAGTTAGTATGAGAGGAGGTGACAAAATGAGAAATAAAAAAGGTTTTACTTTAGTTGAGCTTTTGGTGGTTATTGCCATCATCGGAATTTTGTCCACTGTGGCGGTGGTAAACTTAAATAGCGCTAGAGACAAGGCAAGAACAGCAGCGGTCAAAGGATCTTTGGCAGCTATTATTCCAGGTGTAATTCTTTGTCATGATGCGGGAGCAAACTTACATGATGGAGCGGCCACTCCTGCTACATGCGCAGGCGCCCAAACCCCAACAGCCGGAGGTACTATATGCACAGGATCGAGTATTAATTGGCCTAATGTTGCTCAGCAAACAGGTTGGAGTTATAGTGCTACTTGTAATAGCTCTGCTTCCGCTGGCACATTTAATTATGCAGCTACTAATGGCACTATCACTATTACATGTACAGCGAGCGGCTGTATAGAAACATAATAAAATTTTCAAAAATTTATTTAAAAACAAAAAACTCTCCTAAAGGAGAGTTTTTTGTTTGGGGATTTTTGTGGTATAATATGAATAATAGTATTGTTTATATCTTTTAGTTTATTATCAACGAGGCTGTTTTGTTGACAGGGAGTATTTGCGCCGACCCGCCCAGCAAAATGATTTTTATTTTTTACTTATTTTAGGCGGGGCAAGCAATAGGCGCGGCTATGGACAAAGATGGCCTGCCTTCTTGAGCCGACGCCGTGCTCCTGGGAAACAAAACAGCCGAGTGTAAATATTGGCAAAATAAAAGCAAATTGATTTATGTTTAACTACAGTCTTAAAACAAAAATATTTCTAATCATGGCTTTTGTTTTTTTGCTGGTTTTTTTACTTATTATTACTACTGAAGAAAAGCGCCGAGCTGATGATCTGCTACTAGTAGCTCAAGCCAAACAACTGGCCTTTGGTTTGGAGAGATATTATGATAAGTTCAATGTTTATCCGGATTTGACCAGAAGTTCGGCGGTGTCCATTGGCTCTATTAGCGATAAGGGCGTGAATGTCGCTGGTGAGCAAAAGTATTATTTTGTCCGAGATTTTGCTTGGGTCGGTTCGGCTACTATTATCAGCCGGGCAGACAATTATCTGATAGAGTTTGAACTCAAGCGCAAGTGGCCTTTGTGGAATATAGACAAAAATAAAGGCGGCCAGTGTCGGATAACAGCCGCTATGAATATGGTTTGTCGCGCCAATTAAACGCTACCAAACACGGCTCTATTGTGTTATAATAAAGCTACTATGATAGTAGCTTTTGTTTTTATTTTCGGGCTATTTGTCGGCAGTTTTCTCAATGTGGTTATTTTTCGTCTGCACAGACAGGAGTCCTTTATACGCGGCTCTTCCAAGTGCCTGTTTTGCGGCCACAAGCTTTATCCGCAGGACCTAGTGCCTTTTTTTAGCTTTTTGTACCTCAGAGGACGTTGCCGCTATTGCCGTGAGCGATTTTCTGTCCAGTATCCGCTGGTAGAGCTAGCTACTGCCTTGGCTTTTGTTTTGATTTTTGTCCGCTTGTTTGGGGATTTTAGTCCGGAGTTTTTGACGCCTCTGGTTATTTTGCACTTGTTCAACTGGTGGGCGTTGGCGGCCTTTTTGGTTATTATTTTTGTCTATGACCTCAAGTATTATTTGATTTTGGACAGCGTAGTTTGGCCGGCAATAATTTTGGCTTTGACCGCCAATTTGGTTTTGGGCATGTTAGTCTGGTCTTTGTTTACAGCTATGCTGGTAGGTGGCGGATTTTTCTTTTTGCAGTTTGTCATTTCTCAGGGCCGCTGGATAGGCGGCGGCGATGTGCGGCTGGGAGCGCTGATGGGCGCGATTTTGGGCTGGCCGCATATTTTGACAGCCTTATTTATTGCCTATATTCTAGGGTCAGTATTTAGCATTTTTCTTTTGGCTGGCCGCAAAAAAGGCCTCAAAGACAAATTGCCTTTTGGCACTTTTTTGGCGCTAGCTACTTTTTTGACTATGCTTTATGGCCAGATTCTGGTTGATTGGTATTGGTCTTTATTTATTTTTTAAAATAATAATTTATTTATTTTTATGAGAATTTTCAAAGCAAAAAAATTGCAGAAGGAAAATAGCGGCTTGACCTTGGTAGAGATTTTGATAGTGATAGCTATTATTTCTATTATTTCTTCTTTTTTTATCATCAATATCAACCAAAAAAGTATGCAGAGCGAAATAATTGAAGAAACCGATCTCTTGGTGGCGGATCTTCGCTATGTCAGAAATTTGGCAGTCTCTCGGACTACTTATACCTTAAGTGAGGAGGAGGGTGCTCAATATCCTTCTTCGGGTTATAAGATTGTTTTTGATAGGGTTAACAACAAAGCTAGGTACAGGATTTTTGCCGACTTTGGCGATCAACAAATACTTATCAAAGAAAGAACCGTCAATAACACCGATGTTTATTTGAAAGATCATGTTGAGGATAAAGCGAGTTTTTACGTCAATTTTTTGACAGAAAATCAAGCTGATAGCAATATGGCAGCCAACGATAGCGGCAAGTATCTTTTGGCGGTTGTTAACAACGGCCCGGGCTACCCCAACAAAGGCTACCGATCCATTATTACCTTAGGAGAGAAATCTTTTAATGCTCAGGGAGAAGTAGAATACACTTGGGCGAATTTTGGACTTTATTATGAAGATTTTACCCCGCCAAGACCGCCTTTGCCTCCAGAAGATCCGCAACAACTTGAAATGTTATGATTTTTTTCGGAAAAAATAATTCATCTGGCCGGCAAGAAGCTTTTACTTTGGTGGAGTTGATAATCACTATTGCGGTTTTTACCATCGGGATTATGGCGGCTTTTACTTTGGCTCTAGCAAATTTCAATGAAAACAGAAGCAATCGGGACAGGATAATAGCAGCTAACTTGGCTAGAGAAGCTTTGGAAATAGTGAGAAATATCCGTGACAGCAATTGGCTGGCGGCGGATAGCAATCAGACAGTGGAAATAGGCGGTGAAGATTTTATTGTTCCTTGGAATTACGGGGCTTTAAATAAATTGTTTTTGGTGGTTGATTATGACATTTATAGCCGGGGAAGTGAGATTTGCCAAGGATTCCCCGATCCTGGTAATATTTTGGCTTGTTTTAATCAGTGTAAAGGACAAAATGAATGCCCTTTATTTATTGATCAGAATGGGTTTTATAGTCATGATTTAGGATCGCCAGGATCATTGAATGCCAGAACGAATTTTTCCCGCCTGGTCAGATTGATGCCTATTTGTTTGGAGCGTGACTGGGATGGTAATTTACCGTTTCCGGAAGAAATAGAAAGAGAAGAATGTCAGTCAGACGAAGTTGTAATCGGTCTTAGAGTGACAGCAGTAGTTGATTGGAGCAGAGCCGGCAAAGAGTATAATTTGGAATTAAACGATAGGATTTATAATTGGCGCCGATGATAAAGATAATAAAAAAACAAAAAGAAGGCTTTTCTCTTTTGGAGCTGGTTATTGCCGTGGGGATTTTTGCTTTGATGACAGGGCTTATTGCTGGGATTTATTTGGCTTTTTCCCGTTTACAGACCCAGTCCAGAGCTTCTCAGCGCTTGCTCAATGATTCCCAGTACGCTTTGGAGATGATGGCCAGAGAAATCAGAAACAATATGATTTTTGATTTTGATCCCAGCGCTGGTGATTGCGCGGGTTATTTGGGGGAGGTATACTCCAACTGCATTCTTCTGCTTAGAGAAGACGGACTTTTGACAGCTTTTACCGTGAATAATGAATCGCTTTATCACGTTGTTTTGAATTGTAATATTGATTATACCAGTTGTCAGCCTTGGGAAGCTAGTCCCTCATCTTTTACTATTTTATTGTCACCGGCTAGTAATAAAATCTCAGTGGATGAGCTGGATTTTTATATCAAGCCAAATATCAATTCTTATAAAGGTTGTAATCAAATTGAGGATTATCCTGATTGCGATTACCATCCTCGCGCTACTATCCGCCTGCAGGTGAACTACGCCAGTAACAGGGCGATAGAACAAGTCAGTCAGAATTTTCAAACAACAGTTTCTTCCCGGATTTATCGCCGCTAATATCAAAAAATGTTCAACAAATATTTCAGCCAAAAAACAAAAAATATTTCTGACCCTTCGGGCATGGCCTTGGTAACGGCCTTGTTGATTTTGTCTTTGATTATGGTTTCTAGTTTGGCTTTTGCCAAGATTATCATGAGCGAAGTCAGAATGTCGGCCAATATCATCAACTCAGTTGGTTCTTTTTATGCCGCCAATGGCGGTATGGAAAAAGCTCTCCATCATCTCAAATATGCTTATCGTTTCAGTTATTTTGATGAATTTAGGGCTTTGGAGAGTCAAGCAGAAGCATTTAGCATCGGGGCGGGTCAGACTTTTGAGATTATTGAGAGCCAGATGAAGCACGAGAATTTTATCGCTTACAATCTCACTACCACCACCGCTGCTTATGTGGATATTATTGATCCGGCCGGGAGTGTCAGTGGCATTGATTGGGTAGAAGAACAGCCAGAAGTTTTTCAAACAAAATATCATATAATTTGGCAGGTGAAAAATTGCTTTCCTTACCATGCTTCTGACCGTTTGGAAATAAATTTTAATTCTTTTGCCCAGAGTTTTACAGATTTTGAGAGCCGCAAGGATTTGGCTATTTGCAATTGCGCTTTTGGCTCGGATCAGTGCCAGGCGGTAGTGTATGACATCAGTCCAAACCGCTATTATCGTTTTAGTTTTAAGCCTTTAAATAATCCAGTAGAAAGACTGGAAATGAGAATAATGGATCAGGACGATAATAATCTAGGCATCTTTTCAAGGACAGCTATGACAGTCGACGGTATTTATCGCAATTCCCGCTATCGTCTCAAGGCAGTGATGCCGGCAATAGCACCGGTTTCCGGAGTTTTTAGCTATGTTATTTTTTCGGAAGAGCCTTTTATAAAAGATCCTATTTGGCAGTAAGATTTGGCAAAATGAACAAAACTGAAGCCAAAAAAAGAATAGCCAAACTGACAAGGGAAGTGAACCATCATCGTTATCTTTATCATGTTTTGGATAAGCCGGAGATTTCCGACGGGGCTCTTGATTCGCTTAAAAATGAGCTGGAAAAACTGGAAAAAGAATTTCCTGATTTAGTTCTTCCTGATTCTCCCAGTCAAAGAGTAGGGGGATTGCCTCTGGACAAGTTTTCCAAAGTAAGTCATCTTAGCCCTATTTTATCTTTGGCCGATGCTTTTGATCTGGTAGATATTAAAGACTGGCAAAAGAGAAATGAAAAAATTTTGGGAGAAAAAATCAAGGATTATTATTTGGAATTAAAACTAGATGGCTTGACAGTAGTTTTGACTTATCAAAATGGAGTTTTACAAAGAGCAGCTACTCGGGGCGACGGTAAAATAGGGGAGGATGTCACTACTAATATCAAAACTATCAATAGCGTTCCTTTGTCTTTGCAAGCATTGAAAAATAAAAAACTGCCGGCTGTTTTAGAAGTCAGAGGCGAGGTAGTGATGAATAAAGATGTTTTTGAAAAATTAAATAAAAAACAGCTTGCCAAAGGCTTGGCTCTTTTTGCCAATCCGCGTAATGTGGCCGCCGGCTCTATCAGGCAACTTGATCCCAAAGTGACCGCTTCTCGCCAGCTAGACTTTATTGCTTTTGAGCTTATCAGTGATTTGGGTCAAAAAAATCACGCCCAAGTGCATCAATTTTTACAAGATTTAGGTTTTAAAACCAGCCCATATAACCAATTGTGTCAGAACATAGAAGCAGTGGAAAAATATTTAAAAAAATGGGAAGAAAAAAGAAAAACTCTGCCTTATCAGACCGATGGAGCAGTGATAGTGGTCAATGATGTAAGTCAAGAAAAAGTATTGGGGCATATAGGTAAGGCCGAGCGTTGGATGCTGGCTTATAAATTTTCGGCTGAGCAAGCTACTAGCCAGATTTTGGATATAGAGCTCCAAGTTGGTCGTAGTGGTGCTCTGACACCAGTGGCAATCTTAAAACCAGTTTTGGTGGCTGGCACTACAGTTTCTCGAGCTACTTTGCACAATCAAGATGAAATAAAAAGATTAGATGCCAGAATAGGCGATACAGTTATTATTCAAAAAGCCGGTGATATTATTCCCGATATAGTGGAAGTAATCAAAACTTTGCGAACTGGAAAAGAAAAGCCTTTTTATTTTCCCAAAAAATGTCCGATTTGCCAGCAAGCAGTAGCCAAAAAACCAGGCGAGGTAGCTTATTATTGCCAGAACAAAAAATGTTATGGCCAGAATGTAGAAAAGCTGATACATTTTGTTTCCAAAAAAGCTTTTAATATTGAGGGTTTGGGCAAAAGCATAGTCAGGCTTTTGGCGGATAAGGGCTTGGTTTCCAGTCCTTTTGATTTTTTTACTCTCAAAACTGGAGATTTGGAAGTTTTGGAAGGCTTTGCTCGCAAAAAAGCGGATAATTTGGTAAAAGCCATTTCTCAAGCCAGAGAAATAAATCTGAGTAATTTTATCTATGCCCTGGGCATTAGGCATGTAGGAGAGGAAACTTCTCAGCTTCTAGCCAGGCATTTTGGCAGTTTGAAAAAAATCAGCCAAGCCAGCCAAGAGGAGTTTATGACCCTTTCTGATATTGGTCCGGAGGTGGCCAGCTCTTTATTTTCTTGGTGGCGGGAAAATCAAAACATTTTTTCGGCTATTGAGCAAGCAGGAATAAAAATTAAAAATCTTGTTTCCCAAAAAGGAGCTTTGGCAGATAAAACTTTTCTTTTTAGCGGCTCTCTGTCAATGGAAAGAGAAAAAGCCAAAAATATGCTTAGGTTAGCTGGCGCCAAAATTCTTTCGGCAGTTAGTAAAAATTTGGATTATTTGGTTATTGGCGAAAATCCTGGATCCAAACTAGCTGGGGCTAAAAAAATAAAAAGTATCAAGATAATCAGCGAAGAAGAGTTTTTAAAATTATTAAATAAAAATAATTAATTTTATGTCAGAAATAATCATTGCCAATATTTATATTTTTGTCTTAGCCTCTGTTTTGGCAATATTGGAAATTCAAATAGAAGGCCCTCACGGCTGGGCGCAAAATTTGCCTACTTGGCGCCCTAAAAACAGCAAAAGTAAGCTCAATCGCCTTTATAGTAAATTTATGAGCGGTCGGGAAACTACTGGCTATCATATCACTATGTTTACTTTTGTTTTTTTGATTTTGCATTTGCCTTATGTTTTTACTCTGCCTTTTAATCTATATAATTGGTCAATGACCTTGTCTATGTTTCTGATTTTTATAGTTCTATGGGATTATCTGTGGTTTGTTTACAATCCTCATTATCCGCTCAAGCAGTTTAATAAAGAAAAAATTTGGTGGCATAAACAATGGCTTTTATCCGCTCCACGGGATTATTATTTTCTTTTTTACTCTCCGCTGGCGTCTTATTACCGGCAGTTTTGTTTTATGATGATGCCAGTTTGATCAGCTGGTGGCTGACAAATGTTGTTTTATTTGCTTTACAGACCATCTTAGTTATTTTATTTACTATCTATGTTTTAAAAATTGATAACTGGCAGTCAAAAAAATAATTTGCCCTTTGCCTTTATTTTAGCTAAAATAAAATTCATGGTTTTAAGTAAAAAAGAAATAATAAAAATAGCCGATTTGGCCAAGCTCAATCTCAGCGATAAAGAAGCAGCGGCTTTTGGCCGTGAGTTGGCTGATGTTTTGGGTTATGTCAATAAAATAAATCAGCTGGATTTGTCCCAAGTAGAGCAGAGTCTAAGCGGCGCTCAGCAAAATTCTTTGTTTTTGCGAGCAGATTCGCCTCAGTTTAGCAAAAGCCAAGGGCTTATCCCAGCAAAAAATATTAAAGCTGGTTTTGTGGCCGTGCCCAATGTTTTTAACAAAAAAAATGACTAATTTAAAAACGGAAAAATTAACAATATCGAAAATCAGCGCCGGACTCAAGCAAAAGAAATTTTCCAGCTATGAGCTTACTTCGGCTTATTTGAAAAAAATTAAAAAAGACGATTGCAATGCTTTTATTTCAGTAAATGACAAGGCCTTGGAACAGGCCAAGTTCGCTGATAAGTTGCTAGCGGCAAAAAAGGGAGGCGAGCTCTGTGGCGTGCCCTTGGCAGTTAAGGACATTATTTTGGTTGAGGGCTTGAGAGCCACCGGAGCTTCCAATATTTTGGCAGATTATATTGCCAGTTATACTGCTACGGCTGTTGATCACCTGCAAAAAGCAGGCATGGTAGTCTTGGGCAAAACCAATTGCGATGAGTTTGCTATGGGGTCTTCCAATGAGAATTCAGCTTTTGGGCCGGTCTTGAACCCCTATGACAAAAAAAGAGTGCCGGGCGGATCTTCAGGCGGCTCAGCAGCAGCTTTGGCTGCTTCTCTGGCGCCAACTGCTTTGGGCACTGATACGGGTGGCTCTATACGCCAGCCAGCTTCTTTTTGCGGCGTTTGCGGCCTCAAGCCCAGCTATGGCCGAGTTTCCCGCTATGGTTCTATGGCTATGGCTTCTTCTTTGGACCAAATAGGTCCTATGGCCAATAGCGTGCGGGATTTGGCTTTGCTTTTGCAATATATGGCCGGCTTTGATCCTTTGGATGCAACTAGCGCTCAGACCAAAGTACCAGATTATTTGTCTGGACTGGGCAAAAATACCAAAAAATTGCGCTTGGGACTGCCCAAAGAATATTTTGCAGCTGGCTTGGACAAAGAAGTAGAGCAGGCAGTGAAAGGACTGGTGGCCAGCTTGGAAAAAGAAGGAATGACGGTAAAAGAAGTGAGTTTGCCTTACACTGATTATGCTTTGGCTACTTATTATCTTCTGATGCCGGCGGAAGTGAGTTCCAATTTGGCGCGCTACGACGGGGTGCTATATGGCTTGTCAGCGGATAAAAAATCAGGCTTGGATGATTGGTACAAAGAAATAAGAAGTCGCGGTTTTGGCGCTGAAGTCAAAAGGAGAATTATGCTAGGGACTTATATTTTGTCCGCTGGCTACTATGATGCCTACTACAAGCAGGCGCAAAAAGTCCGCACTTTGATCAAAGAAGATTTTGCCAAGGTATTTTCAGAAGTAGATGTTTTGCTCACGCCAGCTACGCCTACTACTGCTTTTAAGCTGGGCGAAAAATCACAGGATCCTCTGACTATGTATTTGTCTGATATCTTTACAGTGGCGGCCAACATTGGCGGTGTTTGTGGCTTGTCTTTGCCTATAGGTCAGGACAAAAAAGGATTGCCTATAGGCTTGCAGCTTTTGGGTGATGCTTTCCAGGAAGAAAAAATTCTCAATTTGGGTAATTATATTGAACAATTAATCGCTTAAAAATATGGGAGTGCAAAAAAGAATAAAAGCCAGAATAGACGAGACAGTAGTCAAAAGCTATTTTAAGCCTTGGTACAAGCGGACTTGGGGCAGAATATTGATAGTTCTGGCAGTCTTGATTTTCCTTTTTAGCCTTTATTTCGCTTATATACTGGCTAATACTTTTTATCAAATGAGCCAAGGTAAAATTTATGATCCAGCCACTGGCCTTTGGATAACAGAAGAAGAAGAAAGGCAAAGCCGGCTGATAGCTGCTGAGCTAATAAGCGGTGATAGCCCTTGGCTGGGATCAGAGGAGCCTTTTATCCATGTGGTGGCTTATGAGTCTTTGACCTGTCCTTTTTGCCGCGAGGATCAGGCCAATATCAAAAGAATGCTGGCCAATTTTGGCTCAATAGTCAGATTTACCACCAAAGATTTTCCCACTGACAGTTTGCATCCGGGATCATTTGAAGCTCATTTGGCGGCAGCTTGCGCCAATGAGCAGGGCGCTTATTGGCAGTATAGAGATGTTTTGTATCAAAACCAGACTGAATTTACCAAGACAAATCTCAAGAGCTTTGCCGTACCTTTGGGCATCAATATGAACGATTTTAACAAATGCTTGGATGAGGAAAAATATACTTATGAAATCAAGCAGTCTTGGGCCGAAGGCGCGCGCATCGGCGTAGAGGGCACGCCGACTTATATAATCAACGGCAATCTTATTCCCGGGGCTATTAGCTATGAGCTCTGGGAAGAGATAATCGGCTTTATTGTCAAAGGGGAATACTAATGTCTTATTTCTGGCAAAATTATTTACCCCAGCCTCTGCTTTTTTCTTTTGGGCCGTTCAATGTGCATTGGTACGGATTGATTATGGTACTGGCCATGCTAGCAGCGGCAGTTTATGCTTTTTACAGTTTTAAAAAATCAGAGGTCTTAAGCGCCAAAAAAGCCGAAGACCTTATTTTTTATTTGATTATTTTCGGACTTCTTGGCGCTCGTTTCGGGCATGTGTTTTTTTTCAATTTTGATTATTATTTTGATAATCCGGCTGACATTGTCAAAGTTTGGCAGGGAGGGATGTCTATCCAAGGCGCCTTGGTTTTTGCTGCCTTGACTTTACTGATTTGGTCAGTGAAAAACAAAGTTTCCTTTTTGGCTCTTGGCGATAGACTGGTACCGGCAGTAGCCTTGGGTCAAGTGATAGGCCGCTGGGGCAATTATTTCAATCAGGAGCTCTACGGACAGCCAGCCAGCTGGGGCATACCGATCAATCCGATCAACAGAGTTAGCGGCTATGAAAATTATAATTTTTTCCAGCCGGCCTTTTTTTACGAGTCTATTCTTTGTTTAGTTTTGTTTTTTTTGCTGCACAGTTTGCTTAAAGTCAAATTGGCGGCGGGCCGAGTATTTTTTGTTTATTTGATTTTTTATGGGTTGATAAGGTTTTTTATGGAAACAGTCAGGATAGATGAAACGCCGGATTTTTTTGGCTGGCGCTTGCCTCAGCTGATTGCCTTGCTTTTGCCTCTTTTGTTTTTGGCCGGCCTTTACTTCTTGCCAAAATTGAAGAAATAGTATATTATATTTTGGCTATTTATTCTTGGAACGATAGTCTCCTGATTTTAGCGGGATTGAAAAATATTTAAAATAAATCTGTTTTTATCTGTTGGGGTGGTAGTTCAGTTGGTTAGAACGCCTGCCTGTCACGCAGGAGGTCGAGGGTTCGAGTCCCTTCCATCCCGCCAGATAAAAGCAGATTTTTTATCGCCTAAAAGGCGATTTTTTGCTATAATAAATACATAACAATTAAAGTTAACTTATGGCAGAAAAATTAGATTTTCTTAGCCCTCAGCTTGAGCAGGAAGGCGAGATTAAGCCGCAAGAGGCTCTAGAATTGGCAGAAAAAGCTCTTTTGGCTATAGAGCAGGCTAATTCGGCCGAGGATTTCCCCGGCGCTGATGCTTACCGGAAAGTAATGCGGGCGGTAGTGATGGCCGGAGCTGATGATAAGGTAATTGCCAATTGGCAAGATGGCTACGAAGAACTGGAAGCAAAATATAAGGGTGGTGGCAGGGCAGAGTTTTTACAAGAAAATAATATAATTGAAGCATTGCAGGGCGCTCTAGATAGTGCTCAAAGAAAAATAGAGGAGTCTGGATCTTAATTTAATAATAAAAAAACAAGCCGCTTTCGGCTTGTTTTTTGCAGGATCAAAATGTCAATTTTTTATAATAAAGGCCAAAGGCAAATATTGTTTTTTATTCTATCAGTTTTATGGGCGTCTTTTATTTTTTATCTTTCTTCTCGGCCGGATTTAGCTAGTGGTTTTCCGCCCGCCTATGATTTTATTTTAAGAAAGATTGCTCATGTTTTTGTTTTCGCAGTTTTAGCTTATTTACTGGCCAATGCTTTTGACAGTCATCAGCGTCGCCATCTTTTGTTTGTGGTGATTGTTGTGGTGACTTATGCTCTGATAGATGAATTGCATCAATCTTTTGTTGCTGGTCGCCACGGCAGCCACAAGGATATTATGATTGATTCAATAGGCATATTTTTGGGCATAGTTGCTTATAAGTTTTATCCAGCTACGAAATTTTTGAAAAATAAAAAATCCGGCTAAAAAGCCGGATTTTTATTTATTTTTTTCTCAAAGCTTTGACGATTTTTTCAAAAGTCTTAGAATCTTTTTCAGCAATGTCGGCCAACACTTTTCTGTCTAGTTCGGATTTATTCTTTTTCAAGGCATCAATAAACTCAGAGTATTTCCAGTCAAGCTGGCGCAGGGCAGCATTGAGCTTGATTTGCCAGAGGCGGCGGTTGACCCGCTTTTTTTTGCGCCTGTCAGCCAGAGCATGAGCGCCGGCGTGCAAGATAGCTTCCTTGGCTTGCTTTATTTTATTTTTTCTACCCCAATTATAACCCTTGGTAGCTTTGAGGATATTTTTTCTGCGTTTGACATGAGTGGTGCCGCGTTTTACTCTAGGCATATTTTTGATTTCAAGTTTAAAGTATAAAAGTTATTAAAATTTATAGATAAGGCAGTAATTTTTTAACCATTTTGACATTAGCGGTAGAGATTTTTTTATCCCTTCTTTTGTTGCGAGTGACTTTGCCGCTTTCGCGAGAATTAAAATGATTTTGGCCGCCAGTGCGTATAAGAATTTTTTTCTTTTTACTTATTTTAACCCTTTTTTTCAAAGCCTGTTTAGTCTTGGATTTCATATTTGTCAATTATTTACTTGTCTTAGTTGTTTGATTTTTTACTGATAGCAGCGGTCAGAGTGTGGCCTTGAGCTTCTATGGCTTTGTCCATTTTATATTCCAGCCCTAGATTTTGCAGAAATTGGCTGATCACTCCTTTAGCTTTATCTTTAAAAGTAAAAGCTTTTTGCCGACCCTTGAGCCGCAGCTCTATTTTTAGATTGTGGCCTTGCTCTAGGAATTTGATGGCCTGCTTTTTTTTGACTTCCAAATCATGCTGGCCTATGCCCAGCGAAAGCCGGATGACTTTGGTTTCTACTCTTTTGGCTTTTTGCTGATTGCGGCTCTGCTGGTATTGGAATTTGCCATAATCAATGATTTTGCAGACCGGTGGCTGAGCCAAAGGGGAAACCTCTACTAGATCTAGCTCTTTATCAGTAGCTAGTTCAAGCGCTTGATTGGTCGGCATCAGTCCCAAAGATTGGCCGTTTTCGTCAATAATCATTACTTCCGGTACGCGGATTTGATCATTGATGCGGTATTTGGAGCCGAAGTTTTTGGGACGATAGAATCTATTGTTTATTATATTTTTTTATTAATTATTAGCTAAGGGTGCTCTCTTTATCTTTTAGGGATATTGAGAATATAAATAAAATTAAATTTTAAGGCTCGGGCTTATTAGCAGGGGATTAATTGGTGGAGATGAGGGGTACTGCCCCCCTGTCTGACAAATTGCCTAAAGCGTTTCTACAAGCTTAGCCGCTTTTGTTTTTTCAATTATCAGCTTGAAAACCGGCAAAACCGCCCAAAGGGCGGCCGCCCTTTGGGCGGAACCGACAATCTAGTTAGTTTGATTTTCGAGATGCAAGTCCTAACTACTTGTATCCTTAGCCTGATAAATGGCGCTTCCAGCCGACCTCAGGCCAATCAATCTGGAAACGGTCGAGGCAAATTTATGCCAAGACTGGGGCTAGTCTAGGAGCTGTAAACAACTCTTTGACTTTAGCAAAAGTGTTTTTTGCACTTATTTTGATGATTTTGGGGAGATCATGAACTCCGCTTGCGGCGCTTTATTTCATTTGGCATCGAATAAAAACATCCCCCTGAAATAAAAAAGCAACTGCTAATAACTTTTTAATTTGCGCTGGATATCTCTTTGGATATCGCGTTTTTTTATGTCCTGTCGCTTGTCAAACTTCCTTTTTCCTTTGACCAAAGCGATTTTAAGCTTGACAAGTCTCCGCCTAGTATACAGGGAAACAGGTATAATTGTCAAGCCCTTTTCATCGGTTTTGCTGGCCAGATAACTTAGCTGTTTTTTGTTTAAAAGCAGTTTGCGGTCTCTTTCCGGATTGTAGTTTTTCAGGCTCATTAGCGAGGCTTTGGCATAGGCGGGAATATGCATTTTTTTTATCCAGGCTTCTTGATTTTTGATAGAGACAAAGGCGCCTTTGAAGCTGGCTCTTTTGTTTTTGAGGGATTTTACTTCTTGTCCGGTCAAAACCAAGCCAGCTTCAAATTCTTCCAGGATTTTGAAGCTAAAACCAGCGTCTTTATTTATCAGTAGGGTTGACATTTTTGTTTTTTTTGATTAGAATCTTCGCACCGCTTTTTTGAGCCGCTTCGGCTTAAAGATAGCATATTTTCTAGGGTTTTCAAAGACGCCCAAGGAGGAGGTCTCTCAGATGAAGGCATTGACGGCTAGGCCTAGCCAACAGGCGAGTATTCAAATCGATGAAAACACTCCCATGGATCGTTTGGTGTGGATAGCAAGAGCTTTTTTGAGTGAGTATAAGTTGAGTATTTTGGGTAATAGGCCGTTGTGTTCGGCCAAGTGCCCCAGAATTTGCGATTGCGATCGAGTCGCCAGTTTGGGCAAAGGCGATTTGATCGTTCTTGCTCAGCTGATCATCAAAGGAGAGGCAGCAATGCCCAACGGCGGATTGAGCGAGCATGTCAATCACCTTATCGCGCCTATTATCAACCAGTGTCGAAGCACCAATGGCATTTGAGTATTAGTTCTTTCCACAGTCATAGCAAAGCCTATGAAAATCGGGCGGTTGACAGCATGTCGGCCGCTTTTATTTTTACTAAAAAATAAGCTGTCAACAATGGAAAAATCTGCTATAATTAAAGAGCTATGACCAGCCAACAGAAAAAAGTTTTGATTTTTTTGGGCTTTATATTTGGTAGCATTGCGGTTTTTTATGTAGTTTTTGTCATTGGTTTTGACCTTTTGAGCCAGATGGATTATCTCAAGCCATTTTTACCGAAGTAATTTTGAAAATTAATTATTAATTGTGAAAATTATGTTTGGATTATTTCTAGTAATAGTCGGCGTGTTTTTCCTGCTCAAAAATATGGGCATTATCGCCGGCGATTTTTGGGGCTATCTTTGGCCTTTGCTGATTATATTCTTAGGTCTGTCCATTGCTGATAAAAGCAAGAAGAAAAAAGGTGATGGCGGCTGCTGGTGCTGGCTTTGTGGTTCCAAAGACAAGAATAAAAACAAAGGACATAAAGTAGTCGACGAGCAATAAATTAGCAACAGTACTTTGGCCGGCAAAAATCTGCAAAATATACCTAGTGAGATTATAATCAAAAAATCCAAATTTTTGGGTTTTTGTTTTTGGCTGGACAGCGAGGAGGTAATCAGAGAAAAAATCGCTGAGCTAAAAAAAGAATATTCTGACGCCAGCCACTTGGTTTATGCCTATCGTTTGAAATCAGGCGGTGTTTGGAGGGAAAAATTTGTCAACGACAAAGAGCCAGCTGCTTCGGCTGGCGCGCCTTTGCTTTATCTTCTGCAGAAAAAAGAACTGGAAAATTGTCTGTTGGTGGTTGTCCGTTATTTTGGCGGTATCAAGCTGGGAGTAGGAGGCTTGATTCGGGCTTATACTCAAGCCGGACAATCAGCTTTGCTAAGTGGCTGGGAAAATAAAAATGACGATAAAAACTGAACAAAGAAAAATAAAAATCCAAGGACTTGATTATCCTTATACTTTGCGGCGGCGGCCTTATACTAGAACTTTGCGTTTGAGCCTTGCCCAGGATGGATCATTGACTGTGACCGTCCCCAGTCTTTATCCGATTTTTTTGCTCAAAAAATTTTTGATTTCTCGCTTTGACTGGATAGCCAAAAATGTGGAAAAAATAAAAAGCAACCCCAGTATTTTTGGCCTCAGACATACAGAACTTCAAGTCAGGCAGTATAAAAAACAAACTAGAATTTTGGTTAAAAGTCGCTTGGAGTATTTCAACCAATTTTATGGTTTTTCTTATAGGCGAGTAGCTATTAGAAACCAAAAAAGCCGTTGGGGGTCTTGCTCAACTGATAAAAATCTCAATTTTAATTATCGACTTTGTCTTTTACCACCCGAAATTGCCGATTATATTATAGTGCATGAGCTTTGCCACACGCGCGAAATGAATCATAGTCCGGCTTTTTGGCAACTAGTGGCAAAAACAATTCCTGATTATAAAATAAGAAAGGCTAATCTTAGAAAAATTTAGCTAATATTGGCTAAATTTTTAGTTTGAAAAAAGTTGTTTATTTTGCTAAAATTAGAAAACAAGTATGGAAGAAAAATACCAAAAAATAATAGAAGCAGCCAAAGCTGGCGGTCAAGTTTTAAAGCATTATTTAGGCCAGCTTTTGGCTATAGAAGAAAAGTCTATGCCAGCTGATATCAGGACCAAAGCTGATCTGGAGTCTGAAGAGGCTATTTTAAAAATACTTAAAAAAGAATTTCCAGATTATAATATTCATTCTGAGGAAACTGATAATATAGAAAACGGTTCAGAATATACTTTTATTATTGATCCTTTGGATGCTTCTAATAATTTTGTCATGGGCATTCCCAATTTTTCTATCATAATTGCTTTGCAAAAAAATAAAGAAACAATTTTTGGTTTGGTTTATCAACCAATATTGGACAACGTATATTATGCAATGAAAGGCAAAGGAGCATTTTTAAATGGTAATAAAATAAATGTAAATGATAAAAAAGATACCAAAGATGTTTGCATAAGCATGGTATGGGGATACATGAAAACTGATGAAGAAAAAAAATTAAATGCTTCTTATATGACCAAGGTGGTGGAATCAGATATTAGAAGAATGTGTTTTAATTGGTCGGTAGGAATTGATTTTTGTCTTTTGGCATCTGGCAAAATGGAAGCTATTTTTAATCGAGGTTGTGATTTGTATGATTTTGTAGCTGGTAAGTTGATTGCTAAAGAAGCAGGAGCAGTGGTGGTAGATTTTGATGGCAACATAGAAGGCGATGATAGTAATGATATGTTTATAACTGCTAATAATAAAATAGTAGCTGACAAAGTATTAAAAATTTTAAAATAAAAATATTATGAAAAAAGCAGGAAAAACCGAGCCAAGAAAAGGAGTTTTATCCTGGGATGATACTTTTATGCTTATGGTTGACTTGATAGCTGAGCGCTCCAAAGACCCTTCCACTCATACTGGTGCAGTGGTGGTGGATGAAAATAATGTTATTCTTGGTTTGGGCTACAATGGCTGGCCCAGAGGAGTGGATGAAGGAGTTTTTCCTTGGGATAGAGACGGTGGTTATGAAAAAGAAGAATTTTTGAAAACAAAATATCCTTATGTGGTGCATGCGGAGATAAATGCTATTTTAAATGCTAATAAATCAGTAGCAGGCGGTCGTTTGTATTGTCATCTTTTTCCTTGCAATGATTGTGCCAAGGCTATTATTCAAGCAGGCATAAAAGAAGTAGTGTATCAAGATGATAAATATAGGGATGTGGATATTTTTATTGCTTCCCGTCGCTTGTTTGAAGCCAGTGGAGTAAAATTGAGAGAACATAAGCCAACTAGAAAATTAAAAATAGAATAATTTTAAAATATTGAGTCAAGTCAAAATATGACCAAAAAAATTCTTGTTTTTACCGGACTACCAGCCTGTGGCAAAGGCACAGCTACCAAATATTTGGCAGAAAAATACGACGCCAAGACTTTTCGATTTTCTACTATTATGCGTGATCTTTTAGATAGGCTTTATTTGCCTCAATCCAGAGAAAATATGTCTTTGCTTTCCAGAATAGTTAGAGAGAATTTTGCCGAGGATATTTTTGCCAAAGTAATGGCTGAGGACGCCAAACAAGCAGAGACAGACATTGTAGTGATTGACGGAGCTCGTCGTTTGGCTGATGTAGAACACTTGAGCAAAATCAAGGGATTTTTATTAATAGCCATTGAAGGAGATATGAAGATTCGTTATCAGCGCTTGGTAAAAAGAGGAGAAAATCCTGATGATCAGAGCAAAACTTGGGAAGAGTTTGTCGCTGACCATCAGTTGGAAACCGAGTTGAGTATTCCGGAGTTGATGGAAAAAGCAGACGTAGTGGTGGATAATAACGGTTCTTTGGAGGAGTTTTATAAACAATTGGATAAATTAGTTTAGTCTGTTAAATAAATTCAAAATTTTTTGAAAAGGTAAAAATAAAAAATGTATTTTATTTGCTCGCGGTCTAAAGTAACGCTAAGGGATTAAAATCCTAAAACGCTTTTACTTTAGACCCCTCGCAATAATAAATAATAAATTATGAAACAATATTTGGAACTACTGCAAAAAATAATGGATGAGGGTGTAGACAAAGGCGATAGAACAGGTGTGGGCACGCGTAGTGTTTTTGGCGCTCAAGCTCATTTTGATTTGAGTCAAGGCTTCCCGCTTCTTACCACCAAAAAAGTATTTCTTAAAGGTATTATTCATGAGCTGATTTGGTTTGTTCGTGGTGAGACCAATATCAAATATCTAGTGGACAATGGCGTCAAGATTTGGAATGAATGGCCTTATCAAAAATATCTGGAGGCCAGTGGCTTGGCAGACAAATATCCTAAATACAGTCCAGAGTGGGAAGAAAAAATGCAGGAGTTTGTGGAAGAGATAAAAAATGATGCTGATTTTGCCCAGCAGTGGGGAGATCTTGGCCCAGTCTATGGCCGGCAGTGGCGGGATTTTGGCGGAGTAGATCAGCTCAAAGATGTAATTGAAAGAATAAAAAATAATCCCAATGATAGGCGGATGATAGTTTCGGCTTGGAATCCGCCTCAGATTCCTCAGATGGCCTTGCCGCCTTGTCATTTGCTTTTTCAGTTTTATGTAGCTGAGGGTAAATTGTCGCTACAAATGTATCAGAGAAGTTGTGATACATTTTTGGGCGTGCCATTTAATATTGCTTCTTATTCACTGCTACTGATGATGGTTGCTCAAGTGACGGGCCTTCAGCCAGGAACTTTTGTCCACGTTTACGGCGATTTGCATATTTACAGCAATCATTTTGAGCAGGTCAAAGAACAATTATCACGTCAGCCCAGAAAATTACCAACTATGAAAATAAATCCAGAGGTCAAAAATATAGAAGATTTTAAATATGAGGATTTTACTCTGGAAAATTATGATCCATATCCGGCCATTAAAGCGCCAATTGCCGTGTAATTAAAGTTTTGTCATTTCGGATTTGATTCTGAATCTATTAAATATTGATAGATCCCCGGGTCAAGCCCGAGGATGACAAAAAGATATGCCAGGAATGACAAAAATTATAGCAAGGATGACAAAAATATACTTGGGAGGACAAAAAATATTCCAGGTAAGACAAATAATAAACAATATATAAATTATGACAGTAAGCCTTATAGCTGCTATTGCCCGAGACAGGGGCATAGGATATCAGAATAAACTGCTGGTGCATTTGCCCCCTGATTTGAAGCACTTCAAAGCCATTACCAGTGGCCATATGGTGATAATGGGTCAAACCACTTATCAGTCTATGGGTAGAGCACTTCCCAATAGAGAAAATATAGTTTTGACCAAAGACCCCGATTTTAAAATAGTTGATGCCAAAGTAATGTATTCTTTAGAAGAGGCGCTTGAATATGCCAAACAAAGCGGAGACGAAGAAGTTTTTTTTATAGGCGGTGCCTCTATTTACGCTCAATCCATCAAATACGCTGACAAACTTTATTTGACTATTATTGATGCAGTTTATCCGGCGGATACTTATTTTCCTGATTATAGTGAATTTAAAAACATAATATCAGAGTCGCCAGTTCAAGAGCATGAGGGTATAAAATTTAAATATTTAGAATTAAGCAAATAATTTTACTAATATGGAAAGAATGCCAGGTATAGAAAATAAAGATAAATTTCAAAGCTCAGAAGAGATGAGGCGCTTATTTTTTACTCTGAAAAATGATTATAGCAATGAAATACCCGAGGAAATTATCCATAGTACTCATCAGAATAATGTGTTCAAAGTGAGAAAAGGAGGTTGGTTTCAGTCTTTGATATTGGGCTTGTCTTTTTTTATGGAAGATCATTTACCCGATGGCAAGGAAGATGCTTTAAAAAAAGAAGTAAAAGATTTTATAAAATATTATGGTGCAAAGGAATTTGGAGAATTGCCCAGAACTAGACCGGAAGATATAGAAGCCGGCGATGCGATTTTAGATAAAGTAATAAAATATTTAGAAGATTTGCCTGATGAAAATTAAAGCCAAAAAATTATATCCAGACGCTCAATTGCCCCAGATGCTCAAAGAGGGTGATGCGGCTATGGATTTTTATAGTTACAAAGATTATCAGCTTTCCCCTGGGCAGACTATTATAGTTGAAACTGGCATGGCTATTGCAATTCCTAGGGGTTATTGGGGCAATGTCCGAGACCGTAGCGGTTTGGCTGCCAAGCACAGTTTGCATACTATGGGCGGAGTGTTTGATTCCAATTATCGTGGTGAAGTGCAAATAATTATAATTAATTTGGGGAAAGAAATTTATAATATAAAAAAAGGCGACCGAATTTGCCAGATGATAATTGCCAGACACGAAGATGTAGAAATAGAGGAAGCAGAGGAGTTAGATGAGACAAATAGGGGAGAAAATCGTTTTGCTTCCAGTGGATATTAAAATATAATCGCTAATTTACTTACCCTGTCCGCTCTAAGCTGCTAGCGCAGAAGTCGCGTCCAGGGTAAGTAAATTAGCGAAATTAAGTAAAATATGCCAGAAAAATTTATAGTCTTTACCCCTTGACTCTCCCTCGCAAGCTCAGGATCGCTCAGGATCATTGGTCAAAAATTTTTACTTATAAAACAATGATAAAATAAATAAAAAGATGGTAGGTAAATTTATAGTTTTTGAAGGGGGAGAAAAATCGGGTAAAAGTACGCAAATAAAGCTTTTGGCTGATTATTTGCAAAAACAAGGTAAAAGCGTGCTTTTGACCCGAGAGCCAGGAGGCACAGGATCAGTGATTGCGGAAAAGATCCGGGAAATTATTTTGGATAAAAGCCACAAGGAAATGGAAGCTCGCACTGAACTGCTGCTTTTTTTGGCTGCCCGAGCTCAGCATGTAGCGGAGGTAGTTAGTCCGGCTTTAGAGCAGGGTAAGATAGTTTTGTGTGATCGTTTTGATGGCTCTACTTTTGCTTACCAGGGAGCAGCCCGTCAATTGGATTTGGCAGAAATAAAAAACATAAATAATTGGGCCAAGCAGGATTTGGAGCCGGACTTGGTGATTTATTTGGACATTTCTCCAGAAGAAGCAGCTGATAGACTAAGAGGTGAAAAACATGATAGACTAGATAATGAAAGAAAAGAATTCCACCAAGCAGTGAGAGCTGGTTATTTAGAGCAGGCAGAAGAAAATAAAAATTGGGTGAAAATGTCAGCTATCGGCAGTATTGAGGATATTTTTGAGCAGATAAAAGAAGAAGTGAATAAGATAGCTGGTAGTTAATAATTTAGGACTTATAATCATAGTTTTAAGATAATATGCCAAATAAATTTGAGACAATTATTGGATTAGAAATTCACTTGCAACTCAAAACCAAAAGCAAGATGTTTTGTGCTTGCGCCAATGATGCTCAAAATCAAGCGCCCAATACTTTGGTCTGCCCAATTTGCCTAGGTCATCCCGGCACTTTACCAGCTCTAAATAAAGAAGCAGTCAAAATGGGATTGATGATGGCTTTGGCTTTAAATTGTCAGATTAGAAAAAAATCAAAATTTGACCGCAAAAATTATTTTTATCCGGATTTGCCTAAAGGTTATCAGATTTCTCAATTTGATGAACCATTGGCTGATGAAGGATTTTTTGTGATAGAAAGAGAAAATGGCGACAATTGGAGCTTGGGTATAGAACGTCTGCATTTGGAAGAAGATGCGGCTAAAAATATTCATGAGAAAGAAGAAACTTTTGTAGATTTCAATCGCGGGGGAGTGCCTTTAGCGGAGATAGTTACTAAGCCTGACATTCGTCGTCCTGAGGATGCTCGTCTTTTTTTGGAACAACTCCGATTAACAGCTAGATATTTGGGAGTGTCAGATGCTGATATGGAAAAAGGCCAGCTAAGATGCGATGCCAATATTTCTCTTCGGCCACTAAGCGACACCAAGCTTTATCCTAAAACAGAGATAAAAAATCTTAATTCTTTTAAGGCAGTGCAAAGAGCTTTGGAGTTTGAAGAAAAAAGGCAGACCAAGCTTTGGCAGGAGAAAAAAGCTCCCAAAAAAACCGAGACTCGGGGTTGGGATGAAGATAAAAAGCAGACAGTTGCCCAAAGAAGCAAAGAAGGTTCAAGTGACTACCGTTATTTTCCCGAGCCGGATTTACCGCCCTTGTTAATCTCGGACGAGTTTTTGCAAAGAACCAAAAATCAACTAGGCGAATTACCCCTGGTCAAAAAAGAAAGGTTTATCAGAGAATACGGCTTAAGTGCCAAAGACGCTTGGGTGCTTATCAGGCAAAAGGACTGGGCTAATTATTATGAGGGAGTAATGTCTGACTTGCGGGCTTGGCTTTTTAAGGCCAAAGGCGCTTATCCAGAAAGTGATCAGGCCGCCAAGCTGTGGCAAGAGCATAAGAAAAAATTAGCTAAACTGGCTTATAATTGGATTAGTAGCGAGCTTTTTTCACTTTTGGGAGCCCATTTTAAAATGGAAAAATTAAAAATTAGTGCCGAGAATATGGCGGAGCTAGTATATTTAGTTTATGAGAAAAAAATAAACAGCTCAGCTGGACAAATTATTCTCAAAGAAATGTTTCAGGGCACTGATGATGATCCTAGTCGGGTTGCCGAGCGTTTGGATTTGGCGCAAATTGAGGATGATACTACTTTAGAAGGTATTGTAATGAGAGTATTGGTGCTTTTTCCTGATCAGGCTGAGCAATATCGTCAGGGTAAGACAGCTGTTTTGCAGTTTTTGGTCGGACAGGTAATGAAAGAATCAAAAGGCAAGGCCAATCCGAAGAAAATTGAAGAAATATTAAAGAAAAAGTTAAAATAAGCGTTTATAAACGCTTATTTTTTTAATTCTTTTTTAATTTGGCTGTATTTGAGATTCCAGTATATTTTTAGGCCTTCTTTTTCCATTTTGCGGAACCAGGTCATTTGCCTTTTGGCATAATGGCGAGTGTTTTGTTGGATTTTGGCTATAGCGTTTTCTAAACTGATTTTTCCATCTAAATATTGGATAATTTCTTTATAGCCAATACCACTTAAAGCCGGCAGTTTTTTATTTTTGTATTTTTTATAAATTTTTTTTGTTTCTTCTATAGAGCCGTCAGCTATCATTTTTTCTACTCGCTTATTTATTTTTTCATAGAGCTGATTTCTTTCAGGAGAAATACCAAAAACTACAAAATCATAAGGGCAAGTTTGTTGACGCGGATTTTGAGGATCTAAATCATAATTTTGTAAAATAGAGGAAATATAGAGGCCAGTACCACCGGCAATTATAGGTAGTTTGCCCTTGGCTAATATTTTTTCTATTACCTGGAAAGTGTCTTGTTGCCAATTGTAGAGATTGTATTCTTGATTAGGATAAACTATATCTAAGAGATAATGAGGGATGCCAGACATTTCTCTTTGGCTGATTTTGTTGCTGGCAATATTGAGGCCTTTATAAATTTGCCGGCTATCAGCGGAGATTATTTCCCCAGAAAAATCTTTGGCAATTTTGACTGCCAGAGCAGATTTGCCACTGGCCGTTGGTCCTAAGACTACGACAATTTTGGGTTTTTGATAAAGTTCAGCATTTAATCCCCAAGCTAAAGCGCTTTTTATTTTTACCTGATAAAATTGGCCGACAGACAAAGGTTTTTGAGTTTTGATTGCTACAGAAACATAATTAGCCAAACGGCCAAAATTGATATAGTGGCCGTTTTGTTTTTGGCTTTTATCTATCAGCACTTCTTTTGTTTGGCCAATTAAGCTTTTATTAAAAGCCAAAGATTGCTGTTCAATTATTTTGTTCAGTTTTTGCCAGCGAGCGCTTTTGATTTTTTTGGGCACATCGTCTTGATAAAGACGCTGAGCTACTGTACCAGCGCGGGCAGAATACTGGCCAATATAAGCTAGATTGAATTTTATATTCTTGGCTAGATTGATGGTGGCTTGAAAATCTTTTTCTTTTTCCGAGCAAAAGCCAACTATAATGTCAGTGGAAAGGGCAATCTCGGGCATTTGGTGGCGGATTTTTTTGATCAGTTTTGTATATTGAGAAACACTGTAATGCCTATTCATTTTTTTGAGGATTTTGTTTGAGCCGCTTTGGACAGGCAAATGAAGATAGTGGTTCAAGTTTTTGCCTTTGGCCATAGTCTCAATTAGCTCATCGCTCATATCATAGGGATGGCTGGTCAAAAACTTGAGCCAGAAATGATCAGTCAATGAGTCTATTTGCAAAAGCAACTCAGGGAAAGTCAGCTCTTTTTTGCCTTTTTTGACCAAGTCTTTGCCGTAGCTGTTGACGTTTTGGCCTAGTAGTATTATTTCTTTATAACCTTTTTCAAGGAGATTTTTGACTTCGGCAATTATTGCCTGAGACGGACGGGAAGTTTCTCGGCCACGAGTGTAGGGCACAGCGCAATAAGAGCAAAATTTGTTGCAACCAGTCATAATTGGCACATAAGCTCGGTAGTTGGATTGATAGCTGGGGGAAATGTCAAAAAAATCAGGCAGAGCTATTTTTTGTTCGGGAGCTAGGCGACTTAATTGATCAGCTAGCTTATGGAGATTTTTAATATCAATAAAAATATCAAATTTGTCTTTGAGTTTTTTTTGGTCGCGCTCCAGAACACAGCCAGCCAAGAGGGTAATTAATGGTCTTTTTTCTTTGACTAGTTGCCAATTACGCAACTGCCCGTATAGCCTATCAACGGAAGCTTGGCGAACTGAACAAGCCACTATTGCTATCAGATCAGCTTCATTTTCTTTGTTGGTTTCTCTATAGCCGAGGCTTTTTAAAACCGTAGCCAGTCTTTCAGCGTCAGATTGATTCATCTGACAACCGAATATAATCAAATGGAATTTTTTTTGACGATTTTTCATAGCAGATCAATTGTATATATTTCAGTATAAAAAATCAACCCAGCATACGCCGGGCTGATTTGATTTTTCTAAATAAATTTATTGGTTTCTGACGCTGGGACTGGTCGGCGCAAGCTGTTGTCTTTGTTCTTGAATTTGCCTTCTTAAAGCCGGATAATTTTCCAGGCTGTTTTCTAAAGCTCGTAGTTTGACGGGGTCTTGGGTTTGCTGGATTTTTTCCCTGATTTGCAGCTCCTGTCTTTCTCTTAGCTCTTGGGCATATTCACTCAAAGCCGGAGGAATGTCACTATTTTCCAAAAATTGCAGATAAACCGGATGAGCCTTGTCTTTTATTTGCTCAAGAAATCTGGTTTTTTCTTCTTCGCTCATTTGGGCAAATTCTTGCCTGATTCTTTGAGCATAATTTTGACTGACCTCGGCCATTTTTTGGCGAACAGCGGCGGGGATTATTTCGCTGGCTTGAATATTTTCCAGCATTTGCTGTTTTCTTAGTTCAGAGGCAGGGATGTTTTCAATGTATTTTTCCAATTTGATTTCTTCTTCGTTAGAAAGATTGCGTAGTTTGTCGGCCATTTTTTGCTCTATTTTTCTTTTGGCGCTGTCCAAATCAGCTTTATTTTGTCCAGGCAAAGTCTCTTCCAATTCTTCCAAGAGTTGAAGATTTTTTAGTTGCCTGAATTGACTGCCTTGGCTGTTTTGTTCCAAGGATTTTTCTAATCTTTGGCGAATCTGAGCAGGATCAGTATTATACCAGTTGAGAGTATTTTCTTTGTTTATTTTTTCAAAATCTTCTATTTGTTTTTCTGGCAAGCGATTTCTTAATCTTTCTATCACAGCACTTAGTATTTCTTTGTGGCGCAATTCTTGAGCATCAAAATTTTCCAGCATTTTTCCCCTTAGGTCTTCTCGCTCCTGGAATTTTTGGTACATTTTTTGTCTTTGCTCTTGGTAGCGCTTAAGCGCTAGCTCTACATTTTGGGCGGCATTTAAAGTGCCTTTTTCCGCTAACTTTTGCGCTTCTATCAAACGGCGGCTACTCATTTCTTCTAGTTTTTCCAGTTTTTTTTCCTGATTAAAAGTGAAAAACAAGCTGGTATTTTCTTTAAAAATTTGCCACCAATAAGACCTATCACCGGGCAGGACTCTTGGCTCTTCTATGCCCAAGTCGGCGGCTTTTAATTTGTCATTTTCAAATTCCAAAAGCATGATATCAAGAGCCCTGTTTTCCTGGGCTTGAGAGAAAAGTGGCGCAACAATTATTGCCAAAGCAAAAAACATTAAGGGTAAAAATAGCTTTAATTTATTCATATTTCTTCCTTAATTTTTAGTTTTTTTATTATAGCATCAAAGCAGTTATTTATAAAAGCTCTGAGTTTCGGTTTTTTATGGCGGATTTTAATTTGGTGATAAACTCTTGACTATCAATACTGAGTAGCTCTTTTTGGCCACGAACCCGAACGGCTAATTTATCAGAGCCCATTTCCTTGTCGCCGATTACCAATGTGTAGGGGATTTTTTCCTTGGCGCTTTTTCGGATTTTATTGCCGACAGTTTCATCGCTATCATCGATTTCCACCCGGATTTCTTGGCTGATAAATTGTTCCGCTAGTTTTTGGGCAAAATCAATATGATTTTGGCCGACAGTGAGGATTTTGACTTGGACTGGAGCCAGCCATAGCGGGAAATTACCGCCGTAGTGTTCTATCAATATGCCCATAAATCTTTCCGGTGATCCGACTATGGCGCGGTGTATCATTATGGGAGTTTTTTCTTGACTGTCTTTGTCGGTATAGCTTAACTTGAATCTTTTTGGCATGTTGAAATCAAGCTGGATGGTAGAGACCTGCCAGTCTCGGCCAATAGCGTCTTTGACTACTATATCCATTTTCGGCCCATAAAAAGCCGCTTCGCCGATTGCTACTTGGTAATTTATCCGGTTTTCTTTCAGTAACTTTTCCAGAAGTTTTTGGGATTTTTCCCAGTTTTTTTCATCGCCTAGATATTTTTCTTTTTGCTCTGGATCCCATAGAGATAAGCGGATGAAGTATTTCATGTCATATATTTCAAGCGCCTGATTTATTGCGCTCAAGATATTTTTGAATTCCGATTCAATTTGGTCTTCACGGCAGAAGCTATGGCCGTCGTCTTGGGAAAAGCACCTCAATCTGGTCAGGCCGGATAATTCGCCCGGCTTTTCATCTCGAAATAAATTGGCAAAATCAGAATATCTGATAGGCAGATCGCGATAGCTTCTTTTTTGAGAAGCGTATATTTGGGTATGCTGGGGGCAATTCATGGGCTTGAGGAAAAATTCATCTTGGCTGTAATGAGAGGAAGCTGATATCATGTCATCTTTGAATTTTTCATAATGCCCAGAGACATGAAATAATTCAGCTTTGTTTATCTGAGGAGTATGCACTTCACGAAAGCCGATGGCTTTTTGCAGTTGATTGGAGAAATTGATTATTTCTTTTCGGATTATTGCTCCTTTGGGAGTATAGAGTGGCATGCCAGAGCCGACCAGTTCGGAAAAAGTAAATAAATCCAATTCTTTGCCCAGCTTACGATGATCTCTTGTTCGGGCTTCTTCCAGCATTTTCAAATAAGTCTCCAGTTCTTTTTGGCTGTCAAAAGCCAGGCCGTAAATGCGGGTGAGCATTTGGTTTTTTTCATCGCCCCGCCAATAAGCGCCGGCAATATGAGTGAGCTTGAAACTTTTGGGGTTTATTTCTTTGCTATTTTTGACATGAGGACCAGAGCAGAGATCGGCAAAATCACCGGATTTGTAAAAGCTGATTTCCTCGTTTTTGGGCAGGTCGTTTATCAGTTCCACCTTGAAAAGATTATTTTTTTCCCGCTGGAGGGCTTCCTGGCGGCTGACTATTTCTTTTTCAAATTTGATGTTTTGGCTGATGATTTTTCGCATTTCTTTTTCTATGGCCGGCAAGTCGCTGTCGGATATTTTTTCCGGCAAAAGGAAATCATAATAAAAGCCATTGTCTATTACCGGACCTATGCCCAATTTAGCTTTGGGGAATTTTTTTAGCACAGCTGTGGCCATGATGTGCGATAGAGAATGGCGCTGGCAATGCAATTTCTCTTCTTTGTTCATATTTTTATTGTTTTATTGATGAAAATAAAATAACCCAAGACATACTTGTCTTGGGATCCCAAAAATTTTGGGATGGTTCCACCCAAGTTCCCTCCCTAGCCTTGGCGAAGGAGAGCACTTCATTTTTTAGACTTAGCCCCAAAATAGGGTTTCTTGGCTTTTGGGCCAGAAAAAATAGTTGGTAGCTATTTCAATCGTCTGATTATTTATATTATATATATTTTAAGGAAAAAGTCAAAATTATTTGATGATGATGTGATCGGTAAATTTGGGAGCGGTTTTGAGCCAGCGGGGGAAAAAATAAATTTGGAAGCGATCTATGCCTACGGAATTGAGATAGGCGGCGATTTCCTCTTGGCTTAGGCCAATGATTTTTTCTTTGTCAACAGCAATGTGGCCGGCCTGGGAGCTGATAAAGCCGCTAACAGCTACTTCCAAAATTACTTCGCCTTTTTCACTGTTCATTTCCAGCACGCGATAAGTGATGTTTTTATCGTCAAAATCCAAAAGAGCTTCATTGCCTTGCAGCTGGTTTTGGAATTTTTCTTGACTGGCTTTTACCAAATCCGATTGGTCAAAAATCAAGCCATGGGCAGTAATTTTTTGCCGGAGGGTGGTTTGGGCTGATTCTTGATTCAAAGGGCTGGCGCTGATGGTCTGATAGTTTATGAATAAGCGGTCGGGAGTTATTTTGAGATTGTCGGGGAGTAAGCTGTTTATCTTAGTTAAGGCTTCTGTCTCAGCTTGATTTTTTATTTGTTGTTCTACGGTATCTAGGTTGTTTTGGCTGACTGTGTATTTGGGGATGCTTTGCATTTTGAGCCCGTCTTTGCTCTGGGCATAAATCATGCTTTGCAAGCCTTCCCATAGTCCGGGGATGGTGAGATTGGTGGGCTGGCTGATGTATTCTGTTCCTGGCTGGTCGGCTTGCGCCCAGACTTCCACTTGTCCGCCCACAGGAATTTCCACTCGCTGGCTGATTCTAAAGAGCTGATTGTCAGGCGTGAGTAGGCGGGTATTGGCTACCAGTACTTGCGGT
>JAQUKX010000004.1 GCA_028718865.1 Patescibacteria group bacterium | reverse complement strand
CTTTGCCTTATATAGACAAGGCTTATTCAGCTATTACTGCCCAGGAAGTTTTGGCTTGGGAAGGCAATACCAAGCGGCCTTTGATTTTTGCTGTTACTGAAGATTTTATTGATATTGATAGCTCGGAAATAGACCAAGGTCGTTTTTTTACTGATGAAGAGGATCGCAATCTGGCTCGGGTAGTGGTTTTGGGTCAAAAAGTAAAAGAAGATCTTTTTGGCGCCAGTCAGGCCGTGGGCCAGTCAGTCAAAATTAAAGGGCAGAATTATCGGGTAATAGGGGTGATGAAAAAAAGAGGCACAGTATTTTTCTTCAACATGGATGATTTGGTTTATGTCCCTTTGCAGACTACTCAGAGATTTCTACTGGGTGTTGATCATGTGATGGGAGTCTATGCTCGGATAAATGACCCGCAAAGAACCGAGGAAGCAGTCCAAGCCATGGAGCACATTTTGCGAGAAAATCATGGCATCACCAATCCGGACAGAGATGATTTTGAAGTGATGTCTATGGATCAGGCTCAAGATATGCTGGGCACGGTTATCGGCGGCGTGACTATTTTGCTTTTGGCTTTGGCCGGAGTTTCTCTGATAGTTGGCGGAGTGGGGATTATGAATATAATGTATGCTAGCGTGGCTGAGAGAACTTTTGAAATCGGTCTGAGAAAATCCATTGGCGCCAGCAAAAAAGCCATTTTGCAACAATTTTTGTTTGAAGCCATAATCATCACAATACTAGGCGGCTTTTTGGGTTTGTCTTTGGGTCTGATTATGATTTATGGTCTTTATTTTGTAGCTCAAAATTATGGTTTTGATTGGAGCCTGTCCTTTTCTTTGGTCGGCATTATGGTGGCCTTATCTTTTTCTATTGCCGTTGGTTTGATCTTCGGCATTTATCCGGCCAAAAAAGCCGCTGATTTGGATCCGATAAGCGCTTTGCGTAAAGAATAATTTTTTGCTAAAATTGGCTAAAAAATAAATAAATAAAGATAGTTATTAGCACTCCTTGACTTAGAGTGCTAATTTAGTTTATAATGTATCTATGGAAAAAAGGAGCGAAGAATTATTGAAGGCAATTGTAGAAATCCACATCAAAACCGCCGGGCCGGTCGGCTCAAAGATATTGTCTGAGAGCGGACAGTTTGATCTTTCACCAGCTACCATTAGAAATGAAATGAACGAGCTGGAGCAAGCCGGTTATATTACCCAGCCGCATACTTCGGCTGGCCGACTGCCAACAGCTGCCGGCTATCGCTACTATTTGGACGGGCTTTTGTCAGTCAAACGACCGCCAGCTCAAGAAAAAAAAGAACTGGCGCTAGCTTATCAAAAAGACCTGCGCGATTTGGCCAAGCTGATAGTGGAAAAAACCAATTTGGCAACTCTGGTCGGTTTTGGCCCCAGCAGCTTTTACTTTACCGGTTTGTTCAATCTTTTTTCCCAGCCAGAATTTGAAGATTATAAAATGGTTTTGTCTATGAGCCAGGTAGTGGATACTCTAGAAATAGCTATGGCTGATATTTACCTTAAAATAAGCAAGCCAGAAGTTTTGTTGGGCCAGGATAATCCTTTTAGCCCGGATTGTTCAGTAGCTATTGCTCCGCTTTCTCAAGATAGATTACTGGCAATACTGGGACCCTTGCGCATGGATTATAATCGGGTCTTGGGAATTTTGGAAGAAACTATCAATATCGCCAAATAATCATTAATAAGCAATAGTAGAAAAAATGTCCAGTAGAGAAAAAGACAAAAACAAGAAAGATAAAAAATTAGATGAACTAGAGACCAAAGCTGCCCAGAATCTCTTGGGCTGGCAAAAAGCTCTGGCTGACTATCAGAATCTGCAAAGAGAAACCGACAAAAAAATTGCCGACTTGAGCGATTTTATCAGTAGCTCCTATATTCTTCAGCTTTTGCCAATTTTTGACAATTATCGGCTGGCAATGGAGCATATTCCTCAAGAACAGAGAAAAGAGCAGTGGGCTATGGGCTTGGAGCATATCTTGAAAATGTGGGAGTCATTTTTGGCTGATCAGGAAATAGTAAAAATAAAAGCCATTGGTGAGCAATTTGATCCCCAGCGGCATGAGTCGGTCGGCCAAGTAAGTGATGAAAGCAAGGCTGATCAGGAAATAGTAGAGGAAAAACAGACTGGTTACCGGCTCAAAGACAGGCTGATACGACCGGCCAAAGTCATCATTAATAATCAAAAAGATAATTAATTAAATTAATAATAAAAATATAAAAAATCTTTTGGCTGTTCTTCCTAAAGAGAAGCCCCGGCCAAAGATAATAGAAAGGAGAAATATTATGTCACTTATACCATGGACACCATTTTTAGACACTTTTGACGCTTTGGAAAAGAATTTTTCCAATTTTGTGCCCGCCATAGATATCTATGAGGAAAATGATAATGTAGTGGTGGAGGCGACTCTGGCCGGTATTAAGCCGGAAAATGTGGATATCAAAATCCACGAAGATGTCTTAACTATCGAAGGCCAAAGAGAAAGCTCTAGTGAAATAGAAGAAAAGAATTATTATCGCAAAGAAGTCAGAAGCGGTTCTTTCCACCGCTCGCTGGTATTGCCGGCTTCCGTGACAGCTGACAAGGCCAAGGCTACTTTTGAAAACGGTTTGCTAAAAATCGTTATGCCCAAAGAAGAAAAAGCCAAAACCAAGAGCATTAAAATTGATATCAATAAAAAATAAATTAAAATAATGTTAAATAATTTTAACTCTTCCCAAAATCTGCGGCTTATCAGGCAATGCCCGATTTGCAACATTGAGTATCGGCAAAACGAGATTCAGATTTTGGATGAGTCTGAGCTGGGGGCGCTCACTTATGCTAGTTGCCAATCTTGCGGGGCAAATCTGCTGACCAAGTTCGCTGCCTTGCCTCAAGGGCTTATCGGCAATGCTATTTTGACCGACTTACAGCCCCAGGAAGTGCTGGAATTTGCCGCCGGCGATGATTTGAGGGCGGATGATGTCCTGTCTCTCTATCAGCTTATCAGCAAAAAAGAATTAATCAGCAGTTTAAAGAAATTAATATAAACAATTATGCCAAAAATAATCGGAATAGACCTGGGAACGACCAATTCGGCGGTAGCAGTCATAGAAGGCGGCAAGCCGAAGATTTTGGAAAATAAAGAAGGTAATCGCACCACTCCTTCTATTGTGGCTGTTTCCAAAAACAATGAGCGTCTAGTCGGCTTGCCGGCCAAGCGCCAAGCTGTCACCAATCCCAAAAATACTATTTTTTCGGTCAAGCGACTTATTGGCCGCCGTTTCAGTGATGCAGAAATAAAAAAAGACACGGCCAGTGTGCCTTATGAAATAGTGCAATCCGGCGACGGCGTCAAAGTCAAGATGGGCGACAAAGATTATACTCCTCAAGAAATATCAGCTATGATTTTGCAAAAAATAAAAGCTGATACTGAAGAAAGACTAGGCGAAGAAGTCAAAGAAGCAGTTATTACTGTACCGGCTTATTTCGACGACAGCCAGCGCCAAGCCACCAAGGATGCCGGTCAAATCGCCGGCTTGGAAGTCAAGCGCATTATCAATGAGCCCACAGCTGCAGCTCTGGCTTATGGCTTTGATAAGAAAAAAGATCAGCAAATCGCTGTCTATGACCTGGGCGGCGGTACTTTTGATATTTCTATTTTGGATGTTTCCGCCGATACTGTGGAAGTAAAATCCACCAACGGCGATACTCATCTGGGCGGTGATGATTTTGACCAGAAAATAATCAATTGGATAGCAGATGAATACAAAAAACAGGAAGGCATAGATCTGTCCAAAGACCCTTTGGCCTTGCAACGCCTCAAAGAGTCGGCTGAGAAAGCCAAAATGGAGTTATCTTCTTCTATGGAAACAGAAATCAATCAGCCTTTTATCACTACTGACGCTTCCGGTCCCAAGCACTTGGTAATGAAAATGACCAGAGCCAAGCTGGAAGAACTGGTCGGTGATTTGGTGGAAAAAACTCTAGAGCCCTGCCGTCAAGCTCTCAAAGACGCCAATTTGGAAGCCAAAGATATTGAAGAAGTGGTTTTGGTCGGCGGTATGACCAGAATGCCTTTGGTGCAGAAAAAAGTAGAGGAGTTTTTCGGCAAAAAGCCCAATATCTCGGTCAATCCAGATGAAGTAGTGGCTATGGGAGCGGCAGTGCAGGCCGGAGTGTTGCAGGGCGATGTCAAGGATGTTTTGCTTTTGGATGTTACGCCTTTGACACTTGCTATTGAAACTGCCGGCAGCGTAGCTACAGCCATGATAGCGAGAAATACTACTATCCCGACTTCCAAGAGTCAGATTTTTTCCACTTTTTCCGATAATCAGCCATCAGTAGAAATCAATGTTTTGCAGGGTGAAAGACCAATGGCCGCTGACAACAAGTCATTGGGACGCTTTATCCTAGACGGTATTCCGCCAGCTCCGCGCGGCGTGCCGCAAATTGAAGTCACTTTTGATATTGACGCCAATGGCATCTTGAATGTCAAAGCCTTGGACAAAGCCACCAGCAAACAGCAGTCCATCACTATCAAGTCTTCTTCTGGTTTGTCAGATGAAGAAGTGCAAAAGATGACCAAGGACGCGGAAGTGCACGCGGAAGAGGACAAAAAGAAAAAAGAAGAAGTGGAAGTGAGAAATAGCGCTGATAATATCATCTACAGCACTGAAAAATTCCTCAAAGACAATAAAGACAAAATCAAAGAAGACGATCAGAAAAAAATCGAGGAGAAAATGAAGAATCTGAAAGAGGTCAAAGACAAGGATCTAGAAACCGTCAAAAAAGCCATTGCCGAAATGGAGGAAGTGGTACAGGCTATTGGCGCAGCTATGTATCAGTCTCAAGCCCAAGAAAATCAGTCGGCTTCTACTGAAAATACTCAGTCTGCTGACAAAAAAGAGCCGGTCGAAGGGGATTTTGAAGAAGTAAAAAAAGAGGAAGCTAAAAAGTAACAACAGCCTAATGTTCGCCAAGTTGGCGTTGCTTAGTAAATATTAATTAAATATATGGATAAAGTAATTTCCGATCTTGTAGAAGAGTTGGAATTATCTGATAATGAAAAAAAATTTTTAAGTATTCCAGATTATGCCAATACAGCAGCAGCAAATCAGGCAAATATAATTTCAAATTTTTATTTGTCAAAATCATTACAGAAAATATCAGATGGTATTATTAACTCTAATAAAAAAGCGGCTGCTGAAAATCATAGATTAAGTAAGATGGGATTAATATTAACTTCGGCTCTTGTTTTTGTTGGAATAACACAAGTAGTTGCAATAATTAACAATGTGTATATTTGGGTTATTTACGCAATATTCATTCTTGCTGGTGTTTCTGTAATTAGATCCGAATTAAAAAAATAAAATAGTATTATCAAATAATGGCCAAAGATTATTATAAAATACTGGGAGTGGACAAGAGCGCTACAGAAGCTGATGTTAAAAAAGCTTTTCGTAAACTAGCCCATCAGTATCATCCGGATAAAAACGGTTCTGGTAATGCCGAAAAATTCAAGGAAATAAACGAAGCTTATCAGGTGCTAGGCAACAAGGATCGCCGCCAGCAGTATGATCGTTTTGGTTTTGCCGGCGATGCCGCTTCTGGCACCAATCCTTTTGGCCAGGGTTTTGCCGGCCGCGGTGCTCAAGGCGGTTGGGATTTTTCCGGCTTTGGGAATTTTAGTGGCAATGCCAGTAATGTAGATTTTGATTTTGATTTGGGTGATATTTTTGACAGTTTTTTTGGCGGTAGTCGTTCAGGAAGAGGTGGCCGTAGCCGTAAAGGGGCTAGTCTAGAAGTAGAAATAGAAATCAGCCTAAAAGAAGCAGCTTTTGGTAGCAGACGTGATATTACTATTGAAAGAGACGACAACTGTCAAGCTTGTTCTGGTAGCGGTGCTAAAGATGGTTCAGCTTTTACTACTTGCCCGACTTGTGCCGGTAGTGGCGTGATCAACAGCACGGTTTTTGGAAATTTTCGTACTCAGACTCCTTGTCCAGAATGTCGCGGGCAGGGAAAAGTAATCAAAGAAAAATGCCCAGAGTGTCAAGGGCAGGGAGTAGAGCATAAAGAAGAGAATATTGCCGTAGAAATTCCCGCTGGCATTGAAGACGGCCAATCCATCCGCTTGTCTGGCCGGGGTAATGCCGGCAAAAACGGCGTAGCCAGCGGTGACCTTTATATCCGGGTCAATGTAATGGAAGAAGAGGGCTTTGTCCGAGAAGGGGATGATTTTCTTAGTGAATATGAAATTCCTTTTACTTTGGCAGCCTTGGGAGGGCAGATAAAAGTCAAAACCATTGACGGCGAGGTCAAACTCAAAATTCCGGCCGGTACGCCTAGCGGCAAGAAATTTATTCTTCGCGGCCAAGGACTGGGTCGCCTCAAAGCCCGCGGTCGCGGTGATCAGGTAGTAACAGTGCAGGTGGCTGTGCCGACCAAATTGACCAAAAAACAGAAAAAACTCTTGGAAGATTTTGCCCAAGAGTCTGATAAAAAGGCTTGGTTTTAAAATTAGATAAAAATACCCCGCTTTGCGGGGTATTTTTATGATTTTTTGGGTATTTTATACTTCTCTTAAGTAGCCCCAATTATGCAATTTATCGCTGTCTTCGTACCAGCGCTCGCCTATATCATCGCGATAAAACATATTAGGTATAAGGATATTTTGGATGCGATTGTAAACTTGCTGTTGGGCTTGTTTCATAGTGGAGCCCGTACCGACTACTATCAGAGCAACGCCATGGTCGCCGGTCACTACCCATTGGTCGTTCAACAGCTTAGTTTCTACAATATGGACGCCGTCTAGACTGGGTTTTTTGAAGATAATAATCGCATCTTTGTATTCGGCCAGCTGGCTTTTTATTTTGGCGCCATAAGGGTAAGGGGGCACTACTAGCCTGACGCCTACCTGAAAGCCGCTTTTGGCTTTGAAGGTTTTGAGCTTGCCGACAGCTATTTCATAAAGAAAATCGGAAATAGGCATCAGGATGCCTTCCATTTGGATTTGGATGGTCGGGTAGCCAAAGCGAGCAGTGAATTCCAGCGGATAAATACCATTGCCATTTACTATGCAATTGAGGTCTATGTAGCCAGTATATTTTTCTCGTCGTAGAATATTTTCCATTTTCTTGAGAGTCTGGTTGAAGATTTTGTTGGGATCGGACCAGAACATGGAAGTGCCCATTTCACCGGTAGAAGGACCAATATTGCCCGGAAACATTTTTTTATGCTCGAAATTGATGTTTAGGGGATAGACGAATTCGTAGCCGTTGAAAAAAGCTCCTACCGCCACCTCCACGCCCGAAACTCTTCTTTGCAGCTGGAATTCTTTTATTTTTTGGCTCCAGACTTTTTTGTAGGCTTCAAGCATCTGGACAACATCTTTGCCGTCTTCTTCCTGGCCGACAAAAAGGAAATGCTTGGTATTTTGAGCTTCACCGCTAGGCTTGATCACATAGCGGTTTTCATTTTTTTTGACGTATTCTATGGCCGCGTCAAAATCAGTGAAGGTTTCATAGGGGATTATGGGGATACCAGCTTTTTTGAGCTCTTCTTGGCCAAAAGATCGGTCGTCTTCCAAGCGGTCGGTGTAGGCAGTGCCGCCAATTACTGGGATGCCTTTTTTTCTGACTTTGTCGGCCATTTCACCCATGCCCAGGACATCATCAAAGACGACAATATCCGCCCATTTGAGCTCTTTTTCCCAATTATTGGTTTTGGGCACAAAGCCATCGGCAACATCTTGGACGGATTTGTGTTTGATAAAGTACTTGACATTGTGGCCTTCTTTTAGTACGCGCCAGGCCACATCGCTGATGAGCGCATCGAAGGAAACGAAAAGGAAGTTTTTCGGCTCCAGTTGCGTCCCCGAAGGGTGATCGTTGTTCATTTTGTTTTTTAATTATTAGCTAACAGCATTATTATAGCACTTCTATAATTTTTGCAAATACGAATAACTTTTTTTAGGACAGGGCTGTGCTTGATTTATTTTAAATAAAAAAGCTTATCAACACTTGTTTTGAGCGCTTTGGCTGCTTTGTGAGCCAAAAGCAAAGAGGGGTTGTAGCGGCCTTGCTCCAAAAAAACTATTGTTTCTCTGCGGACCCCTACTTTGTCGGCTAGCTCCTCTTGAGTTAAGCCAGATTGAATTCTTAGTTTTTTAATATTATTTTTCATAATCTCCGTATTTACCGTATATTTTGAACAGGATAGAGTAGAGTATTAGTAGGCCACAAGTTGAATAGGCGATAATTTGTCCGGGCAGAAAAAAATCCGGATGAGTTTTACTCATAGCCATCATTGTCGTTGCCAAAATAGCCATAGCTAGGCAGTATATACTGATGGCATTTCGGGCGGCTTTGCCGCCTATTTGATAATCTCTTTCATCGGCAATTACTCCTTTTACTTTTTTCTTTAGGGTGTGAAAGAGGATGACGATGCTCAGGACGGCGATTATTGGCAGAATATAATTACCGATAGTTATGGAGATGCTGACCAATGCTCCCAAAAGCATGGCGATGAGCAGTCTGATAAATAGAAATGTTTTTTTGTTCATACTTTTAATGTTAGAAATAATTAACTATTTATTATGTTATATAATTCTAACATTATTGTCAAGCGGAGCTGCGGATAAGGGCATTTATTTTTTGATATGGACAAGCAAAGGCGGTAAATAGTATAATATAGGCATAATTATTAAAAATTATCAAAATGGAAGAAGCTATTTTGCAATGGTGGCCAATTATAATTTGGGATGGCGTTTGGAAAGCAATTGCTTTATGGAAAGCGGCTGGTAATAAGCAGCTTAAATGGTATGTAGTGCTTTTTATCCTCAATACAGCTGGCGTTGCCCCGATTATTTATCTGTTGTTTTTTGATCCTAAGAGAAAAAACAAAAGCCAAAGCCAGACAAGCAGTCCTGATAGTGGTGTTGCCAAACAATAATTCTTATCTTAAAAACACTCTCCGATAAGCGGAGAGTGTTTTTATAATAAAGGTTTTATTTAGTTTATAGATATAAGCTCTACTTCAAAAATCAAAGTAGCATAAGGAGGGATAGATCCCTGGCCCCTTTCGCCGTAAGCTAGATCGTAGGGAATGGTCAGTTTTCTTTTTTCACCCACTTTCATACTAGTAAGACCCTGATCCCAGCCGGCAATGACCTGACCGCTGCCTAGAGTAAAGGTGAATGGTTCGCCCCTGTCAAGACTAGAGTCAAATTTACTGCCATCAGTGAGCGTACCAGTATAGTGGACAGTAATGGAATTACCGAATTCGGTCATTTGCTCTCCGCTACCTTCTTGTAGTACTTCTATTTGTAAAAATTCTTTTGGCATTTGATTGTCGGCTGAATTATTAGTTAATAAATCTTGTTCGGCCAGCATTTGCTCAAATTGAGCTATGTCTATGCCTTCAGGGAAAAAGACAGTGCCGTCTTTGGTCAGATAAGAATCCACCTGATTGCCGTCAGCCAGCTTAAGAGACATTTTGTAGAGGCCTTTTTCTAGAGATATGCTCTCTACAGCTATTTCCATGCCGGGGGGCAGAAGATTTTCATTGATGAATTTTTCCGTTAGGTTTTTTGCTTCCTGGGAGCTGATACTCTTTTCTGATCCTTGGTTTAGCAAGAGGACTATGCCTAAGGCCAAGGACAAAAGAGCTAGAGCAAAGATAAGCAGATTTTTTTTCATATAATGCTTATTAATGATTATTTGGTGATTATAGCCCATTGCGCTGGCCTTGGCAAATAGGTTAAGTAGGCATTTTCAAGCGGAGAAAAAAATGATAAAATTCCACTAACTTAAGGGGAATTAAATTTTTTAACATTATGTTTGGCAAAAAACAAAGCTTAATTGCAAAAATATCCGGGAAAAAGACGGTGGGCAGAGATATGAAATTGTGGTTGGCTCTGGCGGCAATTATTTTTTTACTGATTTTTTTGATCAACTGTGCTTATAAATCAAGGTTGAAATCCGTCTATATCAGCGATTTGGAGTTACAGATTCGCTATCTGCAGCAATACAATGAGAGAATTAGGGAGCAATTTGAAGACTTGATTCGGCAAGACTTATCAGTTTGATATTTTTTATAAAGATGAATATCAAAAGAATGCTTATAATTTTTTTTTATTGATAACAGCTACTTATTTAGCTTTTGGCCTTTTGCTTTTTTGGCGCCAAAAATCAATGATTTATTATCCGGACAATCAGAGTTTTGAGGACCGTCCAGTTATAGAGGGCATGGGGCAAATGATATTTGGAATTCGGAGTTATTTAGTCAGAAATTAGGGGAGTTTATTTATTAAAAAAACGAGCCCTTAGCTCGATTTTAATTTTGCCAATAAAAATCACTAACAATTGGCAGGGGAGGAAGGAATCGAACCCTCGCTAGAGGTTTTGGAGACCCCTGTACTACCACTATACTACTCCCCCAAAAGAGTCCAAAATTATTTGGTCTCTTTGTGCAAAATATGCGCTTTACATGTTTTGCAATATTTTTTCATTGTCAATCTTTCCTTGATAGTTTTTTTGTTGCGGCGGCTGTTATAGTTGACGCTTTTACATTCAGTACATTCCAGCTTAGCCAGATTATCTTGTGACATAATTTTTTGATTATAATTATTAATTATTATGGCTTGCCATCCGAAGCTTTATAAATAAAAGCAAGGGGCGATGTTATTGTCGTCCTACGCACAGGGCTTCGGACGACATTCTTCGCAAGCGAAGGATGGAGCCGAGAAGAGGATTCGAACCCCCGACCCATGGTTTACAAAACCATTGCTCTACCAACTGAGCTATCTCGGCAAAAATTAAGTTTAAATTTTATATAAATACTATATATATTATTTATTTATATTTCTACCACTGCCTGCCCCGAGTTTATCTCGGGGAGCTATCTCGGCGTGTTTATAAAATAAATACGGGGTGAATTATAGGCAAAAATGGCTTAAATGTCAATGCTTTGCTTAGGGTTGATTACTATATTATAAAATAATCTGTTATACTAAAAATAATAAGCATTAACTATAATATTATGAAAAAACTATTTATTATAATAATCAGCTTAATTGTAGCGATTTGGCTGTTTTATTTCTTCTTTGCCCAAAAGCTACAGCAATATTTTTTTCAACCTACTGAGCAAACAGCTTTGCCTGGCGTAAGTATCAATGAAACTCAAGAGGAGCAGAGGGAAATAGATCAAGAAGAAGATGCTCCAGAGCCAGAGGAGATAGTTGAGTCAGAAAATGAGCTAATTGAAGAATTAAGCGATATTGAAGTGGTGGCGACTGATTTACAGATTCCTTGGGAAATAGCTTGGTTGCCTAGTGGAGAAATGTTAGTCACCCAAAGACCAGGTAGTCTTTTGTTGATAAACAGCGGTCAGACAACAGTTAGTATTGAAGGAGTGTCTCATGTAGGAGAAGGTGGTTTACAGGGAATGGCACTTGATCCGGATTTTTCAGCCAATCAATATCTTTATTTGTATTTGACCGGCAGAAAAGACGGCAGTCTGATAAATAGAGTAGAGCGCTATCAGATTTCTGACAAAACTCTCTTAAATAGAACTATTATTATTGATGATTTGCCGGGAGCTCAATATCATGACGGTGGTCGGATAGCTTTTGGGCCGGACGGTCGGCTCTATATTGCCGTAGGTGATGCGGGTCAGGCCAACCGAGCTCAGGAATTGGATTTTTTGGGAGGCAAAATATTGAGAATAAACAAAGATGGTAGTATTCCCGATGACAACCCTTTTGTTAGTAGCCCAGTTTATTCTTACGGTCATAGAAATCCCCAAGGCTTAGCTTGGGATAATTTGGGCAGGCTTTGGGCAACTGAACATGGGCGATCAGGAGCGACCTCTGGTTATGACGAACTCAATTTGATACAAGCCGGCGGAAATTATGGATGGCCAATTATTCAAGGAGGAGAAAGTCGTCAGGGTATGATCAGTCCAGTTATTCAGTCGGGAGCTAGTACTACTTGGGCGCCGGCTGGATTATTTTATTATCAAAATAGATTATTTTTTGCCGGTCTTAGAGGGGAATCTCTTTATGAATATAATTTAGAGACAAGAGAGTTGAAATATCATTTTTTCAAAGAATTCGGTCGGCTTAGAGCTGTGGCTTTAGGGCCAGATGGACATTTTTATTTATCTACCAGCAATCAAGATGGACGAGGACAAGTCAGAGATGGCGACGACAAAGTGATTAGAATAAATCCGGCGATTTTTAATTAATTTTTTATTAATAAATAATAAAAAAAGAAAGCCGGCAGACGCTTTGCGTCTGCCGGCGGAGCTACCAGCGTCGTCTACTTTGAGGAGACGACTCGCTCTATATGATGAGTTGCTCCTTGCGGAGCATGAGAACTGTGTTTGGGCATGAAGCCCAGCAAGGCGGCGATGGCGACCTGGCTGGCCAGATATAGCCAGCTTAGTTTGAGAACAGTGTGATGCAGATCGTAGTTTTTGCGCATCTGTATTTCCTCCTGAGCAGTGTCCATCCTGCCTATTGCCCAGATAAACCAGGTTTTTTTATAATATAATTTTTTTTTAAAATCGTCAATGTTCCTGCTAGCTATTGAAGAATTTCCTTTTTTCCTTTATTATAAATAAAGCAATTCATTGCTATTTATCTAATAAATAATAATTAATAGTAAGAAAATATATGAATAAAGTATATTTATTTATAATTTTGCTAGTTGTTCTCTTGGGAGGCTTGTGGTTTGTTTCCAGCCGTCAAAGCGAAGAGGGTTTGGGATTACAAAACGGCCAGGAAGTTGCCCAGGAAAACAATGGCGATTTTGAGCTGGAGCTGGAAAATAACGGCAATTTAGGAGAGGAAATGGACAATGATAGTGACAATTCTGTTTTAGAAGTAGGAATTGACACTAGCCTTGATATTGATACAAGCCTTAATGTCAGCGAGGTCAATATAACTGCTTTTAACTTTGGCTATTCTAGTAGCGAGATCAGAGTCAAGCAGGGAGACTTGGTGCGTTTGCGTTTTGTCAATGAAGAAGGCTTCCATGACTGGGTGCTGGATGAATTCAATGCCGCTACCAGGCAAATGCAGGCTGGTGAAGAGCAGACTATTGAATTTATCGCTGACAGAACTGGTGAATTTGAATTTTACTGCTCGGTTGGCCAACATCGCCAAATGGGCATGGTAGGAAAATTGATAGTTGAATAAAAATGCGCAAAAATATTTTTTGGGCGAGACGATTTTGGCTGAGTTTTCTACTGGTCAATGCTTTGCTTATTTTATTTTTCTGGTGGCAAGGATCAGGCTCGCTTCTTTCTCAGGGCAGAGGCTATTTGCTCCTAGCCCTGGGGCGCATTGCTGGACTATTGGCAGCTTATGCAGTGATGCTCCAGTTTGTTTTTATGGGTCGTATGCCCTGGCTGGAGAGCGCTTTTGGTCTGGACAAGTTGTCACGAGTTCATCGCTTGAGCGGACAATGGAGCTTGATTTTTCTCTTGCTTCATCCTGTTTTTTTAGTGGCCAGCTATTCGGTTTTTTCCCGCTCTGGCTTTGGCGCTCAACTGCTAGTTTTTTTCAAAAACTTTGACGACCTTGGCTTGGCTTTCTTGGGTCTGTTTTTATTTTTAGTGGTGATTGCCAGCTCTATTTATATAGTGCGTAAAAAATTACCTTATGAAGCTTGGTATTTTGTGCACTTGCTGGTTTATCTGGCAGTTTTTTCTTCTTTTTGGCATCAAGTCAGGTTAGGGGGCGATTTTTTGGCCAGCAAGGTTTTTTATAGCTACTGGATAGGATTGTATGTTTTGGTTTTTTCTAGTCATTTGTTTTTTCGTTTTTTTAGACCTTTTATACTTTTCAAAAAGCATCAATTTAAGGTGGAAAAAATATTTAGGGAAAACCACAACACTGTTTCAGTTTATATTTCCGGACGCAATTTAGAAAATTTTAAAATTCAAGCTGGTCAGTTTATGATTTTACGCTTTTTGGATAAAAAAAATTGGTGGCAGGCTCATCCTTTTTCTTTATCCAAATTACCTGATGGCCATTCTCTGCGTTTTACTATAAAAAAAATCGGGGACTTTACTTCTCGCATTGATCAAATTGTCCCGGGCACGCCAATAATTATTGAAGGGCCTTATGGTATTTTTACTGATTTATTTAGCGACAGTCGTTCAATTCTTTTGATTGCCGGTGGTATTGGCATTACTCCTATTAGATCGCTAATGGAAGAGATGCTAAAAAAAGGCAAGGACATCAAATTGCTTTATGCCAACAGAAGTAGTCAAGATATTGTTTTCAAAGATGAACTAGAACAATTGGCTCAAGCCAAAGGAGCGCAGATAATTCATATTTTGAGCGAGCAAGCTGACTTTGCTGGGGAAAAAGGGCATGTGGATGAGGAAAAAATAAAACGTCTAGTGCCGGATATTGATAGGCGAGAAGTTTATCTTTGCGGTCCGCCAGCCATGATTGATAGTGTCAAAAAATTACTCAAGTCATTGCCAAATCCGCCAAGCAAAATCCATTACGAAAAATTTTCTTTGTAAGTATAGAGTCCTAGTATTTTCTAGGACTTTTGCTATAATGCAAACATGGATTTTGATAAATTATATAAGATTTTAAAAGATCAGCCCAAATACCGCGTTAGCCAGGCTAAAGCGGTTATTTTTGATCAACTAGCTGATAATTGGGAGCAAGCCAGTACTTTGCCCAAAGAACTCAAAAATCAGCTTAATCAGGCCTGTCCTTTGGAAATAAAAGGAGAAACAAAGATTTCCTCAGACGGACAGTCTATAAAAGCTCTTTTGATTTTGGCCGATGACCAAAAAATAGAAACTGTGCTCCTTAGTCATAAAGACGGACGATATACAGTTTGTCTTTCCAGTCAGATTGGCTGTCCTTTGGGTTGCAGTTTTTGTGCTACCGGCAAAATGGGTCTGGTCAGGAATTTGCAATATGGCGAGATAATTGATCAGGCTTTATTTTTTGCTCGCTATTTGGCCAAAGACAAGCAGAGGATAAGCAATATTGTTTTTATGGGCATGGGCGAGCCTTTTTTAAATTACGATAATGTAATCAAGGCTATCAAATATCTCAATGAAGATTTCAAAATTGGCGCCAGACGAATTTCTATTTCCACCAGCGGAGTTATTCATGGTATCAAAAAATTAGCTACTTATGACAAGCAAATTAATCTGGCTATATCTTTACATGCTCCCAATGATAAATTGCGTACTCAACTAATGCCAATTAACAAACGCTTTCCCCTTAAAGATCTTTTGGCCGAAGTAGATAAATATATTGCCAAGACCGATAGGCAAGTGATGTTTGAATATTTGATGATCCGAGGTGTCAATGATCAGCCTCAGCATGCTCAAGAGCTGGCCAAGCTGATGAAAAAACCGCTTTATCTACTCAATCTAATTGCTTATAATCCTACGGAAGTTTTCAAAGCTTCTCGTAGTTCAGAAATCAGAAAATTTAAAAGCATTTTGGAAAGAGAAGGAGTGTTAGTTACTCAGCGCTATAGTTTTGGCAAAGATATAGAGGCTGCTTGCGGGCAGTTGGTGGTAAAGAGAGAAAAATAACATAGATAAATACATGACCCAATACATAGTCTTCATAGGTGCTTTTGTCCAGTTGGCTGGAATATATATCTATGTAAAAGAAACAATCAAAGGCAACACAAAACCCAATCGGGTCACTTGGCTAATGTGGTCTATAGCACCGCTGATTGCCACTTCAGCAGCCTTATCTGATGGCGTTCGTTTGGCTGTGTTGCCAGTATTTATGGCTGGCTTTGCTCCATTGTTGGTTTTTATTGTTTCTTTTGCAAATAAAAAATCATATTGGCGATTGAGAACTTTTGATTATGCTTGTGGCACTCTATCAATTTTAGCCCTAATTCTTTGGTGGATTACCAAGGAGCCAGTAGTGGCTATTATCTTTGCCCTGGCGGCTGATTTTTTTGCGGCTATGCCGACTCTTATCAAGTCTTGGAAATATCCAGAAACAGAATCAGTAGAAGCTTATTCAACAGGAGTATTCAATTCTTTGACTAGTTTTTTCGCTTTAAGGACATTTGCTATTTCAGAAATAGCTTTTCCTATATATCTGCTTATTCTCAATTCATCGTTGATGCTGATAATTTATAGGAGTAGGTTTATAAAAAACAAAAATAAAAAAGTGCTAAATGAAAATGAACTGGGGAAATAAAAAATTAAAAAACTAATGGACTGGAAAAAAATAAAAGAAGATTCTTTTCAAGCAGGTTTTAGGAAGTTGATTAAAAAAACTTTTCAGTTGCCAAATGGTAAAATAGAGGATTTTGATATTAAAAAAGAAGGGCCGGCAGTTTGTATTTTGGCTCTTAGTAAAGATAATAATGTAGTATTGGCTAGACAGTTTAGACCTGGTCCGGAAAAAACACTTTTGGAATTACCAGGGGGATTGGTGGATAAAAACGAAACTCCTCTAGAGGCGGCCAAAAGAGAATTTTTGGAAGAAACAGGTTATATAGGAGATTTTCAATTTGTGGGAGAGAGCTTGGATTGTGCTTATTCAACGATGATTAGGTATAATTTTGTTGCTATAAATTGCCATAAAATACAGAAACAAAAGTTAGAAGAAAATGAGTTTATAGAAATAGTAGAAATGTCTTTGGCAGAATTTAGGAAACATTTAAAAGGTGGACAACTTACAGATATTGAGTCGGCTTATTTGGGTTTGGATTATTTAAAATTGTTGTAGAAAAAAATTAAACCCGCTGTTGGCCGAAGCTACTTAGCGGGTCATGTTCATGAGGTGGGTCTCATTTGTTGATACCTCTTGTAGCCGCCATAGGCGGTAAAGAGGAAGAAGTAGATTTGCACCACCAGGGTGCCCCAAGCTTGGTTGAAAATGCATTCCAAGCTGGCGCCGGTCTGGCCGACCATCATCATCGCACAAAAGGCGATATAACGGTGGTCGGACAATTTGCCTCCCTTGGATTGCATCCAAGCCCAGGCTACCATTTGGGTAGCCATCATGAGGTAGAGGATGATTCGGATTTCCATCTTTATCTCCCTTAGGCAGAGGGTTTTTGTACAAAAAACATAGTAATATAGCATAAATATTATTAAATGTCAATATTTTAAAACAAGCTTTGAGCTTGATTTTTTTGTTTAATAGATATCAAAACTAGCCTTTTTTCTGATATATGTTATGATATATTTATCGTCTATAAACACCCCAAAAAACTTGGGGCGTTTGCGGTATTTTAGGAATATTTATGACTAAAAAAATATTTAAATTAAAAGCGCCTTTTGAGCCGGCCGGAGATCAGCCTCAAGCTATAAACAGGCTTATTGCTGGATTGGGAAAAGGCTATGATTATCAAACTCTTTTGGGAGTAACTGGCTCGGGCAAGACTTTTACTATGGCCAATGTAATTGCTCAGTTTGACAAGCCGGTTTTGGTAATGGCGCCCAACAAAGCTCTGGCTGCTCAGCTTTATCGTGAGTATAAGAATTTTTTTCCGGAAAATTCGGTTAATTATTTTGTTTCTTATTATGATTATTATCAGCCTGAGGCTTATATGCCTATCACTGATACTTATATAGAAAAAGAAGCAATGATCAATGATGAAATTGACCGCTTGCGCCATCAAGCTACTTCCGCTCTTTTGACCAGAAGAGATGTGATAGTAGTGGCTTCGGTTTCCTGTATTTACAATCTCGGCTTACCGGTCAATTATTTGCAGTCTTGCCTTCATTTGACTCTGGGGCAGAATATAGTCAGAGGCGATTTGATAAAACAACTGGTCAATATCCAATTTACTCGCACGCCCGGAGAATTGAAAAGAGGGCTTTTCCGAGTCAGGGGGGATGTGTTTGAAATAATGCCGGCTGCCCAGAAGCTGATTTATCGTTTAGAGCTTACTGAACAAAAAATTAGTTCAATTTTGCTGGTAGATAAACTGACCAGAAAAGTAAAAGAAGATTTGCAAGAAGCCTTGTTATTTCCAGTCAAGCATTTTGTCTCTTCCCAGCCAGAAACCAAGCGAGCCATAAGGGATATCAAAGCCGAGCTCAAAGAAAGGCTGGCTTATCTGGCCAAGAAAAAACTTTATCTGGAACAGGAGCGTCTGGAAAGGCGGACTCGCTATGATATGGAGATGCTGGCTTCGCTGGGCTACTGCCATGGCATAGAAAATTATTCCCGCCACTTGACGGGCAAGCCGGCTGGCCAAGCGCCGGATACTTTGCTGGCTTATTTTCCAGCCAAAGACGGTCGGCCAGATTTTTTGACTATTATGGATGAGTCGCATATTGCTTTGCCTCAAGTTAGAGGTATGTACGAGGGTGACAGAAGTCGCAAAGAAACTCTAGTGCAATACGGCTGGCGCTTGCCTTCAGCGCTGGATAATCGACCGCTAAAATTTGATGAGTTTATCAGCCGCGTTGGGCAGACTATTTTTACCTCAGCCACTCCAGGCAAATGGGAACTTGAGCACAGTCGGCAAGTAGCCCAGCAGCTTATCCGGCCTACTGGCTTGATAGATCCGCCAATAGAAGTCCGGCCGGTTTTTGACAAAAAAAATAATCAAAGCCAAATAGACGATATTATCAAAGAAATAGAAAAAATCAGTAGTAAAAAAGAAAGAACAATAATCAATACTTTGACCAAGCGTCAAGCCGAGGATTTGCACGCTTATTTAAAGAAAAAAAACATAAAATCCAATTATATTCATTCGGATATCAAGACAATAGAGCGGACGGATATTCTGCTGGATTTTCGGCGCGGCAAGTTTGATGTCTTGATTGGCGTCAATCTTTTGCGGGAAGGTTTGGATTTGCCAGAGGTGTCTTTGGTGGCGATTTTGGATGCTGACCGGGAAGGCTTTTTGCGCAGTGAAACTTCATTGGTTCAGACTATGGGGCGAGCAGCTAGAAATGTCAGAGGCCAGGTAATACTTTATGCCGACAAGCTCACTGGTTCTATCAAAAGAGCAATCAATGAAGTCAATCGCCGCCGTTTTTTACAACTGGCTTATAATAAAAAACACAAAATAGAACCTAAAACCATTATTAAAAAAATGGAAAGATTTTTGGATATTGAAGCTAAGCCAAAAATTAAAAAATAATAACTAACGAATAATATCGCTTCCAGATAATATTATTCGCTTAACGGCTTCGCCTAAATCGCTCGTAGTATTATCTGTCCGCAGAAATTTTTAATTAAATTTATGGAAGAAAATATAATTATCAAGGGCGCCAGAGTGCACAACTTGAAAAATATCAGCCTGACTATACCTCATAATCAATTGACGGTAATCACCGGCGTTTCCGGCAGCGGCAAATCGTCTTTGGCTTTTGACACTATTTTTGCCGAAGGCCAAAGGCGCTATATTGAATCGCTATCGCCTTATGCGCGGCAATTTTTGGGACAAATGAAGCCGGCAGACGTTGATGAGATTATCGGACTAGCGCCGTCTATTTCCATTGATCAGAGGTCTTTGAGCCACAATCCGCGTTCCACAGTCGGCACCTTGACTGAGATTTATGATTATCTGCGGGTCTTGTACGCACGGCTGGGAGAAGTATTTTGTCCGCTTTGCGGACAAAAAATTCAAAAGCTGTCAGTGGATGAAATGGCAGACATTATTGTCAAGCGCGGCAAAGAATTGAAGCAGCAGTATGTCAGTATTTTAGCGCCAGTGATCCGAGGCCGTAAGGGCGAGTATTATCAGCTCCTGTATGATTATCTGGCTTTGGGTTATTCTCAAGCCAGAATTGACGGCCGCTATCACAATCTGCATGAAAAGATAAATCTAGCCAGATACAAAAAGCATGACATAGATATCATCGTGGACAAAGTATTGCTGAGCGACCAATCCCGTTTGTCCGAGGCAGTAGAAAACGCCCTTGATTACGGCCAATCGGTAATGACAGTTTTATTTGACGATGATAAGTCAAAGCCCGAAGAGTTTTTACTTTCTTCCAATTGGACTTGCCCGCAGGACAATTTTTCTTTTCCCGAAGTGGAGCCTAGGCTTTTTTCTTTCAATAGCCCGCACGGCGCTTGCCCGGCTTGTAATGGCTTGGGAGTAGCCTCTTGGGAAAACGACGAAGCTTGCGCTGATTGTGGTGGCCAGAGATTGAGACCCGAAACTTTGTCAGTCAAAATCCGCAATAAAAACATTGCCCAGTTGACAGCCTTGCCGATTGATCAAGCGCAGGAATTTTTCAATACTTATTTTGAAAAAATGCCGACCAAGGACAGGGCAGTAGCTGAGCCGGTAGTAGTGGAGATAATCAGCCGTTTGGAGTTTTTGCTAAAAGTTGGCTTGAATTATTTGACGCTAGATAGGCGGGCGCATACGCTTTCAGGCGGCGAAGCCCAGCGCATCAGGCTGTCTTCGCAAATCGGCTCGCATTTGTCCCGCACCCTTTATGTTTTGGACGAGCCGACCATAGGCCTGCACGAAAGAGATACTCAGAAGCTGATAGATACTCTCAAATCTTTGCGAGCCAAAAATAATACCGTGATAGTGGTCGAGCATGATGAGCAGACTATTTTGGATGCGGATTATTTGGTTGATTTGGGTCCGATGGCTGGAGTGCATGGCGGCGAGGTCGTAATTGCCGGGCCTAGCAAACAGGTTTTGGCCAAGAAAAATACGGCTCAGTCAATGACAGTGGATTATATTGTCGGCGATAGGCGTATTGCTGTACCTGAAAAAAGACGGCAGAGGAGCACGGAAAGTTTGAAATTAATCGGCGCCCGAGCTAATAATTTGAAAAATCTGCAAGTAGAAATACCTCTGCGAAGACTGGTCGGCATCAGCGGAGTATCCGGCAGCGGTAAGTCAACTTTGCTCTATGATGTGCTTTACAAAAATTTGGCTGCTATCAAAAACCGTCCCGGTAGATTCAAACTGCAGGACTTGACCCGTTTGGAAGGCAGTGAATATGTAGCCAAAGTAATCGTGATAGACCAGTCGCCGATTGGCCGTACGCCGCGGTCAAATCCTGCTACTTACACCGGCATATTTACGCCAATCAGAGAATTTTTTGCCCAATTGCCTGATGCCAGAGAGCGCGGCTATACCTTATCAAGATTTTCTTTCAATCGGGCAGGTGGCCGTTGCGAGGCTTGTGACGGCGCTGGCTACAAGCTGATAGAAATGCATTTTTTGCCGGCAGTTTATGTGGAGTGCGATGTTTGTCGGGGAAAGAGGTTTAATAGAGAAACTTTGCAAGTAAAGCACAAAGGCAAAAATATCGCCGAGGTTTTGAAATTGACCATTGAGGAAGCCATAGATTATTTTGACGGCAATTATCATATCATTGACAAGCTAAAAGTTTTACAGGAAGTCGGGCTTGGCTATTTACAACTCGGCCAGAGCGCTACCACCTTATCGGGCGGTGAAGCTCAAAGGATAAAATTGGCCAGAGAGCTTACTCATAAGCTGGGTAAGCGCAGCCTTTATCTTTTGGATGAGCCCACAGTCGGCCTGCATTATCATGACATAGAATTGTTATTGAAAGTTTTAAACAAACTGATAGAAAAGGGCAACTCAGTAGTGGTGATAGAACACAACCTTCATGTCATCAAATCTATGGATTATCTGATTGATCTTGGCCCAGAAGGCGGCCAGGCTGGCGGCAAATTGGTGGCCAAAGGCACGCCGGAGCAAGTGGCTGCCAATCAAGCATCAGTCACCGGCAAATATTTAAAAGAGTATTTAAAATAAAATGCCGAATTTGAAAAATAAAATTAAAAATTTTCCTGATACACCGGGCGTTTATCGCTTTTTGGATAAAAAGAGAGGAGTGCTTTATATTGGCCGGGCTGGCTCGCTCAAAAAGAGAATTTCCCAGTATTTTCGAAAAGATTTGGAGCCAAGAATAGAAGAGATGGTTACCCAAGCTAATGATATTAAATACGAAAAAACCGAGACTATCCTTGACAGTGTAATTTTGGAAGCCAATTTGATCAAGAAATTTTGGCCCAAGTATAATGTCCGTGATCGCGATGACCGTTCTTTTATCTACATAGTCATTGCCAAAGGTGATTATCCTTATCCGTTTATTGTCCGCGGTCGCCAGCTAAAAAAATTTCCCAAAAGCAAGGCTTATATTTTTGGGCCTTATCAGGCTCAGCATTTACTGCGCGGTGCCTTGCGCATAATCCGTCGCCTTTTCCCTTATAGCACTTGTCGGCCCAAGCAAGGCCGGCCTTGTTTTGATTATCAGATAGGTCTGTGTCCAGGTATTTGTGTTGGCGAAGTCAGTCGGGCAAAATATAAAAATAATATAAAAAATATAATTTTGCTTTTACAAGGCGACAAAAAAAGATTGGTCAAAAAATTGGCCAAAGAAAATCCAGATTTGATAGCCAGCCTCAAACATATCAGCGATGCTTCTTTAATCAGCCGTGATGATTTCGGTATGGCCGGCCTGAGCCGCATTGAGGGTTATGATATATCCCATTTGGCTGGCAAGGAGCCTTATGGATCCATGGTAGTTTTTAGTAACGGTCAAGCTGATAAAAGTCAGTATCGTTTGTTTAAAATAAAAAGCGCTCCGGCCGCCGATGATTTGCGGGCCTTGGTTGAAGTCTTAACTAGGCGTTTTAATCATCATGAGTGGCCCCAGCCTGATATTATTATGCTGGATGGCGGCCGGCCGCAGGTTGATTTTGTGGATAATTTTTTTAAATTAAAAAATATCAGAGTGCCGATAGTCGGTATTTCCAAATTAGCCGGTGATAAACTAGTCTATACCAGAGGAGCCGACAAGCAGTTTAAGCAGTTGACCGATAGTATAAAAAATATTCTGCTGCAAAGTCGGGAAGAAGCGCATCGTTTTAGTCGTCAAGCCAGCCGCCGGAGCCGTCAGTATTGACTTTGCTTATAAAATCCGCTTATATTAATAAGTTAGGCGCCGCATTAAGGAGTAAGAGTGCCTGACAACACCCTCTTCCCTGGAGGTCAAAAATGAATCAGGGCATTCATTTGGAAAATCCCAGCTTTGAAGTTGCCCAAGGGCAGAAGATCATCATTCCGCCCGGGGCAGCCGCATATTTTATCAGGCCCCACATTCGTGCGGCTAGATGGGCTCTGCCTCGTCTAGCTTGTTTGCAGCCGGCTGGCAAGAAAAATGGGCGTACCCTTTTCCGTTTTGCCGTCTATCTTCCCAGCAACCGCGGCTTCAAGCTCTTTCTGCCAGCCGGTTTGGCTGGTGGCGACGAAGTAGTGGTGGCTTGGCGCAACTTACGCTCAGCCGCTGCGGTCAAACCGCAGGATCTGGAGAGCTATCTAGAACTGGTCGGACACATCGTACCTCCGGATCCGGCTCCGGCCGGTTGGGACTAGGCCGAAACATCGGCCTCTTTCCTCTTGGGCGCTGGACAGTTTTGTCTGGCGCCTTATTTTTTAGTTTAAAAAAAGAAAACCCCGCCTACTGCGGGCAGCAAGCGGGGCATGGTCCTAGCTCAGGGAGCTAGGGGCGAGAGGTAGAGGATCAAGCCGTGGCGGCTTGACGAGGAGGATAAAGGGAAGCGTTGAGCTCGTTGATGATCTCGGCGAACTGCCGACTCTTCTTGAGCTCGTCGGTGGCGAGCTCATTCATCCTGGCCACCATGGCGGTGGCCAGTAGTCGATGGGGGTCGTTCTCAGGCAGAGCGGCGAGGCGTCGGGCCTCGTTGGTTGCTCCGGAAAGAGCACCGTAGGCGGAGCGGATCCGCCTCGGGTCAGCAGCCCAAGACAAGACTGCTTGCTTGGCAATTTCGGCCGCTTGGGCTTCACTGCGAGGACGATCCAGTCCGAAGAGACTGCTGGTGAATTGACCAAGAATGGCCGTTCCGTTTTGCTTGCACATGCGTGCCAACTCCTTGTTCCCCAGGGAAAGTTTTTTGCTGGTTTTACAACCAACTCCTCCTTGATTTCCTTCAATAACCTCCTTTCTATTGCAAGGGTTGTAAAGGGCTTTGTATTTTTTTAATATACAATAATATACGCTCTCTGTCAATTCAGCTGTAATTTTAGGTAAAAATATGCTAATATATCAAATATTATTTAGAATAATAAAAATGAGAAAAATATTTTTGGCAATTATTTTTTTAAGTTTTCCTTTAGGCTTGTCAGCTCAGGCAGTGATAGATAGCGATGGCGATGGTTTGTCTGATTATGATGAATTGAATATTTATTTTACTGATCCTTTTAATCCCGATAGCGATGGCGATGGTTATCCTGATGGCTTGGAAATTAAAAATGGCTATTCGCCTCGTCACGGAAACGGTAAAAGATTAATTGACGTTGATTCGGATAATGATTATCTCAATGATTATTGGGAATTGATTTTGGGTACTGGACTGATGAATCCAGACAGCGACGGTGATTTGTATCTAGACGGAACAGAAGTAGCTGCCGGCTTTGATCCTCTCAACCCCGAGCCAGTGCAATTGGAAAAAATAATCAAAGTGGATTTAAAAAAACAAACTTTGGCTTATTATTTTGGCGGTAAAGAGTTTGGCTCTTTTCCTATTTCCGGCGGCTTATCTCGTACGCCAACGCCCAAAGGAGAGTTTAAAATTTTGGATAAAGTACCAGTCAAACATTATGGCGGGGTAGGCTTTGATTATCCCAATACCAAATGGAATCTGCATTTTACTACCAAAACCTACCGTTATTACATTCACGGCGCTTATTGGCATAATAATTTTGGTCAGCCTATGAGCCACGGCTGTGTCAATGTTGCTTATAAAGACATGGAGCATTTATACTGGTGGGCTCAGCTAGGCACCAAAGTGATAATTGAGTAGCTTTATTTTCTTTTTTTAAAAGGTAATTGACTTTGTTTTCCTAATAACCCTTTGGCTGTTTTAAGGCCATGACTGGTCAGCTTGGTATGAGTAATAAAAAGCTTGTGTTGAGTTTTTTCACCAAAACCAATAAGCAGTCCTTTATCTATTAGTCGTTCTATGCTTTTGGTAATGATATTAGCGCGGATTTTTTTTGCCGGCGCTTTTTTTATTTGACTGTAAAAATTATCAAAGCTGCGCCGTGAAATTTTTCCCTGCCGGCTATTTAAAAAATTTTCTTTGAGAATAAATTTTTGCAGAGCAGACAGCTTCATATAATTATTTTAAGCCAGGATTGAATTTCTTGCCGTATTTGAGGCGGCTCCAGACTCGCTCATGCCAATAATAGGCAAAGAGCTTGATTGATTGAACAACAATAGAGCCATGAAAGCCTTCTTTGATATTACCAGTAATCAGGGAAAAGGCAACTAAAGTTATAGAAAATCCCACTATAAACCAGCTAAGAGTTTTTATAAAACTGCGGGATTTCAATTCTTTAAAAATCATTTTTATATTTCTCCTTTTTTATTTTTTACTCTATTATTATTGCATATTTGTCAAAATTTTCAAAATAAGCTATACTATTTTTAACAATTTAATATTTTTCGCAGCAGTTGCGGAAAAGTTTTATCAAGAGAGCGGGGAGAGAATTGGCTCTGTGATCCGCCGGCAACCATCTTGCTGTCTGCCAGCTGGCAGGCAGAGAAAGGTGCTCAGTCCAACCCTTTGTGAGGGAAAGATAATTTTTATCCACTCTCTTAAAGGAGAGTTTTTTAAATAATTAAAGTAGAAAAAATGCTAAAGACAGCGGAAAATGTAACTTACGGTCATCCGGATAAAGTTTGCGACCAGATATCGGATGCTATTTTAGATGAATGTTTGAGGCAAGATCCCGACAGTCGGGTGGCAGTAGAAGCTTTGGGCGGGCATGGCCAGCTAGTTATTATGGGCGAGGTGACTACCAGCGCCAAGTTTGACGCCGCCCAAATTGCCAGGGAAGTTTATAAAGAAATCGGCTATGATGAAGAATTGGAAATATTCGTCAATATTGTTAAGCAAAGCCCTGATATTGCCCGGGGAGTAGATACCGGTGGCGCTGGCGATCAGGGTATCATGGTGGGTTATGCTAGCAGCGAAACCAAAGAGCTCCTTCCTCGCGAACATGTCTTGGCTTATAATTTGGCCAGAAAGCTCGAGGAAGTAAGGGTAAAAGGCCAGTCAGAGCTGGCAAAATATTTGCGGCCCGATGGCAAATCACAAATCACTATCAATAACGGCCAAGTGGAAACCGTAGTTATTTCCACCCAGCATAGTCCGGAGATTGAGATTGAGCAATTGAGAAAACTGGTTCAAAAAGAAATAGTAGATACTATTGTACCGGATTATAAAAATATTTTTATCAATCCAGCTGGTCCTTTTGTCCAAGGAGGTTTTGAGGCAGATACCGGCTTAACCGGACGTAAAATTATTGTGGATAACTATGGCCCGCAGATTCCAGTCGGCGGTGGCTGCTATAGCGGTAAGGATGCCACCAAAGTTGATCGTAGCGCTGCTTATATGGCTCGTTATCTGGCTACAAAGTATTTGAAAAAATATCAGGCCAAAGAAGTCTTGGTAAAATTGGCTTATGCCATAGGCCATCCTCAACCGGTAATGGCCACGGCCATTGTTGACGGTCGGGATGTAAAAATAGAAGGTTATGATTTGAGTCCGCGCGGCATAATCACTACTTTGAATTTGAAAAAACCGCAATATAGAGGAAGAGCTAGGTTCGGTTATTTTTTGGATTTTGAAGCAAAAGATTAATTTTGCTTGACTTATCTTTTATTTTTGTTATGATTTATTTATGGATATAAGATCAAATTCGTCATTCTTTAGCTTTTACTTTTTCATTGGTCGTTTGGCGACTTAGTTTTTTCATATATCCGATAATTTGAGTATAGTGAAACTAAGGGCGCCTAAAAGCGGCCTTTTTTGATTGTTCTTTTCACATCCAAGTCTAGAAGTCTTCTTCAATTCAGGGTCAAACAAACCACAAGCAGTCAGGAGGAGCTGACAATGAGCAAGTACAGGGAAGAACCTAGGGAATACCAGTTGAACCCCAAGTCGCAGCTGGATGCCAGCGGTCAGGTCAGAATCTGCAGTAATTGCGGAGCGCCAGCTCGCTATGAGTACAGCCGTGGCTGTATGGTTTTTGACTGCTGCGACGGCGATGAGTGCCGGCGCTTTGTTCTGCAAGACCTCCGGTCTTGCTTGGCTAGGATTTTTCCTTAAGCAGAGGAGGAGTAGTCGTGAATCCGAGAGATCAGCTTCCCGGCCGAGAAAATCTGCCTGCTTCGGCTTCGCCGGCCGGTTCTGAGGACAATAAAGCCAAAGCCAGAAAGGAGGAAATCATCCGGCAGTTTTTCCAGGGATTGGAGCGTCATTTTTAGGCAAGAGCGGGCGGAAAGCACTGCTTTCCGCCCGCTCAATCATTTTTTAATTTGACATTTTTATATTTTATGTTATTATATTTAAGATAAATATATGTTTAGAAATTTGATTGTCATTATTAGCATTATTTTGCTCTCGCCTTAGGCGGTCGCTTTTTGCTGGTAATAATAATCAAGCCTCTAAACACCAAAACGCGAATCGCCAATACTTAGGCGATTTTTTTGTTGTTTTTTGGCTAGTACATTTCAATTTTAGCTAAGTTCCAGGTTCACTTTCATCTTTTCAACCAACAGGGAGGTAAGGAGCAATGAGTCAGTTGTCAGTTGATTTGAGGCATCAGCCCAAGAAAGGGCCGGTCCTCGGACCTTTCAAAATCGCCATTTTGGATAGTCTCTACGCTTTGTTGGAGCGCTGTAGAGCAAATTCAAGCCACCGTCGTGGCTACGAGCATTCCATTGCCTTTATTCTTAGGGAGAATTGTCGCTGTCCTGATGATAGCATCTACTGCATGTGTGGCGGCGGCTTTGATCCACGAGGCATCAATACGGCCATTTAGCTTCAGGAGGAAGCTTATGTCTGATGAAAAAAGCGGCTGTCAAAGCAGCCTGCCCAAAGGAGAGTGGCGTTGTCTTTATTGCGGACAAGCTTTTTGCAACCCTGTCAGTTGTTGGCAGAAAATCAAGAAAGAAAGAGGCGCTATTTTAGCGTCAGTCAACCCTCAGGAACAAACCCAAGGAGATGCTAGCATGAGCCAGGAAAAACAGAGTAATCAGTCCAATGACCGTTCTCAGCAACCGGCCGAGCCCTGCCACGAGTGTGGGGCTGTCAACGGACACACGGTTCGTTGTAGCTACAACATCGCCTACCTGATCTAGCCGTTTTTTTGCGGCAGACAGCTTACCCAGCCTCTTAGCCGAGGGGCTGGGTAATTTTTTAGCAATTTGACATTTTTTTGGGGATGTGTATGTGTTTTAGCCTATTTTTATTGACAAATATTCACAAACTTTTATAAATGTGCTATATTTATTGATGAAAATTAATCATTAAAATAATTAAACTTAAGCTTATGGCAAAACTAAGCAAAGCACAGTTGCTCAATGTCTTGGCCGAAAAGACCAACATGAGCAAAAAAGAAGTGTCTACTCTGCTGGACACTTTGACTGACGTCGCTTACAGCGAAGTCAAAAAGAACGGAGAATTTACTGTTCCTGGATTGGGCAAACTAGTAAAAAAAGCTAGAGCTGCCAGACAGGGACGCAACCCAGCCACCGGTGAGACCATCAATATTCCGGCCAAAACCGTGGTCAAATTCCGAGTAGCCAAAGCCTGCAAAGACGCAGTACTATAGTTGATTTTGAAGAGATTATAATAAAAAAGGGCTTTCCATAGTGGATAGCTCTTTTTTATTTTTGTTTTATTATTTTTATCTTTGGTAAACAAAGATGGTATTGACACCTTGATCCACTAGTATTTTTTGGTCAGCACTGACACTGGCTTGGGCAATGGCTTGTTTAGCGCTATGCCAGTAATTATTGACGACAAAATAAAGCCGGTCAACTTGAGTTTTGTCCATGGCACTTATAGCTTCTTGGCGGCTGGCTTCTTGCTCTATCATGGCCAGATAATTTTGGTAGATATTGTCACTGCCCAGAGGCATGGAGTAGTAGAAATTGTCATTGTAATAATGGGCAAAGCCAAAGGAATCAATAGCAGCTGCTCCCACCATTTGATTGGCCAATACTATATAAGGCTCTCCTTGAGAGTGCTGGTCTATCAAAATTACGGTTTTAAGATCGCTAGCGCTGACATTGAAGCTTTTGCTGTTGCCCAAGCGGTCGTATATTGGGTAGCTGAAGTAAGTGCTCACTGATACCAGCAGCAGGCTCAAGAGCAAAAGCAGGGTTTTTCCAAAAAACGCTTTTTTAGTTTTGAGGGTATGCTGCCAGAGGAAATAAAAAGTAGTGAGAAATACCGGCAGAGTAGCAATTAGCAGCAGATAGAGCAGTCGCTCCAGATAAGCGTCTTTTTGGTAGTTGATTTGCAGATTGAATGACAAAAACAAAGCTGCCAAGACATAATTGACAAAAATCACCAAAAGCAGATAAAACAGTCTTTGAAAAAATATATATTTGCTGTTTTGGTAAATAAAATACAGGCCAAGCAGGAATAAGATAGAGTACAGCCAGAAAAAATTATTGGCCAGATTGTGGAACATGTCCAAGGGAAAACTAAAAGTGTTATGCCAATAGAAATCAGGCAGGCGGAAAAAAGATCCGATTTGAGGAGTGATTATTTCCGGCCAGCTGATGTGGTTGAGCCTTTGGTATATAGCAAACAAAAGCGGTAGTCCTAGTAGGGCGCCAAAAAAATTTAAGCCCAGAAGCATTTTTCTCAACTTGGGGAATTTTTTTATTCGCAAGATGCTGATATAAGCGCTGAGAAAAAATAAAGGCACACCGCCCAAAGGATGAACGGCCATAGTCATAGCGCTTATCAGCCAAGGGAAGAAAAGGGGCAGGCTTTTTTTGATGATTATAGGCAGCAAAAAAACCATCATGGCTACGAAGACATAAGCTAAATTCTGAGGGGTAGTCATGACGGCAAAGTTAAAGCCTATCACCAGACTCCAGCAGCTGGCTAGATAACTGATGGAAAAAGGCCACTTGAAGCCGTAGCGTAAGCCATAAAAAACACTGGCCGGCCAAATAATGGCAAAGATAATAGGCAGCAGCCATTTGTTTACCACTAAGGGGTCAATCTGGAATATCTGACCAAAGAAAAAGGTCAGGCCGTATTGGCCTATATAGAGAAAAAGACGCGGTTCAATTGTGCCAGTTTGATCTATTACTTTAATGACAGCGGCGTGGATAAAAGAATCATAGCCAAAACCCAGCGGGTAGAGGATAATGCCGATGCTGGCCAAAACAAAAAAATGAAAAGAAATAAGCAGGATGTTTTTGCGTGAAGACTGATCAATGATTGATAAGAGTAGGAAAAAATTACTCAAAGTGAAAACAGTCCAGAATTTTTGACCCAAAAGCTCCCAAGGAGAGCGGATAATGCCGATGCTGGTGCTTTTTTGTAAGCCGACAAGCAGAATAATATCAAAAACTATGACCAAAATAGGCAAAAGATTGCGGCGGAGATGCTGTAAGCTGGGAGGAGAAAGTTTCAAATTGGCTAGAAAATAGTGCCGACTGTTTTTAAAATAAGAAAAAACCTCGACAATAATCGGTATTGATAAAAAAGTAAAAAGAAATACCCAGAAGTCAATCTGATAGACGTGATAAGCTAGCGTGTAGGTCAGGCTAATATAAGCTATAATTATCAAAAATCCGACCAAGTTTTTGAAACCCTGATGGATATCAGCGGCAAAGATATCAGCCAGTTTGCGGCTGTTTAGCCAGATAAAAAGTAAGGCCAAGATAATGGCCAGTGCTTTTAGCTGAAAAATAAAAATATTGCCCAGTATCAGGCCGGCTAGAGCGAATTGGCCCAAAATATTTTGCTCTCGGCTGAAGCTAATCATAACGGCTTTATTTTAACATAATTTTTCAACTATACAAGGGAAAGGATTTTGATTTTTTTGACGGAGTCAGGTCTTTGAGGGTAGAATATAAGCATGGAAATAAGCCAAAAGAAAATTGTTTATTTTTTCCGTTATTTATGGCTAGCGGTTTTTACGGTTTTGCTAATTTGGATTTTATCCCAATCTTTGGTTTTGGGGCGCAATTTGACTTATCAGCTTGATTTCCGCCATGATTTGAGCCGTGATATTTTTGGCTGGTATCCGCAGTCTAGAGTGGAATTTATCAATGGCCAGATTTTGGTTTTGGGCGAGCCTCTTTATCTGGATGTTTATTTGCCGACCAAGTTCAAAACAATGATAGTCAATGGCAGCTTTGAGATGGAGATGACGGAAGTTAGATTGGGATTGCGGCAAAAAGACGGTTCTTGGGATTTTAGAGAAATTGAGTCTAGTGATTTTGAGATTAGTTTTGATTTGACCAATGCCCAGCTCAAAAGAAATTCTTTACAGGTTATTTTATCCCTACCGGCGCTGGGATCTGATGACCTTAGCCCTGTGTTGAAAAATAATTGGCAGATAACTTTTAGCAGATGATTTTTAGTTTGATTATTAGAGATTTTTTTAGAACAGCACTGACAGCTTGGCTGCTTTTGGTGATTTTTGAAATATTGAAGCCAGGAGCAGTCCATCGTCTGATCAATTTGGAATATTATTTTTATAGCTTGATTTTTATTTTTATTTTTTATCGTCTGCTGAAGAAATAATTTTGGCTTCAAGGCTATTTTATGTTATAATAAAAGCGTAAATAACGCTTTTATTCTTTTTGATTATATTTTTATTTTATGAATAAAAAGAAAAGAATCGCCAAGAAAAAACATCGCAAAAAAGCCGGTCGAGAAGTGCCGAGTTTGCGCTATTAAAAAAGCTTCTCGGGGAAAATAAAAATAAAAAATAAATGAAAAATAAAACCCTTCAAGCCCGAGTATCTAAGCTGCCGGCGGAAAAAATGTATGTTGTGGCGGTGGACATGGGCTACGGACATCAGCGAGCGGCTTATCCTTTTGCCTCCTTAGCTTATCACGGTATTATCAATGCCAATAATTACCCCGGCATCAACTCTCGAGAAAAGAGAGTTTGGCAAAGTGGCCGTAAGTGGTATGAAATAATTTCTCGTTTCAAAAATGTTCCGCTTTTAGGCACAGCGGCTTTTTCTATTATGGACAGTTTTCAGAAAATTGAGCCTTTTTACCCGCGCCGCGACCTTTCCGCTAATTCCAGCCAGCAGAATTATTTTTTTAATCAAGTAAAAAAAGGCCTGGGTCGAGAATTAATAAGAGAGCTAAATAAAAAACCCTTGCCTTTTTTGACCACTTTTTTTGTTCCGGCTTACTTTGCTGAATATTATAATTACAAAGGACCGATATATTTAGTGGTTTGCGATGCCGATATTGCCCGTGCTTGGGCGCCGCCAAATCCGTCCAAGAGCCGGATAATTTATCTGGCACCCAACAAAAGAGTCAAAGAGCGTTTAAAACTCTACGGCGTCAGGGAGAAAAATATTTTTATCACCGGCTTTCCTTTGCCGCCGGAAAATATCGGCGGCTTGGATCAATCGGTTTTGCGGGCGGATTTGGCGGACAGAGTATATAATCTAGACCCCCGCGGTGTTTATCGCAAAAAATACGCCAAGCTGATAGAAGACTATCTTTGTCCAATCAAAAAAATAAAAAAACCCAAACGGCCTTTGACTATCACTTTTGCTGTCGGCGGCGCTGGCGCGCAGCGCGATATCGGTATAACTATTTTGAAAAAGCTAAAAAAACATATCAAGGCCAAGGATATCCAACTCAATCTAGTAGCCGGCACTCGCAATGATGTTTATACTTATTTTGAGGACGAAGTGAAAAGGCTGGGCTTATTTAATTCCGATAATGTAAAGATAATCTACACCGAGGAAAAAATGACTTACTTTTCCGTTTTTAACAAAATTTTAAGAAAAACGGATATTTTATGGACCAAGCCATCAGAGCTGACTTTTTATACTGGCCTGGGACTGCCTATTATTATGTCCGAGCCGGTCGGCTCGCAGGAGATTTACAACCGCGGCTGGCTTTTGGCTATTGGTTCGGGCGTTGATAGTCTTGATCCGGCTTATGTCGACGAGTGGCTTTTTGATTGGCTGGATTCAGGCTGGCTGGCGGAAGCAGCGGTAGAAGGATTTTTGGATGCTCCCAAAATGGGCGCTTACCATATAGAAAATTTAGTGCTCCACAGCAAGGTAAGCGAAGTAGAGGATGTGCATTTGCTCTAGAAATGCTGATAAAAAAAATAAAAATCAATACCTATAAAAGCATCAAGCAGCCTATGCTGATAGACTTGTCTTTGATTGCTGTTTTTATCGGCCAGAACAACAGCGGCAAGAGCAATGTCTTAGATGCCATTGAGTTTGCTTTGTCCGGGGCGCTGGATAACGAGCAGATATACTATGCCAACGCCGATTTGGAAATTTATTTGGAATTTGACGAGCAAGAAGTAAAGCGCCATCAACTGCCGGACAAAGAAGGAGTTTTTATTCTGCAAAATCAGGAAAGGAAAATTGTTTTTAAGGAAAAAGAATTGGCTTATAATCAGTCTTTGAAAATAATTTTATCGTCAAGCGTCAAGAGATTGGATGAAGCGGCTTTTTTTGATATCAAGCAAATAGAGATGGACTGGCACAGCTTGCAGCGCTATCCGGCCAATTTGGAAAAGTTCAAAGACAGTTTGAAAAGGCATTTTGCCAAGATTTCTGCCAGGGAAAACGCTCTGGATATCAACTATGGCCATGATGGCTTGTATGAGGGGCAGAGGCGAGTGACTATTGATCGCTTGGGTTCAGGATTTTTTCGGATTTTTACTATGCTGCTTTATGTTTTTCATCCCAATTATAGCGTAGTAATGGTAGATGAGCCCGAGACCCATCTTCATCCGGCCATGATCAAAAAATTGCTTTGGGCCATGCAAAATTCTTGGGCTGGCCAGATACTTTTCAGCACGCATTCGCCTTTGTTTATTACGCCGGCTACTTTGCCCCAGTTGGTGCGGGTGGTCAAAGAAGGTAAAAGCACCTTGGCCTTTACGCTGGATAAAAAAGTTTATAACAATTACCAGCGTCTTTTGCAGGAATTAAACGCTGATAATTTGGAAATGTTTTTTGCCGACAAGGTGCTTTTGGTGGAAGGGGTGTCTGATCGTCTGCTGATGCGGGGGCTGATTGATAGATTTTATCATGGTCAAAAGGAAATAAAAGTCATCCAAACTCACGGCAAAGGCAATACCAATATTTATTTGGATTTACTGCGATCTTTTGCCATTGATTTTGCTATTATGCTAGATAACGATGCTTTAAAAAATAACTACATTGATTCTTTGACTGAACACTTAGGCATTCACTTGCCGCCGCTTAATTCCAGTGAGCTCGTCGTCCAATTAAAAAATAATAATATCTTTATTTTTTCCAAAGGAGCGTTAGAATCTCATTATCCTCGTAGTTATCAAAATGATAACAGTAAATCTCTCAATGCTCTGCGAGCAGCCAGCCTAATTAGTAAAAATGAATTTGAATCCAAAATAATGTCAGAGATAAAAGAAATAATTGATAATTTATGAATTGGCTTATAGTGGCAATTTTTGCTTATTTTTTTATGGCCATAGTCAATGTGGCTGATAAATTTATTGTGGAAAAGGTGATACCTGGACCGCGCACTTACGCTTTTTTGGTGGGACTCTTTGGCGCAATAGTGGTTTTGGCTGCGCCTTGGTTTTTGGCTTGGCCGGGCTGGGGCTTGTTTTTCTTCAATCTGTTTACCGGCGCTCTTTTTGCCGGCGGTATTTTCTTTTTGTACAGCGCTTTGCGAGGCAATGATGCTTCCAAAATTTTTACGCTGGTAGGCGGGACAGTGCCGGTTTTTGTGGTTTTATTTTCCTTGATTTTTTTCCGTGAGAAATTCAGTTTTTTTCAGTGGCTGGCGATTTATTATCTGGTTTTGGGAACTTTGATGATTGCCAGTATATCCAGTCGCCATAGCATCTGGCAGGAAATCAAAAAAGCTCTGGGCATCAAATTGGCTCAAAAATGGCAAAGTGTCTTTCTATCTTTGGTGGCGGCTTTTTTCTTTGCTTCATTTTGGACAGCCAGCAAGCAAGCTTATAATCTGCAGGATTTTGGCAGCGCTTTTATTTGGATTAGGCTAGGAACTTTTGCGGCGGTGTTGGTTTTTTTGCTGAAAAAAAATTGGCGCCAAGAAATTAAAAAAGATCTCAAGCAGTCAAAGAAAAACAAAAAATCGCCCTTGATTTTTTTCGGCACGCAAGGCTTGGGAGCAGCAGGTTCTATTTTGCAGAATTACGCCGTGGCTCTGGGTTCGGTGGCTCTGGTTACTTCTTTGCAGGGCTTGCAGTATGCTTTTATCTTGGTATTTACTTTTCTTATTACTTTATTTAATCCCAAGATATTAAAAGAAGATAATTCGGCCTTAATAGTTTGGCAAAAAATATTAGCGATTATTTTGATTGCTTTGGGACTTTATTTTATAGCCAGATAATATGTTTTTTTACCGGACTTTTTACAAGAAAAAAATATTTTGGCTTTTACTCTTGAGCTTTTTTTTGCTTTGGACTTTCAAGATAGACAAGCACCATCCCAGAGATATAAATTTTGAGGCCAAAGCGGATTTTTGGGGAGTGACTTATTCACCTAAGTTTGCCGATGAGCTGGGCTTGGATAGAACCGAGCTTTATTTGGCGATTTTGGATGATTTGCAGGCTGATCATATCCGCGTGCCGATTTATTGGGACGAGGTGGAGCAGAGTCCGGGGCAGTTTGACTTTGCTTTTTATGATTATATTTTTGATCAAGGAGCAAAGCGTGGCGTGAAATTTATTGCTAATATCGGATTCCGTTTGCCACGCTGGCCTGAATGTCATGTACCGGAGTGGGTTGATCTTTATAACAAAGATCAGTTGGAGTCAAGGACGATTTTTTTGCTAAAACAGGTAGTGGCTAGGTATCAAAATCGACCAGAGATAGTGGCTTGGCAGGTAGAAAACGAGCCTTTGTTTGATTGGTTTGGCGAGTGCCCCAAAGGCGATAGGAAATTTTTGGAAAAAGAGGTGGCTTTGGTCAGAGAGCTAGACAGCAGTCGACCGATTATTATCAGTGCTTCAGGAGAGCTGAGCTCCTGGCGCCAGGAAGCCAAAATAGGAGATATTTTTGGCACTACCATGTATCGGGTAGTTTGGAATCCGATATTTAGATATGTTTATTATCCTATTCCTGATTGGTTTTACGGTTTCAAACTTCATTTAAATCGACTGAGTAAAGATCAAGCTATAGTCAGCGAGCTGCAGGCCGAGCCTTGGGTGCCTCGGGGTACTTTGGCGGATTTGGAGTTTGACGATTATAATAAGTCTTTGAGTTTTGAACAGTTCAAGGCCAATTTGCAATTTGCTATCAATGCCGATCTCAAGCAGACTTATCTTTGGGGAGTGGAGTGGTGGTATTTGCAAAAGCAAAAAGGCAATGACCAGTATTGGAATTTAGTCAGGTTTTTGTTTAGTAAAAATTAATATAAAAAGAGCTTTAGCGGTCTTGGGGGCTGTTTTTTGTTTTTAAGATTTCTGTAAACCAATCTGACGGCTTGTTAATTTGCTTGTTTTCACCGGTCAATTCTGTTATAATTTATTGGAAATAATTAAGAAAAATAAAGTTAAAATGATTGGAAAATTTAGGTTTTTTATTGCGGTTTTTTTGTTTTTTGCCTTGGTTAATCCGGCGCAGGCATTTTCTCAGGATTATACACCGAGCGACCCGGGAATTATTTATCAAAATTATTTTGAGACTATCAATATATATCCCAGCTGGTCCAATGATATTAGGGTAAACAAAGAAGTAATAGTGGCTGTTTTGGATTCGGGAGTGGATATAAACCATCCTGATTTGGCGGAAAATATCTGGGTCAATCCCGGAGAAATAGCTGGTGACGGTATAGATAATGATAGAAATAGCTATATTGATGATGTCAGTGGCTGGGATTTCATCAATAGTAATAATAATCCGCGTCCAGAATTGATTGATGGCTATGATTATACAGCGGTCAATCATGGTACTATTGTTGCTGGCATTATTGCCGCTGTGGCCAATGGCCAGGGTATAGTCGGTATTGCTCCTCAGGTCAAGATAATGCCACTGAAGATTCTCAATGAAAAAGGCACTGGCAATACTCTAGTTTTATCGCAAGCCATTGACTATGCTGTGGCCAACGGCGCTGATGTCATCAATCTGAGCTTGGTAGGGGATTTTTATGATGAGAATTTGCGCCGCTCTATCAATAACGCTTATAACAGAGGAGTAGTGATAGTCGCTGCTTCAGGCAACCAAAATCGTCAAGGCATCAATTTGGATCTTTTTCCTCGTTATCCGGTTTGTGAAATCAGCTCTGGCAATCAAGTTTTGGGAGTAGCGGCTCTGGATCAAGACAGGCGACTGGCTCCTTTTTCCAATTTTGGCCGAACTTGTATTGATATTTCCGCTCCGGGCACAGGTTTTTATTCAACGGTTTATTACAATAGCGCTAACCCCGAATTCAATGCGCCTTACAGAGGTGGCTGGAACGGTACTTCTTTGGCCGCGCCGATAGTTTCGGCTACAGCTGCTTTGATTAAGATGAATTTTCCTGAGTTGCGGCCCAGCGATATTTACAATATCTTGATAAATAGCGCCGCTGATATCAGAGACGCTAATCCTACCAATTATCTTGACTTGGGCGCTGGCATGGTAGACGTGGGCGCTGCTTTGAATCTTGCCAAAAGTTATGTCAATCATTCACCCCGCATTGTTTTGGCTCCAGAAGCCGGCTTGGCCCCAGAGATTATGATTTTGGACAAGCAAGGTAATTTGCAACATAGTTTTTTGGCTTATGCCGGCAGTTTTCGCGGGGGAGTGCATTTGGCAGTAGGTGATTTGACCGGTGATGGGCAAGAAGAAATAGTGACTGCTCCTCAAGCTGGCGGCGGACCGCACATCAGGGTATTTAGCCCCAGCGGCGAGCTGATCTCGGAATTTTTCGCTTATGACGCTAGGTTCAGAGGCGGAGTCAGAGTAGCTATCGGTGATATCAATGGTGATGGTCAAAAAGAAATCATTACTGCTCCTCAAGCTGGCGGCGGACCGCACATCAGGGTATTTAGCCCCAGCGGCGAGCTGATCTCGGAATTTTTCGCTTATGAGAGTAATTTTTTTGGAGGCGTGAATTTAGCGGTGGGTGATGTAAGTAATAATGGAGAGGATGAAATTATAGTTGCTCCTGCTAGCGGTCGGGAGCCGGAGATTAGGGTCTTTGATTATCGTAATCAGCTAAAAAGCAGTTTTTTGGCTTATGATGAAAAAATGACCTCGGGCGTAAATATCAGTGTCGGTAATGTCAGTGGCGATAATTGGCAGGAGATAATCACTGTGCCGGCCAGCGGCCGAGCACCGCAGATCAAGCTTTTTAGCATGCGCGGACGCCAAAAAGGAGAGTTTTTGGCTTATAGTCAACAGCTGCTTTCTGGTGTTAGAATAATTGCCAAGGATATATCGGGGGATTTCCTGCCGGAAATAATTGCCCTGCCAAGCAAAGGCTCGGCCGCATTGATGAGGATTTATGATCATCAGGGTCTGGAAAAAGAAAACTTTTATCTGCGGTCGGCCAATGATAGGAATGGTTATTATTTTGAAATTTTAGGACGCTAAATTTATATGGCGGAAAAAAAAGAGATTTCTAAAGGAGTAAAAATAAGTGTTGTTATTCCCGCTTATAATGAAGAAAAAGTGATTGTTAGCACCTTGAAAGAAGTAGATGATTTTTTGCAAGCGCGTTTTGGCCAGGGCAATTACGAAATTATAGTGGTTGATGACTGCTCCCAAGACAGCACTTTTCCTTTTGCCAGCGCTTTTACTGGTATAAGAGTTTTTCGCAACTTAAAAAATCACGGCAAGGGCTATACTGTTGCCAAGGGCGTGGCGCAAGCCCAAGGGGAGTGGGTTTTGTTTATGGATGCTGATAATTCCACCCGCATTAGCGAACTGAATAATTTTTGGCCTTATACTTCCGATTATAAATTATTGATTGCTTCACGAGCTTTAAAAGAATCAAAAGTAGAAATCAAGCAAAATGCTTTCAAAGTTTTTTTTGGCAAATTGGGCAATCTGGTGAGTCAAGCTCTCATTTATCCGGGCATCAAAGATACTCAGTGCGGTTTCAAGCTCTTGGCGACAGAGTTAAAGCCATTGTTTGCCCAGTTGACTATCAGCGGTTTTGCTTTTGATTTTGAGCTGATGTTTTTGGCCAGAAAGAATAAACTGGCGGTTAAGGAATTGCCGGTAAGCTGGTATAACAATTTTGATTCATCGGTCAAGTGGTTTGATTATCCCAAGACCATGCTTCATATATTGAAAATCAGAATCAATGATACTTTTGGCAGATATGAGTTATAACCTATAACCTATGGCGTACGGCTTATAGATAGTAAATGTTTAAGATTAAAAAATAAATAATAAGTAATAATAAGTTGATAGCTTATATTGCCCTTGGCCATAAGCTATAAGCAATAAGAAAAATATGACAACAAAAGTTTACATGGAGAATAAAAACGTCCTGGTGCTGGGCGGGGCAGGCTTTATCGGCTCCCACCTTTGTGAGCACTTGGTTAAAAAAGGTTATAATGTGGTTTGTGTTGATAATTTTGTTTCCTCCGATGTGGAAAATATCCGCAATCTTTTGGAGTATCCCAATTTTGAATTTATCCGTCATGACATCTGCCACAAGATAGATTTCAGCGCTTATCCGGAGCTGAGAAAATTCAAAATAGAAGTTCAGGGCTTTCAAGAAATTTATAATTTGGCTTGTCCGACCGCTCCTAAGGATTTTACCAAATTCCCTATTGAGACTGCCAAAGCCAATGCTATTGGCACCATCAATAGCTTGGAGCTAGCCAAAAAATACAAGGCTCGTTATCTTTTGGCCTCCAGCTCGGCGGTTTACGGCCAGCCGCCTGAAGACGGCCGGGCAGTAGAGGAAAATTATTACGGCCTTTTGGATTTTTTGGGTCCGCGGGCTTGCTACAATGAAGGCAAGCGTTTTGCCGAAACTTTAGTGATGACTTATCGGGATGTTTATGAGATTAATACCAGCATTGCTAGGATTTTTAGCACTTACGGGCCAAAGATGCTGCAACATAGCGGCCGTCAGATTCCGGATTTTATAAAAGCAGCTACAGAAAATAAAGAAATAGAAATCGCTGGCGATGAAAAATCGGTTTTGAGTTTTTGTTATGTTAAAGATATAGTAGAAGGCATGATTGCGCTGATGGCTTCGGAAGTTTCCGAGCCAGTCAACCTAGGATCGGAGCAGGTTCACACTTTGACAGAAGTAGCCCAGAAAGTCATTGCTCTTACTTCCTCTTCTTCAGTTATCAGTTATACCAAAAAATATCAATACACAATGCAGCCGGCTAAGCCTGACATCAGTCGCGCCAAAGAAAAACTCAATTGGTTTCCTTTGGTTTCTATTGATGATGGCTTGAGAGAAGCAATAGATTATTATAAAGCTACGGCTTTTCTTCATCGGCCGATTTTTAATAATCAAGAAGAATAATCAAGATGCGTATATTAGTTACTGGCGGCGCCGGATTCATCGGTTCTCATTTGACAGATAGCTTGGTCAAAGCTGGTCATCAAGTGTTGGTGGTTGATGATTTGAGTTTTGGCAAAAAAGAATATATCCATCCTCAGGCCGAGTTAATCCAGCTGGATATCCGAGAGAAATCTTTGGAAAAAGTTTTTTTTGATTTTGCTCCGGAAGTGGTTTATCATCTGGCGGCCCAAAAAAATGTCCGAGCTTCTATAGAAAATCCGCGCTTGGATGCGGAGATAAATATTTTGGGTGCGCTCAATGTTTTGCAATCAGCCATCAAAGCTGGTGCCAAAAAATTTATTTTTGCTTCCAGCTGTGGCATTTATGGCGAGGCCAGTAGTTTTCCTATAGATGAGAGCGCAGAGGAAAAACCATTGTCGCCTTATATACTCAATAAATTGGTTTTTGAAAGATATTTGCAAATTGTTGCTGAAGGAAAAATTAATTGGGCGGCTTTGCGCATGGCTAATATCTATGGTCCCAGACAAGACCCCTATGGTGAGGCGGGAGTTATTTCCATATTTTTAAATAACGCTCTTAGCTCTAAACCTATTTATATTTTTGGTGATGGCCAGCAGACTAGGGATTTTGTTTATGTTGAAGATGCGGTTAATGCTTTTGTGTCTTTATTAAAAACAGGGCAGGGAATTTATAATGTTGGCACTGGCCGCGAGGTTTCTCTGTTGGAGCTAGTGGAAAAAATCAAGCTTATTGCTGATCAGGATATAAAAATAGAGCACACGCCGGCTATAGCTGGCGAAGTGAGGCGCAGTGCTTTGGATTGTGGCCGTCTGCAAGCAGCTAGTTATTGGCAGCCGCGTTTTGATCTGGAAAAAGGCCTGGGGTTTACTTATCAGTGGTTTAAGGAAAATAGATGAAAGAAATAGTTTGTCGGGATATTTACGGAAAGGAATATAAAACTAATGCCTCTAATATTATTTTTAGGCCGTCTGTTTATGGTGTTTTAATAGAAGATAATAAAATATTGTTAGTTAGACAATTTAAAGATGGTTTTGATTTTCCAGGTGGGGGAGTAGAAATAGACGAAACAGTAGAAGAGGCTTTAAAAAGAGAGTTTTGGGAGGAAACAGGACTGCAAGTAGAACCGGTAAAGATTATAGACATAAAAAATTCTTTTTTTAAATTTCGTTATAAAGAAGTTTTTAGTAATTCAATATTAATGTATTATTTGTGTCGGAAGATAAGCGGAGAATTATCAATGGATAATTTTGATGAGTATGAAAAAGAATATGCTGATATGCCGGAATGGATTGATATTGATAAAATAGGGGCTATTAAATTTTATAATGCTATTGATAGCCCAACTTTAATTAAAAAAGCTTTGAGTTTAGCCAAAGAAAAATGAACATCTTCATAGTCATTCCCGCTTATAATGAGCAAAAAAGAATAGGGCAAGTACTCAAAGACCTGTCGGCTTTGCCTTATAAAATAGTAGTAGTTGACGACGCTTCCAGCGATGACACTTATCAGCTGGCTTGCTCTTATCCAGTTGATGTTTTGCGCCATAGGATAAATCGCGATCAAGGAGCAGCCTTGCAAACTGGCAATGAATACGCTCTAAGTCAAGGAGCAGATATTATTGTTCATTTTGACGCTGACGGTCAATTTTTGGCTCAGGAAATAAAGGAAGTTATTAAGCCAATTGTTGAAGAAAATTATGATATAGTTTTTGGTTCTCGTTTTTTGGGCAAAAAATCGGAATTGCCTTTTTTCAAGGAAAAAATTATTTTTCCTTTGGCTAGAATTTTTAACCGAGTATTTTTGGGAATCAAGTTAAGTGATCCACAAAGCGGCTTTCGGGCTATGACCAGAACTACAGCTCAAAATATAATCATTGAGCAGGACGGCAAAGCGCATTGTAATGAAATTATGGTCAAAGCTCATGAAAATAAATTAAAAATAAAAGAAGTACCCATTACTGTTATTTATCACGAATTTGGTCAGGGCTTAAGCGGTGCTTTTAAGATTCTGAAAGATTTATTATTTTCTAAAATTATCAAATGATTTACTTACAGATTTTAGTGACAATTTTTATTGTTTTTGCCTTGAGCAAGCTTTTTTTCCAAAAACAGAAAAATAAGATATCTTGGACGGCTTTGCTATTTTGGTCTTTTCTATGGCTGGTAGTTTTGATTGTTTTTTGGGAGCCGGAAATCACTTCTTATCTTGCCAATATTTTGGGCATAGGTCGAGGGGCGGATTTGGTGCTGTATTTATCGGTGATTTTGATTTTTTATCTTTTGTTTAGGATTTTTGTCCGGCTCAATCGGATCGAGTCTGATATTACTAAGCTGGTCAGAAGTGATGCTCTAAAAAATGTCAGAAAAAGATAAAATTTTAATAATTATTCCTAGTTATAACGGTTTGCAGTATTGGCCGTCTTTACTACCGCTTTTGACTGGGCAGAAATACGCTCAGTTTGAGGTGGAGATTCTAGTTGTTGATAATAATTCTGCTGATGCTTCAGCCGATTTTTTGGAAAAAAATTATCCGCAGATAAAAGTAATCAGAAATAGCTCCAATACTGGTTATGTTGGCGCCAATAATATCGGCTATCAACATGCCAAAGAAATTGGTGCTAAATATATTTACCTTTTAAATCAGGATACGGTGGTGACACCAGATTTTTTATTACCACTTTATCAGTTTGCTGAAAAAAATAATCAAGTTGGGTCTTTGCAGTCCAAGCTTAGATTATGGTCAAAAAAAGACAGAATAAACACAATGGGCAATGCCATTCATTTTCTAGGCTTTGGTTATGGTCTTGGTTCTAATACTTTTGATAAAAACAATCAAAAAATAAAAAAAATAAATTATTCTTCCGGCGCTGGCGAATTGCTTTCAATGAAAGCCTTGGCAGAGAAAGGCGGGCTTTTTGACGAGACCATGTTTGCTTATTTGGAAGATCTTGATTTGGGTTGGCAACTGGCTCTTTTGGGTTATGAAAATTATTTGGTGCCTGAGAGCATTGTTTACCATAAGTATGAATTTGACCGTAGTATGCGTCAGTATTATTGGTTTGAGCGGAATCGTCTTTGGACTATGCTCAAAAATTATAAAATAGCAACTATGCTTTTGATTTTTCCCGCCTGGCTACTGATGGAAATAGCTCAGCTTTTTTATGCACTAAGAAACAAAAAACTTAAAGATAAAATTCGGGCTTATGGATTTTTGTTTTCCGCCAGAGAAAGAAAAATCCTCAAAGCCAAGAGGCAAGATATTCAAACTAAGCGTCGTTGTAGCGATAGGCAAGTAGTAGGGCGTTTTACTGGAGTGATATTATTTCAACCTTTGGATTCTCTAGCTTTAAAGATTGCCAATCTTATTTTTTTTATTTATTGGCGTCTGGTCAAATTATTTATTTTTTGGTAATCTGCGGATTAAAATATGAAAATAGCGGAATTGACATCTACGTTTCCCCCTTATAAGGCCGGTATGGGCAATGTTGCTTATTATAATGCCTGGTCTCTGGCTACTTTAGGCCATCAGGTGACTGTTTTTACTTTGAAGGGCAAACATCCTTTTGAGATAGTGGATGAGTATCCTTTTGCAGTTGAGCGTTTGCGTCCTTGGTTCAAATATGGTAATGCCGGCATTTTGCCTCAGCTTTTTTATAAGTTGACGCCTTTTGATATTATTCATTTGCATTATCCATTTTTTGGCGGGGCGGAAATAGTTTATTTTTTGGATAAGTTCAAAGATTTGAAAATAGTACTGACTTATCATATGGATGTTGTCGGCCGCGGGCTCTTGGCCAAGTTTTTTCATTGGCACAAAAATTATATTGCGCCTCGGATTTTGGACAGAGCCGACAGGGTGATAGTCACTTCTTTGGATTATGCCCGGCATTCTTACATTAAGCCACTTTTGGAAGTTGATCCGGATAAATTTGTCGAGATTCCCTGTGGTGTCAATCATTTGCTTTTCAAGCCGCGCTTGGCTGATAAGAGTCTTTATCAAAAATACGACCTTTACGGCAAAAAGATGATTTTGTTCGTCGGCGCTTTGGACAAAGCTCATTATTTCAAGGGAGTAAATGTCCTTATTCAAACAGTCAAAAATTTGGCGCAAAATCGTCATGATTTTCGCGTGGTGATAGTGGGAGAAGGGGATTTGAAAGATAGTTATCAAAGCTTAGTCAAAAATATGGGCTTGGGCAAATATATTCATTTTGCCGGTTTTGTGCCGGATAATCTTTTGCCTCAGTTTTATAATACCGCTGATATGTTGGTTTTGCCCTCCGTAGACAAGTCAGAGGCCTTTGGCATTGTTTCTTTGGAAGCCATGGCTTCAGGCGTACCGGTGATAGCGGCTGATTTGCCCGGGGTGCGTTCAGTGGTGGACAAGAAAAAAACCGGTCTCTTAGTCAAGCCGGGTAATGTAGATAATTTGTCAAACATGATCAGTTTTATTTTGGATAATCCTAGGCTGGCCAAAGAGTATGGTCGGGCTGGCCGAGAAAAGGTGCTGGCCAAATATAGCTGGGACAAGATTGGTTATCAACTGGATAATTTGTTCAGAAGCATAAAGTAAATAAAAGTGAAAATTGGTATTATCAGCAATTTATATCCGCCTTTTGTCAGAGGCGGGGCCGAAGTAATAGCGGCTATGCAGGCTGAAGGCTTGAAAAAAGCCTGGCAGCATGTTTTTGTTATTAGCTCCCGTCCCGCTAAGATTCCTGTTTATGGCCATTCTTTTTCTTCCGGCCGCCTCTGGGGAGAGAGTAAGGATGAAATCAACAACATTGATGTTTATCGTTTTAATCCGGTCAATCTTTATTATTACCTGGACGATTTTAAATATCCGGCTTTTATCAGGGGCTTGTGGCATTTGTGGGACACTTTTAATATTTTTTCTTATTTCAAAGTCAAAAAAATATTATTGGAACAAAAGCCTGATTTGCTAATTACCCACAATCTGATGGGTTTGGGATTTTTACTGCCCAGACTTATCAAGCGTCTTAAAATCAAACATGTCCATATTGTGCATGATGTCCAGTTGGTCACTCCCTCGGGATTGATTATCAGAGGGCGGGAAAATTCCATTGAACATCGTTTTTTTAGAGTTCTAGGATATAAGCGGATAATGCGCTGGCTGATGGGATCGCCGGAAATAGTTATTTCTCCTTCTCGTTTTCTGCTGGATTTTTATCAGCAACATGCTTTTTTCCCCAACTCCAAAAAAGTTGTCTTGCCCAATCCAGTGAAATTTTTGATAAATATCGAAAAAAATCCCAGTCCTGATTTGGAATTGGTCTATCTTGGTCAGATAAACAAAGCCAAGGGCGTTTTGGGATTGATAGAGAGTTTTAGAAAAATAAATTTGCCTCATCTTAAGTTGCATATAGTAGGCATAGGCCAGGATTTTATAAAAGCCAAAGAACTGGCCGCTAAGGACAAGAGGATATTTTTCCATGGCTGGCTACCCAATGAGAATCTCCTGTCACTTTTGTCTCGGACAGATGTGATGGTTTTGCCTTCCTTGTGTTATGAAAATTCGCCGACGGTTATTTATGAATCTTTGAGCATGGGCATGCCGGTTTTGGCGGCTGATATTGGCGGCTCGGCAGAATTAATCCAAGAGGGCAAAAACGGTTGGATTTTTCCGGCTGGTGATTTTGCCATGATGAGCAAGAAAATAGAAGATATTTATAGACAAAGAGAAGCGATCAAGTTGATGGCCGATAATTGCCGTCAAAGCGTGGCAGCTTTTGTCCTGGATAAATACAATCAAAAATTATTGGATATTATCAATGAGTAAAGAAAAGAAGATAAACATTATTATTTGGGCGCTTTGCTTTTTGTTTTTCTTTGTTTATAGCTTTACAATTTTTTTCGCTTGGTTGCCTCAATATTTGTCTAACGGTCATATTATTTTTAATTGGCCAGATGCCAATGCCAATTATTTTTTTGCCCAAGTTTTTTCCCGGAGCAATAGTTTTACTTATTTTGAACCACTCAATCTTTTGACTGACAATCTTATTCATAGCCGCAGCATCAATGTGGTTGACGGATTTTTGGTACCAATGACATTTTTGCCTCTGTTGTTGATTTTCGGTTTGTTTTTCAAGCTGCTGGGTGGAGCGGGAATTTTATTTTTAACCCCGCTTTTGGCGGCTCTAAGCGGATATTTTGTCTATCGTTTGAGTCGGGTTATTTTTCAAAGCACTGATCTCGGTCTGATAATAACCTTATTGTTTTTATCGCTGGCTCCTTGGGTATTTTTTGCCAATACCGTGATGCTGCCCAATGTGGCTTTTATTTTTTTGCTTTTGGCTGGCTGGCATTTTATTGCCAAAAGCTGGCAAAAAGATAAATATCATCTTTATTTTATTTTTGGCAGCCTGCTTTTATCACTGGCGGTTTTTATCCGGCCTTCGGAATTTTTTTGGCTGGCTTTTGTTAGTTTGTTTATTTTGTATGTCAAGCGCCGGCAGCTATCTTGGTCGCATTTGCTTCTGGGCTTGGCATCATTTTTGTCAATTTTTCTTTTGTTTATATTTTTAAACAAAGCCACTTATGGCGGATTTTTGGCAATCGGTTATTTGCAATTGGCTTCGGGCGAATTGCCGACAGAGCTTGATAGTTCGGCGGGCGGCTTGGCCGGACTTTTACAAATAGCCTTTTTCCCTTTTGGCTTTGATCCCCGACTGATAGCGGTCAATTTTTATAAATATTTTATGGCCTTATCTTGGCCGCACTTTATTTTTGCTCTGGCAGGATTATTTTTACTCTGGAAAAATAAAGCAAGCGGTGTCTGGAAAAAATATTTTTTACTGACACCTTTTGTTTTCTTTTTGATTTTGCTTTATTACGCTTCTTGGGATTTGGCTGATCCTTTGGTCAAAGAGCTCAATACTATTTCTATTTCTTATGTCCGTTATTTTTTACCGCTTTACATTTGGGTGTTGCCGCTGATAGCTTATTTTATTTTTCGGCTTTTTTATGCAGCCAATCGCTTCAATCAGGCGGCACTTTATCTAATAGTAGCAGCGCTGATGCTATCTTCCTTGAAAATTGCTTTTTTATCCAAGCCCGACGGCCTAGTGGAAAATAGCCGGACTTTGCAGTCTTATAGCCGACAGTTTGTAGCAGTGTCAGCTCTGATAGAATCCGAAGCAGTTATTATCAGCGAGCGTAGCGACAAAGTTTTTTTTCCGGCATATAGGGTGATAGCTCCTCAGGGGGATTTGCCACTTTGGCCGCGAGTGGAAAAAATAATAAATCAGGCGCCAATTTATTATTACGCCGATAAAAGCGTAGAACAAATTAAGTTTGACCGCCAAGCAGCCAATCAGGTAAACTTAGATTTAGAGGAGATAGCGGAAATTGAAGGTTTTAGACTTTATAAAATAATAGAAAAAGGAGAATAAAAACATGTCAGACTGTATATTTTGTAAAATAATTAAGAAAGAGTTGCCAAGCTATAAAGTTTATGAAGATGAAAATACTTTGGCCTTTTTGGATATTGCGCCAGTTAATCATGGTCATTCATTGGTCGTGCCCAAAGAACATTATCAACATATTGAAGAAATCCCGCCAGAGCTTTTAGCCAAAGTTATTTTGGTAGTTCAGAAAGTAGGCCAATCTATTAAGAAAAATTTAGCCTCTGGTTATAATTTACAGCTTAATAATGACTCAGTAGCTGGCCAGGTAGTACCGCATTTGCATTTTCATGTTATACCTCGACATGAAGGAGACGGTCTCAAGCTATGGTCGCAGGCAGAGTATCCCGAAGGCAAAGCAGAAGAAGTATTAAATAAGATAAAGATAAATTGACGAATGATAAGTATATGAATTTACTTATTACTGGCGGAGCCGGATTTATCGGCTCAAACTTTATTCATTATATATTCGCTAAATATCCTGATTACAAAATTGTCAATCTGGATCTTTTGACTTATGCTGGTAATTTGGAGAATCTAAAGGCAGTAGAAAATAATTCTAAATATAAGTTTGTTAAAGGTGATATTGGGGATTATGCTTTGGTTTCTCAAATTATCAAAGAGAATGCTTCGGCAGGGCTCAGTATAGATATTATTGTCAATTTTGCGGCTGAAAGCCATGTGGATAATTCTATTAGCGGACCGGACGCTTTTGTTAAAACAAATATTTTGGGAACGCATAATCTGCTCAAAGTGGCCAAAGAAAAAAATATTCGTTTTCATCATGTTTCTACTGATGAAGTTTTTGGACATTTAGAAGATGGTGATCCTCAATTTAATGAAAATACTCCTTATAATCCCCGTAGCCCTTATGCGGCCAGTAAAGCAGCCTCTGATCATCTAGTGCGGGCTTATTGGCATACCTACGGATTGCCAATTACTATTTCCAACTGCTCCAACAACTACGGGCCTTATCAGCACAAAGAAAAATTTATTCCACTTTTTATTAGCAATTTACTCCAAAATAAAAAAGTCCCGCTTTATGGCGAAGGCAAAAATATCCGCGATTGGCTCTACGTAGAAGATCATTGTCGAGCAATAGACCTAATAATTCATAAAGGTAAAATTGGTGAAACTTATCTGGTGGGCGGTGACAATGAAAAAAGAAATATTGATATTGCCAAATTATTGATTGAGAAATTAGGTAAATATGATTCAATAATAGAAAAAGTAGCTGACAGACCGGGCCATGATTATCGCTACGCCATTGATTTTTCTAAAATTAAAAATGAATTGGGCTGGGAGCCAAGAGTTAGTTTTGAAGAGGGGATAGATAAGACTATAGAGTGGTATAAGAATAATTAGCAGAAGAAAATAAATTATGAAAAAAGTAATAGCAATATCCGGAGGAACAAGTGGCTTGGGCTATGCCACTGCCAAAAAACTTTCGCCAAAAAATAAAGTAATTATTTTATCGCCAAGAGAAGCGAAATTAAAAAGAGCGGCCAGAGTTTTGAAATGCGATTATGAGCTATGCGATGTTACTGATTATCAGTCAATCAAAACAGCTATAAAAAATATTCTGAAAAAGCACAAGCGGATTGACGTGCTGATAAATAATGCCGGAGTTTGGATAGAGGGCGAGTTGGGAAACAATAAGCCGGAAGAAATAAAGAGAGTAATTGATGTAAATGTGACAGGGCTTATGCTTTTAGCCAGAGAAGTTATTGCTTCTATGAAAAAAAATAAAAAAGGGACGATTATCAATATTGCTTCTCAGGCGGCTTTTTTTCGGAGAGAGGAGCGGGTAGTCTATTATGCTAGTAAATATGCGGTTGATGGTTTCAGTAAATGCTTGCAAGCAGAATTAAGTAAATATAATATTAGAGTTATTGGTTTTTATCCCGGTTACATGAATACGCCTTTATTTAGCGCTTATTCTAGAAAAAGGGATTATTCTTTAGCTTTGAATCCAAAATACATGGCGGAAGTTTTGGAATATTTGATAAACAGCAAAGAATTTTTGCAATTTCCTGAGGTAGGCATGAAGCATTTAAAAGCTTGAGTTATGATGAATACAAGTAATATGCCCCGCAAAGCGGGATCCGCCTCTGGCGGAAAAATATTAATAATAGGCAAGGGGTATTTAGGCACTCGCTGTGCTCAGAGTTGGGATGATGCAGTTATTACCGACAAGATTGTCGAGACAGTAGAAGATGTTGAAAAATTAATTGACGAGCATCAGCCCGATACTATACTCAATGCTGCTGGTATAGTGGGCAAACCCAATGTAGACTGGTGTGAAACTCATCAAGTGGAAACTTACAAAGGTAATACTCTTTTACCTTTGATAATTGCCGAGACTTGCCAGAAAAAAGGAGTTTATCTTTTGCATATGGGAACTGGTTGTATATTTTACGGCACTGCGCCAGACAATCAGGCTTGGACAGAAGAGGATTATGCCAATCCAGTGGCCGTCTATACCAGATGTAAATACGCGGCTGATTTGGTCCTATCCAAACTGCCAAATATTGGCGTGGCTAGAATTCGCATACCTTTAGACTGCCAGCCTCATCCTGCCAATCTGATAGACAAGCTAGCTAGCTATCCCAAGATAGTTGATGTAGAAAACAGTATTACTGTAGTAGAGGATATGATAGATGTATTTCATCAGCTTTTGGAAAAAAAAGCCGAAGGTATATATCATGTGACCAATCCCGGTTCTATCAAGTGGCGTGAGATTATGGAAATGTATAAAAAATATGTAGATCCTAGTCATAGCAATGATTGGATTAGCGAGGGTGAGCTTGTCGAACTCGGTTTGGCAGATAAAAAAAGATCAAACAATGTCATGACCTCACTTAATTTGCCAAAATTAGGCATTAAGATGCGTCCAGTAAAAGAAGCAGTAGAGGATGCTATTAAAAAGTATAGAGATAGTAAAAAGTAAAATTAATTAGTTATTCCGTTTACCAGCTGGTGAATTGCGGAATCTAGCCAGATTCCTGCTTTCGCAGGAATGACATAATAGAAACATATGAAAGGTATAATACTTGCCGGCGGAGCCGGTAGTAGACTTCAGCCACTTACCAAAGTAACTAGCAAACAGCTTTTGCCTGTTTATGACAAGCCGATGATTTATTATCCCTTGGAAACTTTGATAGAGGGAGGTATAAAAGATATTTTGATAATTTCCGATCCGAGTAATATTGGTAATTTTGTCCGTCTTCTGGGTAGTGGTAAAGATTTTGGCGTAAAGATAAGCTATGAAGTTCAAGACAAGCCAGAGGGCATTGCCCAAGCATTTTTAATTGGCGAGAATTTTATTGGTGATGATAATGTTACTTTGATTCTTGGTGACAATCTTTTTGTTGGCGATGGTGAATTTTTGCGTAGCGCTATTAAAAGTTTTGATAGTGGCGGTCGGGTTTTTGCCAAAGAAGTATCTGATCCTCAGAGATTTGGCGTGGTGGAATTTGACGCCGATAGGCAGGCAATCAGTATTGAGGAAAAACCAAAAAAACCAAAAAGCAATTTTGCAATTACTGGATTATATATTTATGATAATAGCGTAGTAGACAAGGCCAAAAATCTAAAACCATCAGCTCGGGGAGAATTAGAGATTACCGACATTAATAATCTATACCTCAAAGACGGCCAGCTTGATGTAAAAATTTATGAGCATTATTGGTTAGACACTGGAACTTTTGATACCTTGCTTGAAGCGGGTAATACGATTGCTAAGTTGAGAAAAAAATAAACATTTTAAAAAATATGCCAAAATCAAATATAAAGCCCAAAGTTAAAAAAACAGTCAAGCTTGATAAAGATGAAAATAAATTAAATAAAATTTTGGATAAAATTCGTCCAGCGTTGGTTCGTGACGGTGGCAATCTCGAGCTGATAAGCTATGATAAGAAAAAAGGGATTGTGGAGGTAGTGCTCCAAGGTGCTTGCGCCCATTGTCCTTTGGCTGATGTGACTTTGAAGCATATCATTGAAGCAGAAATAAGAAGTCAGATGCCAGAAGTAAAAGAAGTGAGGGCAATATAATTTTGTTAGATTTTTATCCCTTATTATGGTAAAATATTGTTATTAAATATGACAATTTTAAGATCAGCCAAAGTTTTGTATAAAGATAAATTGGCCTTTTGGTTGACCAATTTTTCTTTACTTTTTATCCTGTCTTCTTGGTCTGTTTTTTTGTTTAAAAGGGTCAAACCCGACCCTTTGGCCGTTATCCATGTCAATATTTATTCAGGCATTGATGTCATTGCCGGGCATAATTGGCTATTTATTATTCCGGCAATTTTTTTGGCAGCATCTATTTTGAATTTTTGGCTGGCGATTTTGTTGTGGACCAGAAGCCGTTTGAGCGCTTATTTACTCCTTAGTACCATACTTTTTATCAATTTGGCTTTATTTTTATATTTATTCACTATTTTAAATTATAATACCTAGTATGCCAGCTATAGAAATTGTAAAAATTTTATCTTTGACCGGTTTTGCTTTTATTTTAGCTTTTTTACTAACACCGCTTTGGACCCACTTGTTGTATAAGTATAAAATGGTAAAAAGTATTCGTGACGACGGCCAGACACCTCTTTTTTCTCAAATGCACAAGACTAAGGCCGGCACACCGACTATGGGAGGGGTTTTGATTTGGTTGACAGTTTTGATTTTGGCTTTAGGTTTTTTTTGGATAGAGCATTTTTGGCCAGATTCTTTTTTAGGGCAATTTAATTTTTTAACTCGTCGTGAAACTTATTTACCACTGGGTGCTTTGGTAGCTTCGGCTTTGGTTGGTCTTTTGGATGATTGGTTCAATGTCACTCGCCAAGGAGGAGGTAAGGGTGGAGGACTGACAGTCAAGCATCGTTTGTTTATTTATACTTTGATAGCCATGTTTGGCGCTTGGTGGTTTTACTTCAAGCTGGACTGGGATCTAGTGAGAGTGCCTTTTGTCGGTATTTTCAGTATTGGCTGGTGGTTTATTCCTTTTTTCATTTTTATTTTGGTGGCTACTGCTTTTTCAGTCAATGAAGCCGATGGTTTGGACGGTTTGGCCGGCGGCATAGTTTTGGCGGCCTTTGCCAGCTACGGCACAATTGCTTTTGCTCAAGGCAATTATAATCTGGCCACATTTTGCGGTGTTATTTCAGGAGCCCTTTTGGCTTTTTTGTGGTTCAACATCAATCCGGCTCGTTTTTTTATGGGCGATACCGGCGCTATGTCTTTGGGAATTTCTCTGGGAATAGTGGCTATGCTTACGGGCTATCCTTTGCTTTTGCCTATTATCGGCTTTTTATTGCTTTTGGAATCACTATCGGTGATTATTCAGATTTTGTCGAAAAAAATCAGAAAGAAAAAAGTATTTTTATCAGCGCCTATACATCATCATTTTGAAGCCAAAGGCTGGCCGGAAACCAAAGTGGTGATGCGCTTTTGGGTAATAGCGGCGGTTTGCGCGGTTGGCGGGCTGATATTGGCTATTATTGATTTGCATTTATGGTAAAGCAGTTCCAAGGCAAAAAAGTTTTGCTAATGGGATTGGGCTTGCACGGCGGCGCTTTGGCGGTTTTAGAGTGGCTGCTAAAAAATAAAGCAATTTTGACTGTTACGGATTTGAAAAATAGGAGTCAGCTTAGGCCGGCTTTGGATAAAATAAAATTTTTTAAAGGATCGGAGCATATCCGCTACACTTTGGGTCGGCATGATGTCAGAGATTTCAAGGATCAGGATTTGATTATTCAAAATCCGGGCGTGCCCAGGGATTCTATTTATCTGGCGGAAGCTAAAAAAAATAATATTCCCATTATCAATGAAGCGGTGATGTTTTTTGGGCTTTATCCCGGTCGGTCTATAGGCGTGACTGGAACCAGAGGCAAATCAAGCACTGCTACTTTGATCCATCAAATCATCAAGACGGAGATAAAAAGCAATGTAGTAACCGGCAATATTGCCACTAGTCCCATGCTGGCGGCCCTAGACAAACTTAAAGTTAAATCCCTGCCAGTAGTGGAGCTCTCCAGCTGGCAATTGGAAAAGATGGATGAATATCGAGTGTCGCCTCATATTGCAGTGGTGACCAATGTCTTAAAGGATCATTTAAATACTTATGCTAATTTTGCCGCCTACAAAAACGCCAAAAGAGCCATAGTCCGGCATCAGGTCAAAAGTGACATTTGCGTTTTGAATTTTGATAATACTCACAGCCGTTCTTTTGTCAAAGACACTAAAGCCCGAGTTTATTTTTATTCTACTGGGCAAAAAGTCAAAGGCGCTTATTTGGCCAAAGGAAATATTTGTTTTTACAATGGTAGAAAAAGTCGGGTTATCATGTCGGCTGGCGAATTTAAGCTTTTGGGCGAACATAATCTGCAAAACGCTTTGGCAGCCATAGCAGTAGCTAAAATAGTCGGCATCAAAGACAAAAATATTGCCAAGGCAGTGAGTCGCTTTAAAGGCGTTGATTATCGCTTGCAGTATAAGGCGAATATTGACGGAGTAGATATTTACAATGATTCTACTGCCACCAATCCTGATGCCACCATTGCCGCTCTTAGGGCCTTGGCCGGTAAAAAGATTCTATTGATTGCCGGTGGTATGGACAAAAATATGGATTATCGTCTTTTGGCTCGGGAAATAAAAAAAGGAAAAGTATTTTTGTTGCTTTTGGACGGTAGTGCCAGCGATAAATTATTACTTGAGTTGCGCCGGATAAGATTTCCCAAGAGTCGTATGATAGTTGGTCTGCCCAGCTTAGAAAAAGCTTGGGGACTGGCTTGGGTAAATAGCCGAGGCGCTGATTGCTTGTTGCTGTCGCCGGCAGCAGCCAGCTTCAATATGTTTATCAATGAATTTGATCGTGCTAGACAGTTTGACAAATTAATCAATGATAGCCAGAAAAAGAAAAAATAAATTTTTGCATTGGCTGATAGAGCCTTTTATCGCTGGAAAAAAGGAGGAGAGGCCGGCTGATATCACTTTGTTGATAGTGGTGGCTTTGCTTTTATTTTTTGGCTTGTTTTTTCTTTCCTCAGCTTCTTTAGATTTGGCTTTTTATCGTTTTGACGACAGTTATCGTTTTGTCAAACAGCAGATTTTCCGGGGCATACTGCCGGGCTTACTTTTGTTTTATGCGGCTTTGCGGGTTGATTATCGTATTTATAAAAGAGCGCGTTATCTTTTTTTTATAGCAGCGCTTGTTTCTTTGCTTTTGGTTTTTTTCTTCAGGGCGGATTTTGGCACTTCTCAGTCTTGGGCAGCTGTCGGTCCTTTTGTTTTTCAACCCAGTGAATTTTCCAAATTGTTTGTGCTGATTTTTTTTGCCGGCTGGTTTGCCAGCTTGGGTGAAAAAATAAAAAATATCAAAAATGTCGGAATTTTTATTTTACTCATTTCCTTGTTTGGCTTCCTTTTGCTCAAACAGCCGGACATGGGCAATTTGACTATAGTTGCTTTGATCAGTTTTGGTATGTTTTTTGTGGCCGGCGCCAGCTGGCTTCATTTCGGCGCTATTATGTTGGCTTTGGCAGCAGCTTTTGTCGCTATAATCAAATTGGCGCCTTATCGCTTGGATAGAGTAGTGGCTTGGCTTGATCCCAAGAGTGATCCTTTGGGTATTAGCTGGCAGATAAAGCAATCTTTGATTGCGGTTGGATCAGGCGGCTGGTTTGGCCTGGGACTGGGCTTGTCGCGTCAAAAATCCTATATTCCTCATCCAGCCAATGACTCTATTTTTGCCATTATTGCCGAGGAAATCGGTTTTGTATTTTCCGCCGCCTTGCTCTTTTTATTTTTTATTCTTATTCACCGCGGTTTTCAAATCGCCAAGCATAGTGATGATAATTTTGCCAAACTGCTGGCTATAGGCATTAGCTTATTTTTCGCCATTCATGTTTTTATCAATATTGCCGGCATGATACAGCTAGCGCCTTTGACCGGAATTACTTTGCCTTTTATTTCTTTGGGAGGCACCAATTTGGTAGTGAGCTTGATTAGCGTGGGTATTTTGGCTAATATATCTAGACAATGCAAAGCTTGATTTATGGCGGATAAAAATAGAAAAAGAATAATTCTAGTAGGCGGGGGCACTCTTGGGTCAGTTAGTCCGCTTTTGGCAATAGCCCGAAAATACCCAGCGGATTATCTTTTTGTTGGCACTGAAAATGGTCCGGAAAAACATTATCTTAGTTCGCATGGTTTTGATAATTTTTTGGCTATCAAAAGTGGCAAATTGCGCCGCTATTTTTCCTGGCAAAATTTTTGGGATATTTTCCGCCTGATACTCGCTTTTTTTCAAAGTCTAAAAATACTTTTAAAATTCAAGGCAGATTTGGTTTTGACAGCGGGCAGCTTTGTGGCTGTACCAGTGGCTTGGGCAGCTTGGCTTTACCGAGTGCCAATAGTAGCCCATCAGCAGGATGTGGAAATAGGCTTGGCCAATAAATTGATTGCTCCTTTGGCCAAAAAAATAACAGTGGTTTTTTCCGAGCAAGAGCAGTATTTTTCCCGCAAAAAAGTTCTTTTGACTGGCAATCCAATCAGGGATTTGGATTTTAAGCAGGCCAAAGACTTTGCTCCTTGCGTTTTGATAACCGGTGGCGGCATTGGCGCTCGCGGACTCAATGATTTTATGGCGCCTTTTATACCTCGGCTTTTGGAAAAATATCAAGTTTATCATTTTTTGGGAGAGAAGAATTTTGATCAGCGCCTTGATCTGGATGGCTATCATCCTATAAAATTTTCGGCTCAAGAAATCATAGAGATAATGGCCAGAGCTGATATTATTATTTCCCGCGCAGGCATGTCTTTGATTTCTGAAGCCTCTGCTTTGCGAAAAGCTCTGGTGCTAGTGCCTATGTCTGCCAGTCATCAAGAAAGAAATGCTGCTTTTTTGGCCAAGCATAATGCCGCTTTCATGGTCAGGCAGGGCAATTATCAAATTATGGACAGGTATTTGGACAAGCTAATGAGCAATGATGATTTGCGCCGAGCTTTGGGTCAAAACCTTTATCAACTTTTTCCCCAAAACGCAGTTAATGATTATAAAATATTAATGGATAAATTATTAAAGAAATAATAAAAAAGTCATCTTCGGCTTGACTAGGAGATCTGATAATTTTTATAAATCAACGCATGAAAATAAATTTAGAAAAAATAAATAAAGTTTATTTATCAGGCATAGGCGGCATTGGTTTGTCCGCTTTGGCTTATTATTTTCATGATCTGGGTAAAGAAGTAGTTGGTTCGGATTTGCTGGAGTCGGAAGTGACCAAAAGAATCAAAGAAGCGGGTATAGATATCAATTTCAAGCAAAAAGAATCCAACATCACTTCTGATATTGATGTATTTATTTATTCTTCGGCTTTGCCCGATGATCATATTGAGCTTGCCCGAGCCCGAGAGTTGGCCATACCGGTTTTTAGCTATTTTCAGTTTTTGGGAATTTTGTCAAAAAATTATCGCACTATTGCAGTTTCTGGCACCAATGGCAAAACCACTACCACTGCTATGCTGGGGCTTATTTTAGAAAAAGCTGGTCTAGATCCAACAGTGATAGTGGGTTCGCTAGTACCGCAGTGGGGGACTAATTTTCGTCTGGGCAAATCGGACATCTTGCTAGTGGAAGCTTGTGAATGGCAGGCGCATATGCTGGAGCTCCAGCCCCAGATGATAGTGATTAGCAATATTGCCCAAGACCATTTGGATTTTTATAAAGATTTAGAGGATATCAAAAATCATTTTCAGAAATTTGCCGACAAATTGCCCCCAGACGGGATTTTGTTGATAAATAAAGATGATGTCAATAGCCAAAAAATAACTTGTCGGGGAAAAAAAATTACTTTTGGCAAAGATGAGCAGGCCGATTATATTTTTGGCAATATTGAACTAGGTCAAGGCCAGCAGAAATTCACGACCAACAAGTTTGAACAAATAGAATTGTCTGTTCCCGGGCTCTACAATATCTACAATGCCATGGCCGCTATGGCCGTGGCTGACCAGCTGGGAGTAAACAAGCACCAGATTTGGAATGCCTTGCAAGAGTTCAAAGGCAGCTGGCGTCGTTTTGAAACAGTGGGCAATATGAAAACTAATCTGGTGATCTCTGATTATGCTCATCATCCGGATTCCATTGCCATGCTCCTGAGAGCGGCTAAGGATTTTTATCCAGACAGGAAACTAATTGCTGTTTTTCAGCCCCATCATCACAATCGCACCCAGACTCTTTTGGATGAATTTGCCAAATGCTTTTATCTGGCCGATCAAGTGATAGTATCGGAGATTTACCAGGTCTCGGGGCGGGAAAACGAAGAGCACGAAGATGTTTCTTCCCAAGACTTGCTAGACAAAATGAACCATGGCAAAAAACATTATGCTCAGGATTTTGCCGCAGTCAAAGAAATTTTGAAAAAAATAAATCCCAGTAATGCTTTGATTTTGTTTATTGGGGCAGGGGATATAGATAATCTGGCTAGAGAAATAGTAGATTAAATTGATAATTATTCGGCTCGTTGGACAAAGCCAAGTCGCTTGGTCGCTGACGCTAAAAAGAATTAAATTTATAATATGATTAAATATGTTATAAATTCAGGAGGATCAAAAAATAATCCAGAAGGAGCTAGGAGATCTGTGGCAGAAACTCTCAAGGGTTTAGGAGAGAAGCCAAGGCTTTTGTTCTGTTTTTTTGCCCAAAAAAGAGAGGATTGGGAAAATAATTTTGCGGAGAAAGTAGCTGGCTTTAAAAAAATGATGCCCAAAAATATCACTCCTCATTTTGAATTAGCTTTTCCTGATAAATTTGAGGAGCAAACAAAGAATTCTGAGGCAATTATAATTTTTGGCGGAGATGATCATCTGGTACAGTATTGGCTAAAGCAATTTGATCTTCCAAAAATTTGGCAAGGAAAAGTAGTTTCAGTTAGTTCGGCTTCTTCAAATGCTATGGCAACACATTTTTGGACTTGTGATTGGCGACAGTGTCTGGATGGTTTGGGAATACTACCTATAAAATTTATACCTCATTATAAATCAAATTATGGAGTTGATGATCCCCGAGGGCCAGTAGACTGGGAAAAGGCCTATAAGGAGCTTGAAAAATATGGGAATAAAAATTTACCAATTTATGCTTTAGAAGAAGGTGAGTTTATAACAATTGAAAAATAATTTATGAATATCCAAAAAAATATATTGCTCAAAGATTATCTTAGTTTTAAAATTGGCGGTCCAGCTCAGTATTTTGCCAAAGTCAGCGATTTGAAAGACTTGCAAGATACTTTAACTTGGGCTAAAACAGAAAAACAGCCTTTGACTATTTTGGGCGGGGGTACCAATATGCTGGTTTCTGATCAGGGGATAAAAGGCTTGGTTTTGAAACTGGATTTTAATCAACTGGAATTTGAAAACAATAAAGTCAAAGTTGGTTGTGGCGTACCCTTGGCTTTTTTGCTCAATCGTTCTTTGGAAGAAAACTTGGTCGGTTTGGAATTTGCTGCTGGTGTCCCTGGAACTGTGGGCGGAGCTATCAGAGGTAATGCCGGCACTTATGGAGTAGCTATGGATAGTATAGTTAAAAAGATAAGTTATCTGGACAAAAATAATGAACTCAAAGAAATGGAAGGATCACAGGCTAATTTTACCTATCGCCATAGTATTTTTAAAGAAAAAAAAGACTGGATAATTATAGAAGCAGAAATAGAGCTAACCAAAGGCGATGTGGGAAAGGCACGGCAAATTGTCAAAGAAAGATTACAGTATAGACAGGATACCCAGCCCAATGAGCCTTCAGCCGGCTGTATCTTTAAAAATGTAAAGTTTGAAGATACTGACATTGAAGCGCTCAAGGCTAGAAAATTGGAAATAGAAAAATTTGAAAAATTTAAAAAAATTCCAGCGGCGTATTTGATTGAAAAAGCCGGTTTAAAAGGTCATAGTATTGGCGGAGCCAAGATATCAGAAAAGCATGCCAACTATATTATCAACGCCAATAAGGCCAGTTTTGAAGAAGTAATTATGCTTATCAGCTTTATTAAACAGCAAATAAGGGATAAGTACGGCATTCAGCTGACAGAAGAAGTGCAGATTGTGATTTAAGCCCATTTTATTATTTGGCTAATATTAGCTTATTTTTTAGATAAAAGTTAAAAGTATTATCTTTTGCCCCAAATCGTTGACATTTTTAAAAAAATCTGTATAATATAGGAGCATTATTATAAAAAAATTGATTGTTAATAATTTTATTTTAAGAAAATTCTTATATAACTGGTTTATATAAAGATTTTCTTTTTTGTAAATAAATAAAAATGTCTACTTCGGAGCCGAAAGTTAATAAAAAAGGCTTTCTGGAAATGGATGGGGAAGTGACCGAGCTTCTCCCCAACGCTAATTTTAAAGTAGTTTTAGAAAACGGCCATGAAATATTGGCTCATTTGTCGGGCAAGATGAGAATGTTTAAAATCAGAATTTTGCCGGGCGATAAAGTAACGGTGGAAATGAGTCCTTATGATATGAGCAAGGGCCGCGTGACCTACCGCAAATAAAAAATATGAAAGTCAGAGCTTCAGTAAAAAAAATGTGTAAGGATTGCAAAATAGTTCGTCGCAAGAATAGAGTTATTTGCATCTGTAAAAATCCCAAACACAAGCAAAGGCAAGGTTAAGTCGTTTTTGACTAAGCGGCTTTTTATTTTTAAAGACAAATAAGCAATTAATAAAAATATGGCAAGAATTTCCGGTATCAATATCCCTAGTGAAAAAAGAGTCGAAGTGGCTCTCACTTATATTTATGGCATTGGTTTGGCTCTTTCTAAAAAAATACTCAAAAGCGCCAAGATAGATCCTGACACTAGAGTTAAAGACCTCAGTGAAGACCAACTCAATCAGATCAGACAAGGCTTGGAAACTTTCCGAACCGAAGGAGAGTTGCGCCGGGAAAAAGCCTCCAACATTAAGCGCCTCAAGGAAATCAAATGTTACCGTGGTGTCAGGCATGTCAAAGGCTTGCCGGTCAGGGGACAGAATACTAAGACCAATTCTCGCACGGTCAGAGGCAATAAACGAGTGACTATGGGTAGCGGCAAAGCGCCGGCAGCTCAAAAGACATAATTTAGCATCCAAAAATCAAGATTATGGCAAATATTACTACTAGCAAAAAAGTCAGCAAGAAAAAAGTCAAAAAGGTTGTCAAAAAAGGTCAAGCTCATATTCAGGCTACTTACAACAATACTGTTGTCACTTTGACCGATCTGCAGGGCAATGCTTTGGCTTGGTCTTCAGCTGGAGCCAATGGATTTAAAGGGCCAAAAAAAGCCACTCCTTATGCGGCCGGCGTTATTGTCCGAGCAGCAGCGGAAAAAGCCAAAGATTACGGATTGACCGAAGTCGAGGTTTTTGTCAAAGGTGTCGGCGCCGGCCGAGAAGCAGCTGTCAGAGCCTTGCATGCCAATGGCTTTACTATTTCTTCGATCAAAGATGTTACCCCGATTCCGCACAACGGTTGTCGGCCTAAGAAAATTAGAAGAGTCTAACAGCAAACAAATGGGAAGAAATCTCAAACCAAGACATAAAGCTACTCGCCGCTTTGGTGAAAATGTCGCCGATACTATCAAGTCTCCTTTGGATAAAGGCAGGAATTATCCGTCAGGAATCCATGGTCCCAAAAAGACTTTTAGCAAGACTTCCGAATATGGCAAACAGCTTAGTGAAAAACAAAAAGCCAAAGCTATCTACGGAATTTTGGAAAAACAATTTAGGCTTACTTTTGATAAAGCCAGAAAAATGCCCGGAGATCTAGGGCAAAATTTTCTTACTCTTTTGGAAAATCGCCTAGATAATGTGATTTATCGCGCGGGCTTAGCCCAGACTAGACGTCTGGCTCGTCAACTGGTCAGCCATGGCCATTTTACCATTGACGGTCAAAACAATAATATTCCTTCTTATTCGGTCAAGCCGGGGCAGGTGATAAAGGTAAAAGACAATAAAATCAGCAAAGATTATTGGAAAAAATTCGGTGAAAAAGAGGGAGAGATTGCCAGTGCTGGTTGGCTAGCTGTGGACAAGGATAAGATGACCATCACGGTCAATAGTCGTCCGAACAAAGATGAATTGCCCGCCAACATTGATGTACCATTGATTGTTGACTTTTATTCAAGGTAAAATAAAAAATCTAAAAATAAGAGACATGCAACAAATTACATTACCAGATAAAATAGACATCAAAGATCTCGGTGACAACCGCTATCAGGCGGTGATAGAGCCTTTTTATCCGGGCTTTGGCGTCACTGTGGGCAATTCTTTAAGAAGAGTGCTTTTGTCTTCTTTATCCGGCTCAGCTGTGACGGCTTTCAAGGTGGAGGGCGCTCAGCATGAATTTGATTCAGTTGATGGCATCAAAGAGGACTTGGTAGAAATAATGCTCAATTTAAAAAGATTGAGACTAAAATGCCATAACCAAGAGCCAGTCAAGCTTACTTTGGAAGTCAAAGGAGAAAAAGTAGTCACAGCCGCTGACATCAAGAAAAATTCTGATGTGGAAATAATCAATCAAGACCTAGTGATTGCCAATCTGACTGAAAAAAATGCCAAGCTCAATATGGAAATTACCGTGGAGCAGGGTATGGGATATGTCACCACCGAACAAAAAGAAGAAAATGCCAATTTGGAAATAGGCAACATTGCCATTGACGCCAGCTTTTCGCCGGTTTTAAATGTCGGTTATAAAATAGAAAATGTCCGTGTCGGCGAAATGACCAACTACGAGAGATTGAGCATGGAATTGGTCACTGATGGCACAGTAGATGCCAAGGAAGCCATTGCTAAGGCGGCTGATGTGCTAAAAGAGCATTTTATGATTTTTGTCCAAACACCGGCTGCCAAGACTGCTGATAAAGAAAAAGAGGAAGAAGATATTGAGCCAGTCAAAGAGGAAAAAGTCAAATCAAGCAAAGAGAAAAAAGAAAAGGCCAAAACTAAGAAAAGCAAGTAAAATAATTTTACCGCAATGCGACACCGAAAAGTAAACAAGAAACTAGACAGAACCAAAGCCCCGCGTCAGGCTCTTTTGGAAAACCTGGCCACTTCTTTGGTCTTATATGAAAAAATAGTCACTACCGAGGCCAAAGCCAAGGCAATGAGGCCTTTGGTGGAGAAGCTTGTCAGCCGTGGCCGAGTAAAGTCTATCCACAACAAACAGCAGTTGACTAGATTTTTGCATGACAAAAAAGCTGTGCAGAAAATTTTGGATGTTTTGGGACCGCGTTATAGCCAGAGAAAAGGGGGTTATCTGCGCATTATCAAAATGGCTCCGCGCCAAGGAGACGGTGCTAAAATGGCTCAGATTGAATTTGTTTAAATTTAAAAAAATGACTAGAGAAACCCACAAAATTGACGCTGCTGATAAGATTGCCGGTCGTTTGGCCAGCCACATTGCTTTTTTATTGCAGGGTAAAAATAAGCCTAGTTACAAAATTAATGTTGATAACGGAGATTTTGTTGAAGTTGCCAATGTCGCTAAGATTAATTTTTCCGGCAAAAAAATAGAACAAAAAGTTTATCACCGCACCACGGGCTATCCCGGTGGCATCCGCACTAGGCAGCTAAAAGAGATGATAGTCAAAAATCCCCATAAAATTCTGCGGGATATGGTGTATGACATGCTACCAAAAAATAAATTGCGAGCAGGCATGATTAAGAGATTAAAAATAAGTTAATTATGGCAAAGAAGACTGAAAATAAAGATTATGTTCCCGCTGTCGGCAAGCGCAAAAGCGCTGTGGCCAGAGTGAGAGTGCTCAAGCAATCAGCCAAAGGCATCAATATCACTATCAATGGACGGGATTACAAAGAATATTTTGCTTATAAAGATTGGCAGGATTTTTTGCTCAAGCCACTTAAAGCGATTGGACAAAATGATGTTGCTTTGTCAATCAAGGTGCACGGCGGCGGCTTAAAAGGCCAAATAGACGCTATTAGAAATGGTATTGCCAAAGCTTTCCTGAAAGACAATGAGGAATTGAGAACCACTTTGCGCAAAGAAGGTTTCTTGACCCGCGATTCTCGAGTAAAGGAAAGAAAGAAGCCAGGTTTGAGGAAAGCTAGGCGGGCACCGCAGTGGTCCAAGCGTTAAGTTTAAAAAATCAAAAAAGCCCCGGAAACGGGGCTTTTTGTTTATGGTTTTTGCCTTTATTTATCAGCTTTTTTTTGTTATAATGTCCTTATGCTAAGCGGGAAAAAAATCGCTGCCAATACCAGTTTTTTTATGACGGCCTTGGTTCTGCAAAAGGTTCTTTCTTTTGTTTATTTTACTTTTTTGGCTAGAAATTTAGGCACAGTAGGCATTGGTCAGTATTTTTTTGCCATTTCTTTTGCCAGTATGTTTTCAGTGTTGATAGACTTGGGCTTGTCGCCTTTGATCATTAGAGAAGTGGCCAGAGAGTCGGAAGATTCGCGGAAATGGTTCCATCAGATATTTTCTCTGAAGGTAATTTTGGCCTGCTTGACTGTTTTGATAATCTTGAGTCTCAATTGGATTTTGTTTTACGATGATGCTGTGAGGAATTTGATTTTTATCACTACGGCTATTATCGTGGTAGATAGTTTTACTTTGCTTTTTTATGCTTTTATCCGCGGTCGCCAAAACTTGAAATGGGAGTCCTGGGGAACGATAATTTTTCAAATTTTGGTGCTAGTGGCTGGTTTCAGTCTGATGCAGTTTAGTGACCAGGTATTTTTATTTTTAATAGTTTTGCTTTTGGCCAGCTTATTCAATCTTTTCTACTCTGCTTATATACTCTTGGTCAAATACAAACTGAAATTAAAATTTTATTTTTCCCAGCCTTTGGTCAAGCATATTCTAAAAGTTTGTCTGCCTTTTGCTCTAGCGGCTATTTTTGCCAAAGTCTATGCTTATATGGACACTTTTTTGCTAAAGATATTTTTGGGAGACGAGGAAGTCGGTTTTTATAGCGTGGCTTATAAAATGACTTTTGCTTTGCAGTTTATTCCTTTGGCTTTTGTGGCCGCTCTTTATCCTGCTTTTGCCAATTATTTTAATACCAGCAAAGATAAATTGAAAGAAGCTTTTAGCAGGTCTTTCAGTTATTTGGCTTTTATTTCCCTGCCTCTGGCTTTTGGCACTATTGCTTTGGCCGGAGAATTGGTGGAAAAGCTTTACACCAGCCGTTTTGTTTATTCGGTTTTGCCTTTGCAGATACTGATTGCTTCTATTCCTTTTTTGTTTATAAATTTTTCTTTATCCAGCCTGCTAAATGCCGCTCAAAAAGAAAAAATAAATACTCGCAATTTGGGCATAGTCATGTCTTTTAATGTTTTGCTCAATCTTATCTTTATTCCTTGGTTGGGAATTTGGGGAGCCAGTTTAGCTTCTTCGCTTAGCACTTTACTTTTGTTTACGCTCAATTTGCGGGCAGTAGTCAAATTGGTTATGGAAATAAATTGGCCAAATTTTTGGCCGGTTTTGGGATCTTTGCTTTCGGCGGTTTTTATGTTTTGGTTGATAATCCAGCTTAAAGAAGAGCTCAATTGGATAGTGAGCGCTTTGCTGGGGGGAGCGGCCTATGTTGTTTTGATGTTTGCCAGCCGCAGCTTAAAATGGCGGGATATTGTCTATGTCAAAAACGCTATTTTTAAATCATCTTAATTTATTAATTTTAAGACGTGAAAAAAACTTTGCTTTTAACTCACGAATATTATCCTTTTAAGGGCGGAGTAGCTCGCTATGTTTATAATCTTTTCAAATTTTTCAAAGACCAAGATTATTTGGTGGTTTGTGATCATCAGGAAGTGGACGAAAAAGCTAATATCATCAAAACAAGAATGCTTTGGCCTTATTTTTGGCCGAGCTGGCTACCGGCTTTTTTCAGGCTCAAAAGAATAATAAAAAAATTTAAAATTGAGCAGATTTTTACTCCCAATATTTTGCCTTTGGGATCTATTGCTTATTTTCTCGGCCAGCCTTATATTATATCTTTGCATGGCTTAGATATTAATTTAGCTTTGAAAAATAAGCCTAATTTTAGCAAAAAAATATTAAATAAAGCTAAAAAAATCATTGTCAATTCCCAAGCTACCAAGCAGATAATTTTGGATATTGGTATTGCGGCTGATAAAATAGAGCTGATTTACCCTAGTATTGATTTTGACTGCTCGGCTGATGAGAAACAGCAGGAGATTTTTGCCAAAAAGTACAACCTTGGCCCGACCGATAAAGTTCTTTTGACTGTCGGCCGTCTGACCAAAAGAAAGGGGCAAGATTTGGTAATTGAGGCCATGGATTATCTGCGGAATGAGTTTTCGCTGAAGTATTTTATTGTTGGTCAAGGCGAGGAAAAAGAAGCTTTGCGCCAGCTGATAAAAGAAAAAAATCTAAGCGACAGAGTTTTTATTTGCGATTTTGTCGACGATCAGGAATTGGTTTGTTTTTATCATTTGGCGGATATATTTTTATTGCCCAGCGTCAATCGTCGAGAAGATGTAGAAGGCTTTGGTATGGTTTTTTTGGAAGCAGCTGCTTGTCGCCGGCCTATTATTGCCGGCAAAGGAGCGGGGGTAAGCGAGATTTTTTCTTCTGATGAAATAATTTCGGTTGACGGCGGCGATCTCAGACAGCTGGCCAGGCAGATAAGAGGGCTATTGAAAGAGCCTAAAATTGCTGATAAACTGGCTGACAGGGCTTTTATTAAATATCAGAGTTTCAATCAGCCTGAAAAAAACAGCGCGCGGCTGAAAAGAATATTAAACTAACAATCCCAAAATGAAAAAATTTGATATTATCATGCTCAACATGTCCAACTATTCTGAGTGGGACGAAGGCGTTTCCAACCGTAATTATCATATATTAAAAGAGCTAGCCAGCCGGCCGGAAGTGGGAAAAATACTGGCGGTTGATTATCTGCCTTTGACAGCCAAGCGGGCAGTACGGATTTTTAAAGAGGACTTGGTGCTTAATCTCAAAAACAGTAAGGTTATAAAAAAAGGCCTCACTTACAAGGTGAGTAAGATTTCGGAAAAACTTTATGTTTATTCTGATACGGGTTTTTTCTGGCGACCGGCCGCTACTATGAAAAATATCCGCCGCACTGCTTTGGAACTTAATTTCGGTGATTTGATTTTATGGTCTTATTTTCCTTTTGCTGCGCCTTATTGGGATGTCTTGGGTCAGAAACTGACTGTTTTTGAAGCAGTAGATAATTGGATGTTGCATTCCTCTTATGCCAAGCAGACTGGTCGCTTGCAGGCCGCTTATGACAAAATAAAAAATTCCGCTGATTTGATTTTTGTTGTTTCCCAGAACTTGCTTACTTTTTTTGATGACCAACCCAATGTCTACTGGTTGCCAAACGGCGTTGACTTCAAACACTATAATCGGAAATTTCCTTTGGTCAATCGCGACATTGCTGATATATCTAAGCCCATTATCGGTTATATAGGAGTGATACAGGAAAAAGTGGATTTGGAGCTGATAAAATATCTGGCGCAAAAAAACGAGAAAAAATCAATAGTTTTAGTTGGACCGGTCTGGGATGAACAAAATCAGCTGAAAGAGGAGTTAGAAAAAATGCCCAATGTTCATTTTTTGGGCTACAAAACTTATCAGGAAGCGCCGATGTATATCCAGCAGTTTGATGTTGGCATTATTCCTCATCGCTCTTCAGGCTTCAGTGCCAGTACCAATCCAATGAAGACTTATGAGTATTTGGCTTGTGCTAAACCGGTAGTGGCTACGGGCAACATCGGTACGGAAAATATCGGCCAGCTTATAGAAGTAGCCGTCAATTATGAGCAGTTTGATCAAAAAATAAGCGAGGTTTTGAAAAACGATGATGCTGACAAGAGGCTAGCTCGTCAGGAATTCGCCAAAAAATATTCTTGGCTTAATACCGTCAATAAAATGATGGACTTAGTGGATAAAAAAATCAATTAAATGGCTAGGGCGGATTTTTCCATTATTATTGTCAATTGGAAGGTAAGAGATCTTTTGGATAGGTGCCTAGCTTCGATTTTGGCTGATGCTGGCGATTTGACGCTTGAAATAATCGTTGTTGATAATAACTCCCAAGACGGCAGTCTCAAAATGCTGGCGCAGAAGTACCCGCAAATAAAGGTTTTGGCTCTTGAGAAAAATTTTGGTTTTGCCAAAGCCAATAATTTGGCTTTGGCCAAAGCGTCCGGCTCTTACATTGTTTTGCTCAATCCGGACACGGAAATAGTGCCAGGATTTTTTGGTCAGAGCAAAGCCTATTTAGAGTCCAATCCAGAAGTAGTTATTTTTGGTCCCAAACTACTCAATCCTGATGCCAGTATTCAAGCTTCGGTGAGAAGCTTGCCTGATTGGCGATCACAGATTCTGATCTTATTAAAATTAAAAAATATTCCTTTAGCTAAGAAATTTTTCCAAGCATATTTGTTGCCGGATTTTGATTATGACAGAGAGCAGCCAGTGGATCAAATCATGGGAGCGGCGATAGTAGCCAGAGCCGAGGTGCTTAAATCCCTTAATTTTTTTGACGAAAGATTTTTTATTTGGTTTGAAGAAGTGGATTTATGCTATCGAGCTAAAAAAAATGGTTGGCTGCTCAAATATTTTCCCGGCGCCAGCGTTGTTCATTATGGCGGCCAAAGCTTCGGTCAAGCCAATACTCTAAAAAAACAGATGATTTTTAATAAAAGCCTACTTTATTATTTTTATAAGCATCAGCCTCGGTGGCAATATTTGCTGATAGCTTTATTTTTACCTTTGAATTTTATTCTTACTTTGTTTTATGTCATTTTTTTACAAAGCAAAAGAACCGCAAATAATATCTAGCTGGTTGGCAATTTTTCTTTTTGCCGAGCTTTTTTCTTGGCTGGCTTTTAATTTTAGCTTTTTGTCTTTCTGGTTTTTGGCAATGATTTTTGTTTTAGTAGTTATTCTAGGGTTTTTAAGAGACGAGTATTTACTTTATTTGCCTTTAGCTGAGCTTTTTTGGGGTTCTTTGGGGCATAGCTTGAGCTATCAAGGCTTTGGTTTGCGTTTGTTTATTTTTGCAGCGGTAATTTTTGTTTTTATTTTTAAAAATATCACCAGTTTAAAAAAATTGCGGCTGATAAAAGATAAAAAATTATTTTTTGTTTTTATTTTTTCCTTACTGTTTATTATTGTCGCTTCTTTGACAGCTTACTTCAACGGCCACAGCTGGCGCAATATATTTTTTGACGCCAATGCTTATTTTTACATTTTGTATTTGCCGATTTGGCTGGAAGTCTATAGTCCAAAGTCAACTGCCTATATCTGGCGCTTGCTTCAAGCAGCGGCTTTGATAGTTGCGGCCAAAACATTAATTGTTTTGCATTTATTTTCGCAAAATTATTCATTTTTTGATAATCACTATCTTTATCGCTGGATTAGAGACACTAGAACCGGGGAAATAACGCCTTTTGCCGATAATTTTTTCCGGGTATTTTTTCAGTCGCATTTTTATTTACTAGTGGCTTTTTTTGGTCTTTTTATAAATCAACTCAAAGATTTTTGGCAGCGGCGCAATTTTTTACTTTTGATTTTGACTTCAGCCGCTTTATTTATTAGCTTGTCCCGCAGTCTTTGGCTGGGCGGAGCTTTAGTTTTTTTGTTTTTTCTCCTTTGGCTTTTTTTGACCAACAAAAAAGTTTTGCTCAGCGCTTTGCTTCTGGCATTGTCAGCGGGATTTTTTGCCTTGGTGTCGATAGAGGTAGTCTATAATTTACCGAAATTCAATAATTTAAATATTTTCAAGCAACGAGGCTTAGATTTGTCAGAAGCAGCTGTAAGCAGTCGTCAGCAATTATGGGGGCCGCTTTGGCAGGGGATAAGCCAAAAGCCTTGGTTGGGGCATGGTTTTGGCAAGGAATTAACTTATCAATCGTCTGATCCCAGGATAAAAAACCAAGAAAATCCCGAGGGCTGGCACAGTACTTATGCTTTTGAATGGGGCTGGCTGGATATTTGGCTCAAAGGAGGAATATTTTTTGTTTTGTTGTTTGTATTTTGGCTGAGCTTGATTTTAGTCAGGGCTTATAATACCCTAAAGAAAGGAAGGGATAGCCTGGCTTTTCTTTTGCCGTCTGTCTTTGCGTTGGCAATAGTTCATTTTTTTAGCCCTTATATCAATCATCCTTTAGGTTTAGGCTTGTTGATTTTGGGCACGGTAGTGTTTAGTGTTTATGAATAAAAAAAAGGTAACCATTACTTTGCTTAGTTATAACGGCGAGCGTTATCTGCCTTGGCTTTTACAGAGCATCAAAGCCCAGACTTTTTCCGATTGGGAACTGCTGGTTTTGGATAATGCTTCGGTTGATAAGTCGGTGGCACTGGTGAAGGAGTATTGCCCGCAGGCCAGAATAATTACTCAAAAGAGCAATTTGGGCTTTGCCCGAGGGCATAATCTATTGCTGAATTGGTCTGATTCAGAATACGTCTTGGTGCTTAATCAAGATGTTATTTTAGATGAAGATTATCTGGCCAGGCTGGTTGATTTTATGGATAAAAACAAAAAAGCCGGCAGTGTGGCCGGCAAGCTGCTTTATTGGGATTTTGAGGCGGGTAAAAAAAGCCAGCAAATAGATTCTTTTGGTATCAAAATTGATAGGCGGCGGCAAGCTTCTGATCTGCATCAGGGAGAGGAGGACTTTGCCCTTGAAAACCGCGAAGTTTTTGCTGTATCGGCAGCCGCCGCGCTTTATAGGCGCCAGAGCTTGGAAATGGCCGCTTATTCTTTTGCCGACAGCCACCGAGAGTATTTTGACGAAGATTTTTTTGCTTATAAAGAAGATGTAGATTTGGGCTGGCGCTTGCGCCTCTTGGGCTGGCAGAGCTGGCTGGTTGCCGCTGCCAGAGCTTATCATCATCGTAGCTTGAGCCGCCGCCAGGGCTGGCGACAAAGGCGCAGCCATAAAAAAATGGCCCATCGTCTTTCTTACCGCAATCATTGGCTGATGCTTTACAAAAATTCTTTTGCTAGGCATATTTTCAAAGATTTGTTTTACATCAAGTTTTATGAGCTGCAAAAGTTTGTTTATCTGCTTTTGTTTGAACGCAGTTCTTTGGCGGCCATTGGCGATTATTTGCGTCTTTTGCCCAAAGCTGCCCGTAAAAAAACTTTTGTCATGAAAAATCGTCGGGTCGATCCAGCTGATATTTATCCTTGGTTTCAATAAAAATGGAATTGTCAATTATCATACTTAATTATCACAACAAAAACTTGAGCAAAGAACTCTTGAAGAATATCCAAGAGCTAGTTTTGCCTCAAAAGCATGAAATTATTGTCGTGGACAACGGCTCTTATGACGGCATAGAGGAGATAGTCAAGAGTTTTGCCGGCGTCAAATTTATTCAGAGCAAGAAAAACGGCGGTTTTGCTTATGGCAATAATCTGGGCATAAAAGAAGCTCAAGGAAAATATATTATTATTATGAATCCGGATTTGGCTATTTTGTCCAATGCTATTTCTTTGATGATAGATTATTTAGACGAGCACTCCGAAGTAGGCTTGGCTGGTCCCAGGCTGATAAACGCCGACAAGAGTATTCAGCATTCTTGCACTACTTTTCCCAATTGGCGTCTGCCTTTTTATCGGCGTACTTCTTTGGGAAAGACTAAAGCTGGTCGTAAGTGGCTGCGCGCTTATTTGATGAAGGACTTGGATCACTACCAAAATTTTTATGTCCCAGCACTGTTTGGCGCTTGTCTTATTTTTCGCCGTCAAGCTCTGGAAAAAGTCGGTCTTTTGGATGAAAGATATTTTATGTATATGGAGGACTTGGATTGGTCAAGGCGTTTTTGGCAGGCCGGCTATAAAGTGGCTTATATCGGCCAAGCCGAAGTTATACATCTTCATCGTCGTCAGTCAGCGGCTGACAGCTTCACAGGCCTTATTTTCTCCCGATCGGCCCGCCATCATATCCGGAGTTTTTTGAAGTATCTCCATAAATTCAAAGGCCAGTCTTTGCCAAAAGTAGGTTGATTTTTTAGCTTAAATTAAGTATTATAAGTTAAGCTAATATTATTTGATAAAAAGGTTTTTTTGCTGACATGAAAGAAGAGCTTGTAAGTCAATTAAAAAGTTATATTGATTTGTTTCCGGAAGAGAAAGATGATTTAGAGAAATTTTTAAATTTTACAAAAAAGTCTCAGGATTTTTTTAACAGGAAGAATTTTCTTGGACATTTTACGGTTAGTGGTTTAGTTTTATCAGACGATCATAAAATTCTTCTTATTTTTCATAAAAAATTGAAAAAATATCTAGTTCCAGGGGGGCATATAGAGCTTAATGATTCTAGTTTATCGGAAGCAGCTATAAGGGAGGTAAGAGAAGAAACAGGATTGCCTGGTGTAAAAATTCATAATTGGCATTTAACTAACAAATGTCCTATAATTATAGATACTCATCCCATACCTGAAAATCAAGAAAAAAAGGAGGCTAGTCATTGGCATCATGATTTTATGTTTATTATGCAGACTAGTAGTAAAAATATTAATATAGATAATAAAGAGATTAATGATTTTAAGTGGGTAGATATAAAAATAATGGAAGAGAGAATTCCTAATGTAAATAAGGCGATTAAAAAAATTATTGCATTAAATATTTTGTAGATAAAATTATTTTATGGCTAAAAAAACAGAAAATACGCTAAATATCAATGACGAGTATCTGCAGAGACTAGATAAACTCAGAGGCCTAAAAGAGCCTTATCCTAGTGTTAGTAAGAGAAATTTAAGTGTGGCTGATTTTTTATCTAGTTTTGACACTCTTTTAAAAGAGGAGAAAAAAGTGGTTTTGGCTGGACGAATAAGTAGTTTGCGTCTTCAAGGCGGCTCTTGTTTTTTGCATTTTTACGACGATGGAGCTGAGCTTCAAGCCTTTATCAGAAAAGATCAGTTAGGAGAGGAAGCTTATCAACTTTTTAAAGAAACAATTGATCAGGGTGATTTTATTGAATTTAGCGGGCAAGCTTTTTTGACCAAAAGTGAGGAAAAAACAATTTTGGTTTCCCAGTTCAAGCTTTTAGCCAAAGCGCTTTTGCCTTTGCCAGATAAGTATTATGGACTAAAAGATCCGGATTTGCGTTTTAGAAAGAGATACATTGATCTTTTGGTCAATCCCAAAACCAGAGAAGTGTTTGATTTGCGTAGCCGGATTATCAAGCTTATCAGAGAGTATTTTGACCAGCAGGGCTATTTAGAGGTGGACACGCCAATTTTACAGCAAGTGGCCAGCGGCGCTACGGCCAAGCCTTTTGTCACTCGTCACAATACTTTGGATATGGAGCTTTATTTGCGAGTAGCGCCCGAGCTTTATCTCAAACGCCTGATTATCGGCGGCTACAACAAAGTTTATGAAATTGCCCGTTGTTTTAGAAACGAAGGTATTAGCCATCAGCATAATCCGGAGTTTACCCAAATAGAAGCTTATCAAGCTTATTCTGATTATAATGATTATATGAAGTTTGTGGAGAATTTTATGCAGTGGCTGACAAAGAAATTAAATAATGGAAAAACAAAAGTAAAAAACGGCAACGATATTTTGGATTTTAAGGCGCCTTATCCGCGTTTGGATTTCAAAGAGCTTTTGGAAAAAGAACTAAAAATTGATTTGGAAAAAATCAAAGATAATGAGCTGATAGCCATAGCCAAAAAAGCCGGACTGAAAAGCGACAAGGCCTGGGGTCGAGGCAAGCTTTTGGACGAGCTGTACAAAAAATTTGTTCGCCCCAAATTGATCCAGCCGGTCTTTGTTATCAACCATCCTCTGGAGCTCTCTCCTTTGGCCAAAAAAATTGCCGCCCGACCCAATTATGTAGAAAGATTCCAATTGGTGGTCAAAACAGCGGAAATTTGCAATGCTTTTTCCGAGCTCAATGATCCTTTGGATCAGAAGGAGAGGTTTGACCAGCAGAAAGAATTGCGGGCGGCCGGCGATGAAGAAGCCCAAGGAGCTGATGATGATTTTATTGAAGCTCTCAAGCATGGCATGCCGCCGACAGCCGGGCTGGGCATAGGCATAGATCGTTTGGCGATGATTTTGGGTGACATTGAAAATATCAAGGAAGTGATTTTATTTCCGGCTATGCGCCCTAAAAATAAAAACTAAAGAGGATAATGAAAATAAATAAACTGCTCATTGCCACCCATAATTCGGGCAAGTTCAAGGAAATCAGTCGATATTTACTTCCTCTCAAAGTTCAGCTTTTTTCCCTGGCAGATCTAGGTATAAAAGAGGATTATCAGGAAATCGGCGCTACTTATCAGGAAAACGCTCTAGGTAAAGCCAAATTTTATTATCAGCTTTCTGGTTTACCTTCTTTGGCAGATGACTCAGGGCTGTCAGTAGAGGCTCTAAATGGAGAGCCGGGAATAAATTCTCGGACTTGGCCTGGCTATAGAGCCGGTGATGAAGAACTTTTAAAAATGCTTTTGGCCAAAATGGAAAAAGTTCAAGCTGATAAAAGACATGCTAGTTTTATAACCACAGTCGCTTATTGTGACGGCCAAAATGAAGTAATTTCTCAAGGAGAGGTCAGGGGACTAATTGCTCAAAAGCAACTTTGTCCGATTGAGGCTGGTTTTCCTTACAGCTCGGTTTTTATCCCTAAGGGCCATAATCTGACTTTTTCCCAGCTGACAGTGGAGCAAAAAAATCAGATTAGCCATCGGGGCTTAGCTCTTAATGAATTTATTAGGCAAATAGAAAAAATATGATAGATATTAAACTTATCAGAGACAACAAGCAAGAAGTTGAGCAGAATTTGCTCAAGCGTTTGGATAAAAAAGATTTTGATCTGGATCTGATTTTGAGCTTGGACACTAAACACCGCCGTATTATCACTCAGGTAGAAAATCTTCAGTCTCAGAGAAACAAATTTTCTAAGACCAAGCCGGATGCCGCTACAGTCAAAAAAATGAAAGAGCTGGGGGCGCAGTTGGCGGCTTTGAAAGAAGAGCTTAATCAAGCGGAAAATATTTTGTTTGAAAAATTATCGGCTTTACCCAACATCAGCGCTGATGATGTGCCATCCGGCGGTAAAGAAAACAATAAAATAATCAAAACCTTCAAAACTAAGCCGAAATTTGATTTTGCGGCAAAAGACCATGTTGATTTGGCGACCGCTTTGAAGCTTGTAGATTATAAGCGGGCGGTCAAAATGTCAGGTTCGGGTTTTTGGGCTTATATTGGCGATGGCGCGCTTTTGGAATGGGCCTTGCTTAATTATTTTGTGGATTTCCACCGGCAAAATGCTTATACTTTTATCTTGCCGCCTTACTTACTCAATGAAAACTCTGCTTATATTTCCGGCCATTTGCCAAAATTCAGGGAAGACCTGTTTTGGATAGAAAAAGACGGCTTATGTCTCAATGCCACCAGTGAAATGATGCTGGGCAATTATCATGCCGGTGAGATTTTATCCGCAGCTGAATTGCCTTTGAAATATTTTGCTTATTCCCCTTGTTTTAGGCGGGAAGCTGGCAGCTATCGCAAGGAGGAGAGGGGAATGATACGCGGTCATCAATTCAACAAAATAGAAATGTTTCAATTTACTCGGCCGGAGGATTCTTGGAAAGCCTTTGACGAGCTTTTGCTAAATGCCGAAAAATTGCTCGCTGGCTTGGAATTGCATTTTAATACTGTTCAGTTGGCTGCGGCTGACGCCAGCGCCGCTATGGCCAAGACAATTGATTTGGAAGTTTGGTTGCCCAGTATGGGGGTCTACAAAGAAGTTTCCAGTATCTCTAATGCTCTTGATTATCAGGCGCGACGCGGCAATGTCCGCTTCAAGGATCAAGACGGCAAAAACAAATTTGTTCACACTCTCAATGCTTCGGGGTTGGCTACCAGCCGTTTGTTGCCGGCAATACTGGAGCAGCATCAGCAAGCTGACGGTAGGGTGAAAGTGCCCAAGGTTTTGCAAAAATACCTAGGCAAAAAGTTTTTGGGTAATAATTAGCCAGAAATAAAATATGGCGCTTACTTGGATAGAAATTAGTCAGGCCAATCTTTTGCATAATCTGGCTCAATTCAAAAAAATTTGCCCGCACAGTCAAATCTGGCCGGTAATAAAAAGCAATGCTTATGGTCACGGTTGGGAAATAGTAGCTGGAATCTTGGACAAGGTCGCTGATTGTTCCGGCTTGATGGTTGTTTCTTTGAAGGAGGCCTTGGCTTTGGCCAAACACACTGATAAGCCGATAATGGTTTTGAGTTTTTTTGAAAAAAGCGAGGCCGAGCTGATAACAGCCGCTAAATATAATATATCTCTGCCTTTATACGATCTAGAGACCGCTGATTATCTCAGTGATTTGGCGCAAAAAAATCACTTGTCGTTTTCGGTCAATATCAAAATAGATACCGGTACCTCTCGATTGGGGTTTAGAACAGAGGAGGCGACAGAGGCTATTAATCAAATAAAAGCCAAAGATAGTTTATCGATTTTCAGTATTTTTACGCATTATGCTGAATCAGAAAGTGAAGATTTATCTTTTAGCCACAAGCAGCTTGATGATTTTTTGAAAATAAAAAAGACCGTCCCGGAGATAAAAATGCATTCAGCTTGTTCCGCCGCTGCTTTGGGCTTGTCATCAGCACGGCAGGATATAGTAAGATTAGGCTTGTCGCTTTATGGCCTTTGGTCCAGCCCAGCCGCCAAAACTCGCGGCCATCAATTAGGTATTTCTCTTGAGCCAGTTTTATCGCTAAAAACAAAAATAATTCAAGTAAAAAAAATATTAAAGGGTGAAAGCGTAGGTTATAATCGCACTTATAAAGTAGGGCAGGACATGCAGCTGGCAATCATTCCCGTAGGATACTATGATGGCTATAGCCGGCTTTTATCCAATAAAGCCAAAGTGCTTATCAAGGGCAAAGAGTATAATATCCGCGGTAATGTTTGCATGAATTTGTCAATGATAGAAGTGCCTTTGGCTGACAAGGTCAGAGTAGGGGACATTATCACTCTTATTGGGGCAGACGGGCAAGTGGAAATAAAAGCCGATGAACTGGCTTATTTATCACAGACTATAAATTATGAAACAGTTACTCGTTTAAATCCAAATATAAAAAGAATAGTAGTGTAATTTATATATTTTACGACACAATATTAAGGGGAGATTATTTAGCAGGGGAGCAAGATGTCTTTGGTAAAAACCAATAAAACTTGGCGCAAACACATGCCCGGCCGACCGCATCGGCGGTCGGTCGGCTATTATAATCGGGAAAAAATACCCGGCCAAAAAATCATCGTCAGAATAATCTGGATTCTTTTTGCGATCATTTTGGCTCAAGGAATTTTTCAGACTCGTTATTTGGAAGTTGACCGGATAAGCGTCAGCGGCAATGAAAATTTTTCCGCCCAAGAAATAAGTGAGGCCATAGAAGAAGAATTATCGGCAGTGGTTTTTCATATATTTAAGCGCAATAATTATTTTCTTCTCAAAACAGATGCTTTGGAGGAATTTTTGCTTACCCACTATAATTTTGAATCAGTCCTAGTGACCAAAAAATTCCCCAAGAGCCTGATGGTGGAAGTCAAAGAAAAAATATCCCACTTTATTTGGCAAAGAGATGATGTTTTATACCTGATAGACTCCAAAGGCGCCTTAAACGGGCAAATAAGAGCTCAAAATGAAACAGATGGCCTTTTGCTCTTGGAAGATAAAAGAATGAGCCGAATTGATGATAATCAAGTGTTTAGTCAGGAGGAAATAGACAGACTGAATACTTTGTATTTTACTTGGGAAAGCATCTTTAGCCAGTCTTTTGCTATAAATAGGCTACTAATTGATGATAATTGGGATATAGACATCATTACTGATGCCGGTTTTTATATTAAATTGAGCCCGCAAGATGTAGAAAGACAGATTTTGAATTTGGACAGGGTATTGACTGAGGTGATTAATAGCTCGGAAATAGATTATATAGACTTGCGTTTCGGGGATAGGGTTTATTTTAAGTAGCTAGATTATTAAAAGGGCTTTTTAGCCTTTTATTTATGGTATATATAAATTGAGTATAATAACTCTTACACTCAATTTGACAAGGTCAAAAAGTCTGGATATAATATAAACATGAAAAAACAGCTAAAAAAATATACTCTCCCCCTTTTGGACGAATTCTTAGAAAATATCCAGTCCAATAACTACTCCAATGAAACGGTTTATAATTATGAAAGAGATCTAAATACTTTTGAAAATTTTTTGACCGAAGATATCCAAACTCCTTTTGAAAAAATAAACAAAAGGCATATTATCAAGTTCAAGGCCTACCTCTCCTCTACTTCACGCCAGACAGCCAAAAGCGAGGCGGGTCAAAAACAATTGTCTAGTTATAGCATCAATAGGATTTTATCGGCTCTGCGATCCTATTTGAAATTTTTAGTTGACCTTGATTATAAAAACGTGCCGATCAGCGCCGATGCTATCAAGCTTTTGAAAACCGAAAAAAAGCATGGCCAAGTGCCAGAGATGCATGATTTGATCAATCTGATTGAAGCTCCGGATCGTTTTGAAAAAGATAAAAACATTGCTTTGCGCAATCGAGCTATGCTGGAGACTTTGTTTGCTACTGGCATGCGTATTTCCGAACTACTGTCATTAAAGCGGCAGCAGCTGGATACCAGCGGCCGGATTTATATTTTGGGCAAAGGCAAAAAACAGCGTTTTGTCTATCTTACTGCTAGAGCCATTGTCCATATCAAGACTTATTTAAAAACTCGAGTGGATGATAGTGAGTATTTATTTGTCCCCTACCGCGGCCGCAATAGCCAAAGCCGCGCTAAGAAAATATCAGCCAATTATCTGCAATATAAAATAAAAAAGTATCGCGAGCTTCTTTCCATCAATGTGCCGGTTTCCGCTCATTCTATCCGTCATGCTTTTGCCACTTATTTGGCGGAAAATGGTGCTAATCCGGCAGCTATTCAGATACTTTTAGGGCATGAATCTTTAGATACTACTACTCGTTATGTTCATGCTTCTGATCGTTATGCGGAAAAAATTCACAGCCAATTCCATCCTCTGAAAAAATAAAATTAAAAAAAGAGGAGGGCTTATCGTACCCTCCCACATCCTTGTGGATAGTCCATCCTTGGATGTTTACGCTCTCCTTGGCAGGAGAGAAAGCGGTGCTGACACCAGGAAAACGTTGCCCCAAAGACTGTGATGGCTTTCTGGGGAGAATTAGCCGCATCTTTGGAGGAATCCCGATATTCCCAGAAGTCTATGCACCGATTGGAAAAAAACAGTGCCTTATTTTGGCACAAAGATAAGTATAGCAAAAAAATAAACCCCTGTCAATAGTCCTAGGGGTTTATTTATATAATTTTAGCTAAAATTAGATAAATTTTGGTATTTTTAAATTTTTTGGTGAGGTAGGATATCAAGGTAAATATTTAAGTGGATCAACTGGCACGCCATTGAGCCTAACCTCTAAATGTAGATGAGGTCCAGTAGAAATAGGGCCGGCGCCATTGGTGCCAGGCATACCGCCGGAGTAGCCGATAATTGATCCTTTGGTGACAAATTGATCTTCGCTTACTATGATTTTATTGACATGGCCATAGACTGTGGACAAACCGCCAGCATGGACTATCATGATGTAGCTATATCCTTTGGCGCCTCCGTCTCTGGCTCTGGCTACATAACCTGATTCAGCTGCTTTTATAGGCGTGCCTTGGGGAGTGGCAATGTCAATAGCCGGGTGCTCAAAAAGATTGCGGAAAGGATAAGTAGGATCATAAAAATAAGCAGTGATGCGGCGGGAAGTGACCGGCCACATCAGTCCGTCGCTGTCTATGGCTTCCAGTTCCAACTGTCGATTGAGCTTTTCTCTAGCTACTCTTTCCAGATAAATAATATCTTTATTGGCCTGTTCTTGCTCTTCTTTAGCTTGGCGTAGTAGTTCTTGGAATTTTGATTCTTGCCCTTGAGTGGCTTGCATCAAAGCGAATTTTACGGTTTTTTGGCTGTCCAAACTTTCTATTCGCGAATCAAGGATATTTTTTAGGGCATCCAACTCAATCTTTTCGCCTTCCAAACTATCTTTGTCGCTATTTAAAGCAATACGGATATTGTCCAGATCCTCTACTCCTTTGAGTAAGTCGTTTTGTATATTTTTTAACCTATCCATTTCCGCCAAAAAATCACTGAAGTTGTCGTTGAGTATCAAGATTTGCAACAATCCGCTTTTTTGCTGCTCGCGGTGAAGGCCACGGATAATTTCTGCCAGAATTTCTTTTTGCTGATCAATTTCTTTTTCTTTGGCTTGGATTTTTAATTGGGTGTTTTCTATTCGCAGATTGACGGTTTCTATTTCCAGTTCAGCCGCTTTTATTTCCAAGTTTATCTTGGCAATACTCTCATCAATAGTATTGACTTGGGAATGCAAGTTGCTTATTTCCCTTTGTTTGGCTACTATGTTTTTTTGGTAGACATCTATTTGTCGGTTGAGCTCTTGGATTTCTGATAATTTTTGGTTGATATCTTGGTTTATTTGCCAGATTTCCACATTGTCCAGATTATTGAAAGTAAGCTCGGTAGCCAAAATATTTAGCGGATACAAAAATAAGCCTCCCAAAACCAAGGCTATTATTATTTGAGGTATTTTTTTAACTTTTATTTTTATTTTGGCTAGCATGGCTTAAAATATTCTAATCAATAGCTATATTATAGCATATTTTTACTCTTTATACAAGTTTGATTCCCACCCGACGGGTTGGCAAAGCCAACCCGTCGGGTGGGGTAGTTTTAATCAAATTTTTTCAAAGCCTTTTTTACGCGAGACAAGCTTTCTTCTTTACCCAAAAATTCCATGATTTCAGTCGGCGATGGGCTTTTATCCAGTCCTGACAGAGCTACTCTGGCTGGCCAAAAAACATCTCCCGCTGATAGTTTGTTTTTAGCAACGAGGTTCTCCAAGACCAGCTTTAGTTTGGCATCTTGCCAGTGGTCAGGATGAATTTGACCCAAAGTTCCCAGAAGCAGGTTGAGTCCTAGTTTAGTTTTATCTTGGTCAGATTTCTTAAAAATTAAAAGTTCGCCTTTATATTCCGGCAAGGCAAATAAAAATCGGCTTTGCTCTATTAGTTCTTGGAGATTATTTATGCGGCTGCAAAATAAAAGCAGTAATTTTTCAGCTGAGGAAGCATGGTTTGGTATCAATCTTTGCAGTTGCTCTAAAAGCTGCCTATACCTCTCCCCTTTTTGTTTGACTATCAAGCGGATATATTCAGCGTTGAACCAATTGAGCTTATTAATATCAAAAATTGCTCCAGCTTTGTTTACTTTGGCCAGGGAAAATTCTTTTATCAAGTCTTTGACTGTAAAAATTTCTTGATCAGTCCCCGGGTTCCAGCCCAACAGAGCCACGTAGTTTATCAGTGCTTCCGGCAAATAGCCTTTGGCCAAAAAGTCCTCTACTGCCACATCACCTTGCCTTTTGGACAATTTGGATCTATCAGGATTGAGCAAAAGCGGTAAGTGGGCAAAAACCGGCGCTTGGTATTTGAGAGCTTGATAAAGCAAAATATGCTTGGGTAAAGACGGCAGCCATTCATCGCCCCTGATTACATGGCTGATATTGGTTTCGTGATCGTCAACAATGTTCGCCAAATGATAAGTAGGAAAGTCGTCAGATTTGATAATAACAAAGTCGTCTAGATCTTGAGTTTTGACTGATATTTTTCCATAGACCTGATCGGATATGGCTACTATTTGATTGTCGGGGACTTTGAAGCGGATAACATGTTTTTTTCCAGCTGACAGTCTTTGTTGTATTTCTTGGTCGCTGAAATTAAGACAATGTCTGTCGTAGCGAGGTACTTGTTTATTTTGCTCTTGATTTTTTCGGACCTCCTCCAGTCGCTCTTGAGAACAAAAACAATAATAAGCCTTTTTTTCTTTTATTAGTCGCTCGGCGGCTTGTTGATAAATTTTTAGTCTCTCGCTCTGGCGGATTATTTTTTCATCAGAGCTGAGGCCTAAGTCAGTCAAGACTTTGATTAGTTTTTCTTCAGCGCCGGCCACGAATCTCTGCCGGTCAGTGTCCTCTATCCGAATGATAAATTTGCCTTTTTGGTTTTTGGCAAACAAATAGCTAAACAGAGCTGTACGCAGGCTGCCGATGTGAAGATAGCCGGTCGGGCTGGGAGCAAATCTAGTTTTTATTTTGGGCATGTTTGTTTTTTAGGTTATCTTTTATCACTAAAAAAAAGAAAAAAATCGTGGCTTTAAATATTCTCTTTATTCTCCAGGGCTGTAAAATCAGTCGCCAGAGCCACTCCAGTCCCAGACTACGCAGCAGCTTGGGCGCTCTTTTTTTGGTCTTGGCCATGAAGTCAAAGGTACCGCCCACTCCCGCAGCGATTTTTACCGACGGCAGTCTATCCAAATTTTCATTTATCCAAAGATCTTGACGCGGGGCGCCAAAACCCACCAGCATAATATCGGGAGAAAAAATATTGCCTTTTTCCAAAGCATTATTTTCATCGGCCACTTGGAATTCTAAAAGCGGATATTTTTGCTTGGTTTTGATAAAAAAGTCATCCGGCCTGGTCAAACCGCGGCTGTAAAGACAAAACATTACTTTGTAGTTATTCTTTAGCGCCAGGTCAATCAATATCTCTGTCAGTCGGACGCCGGTGATTCTATCATCTAGATAAACGTCATTTTCTAAAAATTGCAGAGCCTTGATAATACCGGCTCCGTCTATGGTGGCCAAGCTGGCATTGTTGATGATTTGCAAAAATTTTTGGTTTTTTTGACAAGCTACGATAAATTCAGGATTGACTGTAGCGATTTGATGTTGGGAGTCGGAGTGTAAAAAAGTATTTAAGGTGCTTTTGAGTATATGCTCGGGCAGAGCATGGACTTTTACTCCCAGAATTTTATACTCCTTGATCATAAATCATAGTTCAAAAGTTTGCAGCTCGCTATAGACTGATCCCCGACCACCGAGCTCGCTTTCCATTAGTTGGAAATAAGCAGCGTAGAAAGTTTTTTTTATTTGCCAATTTTCAAAATTTTTGAATTCAGTTATCTCGGCTTTTTTCTTGATGCGAGCCAGCGTAAGATGAGGGGTGAATTTTTTAGCATCATATTGACCAGCTCCAGCTAGAGCCAGGGCTTCTTCTACGGCCTTTTGCAGGTGGCTTAGTTTAGGATTTGTTTCTATTGCCAAAGCCAGGACTCGCGGACTTTGGGGGTTGAATATTTTACTTTTATTTATTTTTAATTCTATTTCTTTATAATTGGTTTTTATCTGCTCCAGCGATTGGATAATCAGAGGCAATTTTTCTAAGCTAGTATCACCGATAAATTTCAGAGTCAAATGTAATTGGGAAGGAGAAACAGCTTTGATTTTTTCCCAAGGCAGATCCAGCTGGCCGAATTCCTTGAAAATATGGCGACTCAATCCCTCGTCTATTGGCAGAGAAACAAATAATCTTTTATTATCCATGAGATGATTTTATCGCAAATGTGGATAAAAATCAATGGTCTTTTTTGCTGTTTTCTGCTATTATAATTAGTATCATAAATTAATTACTTGATAGCCAAAAAGGAGATAAAATCATGCGTAAAATCGCCAAAAAAATAACTAATATATTTATTTTATTATCTTTATTTCTCTCTTATTTTACTCTGTCTGCCTCGGCTTTTGAGGTGGATTATAATTTTTTGTTGGCCGATGAGGAGGCCAATAATTATCTGTCCATGAATGAAAGGGATATTCAGAGATTTTTAGAGGAGAAAAATAGTTTTTTGAAAGATTATCAGTATAGCGGTAATAATCCTTCATTGGCCCAGCTGGCGCTTGATCCAGAAAAAAAATATGTCAAAACCCGTTCGGCCGCAGAAATCATCTATAACGCCGCCCAAGAAGCTCGGATCAATCCCCAATTTATCTTGACTATGTTGCAAAAGGAGCAGAGCTTGATAGAAAATTCCAACCCTACTGAAAGAAATTTGGATTTTGCCATGGGTTATTTTTGTTATGATGGTCAACCTTGCAATCCCCAGTACAAAGGCTTTGGCAAACAAGTCCGTTCGGCTGCTTTGCAATTTCGCTGGTATATTGACAATATAAATAGGTATAGTTTTCGGCCGGGAGAAACAGTCTGCATAGGCGATCCTCTGCCTCGTCAGCTGCCCTGCACTTCCAAAGGAACAGAAGTTACTCCACTCAATGCCATTACCGCGGCTCTCTATGTCTATACTCCACATATAGCCGGCAATCGTCTTTTTGCTACTTTGTGGAATAGATACGGCTTTGGCAGCGCTATTGGTTCTCCTGTTCCGCCGATAGCAATCAGATCCGGCGTGATTCCCGATGGAGCTTTGGTCAAAGCCAAGGGTCTAGAAAATGCACCGGTTTATCTTATCAAAGATGGTCAAAGACTTCAGTTCGCCTCCGCCAACGCTCTAGTTTCCCGTTATGATCCGCGCAAGGTACTGGCTATAGACAGCAAAGAAATAGAGCTTTATGAAGACGGCGGAGTAATCGCCCACGCCAATTATTCTCTACTAGAAGACAATTTTGGCAGGCGCTGGCTGATTGATGGGCTCAATAAGCGCTTGATAGGTTCTGATGAGGTATTTAGGAGTTTAGGATTCAATCCCGATGAATTGGTCAAAGTCAGCGATCAGGAATTATTGATCTATCAAGAAGGACTGCCTTTGAGCACAGCTGCTTCAGCCAGCCCCTTTGCCCAGCTGCTAAAAGACACAGCTGCTGATAGGATTTATTATGTCAAAGATGGCCAAAAATCACTTATTATTGACGATTTTATTGCCAAGGCCAATTTTCCTGAGCTGAGTGTCAAAAATACTACTGTTGCCACTCTGGACGCCTTGGCCAACACTGGCCCGGTCAAGTTGACTGACGGCTCTTTAATTAAGTTGGATAAAGACAGGCGGGTTTATGTAGTTTACAACGGCGTTCGCCGCTTTATCCCCGATGAAGCTACTTTTGAATTTTTCGGCTATAGCTGGTCAGAGATCAAGACTGTTTCCAGCCGGGTGATGAACCTACACTTCTTGGGAGAAGATATTAGCATTGAATAGCCTAAAATAAAAATATGTTGATTTTTTCCGCCTTTGTTCCCCACTCCCCTATACTGATTCCAGAAGTGGGCAAAGAAAATTTGGAAAAATTAAAAAAAACCGCCGAAGCTTACAAAAATCTTGAGTCAGACCTTTATTCGCTCAAGCCGGATTTATTGATAATAATTTCTTCCCACGCCAATAAGCGCGGCGGAGAGTTTTTTACTATCAACCAGCAACCAATGTTAAAAGTGAGTTTTAAGGATTTTGGTGATTTGATTACCAATTTAGAGTTTGAAAATGACATTGGCTTCGGTTATAAAATAAAAGAGTCTTGCGAAGATCATCTGCCTATAATTCTCACGGCTGACAGTCAGCTGGATTATGGCAGTGGCGTGCCTTTGTTTTATCTTGCCCAGCATTTGCCTCAGCTGAAAATAATCAGCATTGGTTATGCTGACTTGTCTTTGAATCAGCATCTCAATTTTGGCCAAATAATCAGAAAGCAAATCAACCTGTCAGCCAAAAGAATCGCTGTCGTGGCCTCCGGTGATTTGTCTCACAAATTGCATCAGGATTCACCGGCCGGCTTTTCACCTATGGCTCAAGAGTTTGATCGTCAACTGCTAAAATTGGTCAATGAAAAAAATATTGACGCTTTGGTCAATATGGACAAGGACTTGATAATGGAAGCTGGTGAATGCGGTTTGCGTTCCTTGATTACTCTTTTGGGAATAATCAAGGAGATAGATTATCAGCCCCAACAACTAAGCTATGAAGCGCCTTTTGGTATCGGCTATTTGGTAGAAAATTTTCGGGTATCTTGATTTTGTCCAGCTAGCTTAAAAAAATATTTCCACTTTTCTCCTTGAGCTAATTCTTTGGTTTCATCTAGGCATTTTTCCACAAAGTGCTTTTCTTTTTCCTTGCAGATTTTGAAAACAGCACTTCTTTTAAAAGCTGGCACGCTTAGCTCCTCGATAATTTTTAGAGCAAAATCCTGCCATTGATAAGCTGGCGCTTTTTTATTTTTGGGCTTGTTTTTGAATATTTCTCCAATTGTCTGCATGATTTATATTTTAGCAAATATGTTGATTATTCAAAACATTGACAAAAATGTAATTTTTTATTATAGTATGATATATGTTTAAAATAGTTAAATATCCCGATCCGATTTTGAGGAAAAAAGCCTTGCCAGTCAAAGAGTTTGGCCAGCAGTTGGCTGACTTGGTTCAAGAAATGGGTAAGTTGATGTATGCAGATGATGGTGTGGGATTGGCTGCTCCTCAGATAGGCGTGAGATCGTCTATTTTAATAATAGGCTTGGGTCAAGGCAAATTCAAAGCTTATATTAATCCGGAAATAACTTTTAGCTCCAAAGATCAGGCTACTATGGAAGAAGGTTGTTTATCTTTGCCGGGGATTTTTGGCTATGTCAGCCGACCAAAAAAAATTCATATCAAATATCAGGATTTGGCAGGCAAAGTGCAAAAAGAAAAGCTCAAAGGCTTTGATGCAGTAATTTTCCAGCATGAAATGGATCATTTGCAGGGAATACTGTTTATTGATAGAACTGATAAAATAAGCAAAGGCCAGGCCGAGCTGGAAAAACTAAAAGCCAAGCTCAATGACAAGCTCAAAAACTGATAAAAAAATTATTTTTTGGGGCACGCCGGAATTTTCTTTAGCCTCTTTGAAATCTCTAGACCAAAAAGGCTGGCTTAAGTTAGTTGTTACCCAACCAGATAGGCCAGCTGGCCGTGGTTTAAAAGAGCTTTCCTCTCCTGTCAAAAAATATTGTTTGGAAAATGAGCTAAAATTCCTAGCGCCAGAAAAGCTGGATCAGGAATTTATTTTTGAATTAAAAAAATATTTACCCGCTCTTTTTGTGGTGGTAGCTTATGGCAAGATAATTCCCAAAGAAATTTTAGATTTATCTTATTTGCCAGCAGTTAATATTCACCCTTCCCGTTTACCCGAACTGCGTGGTCCTTCTCCCATTCAAACAGCGATTTTTAGGGGTTTTGAAGCCACAGCAGTGTCATTGATGCAATTGGACGAAAAAATGGACCACGGGCCAATTTTGGGTCAAATAGAGGCCAAAATAGAGCCAAATGAGGCTTATGGAGAGCTATCTGAGCGGTTAGCTGTACTTGGAGCAGAGCTTTTGGAGCAAAAAATAGAACCCTATTTAAATGGACAATTAAAAGCTCAAGCTCAAGATCATACTCAGGCCACTTATTGTCGCTTGCTAAAAAAAGAAGAAGGTAAAATTGATTGGCATAAATCAGCTCAAGAAATACACAATCAAGTTAGAGCTTTTAATCCTTGGCCCTCGGCTTTTTGTCGTTTGGCTGATTTGGAAGTAAAGATTATTAAAAGCGAAGTAGTTGATAAAGAATTGCCAGCGGGAAATATCTTTTTTGATAAGAAAAACATTATTATAGGCACGGCTGAAAAATCTTTAAAAATTTTGACTCTTCAACCCTTTGCTAAAAAAATAATGACAGCCGAGGAATTTATCCGTGGCTATCAAAAATATTTGACCTAAATATTATTAACTAAATTTGCTCGTAAGGCTGACCAGCTTCTTGGGCTAATTTTTGTCGTCTATTTTCTTTATCTTGATCTTCAGGTAGCATCTCGACCATTCTTTTAGCATTTACCCAATCTTGTTTTGCTCTATATTGTTTGAATAATGGCCCACTAACATGTTTTAACCAGTCAGTATTGCCAGCATATTTTCCATCTTTATTTGTCATTACCCAAGCTTCTGCCTCATCAAACTGACCAGCTTCCAATAAAGCCTTGAAATAGCTGGTTTTTGTTTTATCCATTGTTTCTATAGCAGTTTCCTTTTCATTTGGATTTTTTTCTACAACTGGCTCTCCTTCATAAGATTGACCGCTTTCTTTACTCCAAGCTTCTGCTCGGCCAATACGACCGTTTTCATCACTAGCTAAAGGGATCATCCTTCTGGCTAGATCCCAGTTAGCAGTCTGTTTGGCTGCTTTATATAAACTTCGGCTTTTATGATCAAGTTCACGTGCTTCTATTTTTTCTTTTAAGTTCATCAACCTTGCCTCAGCTGATTCCAGATTGCCGGCTGTTAGTTCTGCTTCAAAAAGACCTCTTTCTTTGATTAAAGCTTCTTTCTTAGGATCAACTTCTGAAAATCCAGCTTCATTTTTTTGAGGTAGTCCCATGCTTTCTCTCAAACTAGCCAACTCGTTAGCATCAGCTTCTTGAGCTGCTTGAGAATCATTTACCAATTCAGCTAGTATTTCTTCTTTTGCTGGTTCTTGATTTTTTATAGGGTCAGTATCAGGTATTTGTTCTTGGGGATTTATATTTTCATTTTCCGGTGGCATTTTTTCAAAATCCATAAATTTATTGATAATTATAATTTATTTTAGTTTACTTTATCTATCTTAAAATTTCAATTGCTTTTTCCAACTGTTTATCAAAATCGTCGTCTTGGTTTTCTATAATAAGATCAGGGACTAGGCCATTTTTTTCTAGCGACTGGCCATTGGGAGTGAGCCACTCAAAAATAGTAAACTTCAAAGCGGATTGATCAGGAAAATTGAAAAGCATCTGGCCAGTACCTTTCCCAAAAGTTTCTTGGCCTATTATTTTAGCCACTCCATGTTCAGATAAAGCAGCGGCAAATATTTCTGAAGCCGAAGCGGTACCTTGGTTGACTAAAATCACAGTGGGTAAATTTATTTTTTGTTCTTGACGAGAGTTGTAAAGATATAAACTGTCTGGATATTTTTCTTGCACCACTGTAACATTTTTGGGTAGCCAGTAGTCAGCCAGATCAAGAGCTGCTTGGCTATAACCTCCGGGATTATTACGCAAATCAATAATCACTCCCCTGCTATTTGGTTTTAATAACTCTTTTTTTATATTTTCAAATTCTGATTTTAAATTTAAATCAAAGCGATTTATCTTAAAATAAATAATGTTGTTTTCCAGCTCTTGACCACTGATACTCTCTAGATTTATTTTTTCGCGGGTGATTTTTAGAGAAAAATTTTCTCTGCTAGAGGGCCGATAAATATTTAAAAGAACTTCAGTGCCGGCCGGTCCTTTGATCAAATTGACGCTATCTTCTAGGTGATAGCCGTAAATATCAATACCGTCTACAGTCAAAATCTGATCTTTGGCTTTTAAACCCGCTTTTATAGCTGGAGAATTTTCTAAAGGGCTAATTATTTCCAAAATTCCTTCTCTGGTGTCTATCATTACTCCTATGCCCTCCAAAGTCCCTTCCAGACTATTATCAAAATCTTTTTTGGCACTAGGAGTGAAAAATTCAGTATAAGGATCGCCCAATGACTGGGCCATACCTTGGAGTGAGCCGTAAAATAATTCTTTTTCATTTACTAAATCTGGTTGATAATAACGATTTTTCAAGAGATCAAAAACTTCAAAATAGCGAAAAAACTCAAACTCTTTTTTGCTCACAGAGATAGAATCTTTAGCTTCTGAAAGAGTAAATATTTCCAGCTTATCGCGGCTGATATCAATAGCTAGGTTTTTTAGAGTTTCTAAACCTTGGGTATTATTGCTAATATAATAACGCTGATTGTCTAAAGGGTTGATATACCAAGCTTCACCTTTTTCTTCAGTTTGCAACAGAAAACGGCCACGGAACTTGTGAGTTAACTGATAGTCTATATTAGTCAGAGCTTCTTTGCTACTTATTTTCTCCAGATCTTTGTTATGTATTCCTTGGGCAAAAAGATTAAGAAGGCTATTTAAATCAACAGTATTTTCTAGGGGGAATTTTTCTGCTTTTATTGGAACAATATACCAATAACTTTTGTCAAAACCTTCATCACAAACAACTACGCTACCGCTGTAGCGGTTTTTTATTTCTTGATAGTCAGAGGGAGAGTTAGCCTGAGCTGTTTGGATAAATAAGCAGGAAAAAAACAGGCTAAAAATAAATAAAAACTTTTTCATATATTTATAAATTATAATTTTAAATTTTTTAATTTTCCTCTAAACTTAATTTCTTTTTTTCCGTTACCCAAAAACCAAGATATTTACCCAACATCAAGCGGGTTTGGGAGTCAATCGCCGGCACCGAACCAAAAAGGATCATAGTAACGGGGAAAATCATCCATTGCAAGAACATCAAGCTGTAGTTGAGTAAGCGACTCAAAAAGTTTTGCGGTAGTTTTTTGGGCATAGGTGGCAGTATAACCACGCTCATAATTGCGATAATAAATAATCCTATCATACCAAAACGCATTAGCTGTTCCAGTAGCAAAGGAGCATTTTGGGTCAGGACATTGGTCAGGTTTTGTTTTTCCGCCACAAATAAAGGTAAGCGTCCCATTACCAGGACCAAGACCGGAGCAGTTGCCCAGGAATAGACTCCTTCGGTTTGATTCCAAATATAAATCCATTTTTTTCTTTTGGGGATTTTCTTATTTTTTTTGAAATGCCAAACCATATAAGGAAAGTGTTCCACTCCCCAGGCCCAGCGACGCATTTGTCTATATTGGTTTTTTAGGCTACGCCAAAAATTACCAACATAGACGGTATTCATAGAAACCGGAATATGCATTGGTTCTACTTTGTAGTCACCATCATAGCGTATAAAACACTGCAAGAATATGCGTGAGTCTTCGGTAACAATATTGTTTTGCCAAAAGCCGATATCTACCAATGCTTGCCAGCTCATAGAGTGGGAAGAAAAGGTAAATAATCTATCTGGTCTGGCTAGGTCAGTTAACAGCCAAAAAGTAGTGGAATTGGCCACCACTCGAGTGAAAATATCTGATTCCCAGACATTATTGTGATAAAAAGCCAAGGGCTGGAAGCTGGCGCGGTAGGGATTTTTGTGACTGATAAAGCGCTGGGTCAAATAAGCAAAATAATCCGGATGAGAAATAGTATCAATATCAAAAGTAGAAACAATGATTTTTTTGTAATCTATCCCCTCTTGATCTATGAATTTTTTAGCTTCATGGCCGGCATGATAGAGATTGGAGCCTTTGCCTTTGACTTCGCCGGCAATATCATCAGGATGAATAGTTATTAGTATTTGATAAAAGACAGTTTGATATTTTTCTTTTATCTTTTGGGCAATTTCGGCAAACTGCTCTTGGAAGCGCTCTTCTCCAGCCAAAGCCAAGATCATTTTTTTCTGGTCGTATTTGGTTTTTTGAGCCAGATTATCAAAAGTAGTGTCTACTACTTCCCAAGGTTCGCCGGCAGTTGGTAAAAAAATAAGATGATAATAGTCAGCCCAGTTTTGGTGATTAGTCTGTAAAAATTGCCACCAGTTGGTTTTGATTGCTTTTCTGTACTTAAACCAAGATATTAAAAGAAAGATAAGCATATAGAGCACCCGCAGGACAAAGTAAACATCATAGACAATTATAAAGTAAATACCAGCCAGCGGATTGAAAAATGCCAACAAAATTGCTACGGTAAAAGTCAGCCAAACCAAAAAACCTGGTATTATTTCCAAAAATCGGTAGTAATAGTAATCATGGTATTTGTAGTTCATAATTAGCTATAATTTAGCAAAAATTAGCGATTTTTTCAAGGTTATTGAGCTCCTATTGACAAATTATTTTATTTGTGCTAATATACTCTATTGATTGGTCGACGGGCGGGAGCGTTCCTGGCGAGGAGACCGAAGTAGCGTAAGCGAAAAGGATCCTTAGTCTCTATATGAGACAAAACACGTAAAATTGTGTTCAAAAATAGAAGAGACGTGTTGCCGGGAGCGCTCCCCGAGTCAAAATCAATCAATTCAAGGAGCTCAAAAACTGTTATCAGCTTGCGGGCTCCTCTTCTTTTTGTCTGGATTTATTTGCGTCAGTCATTTCCTGGATATTGTATTCAACTACCTTATCTTTGCTGTCAAAAATAAACTCGGCTTGAAATTTTTTGTTTTGAAGAAAATAAGGAAACCAGTAGCGGTCATCATCCCACATTTTTTTATAAGGGATTTTATCTATTTCAAACCACTCTGGCTTCATTTCTTCGCTTTCCTCAATTTGACCGGAAAAAGAATCGGCCTTAAAAACATAAACTGTTAGAGGCGGATTTTTTTGATTGTTCCAAGAAAAATCAATTATTCCGATTTCTTCCAAATCATGCACTTCAATTCCTGCTTCTTCAAATACTTCTCTATAAGCGGCTTCTTTAACACTCTCTTCTTTTTCTACTTTGCCACCAAAGCCGTTAAACCTGCCAATTCCAAAACCTCTTTTTTTATAACCCAAAAGTATTTGCTTGTTTTTTTGAATTAGCGTCAAAGTCAGCAGGGTTTTCATTTATTTTTATTGCTTTTTATCTGAAAAAATAATATATTTATAATACCAACTCAGGTGTAGGCCTTTGGCCGAACAACGAGGCGTTGTAGGGACGCCTACAGAGAGCAACTGCTCTCTGAGACCTGATCCCGGCCAAGCCCATCATTGGCTGGTTTTTTTATTAAATATTTTCTAATTTATAAACATCATAAGCCACCTCTTCATAAGGATGGGCTTTTTTCATGGCTTGGATAACCTGTTCAGCTACTTCTTGTGGACAAATTACTTCAATTCTCTCCTCCTCTACTTCGGCTATTTTTCTTACTTGGCCGATAGTTGGATTGGCGCCATCAAGGGGTTTGAATCTACCGATACCGCGACTGGAAAAACTGGCGTGGCTATAATTTCCTATTTGGCCAGCGCCGGCTTGGGCTATAGCTTGACGCACTAAATCGGCAGAATCAATAGGTACAAAAACTACTATTTTGTATTTTTTCGCTGGCATTTATTTACTTATAGATAAAATTTTACTTGATTTTTCCATAGCAGTTTTTATGTAGTTATATGTTTTTCTATTTAGAAAATTATCTGTAATTTTCATTAATTCTATAGTTATTAGATGCGCTATTGGCGTTGGACTAAAATATTGTAATTCAGACTTACCCATTACCAAAGCCATTAATCTCCCATGACTAAATTCAGATAAATTAGAGTATATGAATTCTAGGTCTTTAATGTTAATTTTTGTTTTATTTATCAAAGTTTTTATGTCAGGAAAAATTTTATCTTTAGTATCGAATCTTTCTATATCATTAGAGGTTATGGCTTCCTTATTAAATTTTTTATAGTAAGTTTTATATTTTTCATCCCCGGTAAATTTATAAAATCTAGCAGCTATTTTTAATACTTCTTTTGTTGCTAATTCATTTTGTTTTTCCTTTGTTTGATTTAGGAAATATTCTAATCTTAATAAATTTTCAAAAGCGGGTCTAATTACTACTAAGCCGTGGACGTGTTCTTTAGGCGTATTTAATTTATGTGATAAACTAATACAATCGTTAATCGCCTCAAAGGTTTCTACTACATATATATATCTAAGTTCGTTTTTTAAATTTAGTTTTTTTAATTCTACTCTTTGTTTGTTTAAACAATCCTCAAAGTGTGAGTAAATTTTTATTAACTTATCTCCTAAATCGTTAGAATTTTTTAGTCTATTATCTTTACTTCCCATGACATTTTTTATATTTTTTACCCGACCCACAAGGACAAGGATCATTGCGTCCCACTTTTTTACCTTCTTCGTCTCTTGGCTTGGACGGCTGGATAGCTTGGTCTTCACGGCTTTCTACTTGTTTTTGAAAAGGCTTAAAAGTGCCTTTTTGTTCTTCAAAACGGCGGTTTTGGGCAGCCATATTCTGCTGAGCTACTGAGCTTCTAGCCAGAGTTATTTTGTAAATAGTATAGACAATTTGCTTGCGTATAGCATCAAGTAGATTGTTGAAAAGATTGTAAGCTTCCCGCTTGTATTCCACTAGTGGATCTCTTTGGCCATAGCCTTGCAGGCCAATACCAGTGCGCAATTTGTCCATAGCTGTCAAATGCTCTACCCATAAGGCATCAGTGCTTCTTAAAACTACTCCCCTTTCTATCAACTGCATTGGTGTCCAAGGAGAGTTTCCGGTTAATTCCGGACTGGAGTTTATTTCTTGAGTCAAATTCAAATATTTTTCTTTGGCCAAATCAGATAAATATTCTACTACTTGGCCGCGGATATCGTGAGAATTTTGTCTTTTGTTTTCATCCAAAAGCTCGCGGAGTTTTTTTTCTTCTTCACTATTAATAGGAAAAATAGACTTGACTGTTTCTACGATTTCTTGGGGATCAAAATCGCCATTGTTTTTTTCCACTAGAGTATGAAAAGACACTACATTTTCTAGCTCCTGATAAATATAATCCAAAACTATACCTTGTGAAGAGCGGTTATTTTCTTCTTCGTTTTTATTTTTCTTGTCTATTTTTTCTGTTGAATTTTCCTTCTCAATTTCTTCCTCTTTCTGAGAGAATATTTTCAAAAATTCTTGGCGGTGCTTGTAAATAACTTGACGGTGTTTGTTGATGACGTCATCGTATTCTACTAGATGTTTTCGGATATCAAAGTTGTGGCCTTCCACTTTTTTTTGAGCGGATTCAATAGAATTGGAAATTATTTTATTTTCTATAGCCACGTCTTCGGCAATTCCCAGTGCTGACATCATATTTTTCATTCTATCAGAGCCAAAAATACGCATCAGATCATCTTCCATGGAAATGTAAAATTGTGATGAACCGGGATCGCCCTGACGGCCAGCTCGACCGCGGAGCTGATTGTCTATGCGTCTGGATTCATGCCTTTCCGTGCCCAGCACATGTAGGCCGCCCAAATCTTTTATTTCGTCATGCTTGACTTGATCAAAAGGCGTACCGCCCAAGATTATGTCCACACCACGACCCGCCATGTTGGTAGCAATAGTAACTGCTTTTTTGCGACCGGCTTGAGCAATAATTTCCGCTTCTTTTTCGTGGAATTTGGCATTGAGTAGTTGATGAGGTATGCCTCGAGATTCCAAGAGCCGACCTAATTCCTCATTTCTTTCAATGGAAATAGTACCGACCAAAACCGGCTGTCCTTTTTTATAGCGCTCTTCTATTTCTCTGATAATGGCTTTTAGCTTGCCGCGATTGTTTTGATAAATTCGGTCTTTGAGATCTTGACGGGCAAAAATTTTATTGGGCGGAATAACAGTAACATCCAAACTATAAATCTTGGCCATTTCCTCAGCTTCTGTGGCTGCTGTACCAGTCATACCAGCTAGTTTTTTGTACATGCGGAAATAATTTTGGAAAGTGATGGTTGCTAAAGTCATGCTTTCTTTTTGCACTTCCACCCCCTCCTTGGCTTCAATGGCTTGGTGTAGTCCTTCACTATAGCGCCTGCCTTGCATCATCCTGCCGGTAAACTCATCAATGATAATCACCTCATTATCTTTGACTACATAATCTCTGTCTTTTAAAAACAAAGTTTTGGCCTTGAGAGCTTGTTCTAGATGATGGACAGTTTCAATGCCGTGGCTTTCATAGATATTGTCTACACCCAGCATTTTTTCCATTTTTTTCACTCCTTCCTCAGTCAGGGTGCAGGCCTTCATTTTTTCGTCTATATTGTAGTCTACATTTTCCGTGAGAGTTTCTACCAACTGGGAAAATTGCTGGTATTTGCTGGTAGAGTCTTCAGCTGGAGAAGAAATAATCAAAGGAGTCCTGGCTTCGTCAATCAAAATGCTGTCTACTTCGTCCACAATGGCATAATGCAAGCCTCTTTGCACTTGCTGAGAAATGTCTTGAGCCATGTTATCTCGAAGATAGTCAAAGCCAAATTCATTGTTGGTGCCATAGGTAATATCAGTTTGGTAGGCCTCTTGGCGACTAGAGGGTCGCAAGTAATCCATCACTATCTTTACTCCCTGATCACGAGTGCTATCATCTTCTTGGGAAGTATGCGTTGGGTCATAAACAAAAGAAGTGTTATTGTGAGTAATAACACCAGTAGTCAGCCCCAAAAAATCATAAATTTGCCCCATCCAGACGGCGTCTCTTTTTGCCAGATAGTCATTGACTGTTACCACATGCACTCCTTGACCAGCCAGAGCATTGAGATAAATCGGCAAAGTAGAGGTAAGGGTTTTTCCTTCACCGGTTTTCATTTCTGCTATTTGACCTTGATGAAGAACTATGCCGCCCAAAATTTGGACATCATAATGACGCTGACTGAGCGTGCGCTGAGCAGCTACTTTTACTAAGGCAAAAGCCGTGGGCAAAACATCATCCAAAGAAATTTTTTTTTCTTGAACCTGCTTTTTCAGCTCCAAGCTTTTTTCCTTGACAGACTGATCGGATAATTTTAGTAGCTCCTCCTCTATTTTATTTACTTCCGCTACTAGGGGCTGTAGGCTTTTGAGGAATTTTTCATTTTGATCACCGAAGATTTTTTCCAAGAATTTCATAGGTTTAGAGATCTTTCTTTTTCCAAAATTTTAAAGATTTGAAGCGACGGATATTTTTTCTTAGCCGAGCAAATTTCTTATCTTTATGTTTTATTAATTGGCGGGAAATTTTTTCCTGAATAATATCTACTGCCCGGCGCGGATCAGCATCGCTTTCTTTGATAATAATTGGTTTTTTGTGAGGCAGGATAACTTTTACCTCTACTTTATAGATATCTCCTTTGCGGTGATGACGGTCTCCTTTTAGATTGACCTGAAAATCCATAATTTCTTCTTGGTATTTTTCCAAGGCGCTGAATTTTTCCCGCAGGTAAGCGTCAAAATCATCGCTTAAGCCAAAATTTTGTTTGTAGATTTTTATTTCCATATTTTTATTTGAAGATTAAAATTTAACCCAAAATTGCTTTAATGCGCCTGACGCCGGCCGAAGACGATTCTTCTTTGATTATTTTGAAATGCCCCAGTTCGCTGGTATTGTCCACATGCGGTCCGCCGCAGATTTCTTTGGAGAAACTACCCATAAAATAAACTTTTACTTTATCGCCATATTTATGATCAAAAACACCGGTAGCGCCTATTTCTTTGGCTTTGTCTAAACTCATTTCCTCAAAATGCACAGGTAGAGATTTTTTTATTTGCTCGTTGACAATATCTTCTACTTGTTTTATTTGCTCGGGAGTTAGTTTTTCTGGCCAAGAAAAGTCAAAACGCACTCTTTCCTGGGTAATATTACTGCCTTTTTGACTGACTTCGCGTCCCAAGACTATCTTGAGAGCTTCCAAAAGCAGATGAGAAGAGCTATGATGACGCTTGGTATTATAGTTATCGTCAGCCAGGCCGCCTTTGAAGCGTCCGGCTGAAGCAGTGCGGGAAAGCTCTTGGTGTTTTTTAAATTCAGCGTAAAATTCTTCTTTGTTTATCTTGATATTATTTTCCGTTGCCAGTTCTTCGGTCATTTCCAAGGGAAAACCGTAGGTGGAAAAAAGCATGAAAGCAACTTTGCCGTCTATGGTTTTTTGTTTGGCAAATTCACGCAAGCCTTTTTCCAAAGTTTGGCGAAATTTATTTTCTTCTTTTTCCAGTTCCGTCAAGATAAAATTTTTATTTTGGCCTAGTTCCGGATAAGATTTATGATAGTTATCTACTATTACTTTTGCCAGTTCCTGACAAAAGTTTTTGGCTATGCCCAATTTTTTTCCAAAGCGTATAGCCCGTCTGATTAAGCGACGCAGGACATAACCTTGGTCTTTGTTGGAGGGAGCTATTCCTTTTTCATCACCCAAGATAAAGACAGCTGAGCGGATATGGTCAGCAATAATTCTAAAACTACGCTGATCAGCTTGATATTTCTGGTCAGAGAGCTCTTCCAGCTTGGCAATAATAGGCAAGAAAAGCTCGGTTTGGTAATTATCGCTTAGACCGTTTAAGACAGCTAAAGTTCTTTCTAGTCCCATACCGGTGTCGACATTTTGTTGTTGGAGTTTTTCAAAACGATTGCCTTGAGTTTTGTTGTATTCCATCAAAACATCGTTCCAAATTTCTACCCAGTTGGAATCATCGGGATCAAATTTGTCCGGCGCTTGGCCTTGGCCTGTCCAATAAAACATCTCGGTATCAGGTCCGCAAGGCCCGCTGTTGCCGGCCGGTCCCCACCAGTTGTCGCTTATTCTGGCAATTCGGTCTTTGGCTATGCCTATTTCTAGCCAGTATTTTTCTGATTCACTATCATAGTGTGGTACATCACTGTTGCCGCCAAAAACAGAAACAGCTAGTTTTTCTTTTTCCAACTTGAGAACTTCAGTTAGAAATTCCCAAGAAAAAGCAATAGCTTCTTTTTTAAAATAGTCACCCAAAGACCAGTTGCCTAGCATTTCAAAAAAAGTATGATGAATAGTGTCGCCTACTTCTTCAATATCACCAGTACGCAGGCATTTTTGGACGCTGACCAATCGGCTTCCTTCAGGATGCTTTTCGCCCATTAGGTAAGGCACCAAAGGATGCATACCAGCTGTGGTAAAAAGAGCTGTCGGATCGTTGTCCGGTAGCAGAGAAGCTGAGCCGATTATCTTATGGTTTTTGGACTGAAAATATTTGAAAAATTGGGTTTTTAGGTCTTGGCTAGTCATATGTTTCATTAGTAAATTGTAGTAAATATAGGCTTAAAAGTCAATTTTATAAGGAAAAGCCGCCCGGAGATGTCAAGCGGCTTTTTGATGATAGGGGCCTCACGAAGAGAGGGCTCTGCCTAGTTCATGACTAGGCGGCGCGCATACTCTTGGAGACCCCCGAATTTGGGGGCTGTTTTGCCGGAGGAGATTACCGGCTGGGACGTGGGTGGTGGTGCTTTTCCCAATCCGGTGGGAGGTTCAGACAAAACAGCCCTGAAATGGGGCCGCTATCATGGAGGGAAGACTGCTTTGCAGGCTAGGAGGAGACCTGCTAGGCAAACCACGAGAGCGGCCCTAAAAATGTACTAGATTGGTATTATAGTATAAAAAATATATTATGTCAATAGTTTTAATTAAAAAAAGAGGGCCACCGAGACTTGGCAAGGTGGCCCAACTGAGGAGTTCTGTCGCAATAGCGGGATTGTTAGGTCGATCGACCTAGGTTTTGGATTCCCGGAAGGGATCGACCTGATGACAATCGGCTATTGCTAGTCCTCAGTGCTAATCATATTAGCGTATATTTGAAAAGTTGTCAAGAGCTTACTAGCCCTCATCCACAAAAACCTCATAAGCCCCTATCAAAACAGGAGTAGAAAGAAAATACCAAATTAGCACATCATCAAGCGGAAAAATATGTCCAGCTATAGTGATAGGCCAGAGGTAATCCCCCGGCCACCACCAACTACCTATCAGCAAAGAAACTATTTCATAAACAAAAAACACTAGAGCAAAGAAAATAGTCGGTATTATAGTTTTTTTGAGTAATTTTGGCCGCCAGGAAAATATCAAAACAAAAGGAATAAAAAGGACTATTATAGCCATCAGCCAATAATTAAAAGATACTAGATTTTTGTCATAGAAATAAAAAGAATAAACTAAAATATTTAACAAGCCGTATAAGAGAAGTAAATATTTAAAACGAGGTGATATTTTTGCATTTTTATTTTCATCTCGCTTTATAAAGTATTTGTAAAAACTCAAAACCCAGAAAAAATTCAAAAAAGCAAAGAGCATATTTTCTAGAGGGATATAACCAAAAGGCCGATAAAATATAGACTGCACATCCCAAACATTGGCTAAGCGACTGACCAGCTCCACTGGCGGTGCGAAAAATAGAGCGCTTAAAAGAGAAAAAATTAAAATATTGCGTCGGCTGTTTTTATTTTTAAGCCAGATAAAGTTGATTGTTGCGGGGGGTAGTAGTACTATCAAAATGGAATAAAAATAAAGGGGCTTGATAAAATAAACAAGCAGACAAGCCAGAAAAACATATAATAAAAGTAAAGCCCCTTGTGCTTTTTTAATTTTTTTCATACTGATTTATTATATCTTTATTTAGCTAAAATGTGAATATTTTATTTGACAAAACCCTCTATAAATATTAAATTAATAAGGTCTCTTGTTCGTTTTTCTAGGAGGCAGAGACATGAAGTATCACTTCTGTCGGCACTGTGGCCACTGGGCTTGGCAACAACAAGGTTTTTGCTCCAATTGCGGCTGTAAGTTCAAGCTTGAGTTTCAACCCGAGTTCCCTAAATTGGACAAAGATCCTTTGTCCAGCAAGCTCGCTTCCTGAGCGCTACTTCGGTAGCGCTCTTCATTTTGATAAAAACAAAAAAACCGCCTTAACGGCGTTTTTTGACAAAAAAGAAGGAAGACTGATGTCAACTTTCGTTGGTTAGGGTGATTTTTTTGTTGGGGTTTTGAGAGGTGTATCGGATGATTTTCTGCTACT
>JAQUKX010000003.1 GCA_028718865.1 Patescibacteria group bacterium | reverse complement strand
AAAAAGCGTCAAAAAAACCGGACGCTTGATTACTATAGAAGACCACCAAAAAGCCGGGGGCTTGGGCAGCGCTATTGTTGAAATGCTCTCCGAAAATTATCCAGTGCCTGCCAAGATTATCGGCGTCAATGACACTTTCGGTGAATCCGGTGAGCCAGTTGCCCTCTGGAATAAATATGGCCTTAGCGCAAAGCATATTGTCCAGAACGCTTTAGCAATATTAAAAAAATAATCATATGCGACAAGTATTTTTAGATTTTCATAAACAATTTGCCTACCAGCCTGTTATCAGAAATAAACAAAAGTATAAAAAAGCTGATCGCTTTATTATCTTGGGTATGGGCGGCTCGGCCTTGGCTCAAGATATCATCAAAAATGCTTACCCCAACATCAATATTGTTGTTCACAAAGATTATGACCTGCCAAAAATGACTGACCAGGAGCTAAAGAAACACCTGCTAATCGCCAATTCCTATTCTGGCAATACTGAAGAGGTTTTAGACGGCTTGAAAGCTGCTTATAAAAAAAAACTAAATATTATTGTCATTGCTACTGGTGCTAAGTTGATAAAATTTGCCCAAAAAAATAAGCTGCCTTATATCCAAATGCCAAATTTTGGCATCCAGCCGCGCTGCGCTCTGGGTTTTAATGCTCGTGCTCTGGCCAAGGCCATGAGCCAAACCAAGCTCTATCAAGAACTAGGCGATCTGGCCAAAAACCTTAAAGGCAAAAATTATGAAAAAGCCGGCAAAAAACTAGCCAAAGAGCTAAAAAACAAAGTGCCGATAATTTATGCTTCTGCTACCAATCAAATTGCTGCTTATCTCTGGAAAATCAAATTAAATGAAACTGGCAAAATACCAGCTTTTTGCAATTTCTTTCCTGAGCTAAATCACAATGAAATGACCGGCTTTGATGTTGCACCCATTACCAAGCCGCTTTCGCAAAAATTTTCTTTTATAATTCTACGTGATGACAAAGACCATAAAAGAAACCAAAAAAGAATGGACATTCTTTCAAAATTATACAAAAAAAGAGGCTTTAAAATAATAAATATAAAACTAGCCGGCCAAAATCAATGGTTTAAAATCTTTGCCAATGCTCTGCTGGCTGACTGGACTGCCTATTATTTGTCTCAAAGCTATGGCTTAGAAGCAGAGCAAGTGCCAATGGTCGAGGATTTTAAAAAATTATTATAAGCTAAAAACACTGTTTGATTGACTCCAACCGCGTCCAAACGCGGTTTTTCATTGACAAAATAAAGGTAAAAATATAATATAAACTATTCTCCGTTCCCTCCATTTCCACCCCCAACAGGAAGGCTTGCCATGCGTTTCCTCAAAATTCTCAGTTGCCTGCTGATACTGACTATTTCCGCCTGTCAGTCTACTGGCGACAACGGTTTGTCCCATGAAAAAGAAGGAGCTTTGAAAGGCTCCTTAGCCAGAACTATCATCCAGGTTGCCTGGGATTACCACCAGCAACACCAGCAATGGCCCGATCTTGATTATCTGACCCGCTACAGCGGCCTGACGGTTCACAACCGTCTCTACAACAACGACTTTGGCATTTATATTCTGCAAAAACCCTATGACAATTTGCCGGCTAACCTAAAAAAAGACCGGACTTTCTCTGTCTGTTGGTTTTATTCTCATCAAGATAGCAGTCGTCATGTAAGCTGTAGCATCTATTACAGCGCTGACCGTCAAAGCCCGCCTTTTGCCGTCAGCGTCACTGATGGAGAGCAAGCGGCTCTTTGGTCCCTGCAAATGTATGTCCAAAAAACCCTGCTGGCTTTCCTAAAAGAAGCCCTCACTAGCACTAATCTGGACAACCTAGCCGTATCTTACGCTTCAACCATCAGCGAAGTATCTCCTTTTCAGGCCAAACGACCAAAGCTAGCAGGCCTCATCAAGCCGATTTTACTGGAATGCTATTTAGAGACCAAAAATCTCAACGACACAGAAATAGCTTTCCAAAACCTTCTTGACCAATACTCTCGACAGTTGGCCAGCGACCTCTTACACCGAGATTTCAATCCCTGAAAGGGTGTGAAAAAGCCTGCTGATTGACGCTCTTCGCGTGCCGTCAGCAGGCTTTCTTTTTTTATGCAACCATTTTTTTCCGAAAAGCTCACTGTATTTTTGATCTTACTCGAGACAGGTAATTTTGATAGCGCACTGACAAATCACCAGACTGAATTCTCTGATCAATATATTTTTTCACTTGCTCCGACTGCTCTAAACTCAAATCTATCAAAATTCCCGCTAAAAGCTCATAGGCTTTGCCGCCCAATAGATAATCTGCTTCCACCAAAGCGTTTTTCTCTGCCAAAGACATACTCCGCTCATCTTTGGCTCTTAACATATACCGAGCTGTTTCTTCTAGCCTCTTATAATCCTCTGAGCGAGCCTGTTTTACTCTGAGTTTTGTTTTTTCCAAATCTCCAAAAAAGTTCATCAGCTCTTTTTGTTGTCTGACATCACGATCCTCGCCCAAAAGTTTGTATTGGGACAAAATAGCCATTTCTCCACCAAAATCTTGGTCTCTTTCTGAACCGGATTTTTCAAAATCAATCAAATAAATATCTGACATTTGGCCATTGGGATCGAATTCTAACATCATATTTCTTTCTGTCAGATCATTGTGGTAAAAACCATTTTGATTCAAAGAATTGATCGCTTTTTCTGCCCTGGCAATTATCTCGGGGTTTAAAACAAAATCGTGTTTTTGTAAATAAGTAAAAAGTCGGTCACGATTTTTGGGATTTAATCTCACTCTTTCATCTTCTTCAAAACCAATAAGCGCGGCCGCGGTTTTAAAAACTTCCTCAGTGCTCATCGCCCGCGGATCTCGAGCCAGTGCTCTCTGGGCAATGCCAATATTGGGATGTAGCTCGGCTTCTTGAGCTGGGCATTTTTTTATAGCTTCTTGCAACAGATAATTTAAAAAATCCACGCCCTTGACCCGATACATCAAAAGCACGCCAACTTGAGAACCAGCAGTTTCCACGCCGGCTTTGGCCAGCTTATCCCTCAATACTTCATCTTTTATCTCTATATCGCTATGAAAGTAAATCTCCGGCACCTTGGCCAAGTTTTCATCGGACTGCTCGGCCAGAATTTTTCCCGCTTCTATTTGGCTGAGAGCTTCTTTCTGGCTATGGCCAGCGCTAAACACTCGCAACACTTTAGAGACAAAAGGATCAGTAGCCATTATTTGCTCTTTCTCACTGTCTGATAAAAGCTCCTGATCAGCAAAATCATCTGGATCTACTTCCAAAACAATGGCGTTTTGGCCTTCGTCAAATTTAATACCATGCGCCAAAGAAGCGTTAATAAGAGCTTCTATCTTTTGCCTTTCTGGCTCAGGGCTTTTTCCACTTTCCGTGCTTTGATTGAATCGCTCCATAAAATTAACCGCTTTTAAAAGTCAAATATTTATTACCCAAAAAATTCCAAATTGTCACCATCGCCGTAGCCCCTACTTTGGCCAAAAGATAATGAAGCTCGATTTTTTCTACGCCAAAATACATAATATTATTATTGATCAGCACTCCTAAAACAGCGATAGTAAAGAAAACCGGCAGTTGGTAAAGGCGACGGCCATTTGAACGGAAGGTCCAGCGACGATTAAGATTATAATTGACTAAAGCGGCCAAAGTAAAAGAAATAGTGGCTGAAACCAAATAATAGATATGAAAAAAATCCGTCAGAATATAGAGAAAGCTAAAATCAATCGCTGCTGCTGTCAGGCCGACAGTAGCGTATTTTAAAAACAGCTCTTTATTGACCCGGAAATAATTAAGAAAAAAATTCATTGGTTTTCTAAAATTTCAGACATAGTATATTTTGACTGAAAATAGCTTTTTAGTCAATTTAAAAAACAGACCTCTTGGCCTGCTTTTAAAATTATTTTTTACAAAACATAATCGCCGAAAAATAAGCCCAGATTTTCTAAATCATCAAACTCTCTTATCTCTAAATACCAATTTGAGCCAAAATTTCTCACAGCCGCTTCTTCGCTAACTATCCATTGCAATTCCAAATTAGGAGCCACATAATAAACCCGCGGAGACAGCTTGTCTTTGACCAACCAACCAGCCCTAACAATGTCATTAGTAATTGGAGAAACTATTTCTTCAATTGTTTCTATTGGTCTACTATTTACAAAAGTACGGGTAATAGACCCAAAATATCCAGCCGCCGGACTAATACCTTTAGCTTGCTGAAATTTGATCAAAGCAGCTTCAGTAGCTGGCCCAAAATAAGTTGTTTCGTTGCCAGACGAGCCAGCACCGCTACTGCTAACTATAAAACCGCTTTGATTGAGATATTTTTGTAGCTCTCTGACATCCTCGCCAGTACTGCCCAATTTCAAATCTCTGGTAAATTGATAAGTATTTATATTTCCTATTTCTCCGTTTGGCTGAGTTATAGGCTGGCCAATCGCTGCCATCAAACTAGGATAAGGATTGATGGATTGTCTGCTAGGCGTCCATATTTCAAAATGCAAATGATGAGCAACGCCTTCGGCATTGCCACTGTTGCCGGCAAAAGCAATAATTTGACCAGCTGATACAACTGAGCCGCGAACTATGTCTCTGGGAAAAGCATAGGCTCTGATTTCTTTATTATCATTGGTGCCTGGCGTGTCATTGTTTATATGAAGATAACGATAAGAATAACCTTGGGCATCTTCTATATAGATTGCCAAACCCCAGCCTTGATCTTTTTCTACCAAATAACTGACTCGGCCATCTACTGCTGCCAGTAGTGGCGTCATCTGATCAACCATTAGATCAATGCCCAAATGAGTACGCTCACCAGAACGCAGCGCTCCATAAGTGTCAGTAAAATTATAATCCCAGCCTTCTTCAATGGGAAAAACAATATCTCGCACTTCTTGAGCGCTGACATTAAAAGGCGGGGAAATTAAAATATATATGATAATAGGCAGTATAATTGCCTTTATTTTTTGCATTTTTATATTATAGCAGAAAAAAACTATTTAAAAAACCCTATAAACAGGGTTTTTAATCTTTCAAATATTTTCTATTTTTCAATTCCTCGGGCAAATACTCTTGTTTTTCCTGATAATTATGTTCCGGACTATATTTATAATCTTTGCCGTATCCCAAATCTTTCATCAACTTGGTCGGGGCATTTCTGATATGCAATGGCACTGCTAAATTGCCTTGCTCTCTGACATCTTTGGCTGCTCGGCCATAAGCAATGTATAAATCATTGGATTTTTTGCATTTGGCCATATAAACCACTACTTGAGCCAGTATCACATTGCACTCCGGCATGCCGATAAATGAACAGGCTTGATAAGCGGCCACTGCCTGCTCCAAAGCACGAGAATTGGCTAGGCCTATGTCTTCAGAGGCAAAACGCACCAAGCGTCTGGCCACATAAAGCGGATCCTCGCCAGCCTCCAACATACGAGCCAGCCAATACAAAGCTGCGTTAGCATCGCTGCCACGCATTGATTTGTGCAGAGCGGAGATAATATTATAATGCTCTTCACCATCTTTATCATAGAGTAAATGTGATTTTTGAAAAGCCTCTTTGATATTTTCTTCACTAATTTTTTTGCTAAGAGAAGCCGCATATTCCAAAACATTGAGTGCTGCCCGAGCATCACCATTGCTAAAATCCGCTATCAAATCTTTTACCTTGTCTGAAATCTTTAATTTTAAATTACCCAGGCCATTTTCTTTATCGCTGAGTGCTTGCTCTATGATACTTCGAATATGTTCTTTACCTAATCTTTCCAAAACAAAAACCCGACAACGAGAAAGTAAAGCTCCCCGCACTTCAAAACTAGGGTTTTCTGTAGTAGCACCTATGAGAACTATAGTGCCTTTTTCTACATGTGGCAGCAGAGCGTCCTGCTGAGATTTATTCCAACGATGAATCTCATCTATAAACAATATAGTCTGCTGACCAAGTCTTTTATTTTGCTCTGCTCTGGTGATAAATTGTCTCAACTCAGCTACACCACTAGTAACCGCTGATATTTGTACAAAATCTGAATTGGTAGAGTGAGCTACTATGTGCGCCAAAGTAGTCTTGCCCGAGCCGGGTGGCCCCCAAAAAATCATTGGCGGTACGCTATCGCTCTCTATGGCTTGACGGAGCATCTTGCCCTGACCAACAATATTTTCCTGCCCAAAAAAATGCTCCAATTTCTTGGGTCTCATTCTATCGGCCAAAGGTGTCTGATTTTTATTTGCCATGGAGAAATCTTAGCAAGAGAAAATAAAAAAGACAAATAAAAAGAAAACAGCCTTTTGCCGAAGCTACTAAGCTGTTTCTGGAGAAGGGATCGTATTTTTAGCTATAAGAACTGATCAATATAATGATAAGTATTGATTCCATGGCACTCAGTACCATGGTGATGAGCTGGGCTTTGCTTCTGGTAAAATATCCCTGCGTGGCAAAGATTATTTGCACTACCAGAAAGATGTAAAACATGGCTATGGACAGTCCGGCTGTCTCCTTTGTCTTGATCAAACTGATAAGCTGTGGCAACATAGCTGCCACATTCATAATACCGCCCAGCCAGACCATCTTTGACCAGTGAAATCTGGTCGCAAACTCTTCACGCTTCATGACCTCCTCCTTTGACTAGGAACAACTTGTCTAAAACATTTATTTATATCACATGCTTATAAACCTGTCAATGAATTTAGGTAATGTCAAAAAACGCCTGTGTTAGCTAATAATGATAAATTTTTAGCCGGACAGCAATCTTAGTAAGAAAAAATAAAAAAGACAAAGCAAACAAAAAATCCTGCTAGCAGGATTTTTTGTTATCTAATTATTTTTTTCCCAGATATGGCCTAGGCGCTTTATAGACAAACCAATCCTCTTTGGTGATCTCATAAAAATAATCCGCTTCCTCAATCAAGGCTTGAGCTGCTGTTTTTTTAACTGCTGCTATCTCCACTCTCACTCCCTCGCCTTTGAGATGCTCCACTAAGTCTATATAATCTGAATCCCCTGACATTATAATAATGGTGTCTACTTTAGAAGCCAGTTGAGTGGCTTTGATAGTAAGGGGGATGTCAGCTGATTTATGGCAAGCTATGACCGATCCATAATAATTTTCGTGTAGTCTTTCGGCAAATTTAGATGAAATAGACCTTCCCTCCCGAAAATACAATAATCTGTTCAAACCACGGCCATTTAATAAGCGAGGAATAACCTTATCAAAATCAATCATGGTATTTTTGTTTTTAGAAACATCGTGGATGCTCATTTCTATATTATTGCCGTCACAAAGTACAGCTACTGATTGATTGATAGTGTATCTATCGCTAGCGAATTTTAAATGATGAAAATTTTGATTATTTTTTGTCATTGTCTTATTTTAATAATGTTTTAAGTATAGCAAAAGTATAGCAAAAAAACGCCATCTATGGCGAATTTCTTGGAGCGGGTGAGCGGAATCGAACCGCCCTCTTCAGCTTGGAAGGCTGACATAATGAGCCACTATACGACACCCGCGAACTAATTGAGAATTGTATAATTGATTAATAGGTTAATAGCAATTATTCTATTACGCTATTAAACTATTGTATTAAATTGGTCGGGGTGAGAGGACTCGAACCTCCGACCTCATGCTCCCAAAGCACGCGCGCTAGCCAACTGCGCCACACCCCGAAGTTAATTTATTAAATTACAATTTATATTTGTTTTATGATGCGTTTACGCTAGCACCAGCCAGAGGCTGGTTCGTCTTTGGCGAAAACTGCCCGTCCGCCACGGCTATCGCCGTAGGCGTACCGGGCGCGGGCGCCACACCCCGTGAACTACTCGTCGCTTTGCGACTCGAGTTCACGGCGCTACCAGATGTAAATATAATGGTTGCGCCATAAACCTGAGCGAAGCGAATGTTTTATGGTGCCACGGGGCGGAATTGAACCACCGACACAAGGATTTTCAGTCCTCTGCTCTACCACTGAGCTACCGTGGCCTAAATAATTGCTTAATTGCATAATTGATTAATAAGTTAATAGCACTCATCAATTAACAATTGTGCTATTACACAATTATTCCTGGTGGGCATGGGAGGACTCGAACCTCCGACCCCTACATTATCAGTGTAGTGCTCTAACCAGCTGAGCTACATGCCCTAAAAACAATAATTTAAAATTTCATAACAAGGGGGATAATAACAGAAAAACTAATTTTTGACAAGAAGTAATAGCCTTTTTAATAAAAGACCCCGCTGCTAGCGGGGTAATATTTTAATAACTTAGAAGTGAAGGTTTTTAGCCTATTTCCTTCCCAAAAAGGGAAGGTCGACTATCGGTCAATCGTGAGGATTGCCGACAAATAACTCCTTAGAAAGGAGGTGATCCATCCACAGCTTCCGCTACGGATGCCTTGTTACGACTTCACCCCTATCACCGGTCTCACCTTAGTCCAACTAATGTCAGCCTTCGGGTGCTACCGACTCTCTTGGTGTGACGGGCGGTGTGTACAAAGCCCGAGAACGTATTCAACGCCGCGTAGCTGATCGGCGTTTACTAGCGATTCCAGCTTCATGAGGTCGAGTTGCAGACCTCAATCCGAACTGAGGCCAGTTTTGGTGGGATTGGCTTCGCCTTGCGGCTTTGCGACCCATTGTACCGGCCATTGTAGCACGTGTGTTGCCCCAGACGTAAGAGCCATGCTGATTTGACGTCATCCTCGCCTTCCTCCCCGTTAAACCGGGGCAGTCTCCTATGAACATTTAACATAGGATAAGGGTTGCGCTCGTTAAGGGACTTAACCCAACATCTCACGACACGAGCTGACGACAACCATGCAGCACCTGTATAGCACTCTCGAAGAAGTCCCAATCTCTTGGGATTTGCAGCTATATGTCAAGTCTGGGTAAGGTTCCTCGCTTATTGTCGAATTAAACCACATGCTCCACCGCTTGTGCGGGCTCCCGTCAATTCCTTTGAGTTTTAGCCTTGCGGCCGTACTTCCCAGGCGGGGTACTTAAGGCGTTAGCTTAGTTAAACAGCACTAAGAGGGTCGATACTCCTAATGCTTAGTACCCAACGTTTACAGCGTGGACTACTGGGGTATCTAATCCCATTCGCTACCCACGCTTTCGTCCCTGAGCGTCAGAACTGTTCTAGCAAGCTGCTTTCGCTTTTGGTGTTCCTGCCGATATCAACGCATTTTACTACTACACCGGCAATTCCGCTTGCCTCTTCCAGTCTCTAGCCAAATAGTATTCTCAGCAGTCTTGGAGTTAAGCCCCAAGATTTGACCAAGAACTTATCTAGCCGCCTACGGACCCTTTACGCCCAATCAATCCGGGTAACGCTCGCCACCTTCGTATTACCGCTGCTGCTGGCACGAAGTTAGCAGTGACTTATTCATCAGGTACCGTCACGAATTCGTCCCTGATAAAAGACCTTTACACTCCGAAGAGCTTCATCGATCACGCGGCATTGCTCCTTCAGACTTTCGTCCATTGAGGAAGATTCTTGACTGCAGCCTCCCGTAGGAGTCTGGGCAGTGTCTCAGTCCCAGTGGGACGGGTCATGCTCTCACACCCGCTACTCGTCATTGCCTTGGTAGGCTTTTACCCTACCAACAAGCTGATGAGCCGTAGGCTCCTCTTTATCCGATAAATCTTTACATGGGAATGACTTTTGTCCCCCCATGTCTATCGGGTATTATCCCCCCTTTCGAGGGGTTATCCCTGAGATAAAGGTAGATTACCAACGTGTTACTCTCCCGTCTGCCATGGTCCTACACTCATCGCTGCGCTCAAGTTTCGGACCACAGGTGCCCTTGATTCTTAAAAATAAGCACTTGTGGTTCGTAGCTCAAACGAAGTGAAGAGCGCAGAACCATTCGACTTGCATGCCTTAGACATGCCGCCAGCGTTCACCCTGAGCCAGGATCAAACTCTTAAATAAAAGTTTTAAGAAAGAGTAAAATCTTATTAATCTTTATCAAAAGATAAAAATCAACAGGATCCCACCGCCAAAGGCGGGAAAACTCTTAAATAAAATTTATAGAATTTGAGCTTTGCTCAAATTTGATTTGAAAAAAAATTTGGAATTTCCGCCTAAGGCGGACCCTGTAAAATACAGGGGACTAAAAACCTATCACTTCCAAGTTATTAAACGCATGTTTAAATTGTCAAATAACTATTTTTAAGCTCAAAGCGACAAATAGCCGATCTGGTAACTACTTAAGAAAAAACGTTAAGAAAAAACAGCCAGGTCTGAAAATTTTAGACACTACTGTCTTTTTATTTGCTCCGCCAGCAGACGGATCAATTGTTTTCAATCAGCTACGTTTGCTTTTACCTTAAAATTAATGCTCCACTATGATAGAGGAAAAATTGAAGTTTGTCAAGACTTGCTTTTGGTCTGACTAGCCCGCCATTCTTCTATTTTTTTATGATTGCCAGAAAGCAAAACCGACGGTACTTTTAGGCCTTGGCCTTTTTTACCCTGGGGATAGAATACTTCTGGCCGGGTATATTGAGGATATTCCACATTGAATTCCTTGGTCTGGCTGTCATAATGGGAAAAAGACTCGTCTTGGACTGACTCCTCTTTGCCCACCACGCCCGGTACCAACCGAGAAACCGCATCCACCAAACAAGCAGCCGCCAGCTCGCCGCCAGTGAGGACAAAATTGCCTAAAGATATTTTTTCATCAACAAAATTATCAATTCTGGCATCAATTGCCTCATAATGGCCAGCTATCAAAATCAATTTTTTATACTTGGCTAGTCTTTTGACTTCATTTTGATCAAGGGTCTTTCCTTGAGGCGACAGCAGTATTACCCGCGTTGATTTATTTTTGCGCGCCTGAGAGCCAGAGCCTTGGCAAAGGCCGGGATAAACTTTTTTAAGAGTTTTATAAACCGGCTCTATTTGGATAACCATGCCTGGCCCGCCACCATAAGGCGTATCATCAACCCGTTTGTGCTTATCAGTAAAATTGGCTCTGATGTCGTGAGTATTTATGCTAATCAATTTTTTCTGCTGAGCTTTGGCCAAAATAGAACAATTAAAATAACTGTCCAAGCTGTCCGGAAAAATTGTCAGTATTTCAAATTTCATATTATTTAATTCTCTTTAAATCACCGCTTAAAATTATTGGCTCCATAGCCAAGAGCTCATCTGAATAAGGCATGTCTGGCATGTTATTTAATAAAAATATTTTTTTATTATTCACATAAGCTAGTCCCATTTCCAAAAAAACACTGCCGCCTATATAATTGGCTATATTGTTTTTGGAATAATTCAAAACTAAAATAGCCTCTGAAGCTAGTATTTTTTTGTAATGGGTCATAATGACATTATTTTCTATAGCCTGCTTAGCAATACTGCCGTCAGCCTTGGCCTTTTTAATGTCTTCTAATTTGACCTGCCCTTGTAATATTTTTTCTGCCGTAGCTGGCAAAAAAATCTGGTGACCGAGCAAATTTAACTCTTTGGCTACCTCGCCTACTGCTTGAGAAAAATCCAAACTGCTACAAATAGTTATTTTCATAAAGTAAAAATACTATAAATCATGAAAAAACGAAAGACCCCTAGACTTACAGCCCGGGGTCTTTCAAGATTTTTATGTACAAATTTATATTACAATTTGAGATCGTCCACGTCGTTAGCTTCCGAACGCTGTCCGCCGCTGCGACCTTCTTTTTCCGGCTCGTAAACCTTGAGGTTTACATAGGAATTATTTTTGTTGCCAATGATGCGCAACAAAGTGCGAAGGGAGCGGGCAGTCTGGCCCTGCTTGCCGATAATTTTCCCCATTTCTTCTGGGTTAACCTTTAAGGTTAAAAGAACGACTCTTTCGTCGATATTCCTTTCGACTACTACGTCTTCCGGCTTGTCGACCAAAGCTTTGACAACGGTCTCTAAAAATGCTTTATCGTCCATTTCTTTTTGGTTAATTATCTTCTTAATTAAGTGTTAATAAAAATACTTCAAATCAATTATAGCGTTATTTATTTCAAAGGTCAATTTTATTCTGTTTTTGACTCAGTTTCGGCTTTTGCTTCAGGCTCTGTTTTTGACTCAGATTCGCTGCCAACTTGATCAGCTGGAACTTGGTCTTTTTCCTTGGCTTTTTGCGCTTCGGCCTGCTTGGCTTGGCGGCGCTTGGAAATAGCCACGGCTTTTCTCTTTTTGCCGGCCAGTATCCCTTCTCGGACAAAAAGATTGAAAACAACATCGGAAGCTTGCGCTCCTTTTTCCAGCCAATATTTAATCCGCTCAACTTTCAGAGCTATCTCTTTGCTGCGGGGATTGTAGGTGCCCAAAATCTCCAAATGCCGGCCATACATATCCTTGGTCTTTTCCGAAACTACCACCCGATAATAAGGTTGTTTGTTTCGGCCTGTTCTTTGAAATCTGATTGCTAACATAATTTTGCTTATGACTTATAGTTTGTTGCCAATGGTATACAATTCTATAAGCTGTTTATCTTTAATATAATTTATAATCTATATTACTTTTTTCGGCCATTAGCCATATGCTATACGCCCTTATAATAACGGGGTCAATATTACTATATTTGCTCTATCTTTGTCAATACCAAACTAACAAAAAAATGATTGATAAAGATGGACAATATTTAACTAATTGCTATAATTAAGCAGTTAATTTTAATAATTGAGTCAAAAAAATGGCAAACAAACCGCTTATCGGCTTTATTGGCCAGGGTTTTATCGGCAAAAACTATGCCGATGATTTTGAAAATCGCGGATATCAAATAGTCCGCTATGATATTGAAAAATACAAAGATAACAAAGAAAAAATTAAGGCTTGCGATATCACTCTAATTGCCGTGCCTACCCCCACCACCCCCAAAGGTTTTGATGACTCAATTCTTAAAGAAGTGCTGGGACTAATCGGAAAAGGAAAAATCGCTGTCATAAAATCCACTATTCAACTGGGCACTACCCAAAAAATGCAGGCGCTTTATCCACAAATAAAAATCATGCATAGTCCAGAATTTTTAACCGAAAAAACCGCGGCCTATGATGCTCGCCATCCCAATAGAAATATTGTCGGTATCACCGATATCAACAATGCTGATCTCTACCAAAAAGCTGAGTTAGTCATGAGCACTTTGCCGCCGGCGCCTTACAATCTAATTACTTCTTGCGAAAATGCCGAAATGATCAAATATGGCGGCAATTGCTGGTTTTATTTCAAAGTAGTGTTTATGAATATTTTTTATGATTTGATAGTTAAGCACAATTTGGATTTTGAAATTATCAAAGAAGCTCTCTCAGCTGATCCCCGTATTGGCCCGACTCACTTGTCAGTGATACACCAAGGCGGACGCGGCGCTGGCGGGCATTGCTTTATCAAGGACTTTGAAGCTTTTATAGAAATGCTGGAAAAAAATGACCTTCCCGAAGAAAAAGAAGCTTGCGCCAAGTTGCGCGACCTCAATGTCCGCTACTTGAGAGACAGTGGTAAAAACCTTGATCTTCTAAAAAACGTTTACGGAAAATAAAAGATCCAGCGGCCTTGCGGTCGCTGGATTTATTCTGAGGCAAAGCCAATATATCTAGTCGTAAACGATGAGAAACACTTCTTCATGAACACAATCGCCATAGTCCCTCTCTAGCTTGCCTTGGTCTACTAGTTGCAAAAGAACCTGGCCTACCTGCCTAGTATTACTTCCTTGTATTTTTTCGGAAATATAGAAAGCGGAAAAAGAGCGCTTGCGTTTGGACTTGAGTTCCAAAATAATTTGCCAGACTTCCTCAACGGAAGCTTGGTGGCCCAATTTTGTTTCCCTGCTTTTTCTTGGTGGTTTTACCGTAAACCAAATACAAAGTATCAAAATCGCCATAATAAAAATAATAACCGCCCCAAACAACGGGTTGCCAGAATCGGACTTCTCTGCTTCAGAAAGAGCATTGATAGTCAAAAGAAAGTAACTCATGGCCAGCCTCCTGGTTAGAGAAAACAGACACCTCAGTGACAAAGGACATTGACAAACAAATAAAACATAATCGTTAAAAACTGATTTGTCAAATAAAAAATTTAGCCCAGCCACTTGAGAGCGGCTGGGCTGACTACTAGGCGATGTGGACTTTTTGGATGTCCACCAGCAGCCGGCTCTGTGGCTGGCCGGCAAAGGGAATGAAGCGAACCGTGCCCTTGGTCTGATTGATGCTGGTGATCTTACTCACCTGGACGAAACCATCGTTGAAGGTGATGGCTACCACATTGTGGTTAACCAACAGATCTTCGATCCCGTTATTGGCAGCGGCTTGAGCAGTCATCTTTCCTCCTTGGAACGAGAGTTTTTATTAATTGCCTTTAGGGCACGGCAATTTTAATCATAACTGAAGATTTATATTTTTGTCAATGTAAAAATCCGACGCTAAGCCGGATTTTATTATTTTATACCCAATTTAAGCGGCAATTTCGTCAGCCGCTTCAAAACTCATGGACAAAAGACGCGATACACCCTCATCATCCATAGTCACACCATAGATAATCTTTGCCTTATACATTGTTGCCCTATTATGAGTAATGGTAATAAACTGAGTTTTGCTGGACAGCTCTCCCAAAATTTCCGTAAAACGAATGGAATTGGCCTCGTCTAAAGCCGCGTCCACTTCGTCTAGAACCACAAAAGGCGAAGGATTATTGGCAATAATAGCGCAAATAAGAGCAATGGAGGTCAGGGCTTTTTCTCCTCCGGAAAGCATGTTGATGCTGGAGAGCTTTTTACCCGGCGGTGTGGCTTTGATTTCTATGCCATACTGTTTTTTGATCTCAATTTCTACTTGACCGCCTTCTTCTGCTGAATTATTTTTTTCTGATTTAGTTTCTTCAATATTTAAAATCAGCTCGGCCTTGCCGCCATTGAACAATTTTTTGAAATATTCGCTAAAATATTTATTGATATTTTTAAAGGCCTGATCAAACTGAGAAGCAATAGACTGATCCAGATCTTTAATAATTTTTTCCAAATGACTGATAGCTTCTTTGAGATCCTCGCTTTGATTTTTCAAAAAATCATAACGCTCTTTGACTTCCTTGTACTCATCTATCACTTCTTCATCAATGCCGCCAATAATAGCCAATTGATTTTTCAAAGACAAAATTTCCGCTTTGCTTTTTTCCGGGTTCAAATCATCTACCGGCCGCAGATCAAAACTAGCGGCTTCTTGAGATATTTCTTTATTTAACTCTTCTTGCCGAGTTTCCAGTCTAGCCAATTCTACCTTGATTTCACCCAAGTGGCTGTTTTTTTGGTTAAACGAATTTTGCAAGCCCTGGAAATCTTTTTGCGCCTCCAAAAGCTGCCGGCGCTTGTTCTCTTCCTCTTGATTGAAATTTTTTATCTCCTCTTCGCTCTTTTGCAGATTGACTTCTTCCTGAGCAATGACCTTATCCAGTTCAGCCAGCTGGCCGGCCAGATCGCTATCGGCATCAGATTGGCCAGCTAGCAATTTTTTATCTTTTTGCACCGCTGTCCGCTCGGCTTGGAGATTTTTTATTTCTTCTTGGAGGCGCTGGCAGTCGCTTTCCAGCAAAGCTTTTTTGGTTTTGGCGCCGCTGATTTCTGACACTAGATTATCCTTGGTTGACAAAAGCTGATTGAATTCTTTTTGCCACAAAGAACGATCTTTATCGCTGTTGTTTTTTATCCGGCCATAGAGCTCCTGCAAATCATGATTGAGACGGCGACAAGCATCGCGCAAAGCCGACAGTTCTTCTAGGCTGCTGATAGTGGCCAATGACTTTTCAAAATCATCTTGCTGGCGGCAAATATCTTCCATTTTTTTGGCTAGCTCTTGCGGTGGCAAATCTTGATTGAGCAGCTTGTCCTCCAGCTCTTGAAATTCCAAAAGAATTCTGGCTCGATTTTCTTCTAAAGTCGCCAGCTCGGCAATTGCTTTCTGGGCGGCTCTTTCTTTTTCAGCCAGCAAATTTTGGCTGTTTTTTAAAGCTCTTTCTATTTCTTCGCCTCTTTTGCCCAGCCAGACCAAATCACCTTGACCCTTGGCAATCAGCTTGAGGTCGCCTTGACCTTCTAAAACTGCTTTTTTCTTGAGCAGGCTGTTTATTTTTTCCTGGCCGGCCGCTAGCTGGCGGCGGAGCTCTTCAAAAACTTCCTGACGGGAAGAAGCTCGGCTTTCTTTGTCTAAAGCAGTTTGAATTTCCACCAATTTTTGATTGAGATCAGACGCCTCCTTTTCTAGGCCGCGGCAAATTTCTTTTTTTTCTTTTAAATCCTTGCTTAGGCCAAAAGACAAAAAACTGTAATAATCAGTCTGTTTTTGCCTCAGCTCAACTTGGAGCTTTTCCCGCTTTTCCAATTTCCTGACCTGGCGAGTCAAACTGCGCAATCTTGGCTCCAGCTCAGCTAGAATTTTATCGCCTTGTGCCAAATTTTCTTTAGCCGCAGTCAATTTATTTTCCGACTGGCTTTTTTTTATTTGAAACTGTTTGACGCCGGTGGCTTCGTCAAAAAACTCTTTCCTCTCCTGAGCTGAAGACAATAAAATAGAGTCAACTGTGCCCTGACCAATAACACTATAAGTCTTTTGGCCAAAATTGGCTTTGGCCAAAAGCAGCTGGACATCAAGCAGGCGGACTTTGTTGTTGTTTATCAAATATTCGCTTTCGCCGTTTCTCTCCACCCGACGACTGACAACTACCTGATCATAATCAAGGTCAGCCTGGCGGCCGGCGTTGTTGAGAAAAAGGCTCACTTGGGCAAAGCCTAAGCGGCTTTTTTTGTCTGAGCCGGCAAAAATAACATCCTCGGCTTTTTTGCTGCGCAAAGTCTTATTGCTCTGCTCGCCCAAAACCCAGCGCACAGCGTCAGCCACATTGGATTTACCCGAACCGTTTGGGCCGACTATAGCAGTCAGCTGGCGGTTAAAAACCAATTCCACTGGATTGGCAAAAGATTTAAATCCTTGAATTTCTAACTTCTCTAAATACATACATTGATCTTGCAGTTAAATAACACTGTCTTATTTTAACACAAATATTGATAAAAATCACTAAGCCGGAAAAAGCAAAGACCGCCTAGCAAAAGCTAAACGGTCAGTAAGGGAGCGCCGTAGGGTAGGTCGCTGATTTGTCGGCTCAAGGGAGGTTTCTTAAGCCGTATTTTGAAAGACCTTCGGTAGTTTTGGCCACTGTGTCCTAAGCGACCAAAGCCCATCTCTCAAAAAAATACCAATGACCAGCCCGCCGATCAAAGGCATGACCCTACGGCGCCTGAATTTGAGGCCGCCGCTAAAGTTGCACGTCTGAAGATGCGTCAACTTAGTGGAAAGGCGTCCAAGATGCGACTCAAGGACAACCGAGCCCCTTTCCTGTCTTTAGCGGCGGCCGGGGGGAACTCTGATCTTTTCTATCATAACAAAAAACATTTTACTGTCAACCCAGTTTCTCGTCAGAAACTGGAGCAAATCAAAAAACGTCCCAGTCGGAACGCCTTGATAATCAATTCTAATTATTGCCAGCCTTTTTTTTCCAGTGCTTGGCCAGCAGCCTGAACTTGGGCGGACTGCTTGCTATAGCCCTCACCCTTGCCTATCATTTCTTTTTCCAAAAACACGCCCACCACGAATTTTTTGTGATGATCCGGCCCAGACTCGGACAACACCTTGTAATAAGGCGTCAGTCCGGTTTGCTCTTGAGCTCTTTCCTGAAAACGACTTTTGGCGTCAATATATAATTTTTGCTTAATGATACGACCCAGCTGGATAACAAGAGTTTTGCGGACAAACTTGTCGGCTGCTCGAAATCCCTGATCCAGATAAATCGCTCCGACTATGGCTTCAAAGGCATTGGCCAAAATATACTGCCTGGCTTTTTTGTTGCTGTCTTTGGCTTCGCCTTTGGACAAATAAAGAAAATTATAAACTCCCAAATCCTCAGCAATAGCCGCCAAGCGCTCGCCATTGACCAAAGAAGAGCGCCAGTTGGTCAAGATTCCTTCCGGATCGCTATAACGACGGTAAAGATAAGCTGTCACCGCCAGCTCCAAAACAGCATCACCCAGAAATTCCAAGCGCTCATTATGCTCCAAAGTAAAATTCTTGTGTTCATTCAAATAAGAGCGATGCACCAAAGCGCTGCGCAAAAGATTTTTATCTTTGAATCTTACTCCCAGATTGGCTTCCAATTTTTTTATATCCCTTTGCATTATCCTTGTTTTATTTCATTTAGGGCCTGGACAAAAATATCTTTGGCGTTTTCGTAGCCAATAATTTCCAGCGCTTCTTGACGGCTAAACCATTTGACGTCCTTGAGCTCGCTCACTTGCGGCACTACCAATTTGCTGTCAGGGGTTTCTATCAAAAAGTATTTGATTATTTTGCGATAAGGACGCTTGTCCGGCTTGTGCACCTTGACTTCGCTTTCTCCCAAGTAGCCCAAAATTCTTAGATTTTTCAGGCCGGTCTCCTCTTCCAGTTCGCGCTTTACTGCTGCTTGTTCATCCTCGCCCTCTTTAATGCCACCCTTGGGAAAAGTCCATTTGCCGTAAGCATCCAAGATTAAGACAAAGTAAAGCCCATCATCGGCTTGGCGATAGATAACTCCGCCGACCGAGACTTCTTTGATGCCTTGGCTGGACAAACTTTGTTTTTCTCCTTTTTGAACCATCTCTCTATAGATGCTGCCCAGTACTCCATTGACAAACTTGCCGCTACTATCGCCGCCGTAGGCCTTGGCCAGTTCTATTGCTTCATTTATCGCCACCTTGGGAGGAATTTCCGCTGCCAGCTTCAGTTCATAGACGCCAATACGCAAAACATTGCGGTCGCTGGTAGTTATCTGCTCCAGCGGCCATTCTGGTGCGAACTTGCTTATCAGAGCATCTATTTCTCGGTGATGGTCAATAATGTTTTTTACCAGCTGCAAAGAAAAGCCCTGATCATCAAAATCAGGAGCAAATTCCCGTCGGAGATACTCTAGGGTTTCTTCCACTTGATGACTGCCTTTGCTAAAATCCCATTCAAACAGAACTTGCAAAGCCAGTGTTCTTGATAAGTGTCGGTTCGCCATTAGCTTAAAACTATTTTTTGTTCAAGCGGCCGCCAGTGGCTATTTTTTTCTCACCTTTGAAGTAGCCGCACTTGGGGCAAGCGCGATGAGCCAAAATGCTGGCTTGGCAATTGCTGCATTTGTTCTTGCCGAAATTTTTCAAGGCAAAGTGAGCTGCTCGACGACGAGCTGAAGACTTGGTCCTTTTTTGTGATGGCAGTCCCATGATTTTATTAAAATTAGCTTATTTAGATGATAAAGATGATAACGCAAAAAAAATGCCACGTCAAGCTGAAAAATCCCTTAAATTATAGCAAAAAACAGGGGGTATTGACAAGATTCCAATCCTATGCTATTATTCCTAGTCATAATGAAACAAAAATAAAATCCGATCTCCAAAATCTATCTTTTCGGGCAACTGTGTCCACGACAAGCATGGGGATCATTTTTCCGATGAAATTCGGCTCCGGCTGAATTTTTTTCAAGAAATGATTTTCTTGGGCACAGTTGCTCTAAAAGATAGAACAAAGTCCTCCTTGATTAGGAGGTTTTTTGTTTAGGAGTTATCCGGCGTGGAAGTGGCATTGCCATTGTTTGACTCGGCTAGTTCCTCTTCGCTTACCCCCAAAAGACAGACTTCCTGCCAAGGCACATAATGGCTATAAAAAGTGGTTTCTACCGGCTCGGGCTTATTGAAATACTGAACACTATAATCAAACTTGGCGGAAGCGCCGTTATAAGCTTTTTCCGTGCACTTTTCCTGGCCCGGAGCCAAGTCCGTGGTTTTGATGACTTTTTTTGGTGGCGGCGCAACTATATTATAAACAATAGGCTCAGTCATGCGTACTATGCGACCATCGCCTGTTCCCCAAAAATCAAAATAAAGCTTGCTGCCTTCCATGCGCGACTGGATGAGAATATGATGGCCCGTGTCGTTTTTGAATTTCAAATCCGGCCAAGGACTATAAATAGTAGCATCGGTGCCGGCCGGCTCATAATAAATCACTCGATAAGAATGATTGCGCCTTTCTGTAATGGGCAGTCCCGTGTCTAGGGCGCCGCGAAAAATAGTGGTGCTGACCTGACAAAGGCCGCCGCCGTACTCTGGTATGGTCTGATTGCCTTTTATCACCAGCTCCGGCTTATAGCCATGCTCGGCGTCTACTTTACCCAAAGCTTTGACTACGGAAAATTCCTCGCCCGGGGCTATCAGCATGCCGTTTAAGGTGCTGGCGCCAACACCGATATTGTGAATTCTATTGGCCGGACTGCCTTTAAAATCAGAAATGCCCGTACCGATAATTTCTTTTATCCCCAAATCATTGACATCGGTAACAGCCACTGCCGGCTCGACTGTGCTAAGAGTCAGCTCCAAAGCTAATTCTTGACCAGAGATAACAAGCTCTTCCAGCTGGCTGACACTGGACGACAAATCAATGGACACTCCATCCTGACTATTGATAAACTCACTCACTTTTCCATCCAATAACTTGAAACGGGCATTTTGCACTGGCTTTTCTACTTTTTCTTTGATACCTGCTTCTTGCAAATAAGCGTCAAAAAGTTCTTGACTGATACCGAGATAAAAATCACGGCCATTGGCTTTGGTTTTTACTTTGAGCCAATGGCGCCAAGTATCATTGGCTACTGACCACTGCCTATCCTGGCTGGTGAGTAAAATATCACCGGCTTGAGAAGAAGCTAAAATAACCGGCTCCAGACTCCCGACTGCCTGGCTATTTATAGCCGGATAATCCTGGCTGGAATAAAGCATAATATCAAAACTATCAAGCTCTTCTATCAGCGGCCTGGTCTGGATCAAGGCTTTTTCATAATCAAAAGAATTGCCCGGTTTTTCTTCTATGATTCTGATTTGATTAGCCGAGACAAACTCAAAACCCGCTTCAACTTTTTCCGTCAAAACATCAGCAAAATTTTCTTTCAGCAGAGCCAAATGCTGCTCTTGATCCCAGCGATGCACCAAAGGATAATTCCGGCCTATGGCAAAAATCCGCAGTTTACGGAAAAAATCCCGCCAGCGGCTGTCCGCCTGTTCTTTTTGGATGTTTTCCAAAGTCTGGACCGTGTCCCAGGAAACTATCAAACGGACACTGTCGCCTGTTTCCGTAGCCATGGCCACTGGATAAATAGTGACGGTTTTGGTCGGGGCAACATAGACAAAGCCGCGGCGGTTGACGAACTCAATGCGTTTGTCCAATTTGCTTTTGGCCTCTTCAAAAGTAAGATCGCCGATATCTATGCCGCCGGCTTTAGTGCCTTTTAAAAAAGTGCCTTGGTAGCTTTTGTTAAGCAAAAAATTGCCGCCCCAGGACAGCAGAAACAAAAAGCCCAAAATCGCCAAAGACAAAAGCGGCCAAAGTAAAGCTTTTTTCTTCTTTATATTGGAAATTTTTATACTCCTCATAAAACGTGCTATTAAACTAATCCTTTAAAATCTCGTTCAAAATTTCTTTGGCCTTGACCTCGGCCTGCTTTTGAGAGGAAAGACTGAGATAAAGCAGCTTGCTCTTTTCACTATAATCTAAAAGCAGGCCGCTATCTATGGCAATTTCTCGGCCCGCTTGATCTTTGAAGTAAGTTTTGTCTTGCTCCTGCCGGTCAAAGTAAAGAGCTAAGTCTTTGATAAACATTAGTCGTTGTCTTTAACTTTTATATTAATATCGCGGCGCTTGGCCTTGGGCAAAGTAATGGTAAGCACTCCATTTCTCAGCTCAGCTTTTATTTTTTCCTCCTGGACATCCACCGGCAGTATGATTGAGCGGGAAAAGCCGCCCCAATAGCATTCCTGATAAAAATAATCTTCCTGGCGGATGCTTTTATCTTTTTCCCTTTTGCCGCGAATAGTGATCATATCGCTGTCAAAAGTAATATCAATATCTTCTGGCTCTACGCCGGCAATGGTTGATTTTATATAGATGTTAGGGCCGTCCTGATAAACATCTACCGACAGCTGGCCTTCTTCTTCCAGCTCACCGTCAGGCTCTTCAATGTAATCATCACTGTCTTTGAGCGGGATTTCTCTGGCTTCAATATTATTTTTTGCCATATTTTTCTTTTTATTTTTTATACTAGCATTGCTTGTATTATAAAATTTTATCCCTGCTTTGTAAAGCCAAAATTTTTTTCCTAGTCACCACGGCTTTGGCCAAGAAATTATTCTGTATTTTGAAAAAAATAAAGAAGCCCCCGCGGCAAGCGAATGCTCGGGGGCAAGCTGACTGCTAGTAGTCAATATTTATCTCGCAAATGAAAGAGAGGTCAACTAAATGCCAAAGCTGCTTTATCAACTCCTGACTGGCATCTTCGCCAGCAGACATAAAGGAAAAAACCGTGCAATGCTCGCCATCTAATAAGAGGTTGTAATAAAACCAACTAAGGTTTCTTTGCCGGCAAAAATCGTCCAGCTCCTCTTCGTGATCCAAATCCAGAGGGAAATATAGGATCATGGTGATTTTTTCCCAGCCGGAGTGGTGATAAGCCACCCAGAAAAAGATGTCTTGATAAGGCGGGCTGGTGACGATGTTGCCGCTCTCGAGAAATTCTCCGAAATAATAAGGATCAATGCCGGGAAGAACCAAGGTCTCCTCCAGGGATGGCCGATAATAATCGGCCGACGCTGTGATGCAGGTTCCAAGCAAAACCAACGATAAAACCAGCGACAAGACAGCCTTCATAGCTTGCCTCCTCTTTGTGACTCTAGCAAGACAAGGGACAAGAAACAACTAATAAGGCTAGCACGAAAAGGACTTTTTGTCCATAATAAAAATCTGCTCGGAAAACAGCAGGCAATATCACTTTGGTCGTAAAACAATCTATTGGCGCTCTATAAATAAAATAAATTTTCTGGTGGGTATGAGAGGACTCGAACCTCTGACCTCTACAATGTCAATGTAGCGCTCTAACCAGCTGAGCTACACACCCTTTATAAATACTTGGTACCGGAGAAGGGACTCGAACCCCCACATCCTTGCGGATACTAGCTCCTAAGGCTAGCGTGTCTACCAATTCCACCACTCCGGCTTAAATATTCTAAAGTATAAATTAAAACTTTAGTTTTTAAATATTATTATCAATGCACAATTCTCGTAGTCCCGCCTACGTCCCGCTATGCGGGACTACGGCGGGCAAATGCCACTCCAGCTAGTATTTCAAAATATTAACGCCTATATTTATACCCAAAAAAATCGAAAAAGTCAAAGATTGCTAACCTGGCCAGCTTCAAGTTGACAAAAATAAAGAAAAATCTTAAAGTAAGCCCAGCTCGTTTCAAGCTTACAAACTCTCAGGTCCTCAAGGAGGAAGACATGCTGATTCTCACCAGAAAAGTAGAAGAAAAAATCCAAATCGGTGATAACATCACCATCATGGTCGTCGGCATTGACAGTGGGCAAGTCCAGCTGGGCATTGATGCCCCGCGCTCTATCCCCGTCTACCGTGGCGAGATCTACGAAGAGATCCAGGTAGAAGATCCTCCCACCAAGAAGTAGCCTCCTCGTGACCCCGACCGCTTCGCTCGCCAGAGCGAAGCGGTTTTCTAATTTTAAAAAACTAATCCAAAGGACTCCTGATGCCCTGCCAAAAATCTCTGACTACTTGAGTATAGATTTCAGTAGTCTTGATATTCTGATGGCCTAATAATTTTTGAATATGGCGGATGTCTACTCCCTTTTCTAAGAGGTGCGTGGCAAAAGAATGACGCAAACTATGGCAAGACGCTTCTTTTTTTAAGCCGGACTTTTCCAAAGCATGCTCAAATATTTTTTGAGCACTACGCTGACTTAATCGGCTTTGTTCCGACTGACCGGCAAACAAATATTTTTGCTCCCGTGGCAATCGTGCTAAGTATAAATTTAAAAATTTCAAGCTAATACCACTTAATAATGTATATCTATCTTTGGCGCCTTTGCTATCTTTGACCAACAAGCTTTTGCTAGCTAGATCCAAATGACTGATTTTTATTTTGACTACTTCAGACACTCTTAGTCCTGAGCCATAGAGTAAAGACAAAAGTAGTTTATGTTTTAAATTAGAAGAAGCATTGATAATTTTTATAACTTCATTTCTGGTCAAAACCACCGGTAAAAATTTTTCTTTTTTTGGCCGCTTGATATTAAAAAACAGCTTCCTCTTTAAGATTTGGCTGTAATAAAATTTTAGAGCGGAAATAGTCTGGTTGAGAGAAGTATTGCTCTGGCCTTGAGATTTTAGATAAAGCAGATAATTTTTGATGTCTTGAGAACTGACTTCTTTTGCTGAAGAGCCTAACCAGTCCAAAAATCGCTGGTTCTGCGACAAATAGCTTTTGATAGTACGACGAGAAAATCCTCTGATAATGAGCTCTTGGACCAGATTGGCCAGAGGATGACCAGTTGACAGATCAATTAAAAAACGAGACTTGCTCTCAATATCCCGTGGAAAACGGGACAAATTGCTTTTCTTCATAAGCATTTGTGATTAATGATATCTATTTACATGTTGGCTGATATTGGCTAAACTGTCAATAGGTGCACAAACAAGCTGTTGTATGAAATCGAATTTTCTATTCATTAGATAAATAATCTTTTAGAGATTATTTTTTAGTTTGGGAATTTTTTGAAGTAAAAAAATGAGACCCTATTCTAACCCGGGTCTCGTAGAGGGCTGGCCGTTCAGGCCTTGCGGAACCAGTCAGAGCAGAAGACGGCGTCAGAGCCATCACGGTTCTTGACGATGATCCCGTTGCAGGTGATCGTCACCCACTGTGCCGGCAGTTCACCGCAGCAGTCACCTTCTTCGACGTCGTCGTAGTGAATGTAACCGTTCTTGCGGGATGCACCGCATACGCAAGCATCAGGGTCGTTGTTGTTCTCGACAGTGGCCACCTTGAAGGGGCCAGCCTCTTCGTGCCCTGGGGCAGGCTCGTCCTTCCAAACGAGCTCGTCACTGATTTGAAAAAGAGGTCCGTACATCTTTCTTACCTCCTGACTGTGGTGTACACGCCAATAGCCAGAATTAGTCTATTTTTGGCGAATAGTGTATTATATCATAAATACTACATTCTGTCAATCTTAAAAATAATAAAAATTCCCCTAAATAATGGCCTTTATATTAAGAAAATTCGACATCACACAACACCGCGTATGAGGAAAAACAGCCAAAAAAGGCTGGTTTTCGCAAATTGCCCGTTCGTAGCTATGATGATATAATTTTATCATAGCTACTCCACGGTCAACTTCTCATACGCTTGTCTGTTGTATGAAATTTGAACCCTTTTTTAACAATAAATCAGCACAAGATAAAAATTATATCTTCAACCGAGATGAAAAGGAAAGAGAATATTTTCGTATTTTTATTGAAAATCTTTGGAAAAAATATTACCCCTATGCTGATGATAATTTTTTAATTGAAACCAGAAATCAATTTCATCAAAGATTATGGGAAATGTATCTTGCATGTATATTTCTTGATCAAAAAATAAAAATATATTCTAAATCAAACTCTGGCCCTGATATTAAATTCGAAATTGAAGACTCAATAGCTTGGTGTGAAACAACTACTGCATCAAGAGGAAATGACGCTGTAGACGAAATGTATGTAGCTGAAGATCTGTCAGAAATCCAGTGTCAAGATTTACCAGAAGAACAAATGATCATTAGAATAACTAATGCGATAGATATAAAATATAATATTTTTATCAATAAATATTTAAACCAACAAGTAAAAGATAATGAACCATTTATTATTGCTATAAATAGATATGAAACACAACATATTGACCCTGGATTTCCTCTTATCCTCAGTGCCGTTTTTGCAGTTGGGCATCAACAAATAAATTTAAAAACAAAAGAATCTGGCTACTCACTGCGCCCTAAAATAAAAAAGAAAAATGGTATTGAAATTGACACAACCTATTTTTGCAATAATAGTCATAAAGAAATCTCAGCAATAATCTACTGCACTGATCATTTAATCAATCTTGTAAATGAAAAATTGGGTAAACGGGTAGTATTAGTCCATAATCCCTTTGCTAAAAATCCACTTCCTAAAAATGTCTTCAATTTCGAATCTGAATATGTATTAGAAAATAATCATATTAAAAAAATATAAAAAAGGGTTCAAACATCACACAACACCGCGTATGCGGTTCGCGAGTTAAATAAATTTAAATAAAAACATGAACACAATTTGGATAATATTAGGCGTAATAGCAATCATATTATTATTAATGTATTGGAAATCAAAAAATGCAGTGTGGGGCGGACTGACATTGGGCATTATTATTGGAGCTATCATTTCTTTGGCATTAAAATTCCAAGGTAATAATTTTAATTGGTTAATACTCCTAAAAGGAGCTATTGTGGGAATATTATCCGGATTTATTGCGGAGCTATTAAGTAAATTAGGGAAAACTAAAATAAAACAACAATAATATTTAACTCGCTCACCCAAATCACTCGTTCATTTCGGGGCTCGGCTCTGCCGAAATTATAGCCCCTTCACTCACTTCGTGACTTCGCATACGCTTGTCTGTTGTATGAAATACATGTTTTCCTAAGTAAATCATTAAGCTTGAAATATTAAAAATCCGATTTTTTTTAATTGTTTATTTAATATAGTAATTAAGCTATAATATCTTTAGTAAATAATTTTTTAAATACCCATGCCTTATCTAAAATTTATATCAGACAAAGATCTATGCGCTGCAGTAAAAAAAGTTATTACAGTAATAGATGCTGCAGAAAATGACGCAGAAAAAAAATTGTATAAAAATGTAATAGACCCTTTTTCGGCCTTGTTTCATGGTGTAACTCACTCAATATCTTGTAAAGACTGGCTGGAATTAGAAAAAGCTAGACAAATTCAAAAAACAATGCAAAATGCTATTGGTGATTTTCACCAAGATATTTTAGGTTCTGTTAATGACTGGCAAAATTTAGGTAAAGGGGGCGGCTTAGACGTCATAAATGAAAAAATGAAAATTATTGCGGAAGTAAAAAATAAATTTAATACTACAAAAGGCAACCATAAAGTTGAGATTTATGATTCAATAAAATCAAAATTAAAAATGGAAAGATATAGTGGTTATACTGGTTACTTTGTAGAGATCATACCACAAGGAAAGAAAAAATATGACAAGCCCTTCGTGCCTTCAGATAATAAAAAGAATGGAAAACGCCGCCCTTCCAACAATAAAATAAGAGTTATAGATGGCGTTAGTTTTTATGCGCTGGCAACCGGAAGAGAAAAGGCTCTACAAGAATTATTTGAAGTATTGCCAAAGGTTATAATGGACAAACATAAATATAATCTTAGCCAAAAAGAAATGAGGGAATACTTTAAATTATTCCAAATGGCTTTTTCCACATAATAACCTTTGCATAGGCAGTGGTTATTATGATATACTAATGATAGATATCCTCTATCATTTTTTATATGAAAAATAAACAAAAACATTTTACTGCTGGTCAAACAGCAAATCTACTAAACATTTCAGTCGATACAATAAGGCGTTGGGACAAAAGAGGCCTTGTAAAATCTTTTAGGGATGACAAAAATGCCCGCATTTTTAGCTTAGAAGAAATCAAACGGGTACAAAATAAAACACAAGGAACCAAAAGCAATAAATTTAAAATTTTAAAAAATAAAGAATCATCCCCTTACACCGCTATTGAGTTATTTGCTGGAGCTGGGGGCACTGCATTAGGAATGGAAAATGCGGGCATTCAACACGTTCTATTAAATGAATATGATAAACACGCCTGCCAAACTTTAAGAATAAACAAACCTCATTGGAATGTAATTGAAGATGACATTCGTAATTTAAAATTTACAAAAGGACAAGCTGATATTGTCCAGGGCGGCTTTCCTTGTCAAACTTTTTCATACGCTGGAAGAAAAATGGGTTTTGAAGATATCAGAGGAACATTGTTTTTTGAATTTGCCAGATGTGTAAAAGAAGTACAGCCAAAAATAGCTATTGGTGAAAATGTGCGGGGCTTACTAACTCATGATAATGGAAGAACTTTAAAAACTATGATTTCTGTTTTAGAAGAAATTGGTTATAAGGTAAAATACAAAGTCCTCCGTTCCCAATATTTAGATGTTCCGCAAAAAAGAGAGCGTCTAATTATTATAGGCGTTAGAAATGATCTAAATATTCCGATAGTATTCCCAAAAGAAAAAGACTATATAATTTCACTACGAGAAGCTTTTGATAAATGTCCAAAATCTGAAGGACAAGAGTACCCTGAAAAAAAGAAAAAAATTCTAAAACTTATACCACCAGGTGGATATTGGAGAGATTTACCGGAAAACTTACAGAAAGAATACATGGGGGCAAGTTTTTATATGGGCGGTGGCAAAACTGGAATGGCAAGAAGACTATCTTGGGATGAACCTTCATTGACTTTAACTTGTAGCCCCGCACAAAAACAAACAGAGAGATGTCACCCAGAAGAAACAAGGCCTCTCACTGTGAGAGAATATGCAAGAATACAAACATTCCCAGACAATTGGAAATTTTCTGGCTCAGTTTCTCAACAATATAAACAAATTGGCAATGCCGTGCCAGTAAATCTTGGCTATCACATAGGTACCAACTTAATAAAAATGTTAAATGGTGAGATTGAAGAAGAAATAGAAGAACCCACATATTCACAACAACAAATATTTGCTTTTGGGGCATAAAATAACCTATCTTTAAAAACAAAATCGGATTTTCTAGTAAATTTGATAAAACAATTTCTAAGGAAAACATGTACTTCACACAACACCGCGTATGCGGCTAAGCTCACACTAGAGTTTGCTTGTAAAGAAAGAATAAAAGTGCTTAAATTAGCTTAGGCACTTTTAATTTTACTATATAATAGGTGTAAGCTTTAGCCTACATCCCTCACTCGCCTTTGCGGTGTGCTCCGCACTATTTTACCGCAAAGCTCGTTCGGGACATCGCATACGCCTGACTGTTGTACGCAATCAGATGTATTTTCTTAATCTAAAATTTTATACAAATAAAAAACCCGCCTTTTGCTTACGCTACTCGGCGGGAACGATATCATGTTGCCTTGTACTTGAGACTACAGTGTTCCGACGGGAAGGGGTTCGCCTTGTTCGTCGAACTCACAAACAGGCTCAAGCGAGAAATGAAGGTCACGAAGTGGACGACCCAGAGAACCCTCGAAATTTCCCAGACAATTGCGGTAAGAGACGCGATAGAGCCGCATCATCCTCCGCCGACCATGATCTGGGATCTGCGCTTCGTAAATCCGCCGAAGCGTGCGCAGCAAAAAGCCCCTAGCGTCCTCCGAGATGTCTTCCTTGAGAAGATCTTCGAAAAACCAAGTAGGCTCACCACCCCACTCCAAGCTGATCGTAGCGAAATCGTAGTTCGCCTTGTCGTAGCACCAGTAGCTCTCGAGTACGTAGATGCCCGCTTCTCCCGGACCGGGGGTCTTGGGGGTCGGCGGATTCTCGATTGCACGCTGGATGAAGAATGAGGCCCGAGTGGTTTCCACCGAACCCTCAAGGATTCGACGCAACAAGTCCAGAAGCTTACGAGTGATCCGTCCGAGGACATCGTCGGCGACAGCATTCTTGGCCGTCATGTGACAACTCCTTTGAAAGAACTGCTACGACCGCCTCGTAGCTGGGTTTCGGCCATTAAAGCCGATATATTATAATATAATATATCTAATAATATGTCAAGAGCTGCAAATTTTTAAAATTCAATACATCTGACAGCGCACAACACCGCGTATGCGGTTCGCGAGCTAACAATAAAAAATATGAAATTTGAACAACCTAAAGATCAAATAGAAATTGAGGGTAAACTATTTGATGTTGATGAAAATGGATATGTACATTTTGGCGATATTGCTCTTGATCTACTGCGACAACAATCACAATACGCTAGTCGTTATGTGAATGGAAAAATTGAAGGATACCCAAGTCTAGGTGACGATTTACGTTTTCAAGGGGATCCTAGCGAGTACCATGAATTACTAATTCATAAAGATGATATACAAGAATTTATTAAAAGAGTTAGAGAATATAAAAATAATCGTTGGTCTTAGCTCGCTCACCCAAATCGTTCTTTCGCCTACGTGGTCGCTTCGCGAATTCTACCACATAGGCTCAATCACGACTTCGCATACGCTGGCCTGTTAGCTGAAATAGCGAAAAGCAACTAAATAAAATTGTATGAATAAATTTGAACAAGCTCCCGTACCAAACGAACCCGAGAAAAAAGGAATACTTGATAGTGTTCGTTCTCGCGTTCAAGAAAAAATGCAGGAGTCTCATCTTCCAACCAAGGAGGCGCTTGGCTATGAAAGTACCGTTGGTGTATACGGAGGAAAAGTAAACTATGATGGCGACCGCATGGTATTTGACATGCGCGGTATGATTTCGAAAGTTGATCGGATGGGCGACGCAGTTCTTCGTACCTATGACGAACACACGGTCAAAAACCCAGTGGAAATGCTTAAGAAACATCCTCGCTGGTTTTTCAGATTCTTGGCTCCGGGTACGAAACGTTACCGAGGTACACCAGAGGAAATAGCTGAAAACGCGAAACGTCTTGGACTCGAAAATGAGTATGCTTCGCATGAATGGGGCATCGAGATCAAAGATCCCGATATCTACCGCGCGAGCCGACCCCTTCAAGATATTTTTCGCTCAGATATGATTGAGGGCGACGACCTTGATGAGATTGACCGTTTTGAAGCACTTGCCCAGTCGGCTCGCTACATCCGTAACATCCACGATGAATATGGAGCAATTGGGGAAGTGCTGCCGAGTGACATTATCTTCAGAAAAAAAGAGGGTGTCGACGTTTCGGAACCAGTACTCAACATTCCTGATATAGTCTATAACAAAGAAAAGCAAACCAGCGAGATTGATAAAAAGACGACTGATCTTCTCGACTTTACCATGAGCATCGGCATCGAGGAACTGCGTCGCTCCGAGGACTGGAATGAAACACAGCATGCTATCCGAACTATTATAGATTCGTATGATGATGAAACCGCAATAAAAATGCTCAAGTCATACATCAAGCGCGGTCGCCTTACTATGCTAGGCGATGCCGAAGGATTTGGGCTATCAAAAACGACCGAGACATTACGTCCTTTGACTGCCATTCACAACAAAGCGCGCCTCAACTTCGACAAAGATACAACCTCAAATCTACGTGAACTGATTGCCACAGAATGTGATAGATACTTGGAAGACTCGACTCCAGAAGAGACTGAATAGGAAACATAGTCTGCTTTTCGCTACATCAGCTAACACAGCATACGCGGCAAGCCAGTAGTATCAAAAATGTTTCAAGTAAAAGAATATTTTTCTGCAATTTAAAAAGTAGATATTAAGCTCGCGCAAATCGCTCGTTTCGTGTCGGTGGTCTCCTCGCTTCGCTCGTAATTTTACCACCGCCACTTTCACTCGCGACTTCGCGTATGCACGACTGTTGTGCGAAATTATCTTTTGTGAAAAAATAAAGATAAAGGATAATTTTGGCACTTTTTATTATTAATTATAATAAGTAAAACTATGACAAGTCCAAACGAACAATCGCCAGCTTCCGTTGGTGATAAAGATAAAAAAATTCTAAAATGGATCGGAAAAGCCTTTTTGGTTATTCTCGCTATAGGGATTTGGTATATATCAATCCCTGTAATTCTCACTTGGTATATTTGGAAAAAATCAAAATTGAATAAAAAGAAAAAATATATTGGTACTGTTTTAGCAATTGTGCTTTTCGTCGTACTCCTCGGACTTTATTCTCACCTCAACAGAACCCCCAGCTTGGCGATTACCGAGCCAAATGAAGGATTTGCTATTCAAGCTAGTGAAACGACCATAAAAGGTACTATTGATCCAAAAGATGCGATACTTGACATAAACGGGGTAGTAATAAAAACAGAAAATGGAACATTCAGCTATGCTGCAAAATTATCAGACGAAAAAAATACCTTTACTTTAAAAGTTTCAAATAGCAATGGACAATCCGAACAAAAAATAATAGTCAATCGTATTTTCACTGAGAAAGAATTAGTTGAGTATGAAAGAAAAAAGGCTGAAGAAGAGGCGGAGGCAAGAAAAAAAATGATTGAAAAACAATTTAGTGCTTGGGACGGCTCTCACATTCAACTTACAAAATTGATAAAAAATGCAATGAATGACCCTAAAAGCTATGAACATGTAGAAACGACTTATTGGGACATGAAAAATCATCTTATTGTTAATACAACATTTAGAGGAAAAAATGCTTTTGGCGGAACTGTGAAAAATACAATAAAAGCCAAAGTTTCTATTGATGGTGAGAACATAGAAATTCTTGAACAATATTAAAACGGATAAAAAGTGCCAAAATTATATTAGATTTTTTTCACAAAAGAGAACATCGCACAACAGCGGGTACCTGGCTACGCCAATACATATTTAACACTTAAATGTTTTTCAAAAACAAGCAAAAGATAGAATGGGTACGTGGTGAAAAAACACCCGTTAACAAGTTCCTATCTGCAGTCGGCGACACCTGCGGAATCACGGAACAGGTTGTTTTTGCTCGCCGACAAAAAAGTGTAAATTTAAATGACACAATATGGTCTATATGTAATGAATATATTTTAAAAAATATGCAATCAGGTAATACTAGAAATATTAGAGCTCTTTATTATCAAATGGAAAGAATACTTGAGTCAGAGGGTAAAAAATCAAACAAGACCACTCAAAAAAGACTTTATTATGATTTACTTGAATATAAAAAAAGTGGGTGTTCAATAGTTATTATTACTTGTACAGATGATTGCTGTGATGCTTGTAAAAAACTTGATGGAAAGGAATATAATATCGATGAAGCGATACAAAAACAACCCTTGCCACCTGAAAATTGTACCTGCCCTAGATGTTGTTGCACTTATTAGTGTTAAATATGTATAGGCTCCGCCCAAATTCCGCCCATTCTTGCTGCACTATCTAGTGCTTCGCCCCCACTTCGCGCTATAATAATAGAATAATCGAACAGGGCGGAACTTCAGCTACCCGCGCTGTTAGGCGAAAAATGTGGTAAATACAAAATATATGAAATTAAATTTAATTGCAAAAATATCTGGAATTTTAACTGCCATATTTTTAATAGACCTTTTAATTAGTAAAAATTCCGAAATAAATAATATCATAGCCTCTAGCTCTATTATTGTGGGTTTGGGTATTGCCCTAATAACATTAGCCGATTTATGGGAAAGAGATAAAATTGAACGGTTCAAAGAAAATTTATCCATATTTTATGATGACATAAAAAAAGAAAAACGATGGAGAAGGTGGCCATTTTTAAAAAGAAGTAGTTTTACTAAACTACTAAATGGAGAGGCTATAATGGGGGAATTAAAGAACCCACAAGTACAATTTGACATTGGTAGTCATAATATTGACATAAACTTACCTACTGTAGTGGATGATTTTTTTGACCTACCAATATTTGAAGATTATTTAAATATGAAAAAATATCATAAATCTTTTTTAACCACGTGCTCCACAAAATATAAAAATAAAAACCATTTTGATAAAATATGTGAATATGAATGTGTGTATGATATATTGAAATCCGCAACTAACTATCGTCTTTCTAGGGCTTTCAAACATTTCGGAATTTTTATTATTCTTACAACTTTTTCAATAACTATAACAATGATTATTAACGCCACATTCATCGCCTAACACCGCGTATGCGGTTCAGACAAAAACAGTTAAATATTATGGATAATAAATTATACAAAAAAGCCGAGCAATTTGTTATTGATTCTTTCAACAAAGCCAATAAGCCCCAAGGGATTAAGCATTTTTTAAGAACAGTCTATTGGCTAAAAGAATTAGATCCTCAGGCTGATGAAGCTATGCAAATAGCCGCAGTCGCTCATGATATAGAAAGAGCTTTCAGACAAAATGATGTAATGGAAAATATAGAAAAGCTTAGCTATACTGCTACTGAAATTTTGCGACCTCATGAAGAAAGGGGTGCGGAGGTAATAGCAGAGTTTTTAAAGAAACAAAATGCTGATGACCAAATAATAGCTAAAGTGAAAATGCTTGTTTCTAGACATGAAGAAGGTGGAAATGATGAACAAAATCTAATTAAAGATGCCGATAGTCTAAGCTTTCTTGAAAATCAAATTGATCATTTTTTAACTGTCTTAGTAAAGCAAGATGGTAAAGAAAAAATAAGAGGTAAATTTGACTGGATGTTTAATAGAATAACATCTGAAAAAGCTAAACAAATTGCTCGGCCGTGGTATGAAAATGCTATTAAGAAATTAGATTAGCTTTTCTGTTTTTGTCTTCACCTACATCCCTTACTCGCCTTTGCGGTGTGCTCCGCACAATTATACCGCAAAGCTCGTTTCGGGACGTCGCATACGCTTGTCTGTTATGTGAAATTTAAATCGGCCTTACAATAATCTTATGAAAACACAAAATAAAGTAGCTCTAATCACAGGAGCATCAAAAGGTATGGGTGCCGCTACGGCAATCGCTTTAGCTAAAGAAGGTTGTTCGGTGATTATTAACTATAAAACAGATAAAAAATCTGCTGATAAAGTATTAGCTAAATGCAATATTTATTCAAAACACAATATTGCTATTAAAGCTGATATTACAAATGAGGATGATATTAAAAAAATGATTACACAAATCAAAAAAAATTTTTCCTCACTTCATATATTAGTAAATAATGCTGGAATTTTTGATGAAAATGATAATCATACTAACATTCAAGTATTTGAAAATATATTTAGAAATAATTTGCTTGGAGCTTTTATGGTAACAAAATACGCTCTTAATATTATGCGGCAAGGAAAAATTATTAATATATCCTCTATTCATGGCCGGCTTGGATATGGAAGACCAACAGCGATTGCCTACGCTGCTTTTAAAGCAGCTTTAGAAAATTACACTAAGAATTTAGCGAAAAAATTGGCACCACAAATTTTAGTTAATGCCATAGCTCCTGGACGAGTTGCTACGTCTATGTGGGATAATCCAACGGCAGCAGAACAAAAAAAACTTGGTTCAGTGCATTTAATCAAAAGAATGATACAACCAGAAGAAATTGCGGATGCAATAGTATTTCTAATAAAAAATGACGCCGTCTGTGCCGAAGTTCTTACTATTGATGGAGGCTATAGACTTGCAAATCTCAGTTAAATATTCTGGCCGATTTAAACATCACACAACACCGCGCATGCGGTTCGCGGACTAAATAAAATATTTATTTTATGACAAATTTAAAATGTATTATAATCCATGGATGTCCCTCTAATATTGAAAAGGCTATGGATCCAGAGAAAAGAACCCATGATAAACATTGGATACCATGGACAAAAAAACAACTCTCTCAAAACAATATTCCAACAGAGACTCCCCTAATGCCAGAACCTTGGAGCCCAAATTATGAAAAATTTAAAGAGGAATTTGAAAAATATACAGTTGATGAAAACACTATCCTAATAGGGCATAGCTGTGGTTGTGCTTTTTTAGTTCGTTGGCTTGGAGAAACAAAGAAGAAAATTTTTAAACTAATTTTAGTAGCTCCATGGAAAATACCAGATGGAAATGATGAAGGTAGAAAAAAGTTTTATACTTATGATATAGATAAATCAATTAAGGATAGCATAAATAAAGTAGTAATGTTTACCTCTGATAATGAAGAGCCAGAAGGAAAAGAAAGTTTAAAAATTTTTCATGAAGCATTAGGTGGGGAAATTGTAGACCTAAAAAATCATGGACATTATGTTATTGGTGATATGGGTACTGAAAAATTTCCTGAATTAATAGAACAAATCATAAAATAAATATTTTATTCTTAACGTCCGCTCACCCAAATCGTTCTTTCGCGAATATGATTTCAAATAATTTTATCATATTCGCTCAATCACGACTTCGCATACGCTTGTCTGATAGATGAAATACATTTTTCCTTTGCTGGTTTTTAACCAGCTTTTTTGGTAATCACAAGAATTTGATTTTTATTTATTTTAACAAATAAAAAACTCCGTCATTTGACGAAATTTTTTGTCACAAATTTAGATTAACTATCGTCCCTTTCTTTAATTTCTATCAAAAAAATCTTATTTCCATCTTGCATAATATCGTCTGGAGAATATCTTCCATAATACTTTTTAGAATCTATATTATACGTCTTAAAAAACGAACGGGCGACAAAACTAGCACTAGTTTTATCTCCAGTTCCATGCCTAGTTAACTTAAATGAACCAGGCTCACTATTGTTAGAAAATTCCAGTCCTATGATTTTATTACCTGGGTCATAATACAAATTAGCATAATCATAACTGTCTAGATCGTTTTCTTTATAAAAAGTAGGGGGTATTCCAAAGGAATTAGACTTTGTAATACTAATTTTTCTACTAATCTTAGTTCCTTTACCAGGAAATTTTTGTAAATTTAAACTTTTTTTATCCATATGTCATAAGTATAGCATATGTTTCAAATTTGTCAATATCTAGTGAATAACAAATGAATAATAACTTTTTGTTAATCGCAAAATTTGACAAAAAATTTCTAGCATGTTAGACTGAAAATAGCCAAAAAGGCTCCAGATATTGGAACCTTTTTGGAGATATAATTTATTGGACCTAGCATTTCCAGATGCTAGTACCCTATTGTCATTCTAAATGATAATAGGTCAAATGTCCAGCTTAGTTGTTAACAACTAGGATAAACGCCATCCTGATTTAGAAAACTGGAATTCTAGATCAGGATGGTGAAAGGTTTAACCAAAATGGCTAGACCATCTATGCCCTATCATTCAGTTGATCAGGAGGTATATCACATCTATTCAGATTGTGTCCTGGGAAACAACATTGAAAGGGATAAATTAAGACGCGGAACTGGAGGCAGAAGACTGTGTAAAAACTGTCAGGAGATCAGAGCTGGTAGAAGAACGCGCTAAAAATTAGAGGCTCTTAACTGGGCCTCTAATTTTTTATAAAAATCAAATTCTACTTTTAAAAATACAAAAATTAAGGAAAAATGTACATCATCTATCACCGCGTATGCGGCTTAGCTTACACCCATACTACATTTGAAATTTATAGTTAAAAGTGCTTAAATTAGCTTAGGCACTTTTAATTTTACCTATATAATAGGTGTAAGCTTACGCCTACATCCCTTACTCGCCTTTGCGGTGTGCTTCCGCACTATTTTACCGCAAGGCTCGTTTCGGGACGTCGCATACGCTTGTCTGTTATACGCAATCCGCCTCCGCCCGCCTCGATACTTTTATATAAAGCAATTTTTTAACTAATAATATGAGAATACTAATCTTTACAGAGGGAACAATAATCATGCACAAAAATGCAGTAGGTCATACTCGCAATGAAATTGTCAAACAAGTTGAAAATAAAGAAGAATCTGTGCATGATTATAAGTCATATGTTCCTGTTGGTAATGCGGTTAAAAAATTGCAGAATTGGAAAAATGATGGCGCAGAAATTTTGTATTTGACTTCTCGCAGAAAACCGGAAGAAATCCAGCAAATACAAAATGTTCTCAAGAAATTTAAGTTTCCAGATGGTCAATTACTATTCCGCCAAAAAAATGAAGAATACAAAGATGTCGCAGAAAGAATTATTCCGGATGTTCTAATTGAAGATGACTGCGAATCTATCGGCGGAATAGATGAAATGACTATCACTCATGTAAAACCTGAGATTAAGAAAAAAATAACATCTATTCCCATTAAAGAATTTGGCGGAATTGACCATCTTCCAGACAAAATTTCTGCGCTTTAACGGCGGGCTACGGCGGACTTTCTCCCTTCGGTCGAACCACGCTGCGCTCTCCTCCTTTCAGTCGTCGGGGCGTATAACAGGGCTTAAACGGAAAATGCCTCAGCTCGGCATTTTCCCAAATTGCTCCCTGCGGTCGCAACTTCCCTTAATCCCGATGTTATGTGAAATCGTGTTTCCCCTTTCTATATAAATAATCTCTTACGAGGTTATTTTATTTTTGAGTAAAAAAAGAGTGAGCAGTTTTATGACTTGCTCAGGTCTGGCGCCGATGGCCTAGCCTTCGGCTTCCTTGATGATGTTGGCGATCTTCTGCCGGTGCTCCTGCTCGGCCTTCATGTTGGCCAGGTACTCCGCCGTCATCAGCGTGAAGCGCTCCTTGGAGAGCTGGAAGATGATGCCGGAGGGACAAGGCGTACCGTAGGTCTGGCCATGGGGACTGGTGTAGCGTACCAGGACGTTGCCCTCGTCGACCTCGCCGATGACGGTCACGGTGCCGCCGCACTCGATGCCGCAGGTCTCGCCGTAGGTGAACTCGTTGTTGCCGCTGTAGACGACTTCCTGGTTCAGGACGTCGACCCAGTCCCAGCTCGGAACCTTGGCGGTGTCGTCCTTGTTGACGATGGGGTGGCTGGCCGCGAAGGCCATGGACGAGATCAGCAGGATCACGATCGAAAGAACGTAGGTCATGCGCTTCATGGTGTAGTAACCTCCTGAGAAGTATATACCTCAATCCCTGAGGCGGGGGTTACGGCATCGGCGCCACATAACATATAATAATAGCATATTTTAGTTATTTTGTCAATAATTAAAATCCCCTTAAAATAAGGGAAAACACGACATCACACAACACCGCGTATGCAGCTTAGCTTACACCTATACTACATTTGAAATTTATAGTTAAAAGTGCTTAAATTAGCTTAGGCACTTTTAATTTTAACCTATAGAAGTGTAAGCTTACGCCTACATCCCTTACTCGCTTGGGCGCTCGGCTCCGCCGTAAGTATAGCGCCCCGCTCGTTTCGGGACGTCGCATACGCTGGTCTGTTGTATGCCATTGCTAATTTGCTACTCATTAAATATACCTAATAAAAGAACCCCCCAATATGGAAACATTAAAAGAATTAAGAGACGAAAATTTCCCTTCTGATAATTTTAAAATAAGAGAAGCTACTAGAGCTATAGTTTTTGATAATCAAGGACTCACTCCTCTGCTTTTCGTATCCAAACATAATTATCATAAAATACCTGGTGGTGGGATTGAAGAGGGCGAAGATAAAATGCAAGGTTTAAGAAGGGAACTTTTAGAAGAAACTGGCTGTGAAATAGAGGTAGAAAAAGAAATTGGACAAATTATTGAATATCGATCTGCTATTAATTTTAACTGGCATGATAATCTAAAACAAACTTCTTACTGTTATTTAGGTAACATAACTAACAAAAATAATTTACCTAGTTTTGATAAAGGCGAAATAGCAGAGGGCTTTAAACTTGTTTGGTTTAGTTTAGAAGACGCTATAAAGACTTTAGAAAATGATAAACCTGATAATTATGAGGGTTCTTTTATCCAAAAAAGAGACCTAACTTTTTTAAAAAAAGCAAAAGAAATATTAGAGGCAAATTAGCAACAGCACACAACACCGCGTATCTGGCTCCGCTAGACGTAAAATAAATATTTAATTTTCTACTATGGATAATATCATTCTAACAATAATAACTTCTCTAGCTTCTGGCGGATTAGGCGCTTGGCTTACATATTATTTCGGAATAAAATCAAAAAAGACCGAAGCTATGCTTAAATTTAAAGAAGAAAAATATGCCAAGCTACTTATATATTTACAAGGTTTTGTTGGTAATACAACTTCTGGAAATTTAAAAAAGAAATTCTTTGAAGAACAATATAGCTCATGGCTCTACTGTTCAGATGAAGTAGTAAAATCACTTAATCGTTTAGTCCAACTACTCATCTCTGAGGAAGGTAAGGCTCCTAATCCAGAAGATGGACAAAAAGTAATAGGTGAAATAGTATTAAATATGAGAAAAGATCTATTAGGTAAAACGAGTTTGAATTATAAGGATTTTAAATATACCAGTGTAATAGAAAATTAAATATTTATTTTACTAGCTCCGCCCAAATCCCTCATTCACTTGGGCGGTCAGCTTCGCTGAAATTATACCGCCCCGCTCATTCGGGACTTCAGATACGCTTGTCTGTTATACGCCATAATAAAGTCCTATTTACATTTAAAATATAATAATATATTATACATATTGAATTAATAATTAACGAAAAAAATTATGAACATGGAAAAACCAAAAACAGAGGGCGAGTCTGGCTACCCGCAAGATTTCATTGAAAGAGTAAAAGCTGAATTTCCTGATTCAGAAAAATTACACCAGGCATTAGAAGCTGGTAGTGATATAGTGGGACGATATCTTAATGATTATATGAATGATTCTCTAAGACCTGAAAATATTGCCAATACATTAAAAGAGGGTAGACAACAAGAAATACTTGAGGCTGCTGAAAAAGCGACTAGAATTCAAGAACTATATAAAGAATTTCTGAACCAAAAGAAATAAGGACTTTATTACAGCGCACAACACCGCGTATGCGGCTTAGCTTACACCTATACTACATTTGAAATTTATAGTTAAAAGTGCTTAAATTAGCTTAGGCACTTTTAATTTTATTCTTTTAGTATGTGTGAGCTTTAGCCTACATCCCTCTACTCGCCTTTGCGATGTGCTCCGCACTATTTTACCGCAAAGCTCGTTTCGGGACGTCGCATACGCACGACTGATAGACAGAAATCACGACTACTTGCATACTAAAATAATACTCATACAAATAAAAAGAGTTTAGATATTTTTCTAAACTTTTTTGTTTTTTTATATAGTCGTGACATCGTCTATCACCGGATATCTGGTGGAACTCAAGAAAAAATAGAGCTATCTATTATATAAAAAACTAAACAATCTTTTTTATCAATACCTGCTTTAATTCATAAGCATTGGCATGATGTAATACTCCTAGATAAGACTGTAAATTTTTACTACTGGCAAGACGCAAAATTCTCTTCTTTGTTTTTGTCCTCAACACTCGATAGCGTGTCAAAGCCACATAACCTAAAAAGTCCACACCTTGATTTACTTTCCTTATTGTTATTTTATTAGGGTGCAAATCTAACTTTAGTCTAGCTTGCAAAAAATTAGCTAAAGTGGCAACTAAATTTTCTAAATATTTTTTGTCTTGATGTAAAATAATAAAATCATCGCAATATCTGATATAAAACTTTTGCCTTAAAGTATGTTTTACAAAATAATCAAGCTCATTAAGATAAATATTGGAAAATAATTGACTAGTAACATTGCCCAGAGGCAAACCTTTATTTTGACTACATGTAAAACTATCAATAATTTTTTTAACTAGCCAAAGAGTATCTTGGTCTTTAATAGTTTTTTGTAATAAAGACAATAATATTTTTTGGTCAACGTTGGCAAAAAATTTTCTGATATCGCACTTTAAGGCAAAAACTGGTTTTTGATAATCAAGGCTGGCCTTTCTTATCAACTTATCCAAGCGATAGACAGCCTTATGATTACCTTTCTTTAGCCTGCAAGAATATGAATCAAAAATAAACTTCTTATCAAAATAATGATATAATACTCTAAATAAAGCTTGGTGGACAACTCTATCTTTGACGCCAGCCTTATGAATATGCCTAGTTTTTGGATCTTGGATGAAAAATGACTGATAAGGACTGTGGCAATACGTCATATTTTCAAGCTCTTTGTGAAGACAAAAAATATTTTCTTCCAAATTAAAGGCAAACTGCTGAATATCACGCCTTGTGGCTTTACCACGCTTAAATTCTCGCCATGATAAAAGCAAATTATCTAAAGAAATAATTTTTAAAAAAAGACTACTATGTTTACCCCCCCCAACGATGTTAGCTTGCCGATAATTCATGAGCTTACTACTTTATATCGGGAATTATACACCAGACGAAAACAAATTGCCAAAATGGAACGCTTTGGGCTTTACCAAAAAATTGAAAATATTATCATTGATTGTTTGGAATTAGGAACACTGGCGGCTTTGACCGCTAGAGATAAAAAATCTGTGGTGGTTGCCAAACTGAAGATACAAATTGAAGTAGCAAAAAGATTGACTAGACTAATGTGGGAATTAAAAATAATCGCTGACAAAAAATACCTACTCCTAGCTGAAAAAATGATGCAAATTTCGAAAATGGCGAGCGGGTGGATAAAATATTTAAACAAATAGTCCCGAGTAAAAACGGGACTTTTTTGTCGAAAACTTCTGACGAGCGCGCAGATGGTCATTGGCATTGTCAGTGTTGTACCAGTTGATGTGGAGCTTGCCGTTGTCAGCGTTCCAGTTGACGTTCGGCACGTTACCATTGCGGTTGCGCGAACCCAATTTTTGCTAAATTCCATCTTGGCCGACGAGTGATATTAAATAAATATTACTAATCGTCAAACTTCAAAGAGTTTGTAATATGTGTGGACTTAATCCAGCCAGAACTTAACAAGCAGTTTCCAAAGAAATGGCAAATCGCTATCCTGAAAAATCAAGACCGATTGTATTAGCCGAGATTATTATATAAAAAGAAAGCCCCGGGCGTCAAACGAATTGACACACACGGGGCGTGATTGCACACTCCTATCTCACCTCAAGGGAAAGAGGTGAAAGTTGGAAGTGTTAGGAAACTGACTGACGAGCGCGCAGACGGCCATTGGCACGGCCAGTGCTGAACCAGTAGATGTGGAGCTTGCCGCAGTCAGCGCTCCAGTCGACGTTCGGCACGCTACCAAAGCGGCTGCGCGAACCGGCGCACAGGGTGATGTTGCTGACATCGAGATGCTGGCCGGTCTCGGACCAGTACTTCAGCTCGAGTACCAGACGCTCCAGCAGGGTGATGGCGTTGACGCCCTGCTGTTTCAGCTGGTTGGCCGAGATGTTCTTGAGCTCTTCATCGGCCTCCACCCGCTCGCGAATCAGAATCGCGTAGTTGCGATCCGACTTGCGGATGTTCTCGATGACGTCCTTGTCCAGATCCTCCTCGTAGCTCCAAGCCGGGAACTGCTTGCGGATGGCCCTGAGCACATCGTTGAGCTTCAACCCCTTGGGGATGAAGATGACGCGGTCAAAGCCACCGGGATCGGCAGGAATCGAGACATCCGAGAAGTCCACGCTGATGCGGAAGTACTTGCGGTAGAACTCCTGCCACTCGGACTGGATGTCCGAAATGGCGAAAGGGTTCCGATGCTCGGTGAAGGCCTTGGCGTGAGCCAGGGTCAACGAGCCGTCGTCGAACTGACGGAACATGTCGCGGATAATGCCCGACCATTCGGACATCGTGCCGACCACTTGCGTCTTGCTCATGACCAGCTTCCTTTCATTGAAACTTTGTTCAGGTACTTACTTCAGGCTTATTCCCAAAGTAATATATAATGATACCATATATACCACAATCTGTCAAGCATAAATGGCAAATATTGGCTAATATTAGGTAAAATTTATATACTTTTATCTGATTTTGGCCATTTTTATACTATGCTCTATTTTTTCTTGAGTTCCACTACAAATTGCCTCTAAATATCCGTGATGTTATAATTATTCTATCACGGATATTTATTCGGCAACTTCAGATATCCTGGTGTGTTATCTGTAATTAATTTGGAATTTGTAACCCCTGACCACCATCTCCTAATTTGTGGGCACCTTACGATAGCTTAATAAATAAGAAATCAATTAATTGTAAAAGAGGAAAATGACAACACCCATATTTTTACCATTAATTTTTGCGATAATCTCTCCATTTATTTGGGGATTTATGAATGTGCTTGATAAATTTGTAGTTTCTCATAGAGTTAAAAATACCCTCAGTTTTACAATTGTTGCAGGAATTGTAAATTTAGCAATTGGAATTATTTTAGCTCTTTTTCTTAATTGGACAAACATAGCTATAAATGATTTGCTTTTCCCCGCAATCGCAGGTTTAATTTTTGGCTCCCAATTTTTTCTATATTATTATATGCTAGGAAAAGAAGATGTTTCAAATGTAATAGGTTTTGTTTATGTTTATCCAATTATTGTTGCAATCTTATCTTTCCTATTCCTTAACGAAAAATTATCCTTGATAAGCTATTTTGGAATGAGTATGATATTATTAGGAGTAATTTTTCTTTCTGTCAAAGCGAAACAAATTAGATTAAAAGTTTCTTTGTGGATGATTATTTCGCTTATCATTGTTGTTGCTCTTTACGAGTTCTTTATTAAAATTGCAACAAATAACTTGCCAGAATTAAATGGCATAGCTATAAGCAGTATTTGTGTTGGCTTAATTATACTGCCCGGTTTATTCAATAAAAAGATAAGATTGGGGTTTCCCAAAGAGCTAAAAAATATTAAATGGGCATTGCTCAATGAAAGTTTAACTTTTTTGGGGATATTTACAACCTATTTCGCAATGGCAGGATTACCTGCAACAATTGTTTCTTCAATAGCAGCAACACAACCATTTGCAGTATTAATCTTGGAGTCCATTGCTCACAAAATTGGGATAAAGATAAGTGTAGAAAACAATTTTAATAAAAATATTGCTCCAATTTTGTTAATTGTCTTTGGTGTTGTGTTGCTTTATCTTCCAGAGATTATCGCCTTAATATAAGGTGCCCAAATAACCTTCCCACCATCCACAAATTCCAAATTAACTCTGCGGTTTGCTTCGCAAATCCTCGCCACGTCTTGCAGACTTTCGCCTTCGGCTCAGGACAGATAACAGCGATTATCTGGGATTTTCCTGCGAAAAATCCCCAAATTTCAGCTTCGCTGAAACTTCAGATAATCGCGATGTTATGCGAAATTTATAAATTGACAAATAAATATATGAAATTTGAAATCAAAGACGCTACAAATAAAGATTTAAAAAAATTCAAGAATTAAACCTAATGCTACTTAAAAAGGAGTATGCGGAATTTGATGATACCATTGATTGTAAATGGACATTTAGTAAGCATGGTACTGAATATTTTAAAAAATGTATTAGTAAAAATGATAGTTGCGCTTTTGTGGTTTATATAGATAATGAGATTGTAGGCTATCTAACGGGCAGTCTCGTCAATAGTAAAGATGCTTATAGGTCTATACTAAATTATGCTGAACTTGAAAGTACGTTTGTATTGGAAAGATACAGAGGTATCGGTATAGGTTCAAAACTTTGCCAATCATTTATTAATTGGAGTAAGTCGAAAAACATTAGCAGGTTACGCGTAGTTGCATCTGCTCAAAATATTAAAGGCATCAACTTCTATAGAAAAAACAGTTTCAAAGATTATGATTTAATTTTAGAAACTAACCTGTAATAAATTTGTCAATTCATAAACATCGCCCAACACCGGATATGAGATAAAAAAGTTGTAAATTTTTTATGTAAAAGAAAACTAGTTGTTAGGGACAACTAGTAAACCCATGATCTTGTTCAGTGCTCGCGCCTACGTGAGGATCGGCTCCCTCTGGCCAGAATCCCGGCGCCAAGCACGAAACCAAAGTCGTACCAGCCACCGTTGTTGTGAACCTCGTAGATGTTCACGTTGGAGTTGAAGAGGGAGATTAACCAGCTGATCGGCGCGATCATGCCGTGCCAGAGGCCAGACCAGAACCCAGCCACGCCATTGCTACCAGGCGTGTTCTGAACCGAATTGGTCCCGGCGCAACCGGAAACGAGCAGGAGCGCGAAGATCGCGATGATGATAAGAACGACTTTCTTCACAGTATTACCCTCCTGTTAACTAACACTAAGGTTGGCCGGAATTTAATGTATCATTATATCATATTTAAATAAACTTGTCAATATTAAAAATAGCTTAAAATTTACAACTTTTTTATCAAAATCCCTCAACTGCTAATATAATGCATCGCCCTTTAGGGTGATTTATTGTATCATATTAGTAGGTTTCGGGACTTCTCATATCCTGGCCTGTTGTACGCAATTTAATAAATATTTTTCTTATAATAAAGAATTTGATAGGTTTTTGTAGACAAAAAAATAACCTTGACAATAATACAATTTTATGGTAATATACTAAATATTATTATCAAAACTATGAAAAATTTATTCAAAAAATTTATAGCTATTTTTACCTTAGTAGTAATTATTGGCTCAACTACTTTTATAAACAATGCTGACGCATATGTTTCAGTAAAAGGCTACTACAGAAGCAATGGCACATATGTCCAACCACATGTTCGTAGTAATCCAAATGGATTAAAATATGACAATTATAGCTGGACATCATCCCAAGGTTTATATAATAAAACTTACGGAACAAAAGGATCAACTTGGGACACGCCAACTTGGACAACGGACCCAGACTACTACGTAGGAAAATCATTATATGAAAATAAAAACTCCGGCTCAAGTATAAACTTAAATACCACAAACCAAAATCTTAGCGCTAAAAAAACTATCATTGTTCCAACAAATGCTAGCTTAAATTATTTAGGCAATGGTTGGACATGTAACTCTGGATACTATAGATCAAACAATGCTTGTGTAGCTGTCGATGTTCCTGCAAATGCAAAATTAAATTACCTAGGTAACGGTTGGACATGTGATTATGGTTTTTATAGATCAAACAATAGTTGTATAAAAGTTCAGCCTCCAACAAATGCTAGCTTAAATTATTTAGGCAATGGTTGGACATGTAACTCTGGATACTATAGATCAAACAATGCTTGTGTATTAAAAAACAACTAAAACCTATCAAAATATATAATTAAAAAATATTTATTAAAAAACGCACAACACCCAGTATGCGACTACACCCTAGCCTAAAAAGCTAGGGTTTCGTGCAAATTGCCTCTTTATTTCAGTGATGGTAAAATTATATCACTGAAATATGCGAGGCAACTTCGCATACTGAAGACAGTTAGGCAAAATATTGCTCTATATTGACAATGATATTTATAGAGATTAAACTTATTTGTTGATACTTTTAAAATTAAATACTCTTAGGGGATGACCACGTTCGTTCACCTCCAACAGGAAAGGTTTTCTTATGAAAAAACAGGGTGCGGTTTCTCGTAATTACCTCCGTCTCGCACAGGAGTACTCACGGAGAGCTGACCAGCGTATGCTCGGCTACCTCGGTCCGCCCATTCCTTGCATGCCACCGAGAAAAAGGCACAATTTTCTCCATCGACTTTTCCGCAGGAGAAATAACTGACCAACTCATGGTCAGTACTATACTTCCTCAGAGGGAAGCCCACGCTTCCCTCATCCCCTAAGAGCATTTATTATAAATTAATAACTGCGCAATACATCGCCCAACATCACGTATGCGGTTCCCGCCAGAGGCGGACTAAATAAAATATTATGAACGAGCATTTTGAACATCAACCATCACCAGAAGAAATAGACTATAAAGCTCTATTTCTTTTCTTGGCTTCACTTGAAATTGCCGAATTTACTTTTTTTCTTAATATGGTATAATATAAAAAGTTAGATATACCATATTAAATTATTTATATGAATTACTTAAATAAACAAATTGCTTCTAGACTAGAAGCAAAAAAAAAAGAACTAAATAAATTACGGCCCTTGCCTAAAGCCGGGGTCAAAAAACTGCAAGAAAGATTTAGACTGGAGATGACCTATAATTCTAACGCTATCGAGGGTAATAGCTTGACTTTAAAAGAAACTTTTTTAGTGATCAATGAGGGCATTACTGTCAAAGGCAAGCCGCTCAAAGATCATCTAGAAGCCAAAAACCATTATGCGGCTCTGGAGTATCTATATGATTTGATTGATAGCGATAAACAAAATACCGTCTCTGAAAGATTGATCCGCTCTTTGCATCAAATCATTGTGCAAGAAACTGAAAAAGATCAAGCTGGCAAATACCGAAGTGCTAATGTCTATATAGCTGGCGCTGCGCATAATCCGCCTGATGCCTATGAGGTACCGAAATTAATGGAACAACTACTAGCTTGGTTAAAAAACAATTTTAAAAATATACCTACTATTGAGCTAGCCGCCTTGTTTCACCATAAACTAGTGCATATTCATCCATTTTTTGACGGCAATGGCCGCACTGCTAGACTGGCTATGAATTTGATATTAATGAAAGCTGGCTATCCTCTAGCTATCATTCTTAAAAATGATCGAAAAAAATACTACAATGTTTTAGCCAAAGCCGACAAGGGTGATTATGCTCCGCTTGTAAATTTCATCGCTCAAACAGTAGAAAGATCTTTTGATATTTATCTTAAAACTTTAGCCCCTCAAAACACTAAAGAAAAATTAGTGTCCCTGGCCGTCTTAGCTAAAGGCACACCATACTCAGCCAAATATCTTAATCTACTAACTAGACAGGGTAAACTAGAAGCTCAAAAGGATGGCCGTAATTGGCTAAGCTCAAAAGAAGCTTTGGACAAATATATTCACAACCGAGAAAGAAAAAAGTAAATTCGGCAACTTCAGATATCCCAGTGTGTTATGCAAAATACAAAAATTATTATTAGGCCATTGCTCTTAACTATAGCCATTTTACTGATTCCATTCTTTGGAAATATGCTTGTTGATGGGTGGGATTGGCCTTGGACTGCTTTTGCTTTTTTCGGCATCGTCTTGTTTGGCGCAGGCTTTGCGTATGAACTTACAGAAAAGCAGGCCAAAACAGGATTAATTAGCGGATTTATTTTCGGCGAGATAGTTGCTGGTGGCGTAATAGCAACTTTGCGCTATCTGAATCCAAATGAGGATGTGGCCGGAGTTGTTATCATTACCTTTCTTGTCTCTGGATTATTTTTTGCGTTTTTGGGTTACTTGATTCAAAAATATTTTTTGAAAAAAAAGTCTAAAACGGGAACGGGAAAAGAAATTTCAAATATCTAAAAAAATAGAAAAAATGCGTTCGCTAACAGCGGATGCGAGGTTCACAAAATAAATAAAGATAACTCATCATAAAACTATGACGACCAAAAAAATTTTCCTCCTAGCAATAATACTATTGGCTAGTTTTGGAATATACAAAATAAGTTTTGAAAATAAACCTAAAATTATAAATGAAGCAGTAAAAGCAGAACAAACCTTGATTTCTTTTTTTACATATCTTAACGATCAAGACTTTGATAAAGCGCTAACATTGTTTGAATTAGACGGCTCAACAAGCTCCTGGGAAAACCTTGAAATCTTCAGCTTGCCAGAAGATAGAAATGACAAGGCCAAAATACTCAAAAGGTATTGTGAGGCAACTGGCACCTGCCTTAGGGCAAAAGTAATTGACATAAAAAAAGAAAATAATGGCACCTACAATCTGCTTGTCCAATTTCAAAAAGCTGATGGTAGCACTTTTGTGCTGGGACCATGTTGTGGAGCAACTGAAGAAGAAATGCCTTCTCAAAATAAATTTAACTTTGAAGTAAAAAAAATTGATAATACCTTCAAAGTGACAACAGCGCCAATATATGTGCCGTAAAAATAAACCCTTATAAATTTGCTCTCTATAGAAAAATTCCGTGAAGAAAAATAAATGAAAAAGCGCCGACTAATACTACCGTTTATTTTAATGGGTTTAGCTATGACTAGCCTAGGTATAGCTGCTTTTGGTTATATAAATAGCTACCAGACTGACCAAGTAGCCAAGGCCGGCGAAACTTCGATAGTAAAAAATACAAAGAAACAAAAAGAAACCCCTGTCTATTTCCCTGGCGCTGGCCTGCCTGAAGGCGGCCAAATAACTCGACTGATGTTTGTCGGTGATATTATGCTGTCGCGTGCTGTTGGCAGCCAAATGGAAAAACAAAATGATTGGAGCTGGCCTTTTTTGAAAATAGCTGATTTCAGTCAACAGGCCGATATTTTATTTGGCAATCTAGAGGGGCCTATTTCTGCCCGAGGAGCAGACAGAGGCAGCCCCTACAGTTTTCGGGCTAATCCACGAGTTATAGAAGGTTTAAAATTAGCTGGCTTTGATGTCTTGTCTTTGGCTAATAACCATGCTCTGGACTGGGGAAAAATAGCGCTAGAAGATACTCTAAATATTTTGGAAGAAAATAATATTCAATCTGTAGGAGCAGACCATAACAGCGCTCAAGCCCAGGAAGTAAAAATCATAGAAAAAAATAATATCAAGTTTGGTTGGTTGGCTTACACGCCTTTTGTCAATAATTTTAGCCGGGCAACACTTGAGCAGGTGGGATTGACTGATTTTAACCGAGAAAAAATAATAGAGGATGTAAGCAAGGCTAAAAATATAGTTGACATTTTAATTGTTTCCTATCATTTTGGTGAAGAATACCAAAAACAGGCTAATAACTATCAAAGAGAGCTGGCTCGTCTGACAGTAGATAGTGGCGCCGATCTAATAATCGGCCACCATCCCCATGTGGTTCAAGATATAGAAAAATATCAAGATGCTTTTATTGTCTATAGTCTGGGGAACTTCATCTTTGACCAGACATTTTCCAAAGAAACTATGGAGGGAATTATTTTTGAAGTTATCTTTGAAGATAAAAATATAATCGAAATCCATCAAATACCGACTGTGATAAGCAACTCTCTGCAGGTAAGCCTAGCTAGCGAATAAAAAAGCCTCTACAAATTAACCTTGAGAGGCACCAAGAAGACTGGTCACGATCTATTGTCAGCTGGTTTTATTTCAAAGAAACTCTATCGCCTGTACAAATAGCTGGTATAATTCTAGGAATAGGCACCGTAATTTTATTGGAAATAGCTTAGTATAAATAAAAATATTTAAATTTTGTTTTGCTCCTTACTCAACTTCTGTTTTTCTTTTTTTAAAAAAATAAACTCCAGCCAATAAACCTGCCCCGCCTAAAACAAAAATCCAAACTTTTTTCTTTGCTCCAGCTGGCTGACTAGATTCAAAAACCCGGCTGTTTTCTAAAACCGCAATATCCTCCTCTATTTTTTCGCCCAAAACTTCTTCTGCCAAAGCAATGTCTTTATCAGATAAAGGACTGAGCTTAAAAGCATTGTCTAGCTCGGTTAAAATGCCCGAGGCAACAATGGTCAGGCCTTTTTTTATTTCCCAATCACCCCAGCCGTATTTGGCATAAACCCTAACCAGATAATCGCCGCCGGCCTGGCTAGCCAAATAAATATTTTTACCGGATTTTTTCACTACCAAGCCTTTGACACTAACAAAAGAGTTGAGCTGGCCGCTGTCTAAATCCTCAACCAGCAGCAAATCCGATGGCGCCAAATTAATTTTTTTGCCACTTAGAGTAATATCGCTTTGGTTTTTTATTTTTACTCTGACAATAGCCTCATTTCTGGTGAGCTGGCCGCTGACCAAGACCACTTGGCCAGCTTGCAACGCAGGAAAATCCTTGTAATAGCAATATACTTCTATCAGCTCTTCAAAGTCCGGCTGGCCTTGGGAATAATCCGCCAGATAAAGACTGCTTTCTCCTTTAATATAATCGCGTAAAACCACGCCTTCTATTTGCACCGAAGAGTTTTTGGCCATAGCCGCCAGCTCAAAGCCGGCCAAAACAGCCGATGCTTGGTCAATCAGTACCAAAAAATAATTAGCCTGGCCCGGACTAGGCTCATCAAGCACTCGCCATTCTTTATTTTCCAGATCCCAAGCATAGGATTTGCCTTCGGGAATTTTTTCATATTTTACTTCCTGCCAAAGATCGCCAACTGGCGTCAAAAGACGAACTGAATCACTATCATTATTGAGAGCGATTTTACTAATTTGACGCTCTAAAATTAAAAAAGAATTGCCAGCCAAAATAGTGCTAGTGGAAAAAACATAAGGCTTGCTACCGCCTTCTATATCATCTACCTGCCAGAGAAAAAGATCAATCTCTTTATTGGAAGCGTTATAGAGCTCTATCCATTCATAATCATCGCTACCGATTGGATTGGGCAAAAATTCGGAAATAAAAAAATCATCTACGTTAAAATCCGGCTCAAAAATAATTTTGCTCTCACTGGCTTTTTTGCCTTCATCTTTGGCGCTATCTGCTTTTTCTTCAACTTTGATGTTTAAGCTGTAGCGGGTCTCACCTGTGCCGCCCTCGCTGTCTTTGACTGTCAAAATAACAGTATAAGCACCGGCCTGCTTATAGGCGTATTTGATGATTTCCTTGGTGCTTTTGCCGCTATCGCCAAAATCCCACTGATAATCAAGCTCATCGCCTTCGGGATCAGAAGAGCCAGTGGCGGAAAATTCTATTTTTTCTCCCACAACAAACTTTTCTCCGCTCACTGCGATTTGCGCTATTGGATTTTGGTTGCGACTGATTTGATTGGCTTGTCCAGGAGTAAGTATTTTGGTCCAAAAAAACTGATTATTTTCCCGCCCATAGCTTTTGCCTTCAGGCGCGCTTTCTCTATACTCAACTATTTCCAAAATATTGCCCAAAGGATCATAAAGCTGGACTGAATCGCCGCCGGAATTATTCAAAGCTATTTTAGTAGTTTGCCGATAGAAAACAATAAATTGATAGGGCTCTAAAATTATATTTTCTACATTGCTAGGAGCTAATATAAAAACCCGAGTTGTGTCATCACTCAGCCCAAAACCGATCAAATCCACAGCTAAAGGGCCGCGATTGTAGAGCTCTATCCATTCATAGTCATCACTGCCCACCGGATTGGGTAAAAATTCAGAAATTATAATCTGAGCCCAGCTGGCTTGAATATTCTGATCAGGCAAATCATCGGACGGATTATCGTCTTCTGGTGGATCTTCCTCATCGGGCGGGTCATTACTTGGCTCACTATTAGGCCAGCCCGGCGTACCGCCTAAAATACTGCTCTCCTGCCAGTTGCTTTGACTGCTATCTTGGCTCAAAATCACTTTTTCCAGAGAATAACCATTGCCAGACCCTCCCCAAGCAGAATTGTAACTAGCCTCAATTGGATAAGTTGCGCCGCTGTCAAAGCTCAAATAAATAGTAGAACTGGTATTGGGCAGACTAATTACTGTATCAAACAGCGTGCCTGAATAGTCAGGATAAGCTACTAAAAAATTAGTAGTATTGTCCGCTAAAATAAAAAATTCGCCTGAGGCAATGGTGCTAGTTCCTTGAACCAAATTGAGAATGTGTTTGGCGCTGTCAAAAAAACGCCAGCTACTGGTGACAATTATTTCTTCCTGGCCAGCATTATAGACCTCTACCCATTCCTGACCGCTGTCACTGCCAGGGACATCATACATTATTTCAGAAAAAAGTAAGTCACTCTCTAGAGCGCTGACTTTGTTTAAAAAAATTATATTGGCCAGTAGAAAAAATCCAAACAAGCCAAAATAGACGATCGCTTTTCTTCCCATATTAAGTTTTTAAAAATTATTTAAATTATTTTTTGGCAAAATAATCTAGGACAATTTTCTCAGACTCCTGACAATTAATAAAGTCCTGATAATTTATATCATCTTCATTTGGCCTATAACCACTGCTACAGCTTTGTATCCACCAGAGATTTTCTCTATCAGCGTATAAAGGAAAAAATCCGCCCTCTCCGCAAAAAGCGCCTGATTCAGGATCGTTAAAGCTTAAAAATTTTTCATTATTCCAATTATAATAATTGGGAGTAATTCTTATTTCCAAGCCTCCGACCAATACCAGCTTTTTCATTTGACCAAGCTCGGTCAATTTCCTCAATTGATTGAATTCCTCATTAGCGCAATCAGCATTCAAGTTTTTTTCCTCTGGATCAAGCATCTCTTGATATAAATCAAAATTTTCTACTTTGACCAAAGCTTCCTGGTCTTTTTCCTTAAATATGAAAAAAACGGAAAAAGCAATCAAAAAAATCGAGCTAAAAATTACTAAACTTGTTTTTATTTTGTTATTCATAATTTTTTGGGTAAGGCTCCAAGTCAAGCAACAAATAATCTGACTGGGGCCAATTAGGCTTATAAATCCGCCAATTATTTAAATCCAGTAAAAAATAATAACCAATTCTTTTTTCCAAATAGTATTGATTATCCGGCCAATACCCATGATAATAAGAGCAATTAGCATTTTGTTTTTCCAGCCAATATTTATCTCCGCTTTTCAAATTCACCAAATAAAGATTAGCCGCTTCCTCGCCAGACAAATAATTTTTTTCCGCTAGCCACTGACCGTTGTCAGACATAGAAGAAAAATAACAGTTATTCTCCGGAACCAGATAAACAGGTTCTTTTTGCTCGCTTTTTATATCCAGAGAAAAAATCCCTTCTTTTTCCGGAAATAATATTTTATCCTCTTTTTTTATCACCCCAAATAGATGATGAGTGTTGGCTACTAAGGGGTATTTTCCCCTTTGAGAATAATCATAATAACTAAAATGCAGTTCTGACTCCTGAATATCATTTTTAATTTCCAAAATTAAAGTATCTACCTGACCCTGGTTATCCAAATATAAAATAACCTGCTCATCAACGCTTATATAATCCAAATCCAACAAATGATGAGAGTTATTCTCTAGATCAAAAATATTTATAAATCTACTTGCTGGGTCAATCAAATTATCTACTGACTCCCAAGCCAAATACTGACCATTTTTATGTAGAGGGCCAACAATCCTATGACCGGAAGACATCTGGTAAACAACTATCTCCATTTTATCAACAAAGTTTCTTTTAATGACTTTATCACCGCGAATAAAAAACAAATTAGTTCCTTCTCTAAGTATTTTCTCCAAAAAATGATCCGTCTGAAAAATATCTATTTTTTCACAATTATCCAAACTGCATTTGTCTAAACGATAAGAAGGATGGATATTATCAAAATAAGACTCTTCTCTAACATCCCACAAAACCAAAAAATAAGGTCCGGAGTCTATTTTTTGGTTTTCAATTTTGCTAAATAAAAAATAAGCTAATACTATAAGCACTAAAAACAAAATGATAATTACTATTTTTTTATTTAACATATTCTAAGTTCTGACTACCAAATTATATCACAAATAAAACAAGAATGTTCGGGCGGGTTATAACCATAACCCGCCCTTTGGCCTTAGACACCATGGACTCGCAAGGAGACAATAGTGCCGTACAAAGGCCGACTACTCTGACCCAAAGGATCGCGCACTAAATAGCTGGTGCCGTTGAAGGCGTAGATAACCACAAAGTGGCTAGGCATAGTTGCAGTCCGAATCTGAGCGACCACCGGCCTACCAGCTGCCAACTCGTTATAAATCAGATTGTAACTACTGATAAAACGAGTGGGCCGGCTCATATAGCCGTACTGCAAGGCCTGAGGGTAGTAGATAAGATCGCCGTTTCCGGAAGTGGAAAAGGCGTAATGCGCCTGCCCTTGGTAGGACCAGTTGTTGAGCACCGGCGGGGTCATAGAAGAATAACCCCACTTCTGGTAGAGCATCACCAGACAGGTCAGATAGCAACCCTGGTTGCCTATCGTAGAAGTGCCATTGTAGTTGTAGCCCAAAGACTGGTTTTTCCAGCGACTGTCCAGCTGACTGACATAGGGCAAATACACGGAAACGCAGGCGTTTTTCTCGCCGTTTTCCCTGACCTGCTCCTGATAAGCCAGTTGCCCAGCTGCATTGACTTCTTCGGCCGAAATGTTCAGCTCGCTGAAAGCCTCGCTTTCATCGGGCAGAATTTCCGACTGCTCCACTGCCACCGGCGCTACTGGACCGGCCTCCTGATGATCACAGCCGGCCAGCCACAGGGCTGCTCCGACAGCAATCAGCAGAACCAAAAGAAACGCTTTGCCTTTCATGGCTTTCTCCTTGGAAAAAGAAAGTTTCTGGTTTTTTGGGAGAAAAAATCGCCTTACTCCTCCTTTGCTTGATGCTAAAGAACCAAACGGCCAATCTTTTTGCCCAATCAAAAAGACCAACCAGTGAACCAAGTCTCAAAAATCGCTTTTCTTCTGAGATTATTCACTTGGGCAAGGCCTGAAGATACAGGCAAACTTCAGGCCTTGGCCTAAGATAATAATTATCTTTTGATTAACTCTCTAATCCTCTTCTTCTATTTGAATTTCTTCCATGTCTACATCCTCTTTGGCATTTTCATCCCCTTTGACTTCTTTTTTGTGACTACCACCGAGCATTATCAGATCAGAGGCGACAATTTCCGTAGTATAACGCTTTTTACCTTCTTTATCCTCCCAGCTTCTGTTTTGCAAACGGCCTTCCAAAAAAACTTTTGATCCTTTTTTCAAATAAACAGTAATGATTTCCGCTAGCCGTCCCCAAGCCACTACTTTGTGAAAATCAGCCCGAGATTTTTTTTCTTTGCTCTGGGCATCGCGCCAAGTATAATTGGTGGCAATGCTAAAAGATGCCAGACTCTGACCTGAAGGCAATGTTTTGGGCAGCGGATCAGCTGTCAAATTGCCTATCAGGCTTACTTTGTTTAAATCCATACAAATCGCTTTCCTTTCTTTTTTTCCCTGTTCTTCTCAGAGAAAAATTAATTAATTAATCTTGACAGAACAACGCCTTTGTATTATTCTATCAAATGAGACTAACCTAGTTAGCTCTCAAAATCGCTTTTCTTCGCAAAAGCCCCCTACTAACGTGGGGGGCTTTTGTTAGAGCCGTCGGGTTGTTACACGGCGTCTCTTGTCTTCAAGATAATAATAGCACTACCAAAAACGCTGTCAATAAAGCCGTCTGTGGATAATGAAAATGAGACGGCTCTTAAAATAAATTTCTGAGAAAACTGCGGCGATGAAAAATAGAAAAACAACATTAATACAAACTAGGCCTTTCCACCAATAGCTTGCCTAAATGTTTTTTATATGTTAATAAATATTAGTTGTCTCAAATATCCAAGGCCAAAACCAAAGGAGGAGTTCCTCATGATACGTTTAGTCATCATAGAAAGCCCTTTCGCTGGTACACCTGAAGAAGTGGCGACCAACATTCAATACGCTCGCGCCTGCCTGCTTGACTGTCTTAAGAGAGGCGAGGCACCCTTTGCTTCTCACCTACTCTATACTCAAGAGGGCGTGTTGGACGACACTGTGCCCGAACAAAGAAGATTAGGTATAGAAGCCGGGCTGGCCTGGGGCCAAAAAGCTACGGCCACTGTCGTCTATCTGGATCGTGGCATATCCCAAGGCATGGTCCAGGGAATCATAAGAGCCTTAAATGAAGGCCGCGCTGTGGAGCCTCGCTCCCTAAACAACAACAGCTAAGTTCCTTCACGAGATCCTAGCCTCTGCTCAAAAGCAGGGGCTAAATTTTTATAAAACTTTTTCTATGTAAAGGAGATAAACCAAATTGATAAATTTTTTTATAGTGTGCTTTAGTTCCATAGCCTTTATTACTGGCAAAATTATACAAGGGAAAAATCCGACTAGCCTCCTCCATCAAATTATCTCTATACACTTTGGCAATAATAGAAGCAGCCGCAATCTCAGCAAACTGCTTGTCCCCTTTTTTAAAAAAAGACATCTGACGTAAATAATCACTAGCGCCACCAACGTAGTCAGCCAAAATCTCAACTGGTCGATCAATTTCTTTTAATAATTTTTCACTGGCTTCCTGAAAAACCAATAAATTAGCTTTTTGAATTCCATAGCGATCAATAAATTGATTATCCAAAACACTGACTGACCAAAGAAAAGTGCCGACAATTTGCGCAAAGAAAAATTCTCTTTTGGCAACTGTCAAAGACTTTGATTCTTTTAGCTGAGCCAAAATCTCTTTTTCCCGGGGAAGGCCTTGAGAAAACAAAGCAACCGCTACTATTGGTCCGGCTAAAGATCCACGACCAACTTCATCTATGCCCATGATACATTTTCTAGCCATAGACTTATCTTATACCTTTTTGAGTAAAAATAAAACACCGAAAAAATTCGGCGCTTTATTTATATTTATATTTTGTTTTTAAATTCTGACTTTAATTGCTTTTTCCAATCTTTTTAAAGCTAGAATAAAAGAAGCGGTTCGTAAATCAGTTTTATACTCTTGGGCAATTTGCCAAACAGCTTCAAAGCTAGGGATCATTCTTTCTTTGAGTTCTGCCTCTACTTCTTCCTCACTCCAATAATTATGGGAAATGTTCTGTAGCCATTCAAAGTAAGAAACTGTTACTCCGCCGGCATTGGCCAAAACATCGGGCACCACCAAAACACCTTGTTTGGTCAAAAGCTCATCAGCTTCCGGTGTAGTTGGACCATTGGCTAGTTCCAAAATTATTTTTGCCTTGATATCTTTGGCATTATTTTTATCAATTTGATTTTCCAAAGCCGCTGGCACTATCACTTCTACTGCCAATTGGAAAAATTCCTCTTGACTGATTTCTTTAGCCCCAGAAAATCCGGCCAAAGATCCGCTTTGTTTTTTGTGTTCCAAAACTTTTTCAATATTCAATCCTTGGTCAGAATAAATAAGAGAACGAGAGTCAGCCAAAGCTACTATTTTGGCGCCCGCTTGATAAAGTAAACTGGCCATCACACTACCGGCATTACCAAAACCCTGAATAGCCACTCTGGTTTTTTTGAGATCTAGTCCTTTGAGTTTTATAGCTTCCATCAAAACCTGAAAACCACCAGTGGCCGTGGCTGTGTCGCGTCCTTTAGAGCCACCATATTCCAAGGGCTTGCCAGTGACTACTCCCAAAGAAGGCTTGCCTTCCAACTGAGAAAATTCATCCGCCATCCAAGACATGATTTGCGGATTAGTATAAACATCAGGGGCGGGAATATCTTTTTCTGGACCAATAACTGGTCGAAAAGCTCTGACCCAAGCGCGAGACAATCTTTCTATTTCGCTTTGTGACAAAGACTTGGGATCTACTACTACTCCGCCTTTGGCTCCGCCCAAGGGCAAATCTACTACTGCTGTTTTTATGGTCATCCAAAAAGACAAAGCTTTGACTTCATCCAGATCAACTTGAGGATGAAATCTAATTCCTCCTTTGTATGGTCCGCGAGCACTGTTATATTGTACGCGGTAAGCTTGAAAAATCTTGAGCGTTCCATCATCTAGGCGCACAGGCAAAGAAGCCATAATTATTTTTTCCGGAACAGACAATTTGGCCAAAACATCTTTATCCAAGTCAATTAACTGAGCGGCTTTTTCCAACTGCCTAATAGCATTGTCGTAAGCATTCATATTTTTAGTTTAAAATTAAATTTTATAAATTTCTACCATACAGCCATAAGCCATAAGCCATAAGCCATAAGCCATAAACTACTTCTTCGGCGTCCAATCTGGCGTAAGTGGCTTGCCTCCTTGTAAATAACGATAGGCCTGCAAAGCTGCTTTACAGCCCTCGCCAGCAGAAATAACTGCCTGCTTATAACTAACTTCGGTAATATCACCAGCCGCAAACACTCCTTTGACATTGGTTTCATTGTCGCTGTTGATGATTATTTCTCGGCGTTCATTGAGAGCTACCCCCAGACCAGCTAGCCAATCGCTTTTGGCCACATGACCTATTTCTACAAAAATACCATCCACTGGAATTTCTTTATCCTCCTGACCTTCTACGCTAAAAACAACCGCTTCTACTCTGTCTTTGCCTTTTATTTCTTTGACATTGGCACGGAAAAATATTTCCACATTAGCAGCTGTTTTTACCTGATCTACCAAAATCTGTTCCCCTCGAAAAAGTTCCCCTCGAGCTAGCATATAAACTTTTTTGGCAATCTTAGACATATACTCAGCCGCATCTAGAGCTGAGTTGCCACCGCCAACTACCACCACTTCCTTGCCCCGATAAAGCGGTCCATCGCAAGTAGCACAATAAGTCACACCCCGACCACTTAATTCTTTTTCTCCTGGCACGCCCAAAGAGCGTGGCGTCAAACCAAAAGCCAAAATAATACTGCGGGCTTTTATTTTTTTGCCCGATGAGGTCTCTAGCAAAAAACCACTATCTTCTTTGATAATATTTTCCGCTCCTTCAAACAAAAATTCTACGCCCGTTTTGGCCGCCTGAACTTGAAATTTTTGAGAAAGTTCCAGTCCGCCTATAGATTCAAAACCAGGATAATTCTCCACATCATCGGTCAAAGAAAGTTGACCACCAATGTCCCGAGAAATTACCAAAGTTTTCATTGCTCGGCGAGAAGTATAAATAGCAGATGTCAGTCCGGCTGGTCCACCGCCGACTATCACTACATCATAAAGCTGATTTTCCATATTTTTTAGGCTAAATGTTTATTGATAAGCTCTAGTAAACTTTCCTTACTTTGTAAACCAACTAAAGTTTCCACTACTTGCCCGTCTTTAAAAAGTTTTAAAGTAGGGATGCTCATCACCTCTTCTTCTTGAGCTTTGACTCGAGCTTCATCCACATTCAACTTGCTTATTTTTACTTCACTTTTATCTTTTAATTCCTCGGCTAATTGATCAATTATTGGTCCTTGCATTTTACAAGGTCCACACCAAGCAGCCCAAAAATCTACCAAGACTAGTCCCTTAAAATTTTTTACTTCTTGATCAAAATTTTGATCGGTAATTTCTAATGCCATGTTATTTTTTAATTAATTGTTATTTATGTCATTCCCGTCCCCACCTTCGCGGGGATAAGCTCCAGCGACCTGCCTGCTCCTCAAGTCTGAGCGACCTCGGAGTCGAAGACCGGTAGGCAGGGAATCTAGCCTTTCCCTTCTGTCATTCCCGCGAAAGCGGGAATCTAGTTAATTTCTAAACTTTTTTATGTTATATCAAATAAAATATTTATCAAGCGACCAACTTCTTTTTTATCCACTGATTTTTTGCCATCATAGCACCCACTTATCTTATCATTGATAAGCAGTTTGCTCAAAGAATCCATAGAAGCCCGAGCAGCCTTGACTACTCTGGCAATTTCTTCAATGTCCCTTTTTTCATTATACATTTTCTCCACCGAACGCACTTGCCCTTCAATACGATGGAGCTGGGAAATTATTTTTTCTGGACAACAGGCTTTTTTCATTGTTTTAAATAAATATCATTATACCCTATGGGGGTATCATAGCATGCTAATTGTCAAATGTCAAACCATGATTTTTTATTTCGTCATTCCCGCGAAAGCGGGAATCTACTTTGAGATAAGGAAAGACTAGATTCCGGCTCGGGGGCCGGAATGACGAAAAGAAAAAACTAGATTCCTCCACTCGTCCGCCAGCTGGCGGATTGCGGGATCTAGCCTTTCCCTTCTGTCATTTCGAGCGTAGTCGAGAAATCTACTTTGAACCAAAAAGAGGCTAGATTCCCGCCTTCGCGGGAATGACAACTCCAAAACATTGACAAAATAGTAAATATAGCTATGCTTATACATTACTTCGGAATTGGCCGAGGTAATACCTAGAACCTTTACATGAAAGGAAACTGATCATGAGCAAGAAGCAAGTGATCGGTAGCTTGCCGAGCAAAGTGCTTGGCTTGCTGGCAGACCTGATGCACAAGCTGCAGCACGGTGTGATCACCGTGCGAGAGCTGGAGCTTTTCCTCCAGCGTCAGAATCCCTTCGCCATTTCCGACATTCAGTCCGAGTGGCAGGAGTTCTACCGCAAGTACTTCCGCTTGTCGGTGAGCTTCTCCGATGCCTCGATCCCCGACAACGCCGGCGGTTTTGACCGCGTCATCTTCATCCCCAAGGGGTTGAAGCTCAACGATGTGCTCAAGGCCATGAAGAAGTGTTTTCCGGTGTCGAGCTACATCGACGACCTGGACAAGGACGTCATTGATAACGTTCGTGTCTCGGATTGCAACTACGCGATTCGGATTCGCGAGCGGGTGGAGGCCGACGAGGAACTTAAAAATCTGTCGGCCAACAAGCTTCGTCAGCAGGGCGTCAACGCCATGACTCTGCTCGAGCGGCTGGTCTACGAGCTCAAGTATTTCTCGGAGACCAACGAGCATCTTGATGTCCAGAACTGGACTCTCTGCGCCGGTTCGCGCGGCCGCGATGGCGGCGTGCCGTGCGTCTTCTGGCTTGCTGGCAATGGCAGGCTCCGCGTCGGCTGGTTCTTTCCTGGCTTTGCCGTTGGCTTTCTGCGCGCTCGTCAGTCAGTTTCCTGAGTCTTGTCGTAGCTCCACAGGAGCAAAGACCGGCTAACACTTCCAACTGGCAGATCAGCCAGTCCTCAACACTCCGTCTCAATACTCTCGCACAATGGCGAGTGAGACGGAGTTTTTTCTTATCTTAAAACCTAAAAAATTATAAATTAAAGACCTAAAGTCTTACAATGACGATTATTTTTATTTCGTCATTCCCGCGAAAGCGGGAATCTACTTTGAGATAAGGAAAGACTAGATTCCGGCTCGGGGGCCGGAATGACGAAAAGAAAAAACTAGATTCCTCCACTCGCCTCGTTTCACTCGTCTCGCTTGTCCGCCGAAGCCCACAGGCGCAGGCGGAATCGGAATGACAAAGAAAATCACTTCCAACATAAAAACACCTTCTTAAGATGTTTTTTATATAGTATTAGCCAAAAAATTTTGATTCCTAAGAAATCGGTTCATCGGTCTCATCTCTGATTTCTCCAACTATTTCTTCCAATAAGTCTTCTAAAGTTACCAATCCTACCACTTCTTTTTTTCTAAAAACCAAAGCCATATGAGTATGAGTTTTGATCATGCGATTAAACACCAAATTGATTTTATCTTCTTCATTCACTTTCAAAATTGGCTTAACTAAGCCAAAAATTGGATCTTCTCTTTTTTCGCTATTTAAGGCTTGCAAAATACTAATGGCATGGACATAGCCAATTACATTGTTTTTTTGATTACGATAAACTGGATAGCGAGAAAAGCCTGTTTGGCCAACAAAATAAGCCACCTGATCAATATGAGCATCCGCCTGCAAAAGCTCCATTTTATACTTTGGTACCATTATTTGCTTGACTTTGATGTCATTGAACTCCAACACATTCATAATCATCTCGTGCTCTTTAAATTGCAAAACTCCTTTTTCTACAGCCAAACGGCTCAAGGCTTTGAACTCTTTTTCCGAAACTTTTTCCCTTTTTTTATTGCCAGTCAAAATATTGAGCAGTTTTTCCAAAAGTACTACTATAGGCCAAAGAACAATTTGTAAAACATAAATCAACGGACTAAAGCGCAGAGCTACTTTGGCCGCATGAATTTGATAATAGGCTTTGGGGTACATTTCACCAAAGATCAAAATCAAAATAGTCATAATGCCAGTAGCCAAACCCACGCCAATGGAGCCAAAAGCTTCAACTGCTGCTACGGCTGCTAAGCTGGCTGCCACTATATTTATCAAATTATTGCCCAAAAGAATTACTACCAAAAGCCGGTGTTTCTTGCTTAAAAGCCTCTCCAAAAGCAAGGCGTTTTTCTTTTTGGCCAAAACCAACTCTTTTACCTTGGCTGGTGTTAGCGAAAACATGGCGATTTCCATACCGGAAAACCAAGATGATAAAAACACCAAAATAAGTAAAGTGATTATAAGCATAGACAAATAAAAAAACAGGCCAAAAGCCCTATTTAAATTAGGATTAAATTTTTATTAAAAACAGACTGATTTTCTTCGTCGCTAGCACTCATATTTTTATCATAGCACGAAAGTGCTTTTTTGTCTTTTGTTTGGTTTAAAAAGTGGTGACCCCACCAGGAATCGAACCTGGATCCAGAACTTAGGAGATTCTTGTTTTATCCATTAAACTATGGGGTCAGAGGGGTTTTGATTTTAACTAAATTTTTACTTTCTATTTTATATTAGTATAAATAATGTGTCGTAATATATATTTTATAGCTTAGTTGTTTAATTTTACCCTATTTTTAATGCCCCTGAAATAAAATAAGAACATTTTTTACTTTAAATATTCTAATATAGCTAGCAAAAAAAGTCCATGCTCTTTACATTAAACGCTAATTTAGCTAATATAAAGGAACAGAAAATCTCTATAATTAAATTGTCTAAATATAAAAAATATGTTTAATAAACAGCAAAGCAGTGCTGCTCCTAGCTCCAAAGGAGTTGAAACTATCATTGGCCCATCTGTCAAAGTAGAAGGCGATTTCAAAGGCGAAGGAGATTTAATTATCGAAGGTGTTTTGATAGGCAATATCAAAACCAAAAACAACCTCAAAATAGGCACTAATGCTATAATTCAGGCTAATATTAGCGCCAATAATGCTTTTATTTCAGGAAAGGTCAAGGGCAATATCCATATCAAAGGAAAGCTAGAGCTCAGCAGCACTGCTCTTGTTCTAGGTGATGTCAAAACTCAAGTTCTGTCTATGGAAAGCGGAGCCCTAATCAAAGGCAATATTGATATGCCGGTGAGCAACATCAGCTATCAAGACGAGAGTCCGGTTTCTAAGCCAAAATCAGCCAAGGAAACAGTTGAGGAAAAATAAAATTCTTATTTTTTATGTATTTATACATTTACGACTCTTTTTTAAATGAAAAAAAATACACTGACCTTTTGATCAAAATAGAAAAAAGGTTGACTGATTTGGGTATTAAAGGAAAAATCGCCCGTTTGTCTGTACTCAAAAACATGAAAGAGTTGATAAATGACGCAGCCAAAGAGGGGATTCATACGGTTGTGGCTATTGGCAATGCTCAGACTTTTGCCAAGGTGATCAATATCGTAGCAGATCTTGATTTGACTCTAGGGTTAATCCCAGTAGACAACAATAACAATATTGCCAAAATACTGGGCATCCCGCCCAAAGAAGCTGCTTGCGAAGTACTGGCTTCTAGAATTATCAAAAAAATAGACTTGGGCAAGATAAACAACCACTATTTTATCAACACAGCTGAAATTGAAAACGGTGACGTAGTGATAGAATACAATGATTTCAAAGTAGAGCCCACTACCAAAAAAAATAAAATCACTCTTTACAACTTCGCTACCAATGAAAATCTGTCCATGTCCAACCCTATTGATGGCATACTAGAAGCAGTGATTACCCCTATAAAATCAGGGCTTTTTGGCTCAAAAAAAATAGCGGAAACTATTTTGCCTTTTACCAAAATTAAAATCGGCAGCAATCAGGAAGATCAAGTATCTATTTTAACTGACCAACAAATCATCATGAAGACTCCGGTGGAAATCACTGTAGCGCCGCAAAAACTCAAAGTCATAGTTGGCAGTGAGAGAAATTTTGATTAATATCTTTTTGTCATTCCGGCCTCCGAGCCGGAATCTAGCTTTTCTTTATCTCAAAGTAGATTCCCGCTTTCGAGGGAATGACGAAAGAGAAAGACCAGATTCCCTGCCTGTCAGCAGGCAAGCCGCTGGAGTTTATCCCCGCGAAGGTGGGGACGGGAATAACAGAAGGGAAAGCGTGAGATGACAAGCGGATTCTATTGATCATCGGGCGTATAGCTAATTCCCTCCAGAATTATATAAACACCAAAAAACCCTTTTTTTAAAGGGCATTTTTTGTTTATTTATCAAAAGAGAATTATTTTTTATCTATTACTTCACCTACTTCTGCTGTGCCGGCCGGCTGTTTTTTCTTGCGTCCCAAAACAATATACTGCTGACCTATAGAAAAAAGAGTAGTTAAAAGCCAATAAAAAGTAACGCCAGCTGGAAAACGGGAACCAATAAAAACCGTGAAAAGCGGGAAAATATAGAGCATTTGCTTGTTCAAAGACGAACTAAGCGAAGCTTTGGCGTTTTTATTGCTGGCACTAAGCATTTTTGTTTGCCAAAATTGGCCAAGACCAGCCAAAATAGCTACTATAATGCTTTTTTCTGATAGATCAAAAAAACCAAAGGCCATTGGATTTAGCACTCCGGGATTAGCTACAAAAGGATAAAGCGCTTCCATGGCATTTTCTTTGGTCAAGCCATCAAAAAATACCTTAAAAATAGCAAAAATAAAAGGTAATTGAATAAGCATGGGCAAGCAAGAGGCAAAAGGATTGATTTTCCTTTCTTTATAAAGAGCCATTAATGCCGGACCCATTTTTTCTTTGTCGTTTTTGTATTCTTCTTTGATTTTGTCAATTTCCGGCTGGATGCTGGCCAATTCTTTTTGGGCTTTTATAGCTTTTTTGGAAGGAATATAAAGAATCAAACGAATAACCAAAGTAAGGATTATAATTGCCAGACCCAAATCCTGGCCAGGCAAATGATTATAGAGCCAAACCAAAAAGTTAAAAATCGGTTGATAAAATAAGGTAAAAAATATTGCCATAAATTTTTATTTTACTGGGTCATATCCGCCTGCTGACAGGGGATGACAACGAATTATACGCCAAATAGCTTTTAAAACCCCTTTGAAAGCACCTTTTTTTTCTATAGCTTGATAAGCATAATGCGAACAAGTCGGCCAGTAGCGGCAAAAACCATGGGGATAATAAAAACGCAGCCAACCACTGTCTGGAGACAAGGTCTTTTGATAAGTTCTAATTAAAAATAATAAAAATTTGGCGATCATTATTACTGACTATTATAGATTTTTATTTTTTTAAAAGCAAAGCTAAACTGTTCTCTAATTTTAGCAAAATCCAGATTCAAAGCCTTTTTTTTAGCTATTATTAGCACAAAATATCCATTAGATAAATTGGGTAAAAAACTCCTAACCACTTCTCTCATCTGCCGGGTAAGACGATTTCTAACTACTGCCCGCTTATCCACCTTGGCAGAAACAACAAAGGCAAACTGACTGTCTCCTCCTTTATTGTCCTTGGCTAAATATTTGATGCTAAACTCTGGTAAAAAAAAACTTTTGCCTTTCTGAGCCAAATCTTTGATGGTTTGATTTTTGGTCAAACGATTGGCTTTGGGTAACATAAGCCAAGATTAAACAACTAGCTTAGCTCTTTTTTTGGCGCGGCGCTTTTTCAAAACTCGCTTACCAGTCGGACTGGACATCCGAGATCTAAAGCCATGAGTCTTGGCTCTCTTTCTTTTTTTGGGTTGATATGTTCTTTTTGGCATATTTTTTAATTTTAACGAAGGAAAGATACCATATTAATGATATTTTTTCAAGTTATAAAAGTTATCAACAATTATTAACAGCTTATTAACAATTTATCAATAAAGGTCTTGTTTTAGGAAAAAATTTTTTGTGTTATAGTATTATAGTAATTATTTTGGCATGGAAAATAGGGAAAAAATTTGGCAAAGCGTGCTTGGTGACCTGGAAATCATCATCAGTAAAGCCAGTTTCACCACTTGGTTTAAAAATACCTTTATTTTGGAAATGGAAAACAACCAGATAATAATCGGGGTGCCCAGTTCTTTTGTTAAAACTTGGCTGGAAAAAAAGCATCATGAAAACATCCTCAATGCTCTGGAAAAGTCACTATCAAAAAATAATCTACAGGTTATCTACAGGGTGGCTGATAAGGAAAAAACTGCTAATATTAGAGAAGATACTCAAATAAAAAACATTGTTCAAAACAAGGCTGTTAATAACTCTCAAGCAAAAAACAATCATCGTTTTGGCCTAAATTCCAATTATACTTTCAAGTCCTTTGTGGTCGGTCCAGGCAATGAATTGGCCCATGCTGCTGCCCATGCTGCTGCCCAAAAACCCGGGGAAATATATAACCCTTTATTTATTTACGGCGGAGTGGGTTTGGGTAAAACCCACCTTGTCCAGGCAGTAGGCAATTATATTTTATCCAAGGATCCTGATAAAAAAATACTTTATATCAACAGTGAAAAATTCACCAATGATTTTATTTTTGCTATAAAATCAGGACAAAGTGAAAAATTTAAGGAAATATACCGTAGCGTAGACGTGCTTTTAATCGATGATATCCAGTTTATCAGCGGAAAAGAGCAGACTCAAGAAGAGTTTTTCCACACTTTCAACGCCTTGCATCAAAATAATAAACAAATAGTTTTATCATCTGATAGGCCACCCAAAGCCATCCAAGGGGTGGAAAGTCGTCTTATCTCCCGTTTTGAATGGGGGATGATTGCTGATATATCTTCACCGGACTTGGAAACTAGAATGGCTATTTTAGAGTTAAAGTGTCAAGAAAAAAACTACGATTTAGACAAAGAAATAATTCATTATGTGGCTGAAAATATCCAGGAAAACATCCGTGAGCTGGAAGGTGCTTTAAATCGGATAATCGCCATCCACCAATTAAACAATTTAAAGCCCAATCTAGATAGCATTAAATCTATTTTGGGGGACATTTCTATAAACCCGAAAAAAGCCGGCCTAACTGGTAAAAAAATAATCCAAACCATTGCTGATTTTTATGACATAAAAATCGATCAACTACTAGGCAATAGCCGCAAAAAAGAATTGGTTTTACCCCGTCAGGTTTTAATGTTTTTAATGAGAGAAGAATTAAAAGCATCATTTCCCAATATTGGCCGCGAAGTTGGCCAACGCGACCATACCACTGCTATGCATGCCTGCTTAAAAATCAGCCAAGCCATAGAAAAAGACGAGAAAATAAGAAATGATATTGGTGTGCTTAAGCAAAAAATCTATGAGTAAAAACTGTTTATAAGATATTGATAAAAATATATACCTTGTTTATAAAACAACAACTTATCCCCAGTGCTTAACCTTGAGAAAAAATATTTGGGGAAAACACATTTTTTATCAACCACTTATCAACCAAGGTTTTTTGGAAAAATTTTCAAAAAATCCAATAATAACTTATTAAAACAAAAACTTATCAACATATCAACAAAGCCTACTTACTACTTCTATATTTTCTATAATTAATAAATAATAATATGAAGTTAATTTGCACCCAGGAAAATTTAAACAAAGGTCTGAGCCTGGTAGCCAACATTGCCAATAAAAACACTAATCTTCCCATACTCAATAATGTGCTTTTAAGAGCGGAAAAAGATGGTTTATTTTTAATAACCACTGACTTGGAAATAGGAATAAAAGTTTTTGTTCGCGGTAAAATAGAAAAAACCGGCACCTTTACCGTAGAAGCTAAATTACTTAATAATCTTATATCTCTTTCTAGTAAAGATAATATAAACATTGAACTGGCTGATGGCTTGAAAATAAAGAGTAAAAATCAAGAAACAATAATCAAGGGGTTGGATGCCGATGATTTCCCACTTATTCCGGAAATTGAAAAAGATAATAAAATAGAAATTTCCTGTGCTGCCTTGAAAAAGAGTTTGAGTCAAGTTATTTTTGCCGCTTCCAGCGATCCTTCGCGGATAGAGATAAACGCGGTTAACTTTTCTTTTAAAAAAGGAGAATTGATTTTGGCGGCTACCGACAGCTATCGTTTGGCAGAGAAAAAAATAAAAATAACCAATGATAAAAAAGAGTTTGATCTTATTATACCTCTAAAAACCTTGCAAGAACTCTCCCGTATTCTTAGTGATCACAATGAGGGTAATTTAGAAATTTATTTTAATGAAAATCAAATTCTATTTGCCTTTGACGGTGTAGAGCTTATCTCTCGAGTAATAGACGGCAAATACCCTGATTATAGCCAGATAATTCCCGCTGATTTTAATACTAGTTGTTTATGTGATGTTTCTGAGTTGGTGCCGGCTATAAAATCTGTATCTCTTTTTTGCAAGCAGGGGATAAACGATGTTCGTTTGAGTTTTGATGCGCAAAAAAAAGAACTGGTGATAGAAAGCGCTTCTTCTGGTAGTGGTGCTTCAACTGCTAAAATAAAAGGAGAGATCAATGGGCAGGATAATAATATTGTTTTTAATTATCGCTACCTTTTGGACGGTCTTAATCAGCTTAATTCCAGTGAAGTCACTTTAAAAATAAACAATAATTATTCTCCGGGCTTGTTGCAGAGTAAAAATGAAAAAGACTATCTTTATCTGGTAATGCCCATTAGGCAATAAAAGGTCTTTGCTATTTTTTTCTTTATTTGCTATAATACAGAAACCTCGAAAAAGATCTATTAGTCGATTGGTCTATAAGAGGTTAAAACTGTCTCATAGGACAGCCAAATGACACCCACGGCGCGATTAGGGTGTTTTTTGGTTCAAATAAAAACCCCGCAAAACACAAGTTTGTTTGCGGGGAGAGGGTTAGTTTGAGGGGTGGTTTAGCTTGGAAATAAGTTTGTAAAAAAAATAAGAGATGCTCATCAAGGTAAATATAATTATGATATATAAACAGTAGGACAAATCTTCAAAAAGGTTGTATTTGACAGAGTAAGACTTATTCACAGCAAACCTCCTCGGGATTTAGTTGAATGAACGCTGGTAGATTTTTAAAATTTAATACAAAGATATTTTTTTGTCAATTGAAAAGGTGGGCAAACTCTGGTAGAATTAGCTTATTATGATTGCTTATTTAAAAGGAAAAATTATCAAAAAAAGTCAAAGATCAGTGATTGTTTTTACTGGCGGTCTTGGTTATGAGGTTTTTTTGAGTTTGAAGGAACTAGAAAAAACAAATATTGATCAGGAATCAGAGTATTTTATTTATTCCCATGTAAAGGAAGATGCTTTTGATTTGTATGGTTTTGAAAAATATAAAGAGCTGGATTTTTTCAAAAAATTAATTTCCGTTTCCGGCGTTGGCCCCAGAAGCGCTATCAATGTTTTGGCTTTGGCTGATATTGAGGATTTAAAAAGAGCGATAAGCAGTGGCCAGTCTGACTTGCTTCAGCAGGTGGCTGGTATTGGCAAAAAAACCGCTGAAAGAATAGTGGTGGAGCTAAAGGAGAAATTTATTGACGAAATAAGCTCGTCTTTGGAAGAGTTGGTTGGTAATCAGCAAGTAGTGGCAGCCTTGGTTTCCCTGGGTTATAAGCCGAGTGAAGCAGCTGACTTGGCCAAAGGCTTGTCTAGCGACGGTGATTTGGCTAGCCGCATCAAAGAAGCTCTCAAAAGGGTAAATAATTAGTTTTATGCGTCTTTTAAGAAACGAGGTTGATTATGATTATTTTTTGCAAAGCCGTTTTATCTCCGGCGCTTTTTTGCAGTCCAGCTTGTGGCGGAATTTTTTGAAAAAGCAGAAAAAGACATATTGGCAAACAGTGGTTTTCAAAGATGATGAACTAGCGGCTCTTTGCTTGTTTTATCAAAATGAGCTTCCTTTTGATTTTAGTTACCTCTACGCTCCTAAGGGTCCGGTGGTTGCTTATAATTTGAGTCCTGAGGAGAGGAAGGAAGCTTTGGCGCTTATTTTATCTTCAGCTCGAGACGTGAGTGTGGAAACTAAAAAGAAAAAAGAACTGTTTTTCAAATTCGAGCCTAGTGATCAGTTTTTGCTTCAAGATGACTTTACCAAAGAAAATGACGTCCAACCCAAAGAAACTTGGGTAATAGATCTGAATAAAAATGAAGATGAATTATTAGCGGCAATGCACGCTAAAACCAGGTATAATATAAATTTAGCTAGAAAAAAAGGAGTAAAAATACGCTTTAGTCGCCAGGAAAAAGATTTTGATAGTTTTTATTTTTTGATCAAAGAAACCAGTAGAAGAAATAATATTATCAGCCATAGCCGGCAATATTATCAACTTCTTTATCAGGTTATTTTGGAGCATCAAGCCGGACACTTGGCTATTGCCGAGCTGGCCGGCCAGGTTTTGGCCGCTAACCTGGTGATTAATTTTTCGCCAGCAGCTACTTATCTGCATGGTGGAGCTGATTATAAACAGCGCCAGTTGATGGCTCCGCATCTACTGCAATGGGAAAGTATCAAAAAAGCCAAAATCGAGGGGCTTCATTTTTATGATTTTTGGGGTATAGCTCCTGAAGACGGATCCAAACCCTCTTGGCAGGGCATCAGCCGTTTTAAGAAGTCTTTTGGCGGTCGGAGCTTGGTTTATCCTGGGGCTTATAATTTGATTTATAACCAAAATTGGTATAATCTTTACGACCTAAGCAAACGCTTCAGGCGTTGTTTTAAAAAATTAATAAATTAGCTTTTATATATATGGTAAAAAAAGTTCTGATCTCGGCCGCCGGCCGCGGCACCAGGATGTTGGATTTGGCCAAAGACAAACCAAAACATTTAATAGAAGTCAATAATAAGCCTTTTTTATATTATCTTTTAATCAATTTGAAGCAAGCTGGTTTCAAGGAGTTTGTCATGGTGGTTGGGTATAAAAAAGAATTTATGGAAGTTTTTTTAAACAAATATAAAGATGATTTTAATATCACCTTAGTTAATCAGTTTGAAATATTAGGCGAAGAGAAATATGGTACTGCTTGCCCGCTTTGGTGCGCGAAAGATTTGTTGGTTGGGGAAAGTTTTTTGGCAGTTTATGGGGATAATTTATATTCAGTAGAAGATTTGCAAAGATTTAATATTGACGATGACTATTGTTATGTAGCCGGACTGCCACACGAGCAGCCGCAAAATTATGGAGTATTGTCAGTAGCGGAAAATGGTTTGCTAAAAAAAATCGTGGAAAAACCCAAGCGTCCGGTCGGCAACCTGATTAATACTGGTTTGTACAAGTTTAGTCCGGAGGTTTTTGATTATTTGGACAAAATAAAATTGTCGCCGCGCGGAGAATACGAATTAACCGATGTGATTAATTTATTGGCTGAAAAAGGAAAAGTGAAGGCAATGGATCTCAAAGGTATTTGGTTGGATTTTGGTAAGCCGGAGGATATTGTCAAAGTAGAAAATTATTTGAATAATAACAAGCAATGATAAAAAGCGGGCTTAAAAAAATATTGGGCAGAAAATCTATTTTGTTTTATCATCTTTTTTTATCAAAACTAGCAGCTTTTATTTATCGCCATCCTTCGGATAAGTTAATAGTCATAGGAGTTACTGGTACCAATGGTAAAACTGCCACGGTTAATTTTGTTTCGCAGTTTTTGGATTGTTTGAGCCAAAAAAATGGCTTGGCTTCAACTGCTAATTTTAAAGTTGATAATATTGCTTGGCTCAACGACAAAAAAATGACCATGTTGGGCAGACTGCAAACGCAAAAACTTTTGGCAGGCATGCTAAAGGCTGGTTGTAAGTACGCCGTGATAGAAACATCTTCCCAAGGAGTAGAGCAGTCTAGGCACAGTGGCATCAATTATGATCTGCTTATTTTTACCAATCTCACTCCCGAGCATATTGAGGCGCATGGCAGTTTTGAAAATTATCGCCGCTACAAGGAAAAACTTTTTGAACATTTGGCGGCAAATAAGAAGAAGACCATAGCTGGACAAAAAGTCCCTAAAATAATTGTCAGCAATAATGACGACCAAGAAACTCAGCGTCTGAAAAATATAAAAGTTGATAAATTCATTACTTACTCTATTGATAAGGAAGCTGACTACCGAGCAGAAAACATTGATTTGAACAATGGGGTTTCTTATTCAGTTAAAGGCCACAAAATAGACACGAGATTTATCGGTCGCTTTAATGTTTATAATACCTTGGCAGCAATCGCTGCTTTGGCAGAACTGGGTTTTTCTCCAAAAGATTTAGCCAACTGCAAGTTGAGAAGCGTACCCGGCCGGCAAGAGTGGATAGACGAGGGTCAGGATTTCAAGGTTTTGGTTGATTATGCTCCAGAACCAGAGGGCTTGAGTCAGCTTTATAATGCTTTGGGTAAAATAGAAAAAAATAAATTGATTCATATTTTGGGTTCTTGCGGCGGCGGCCGTGACAAGGCTCGCCAGCCCATACTAGGTAAAATGGCCGGCCAAAAAGCGGATATTGTGATAGTGACCAATGAAGATCCTTATGATGATGATCCTCTGGAAATAATAAATAATGTGGCTAGTGGTGCAATAGAAGCTGGCAAAGTAGAAAATAAGACCCTGTTTAAAATAGAAGACCGAACTCAGGCCATTGCCAAAGCAATAGAATTGGCTCAAAAAGCCGATTTGGTGCTTATTACCGGCAAAGGATCAGAGCAGTTTATTTGCTTGGCCAAAGGCAAAAAACAAGCTTGGGACGATAGGCAAGTCCTAAGGCAAGCCTTGAAAAACAGGCTAAATCATAAAAAATAGGTGGATGGTGGGTAAGCCAATTAATTGATGATTGTGGATAAATTGTAGTTAAGTAAGCTAAATTGTGTATATTTTTCTCTAAAATTCCAACAACTTTAAGGTTTATTTGACAAATTTTTGTTTTTATACATAATAACATTTTGTCTAAAATTAGCAATTTTTTTGATAAAATTAATGACTTTTTCTTCTTTTTTAGCTTTTGTTCTTGACAAAGAGTCGCGAAATTGATACCATTGTGCTATGCAATTTTTTCTCGTTGACCTATTTTCATCTCAAAACTGATTCAAAAACTGACCCAAAACAAGGGTGAGTTTATTTTTTTGTTCTGAAAAAATTTTTCATAAGATAGCAAAACTTTGAACTAATAAAATTAGTTAAGGATTTTTATGCCCCAGCAAAAAATTTCTTCTTCTCGCAAGTATTTTAGTCAATTGCGGGAGTCTATCCCTTTGAGTGATTTGGTGGAAGTTCAAAAAAAGTCTTATCAATGGTTTTTTGATGAAGGCTTAAAAGAGCTTTTTGAAGAAGTCTCTCCTATCAGGGATTTTATTGGTCGTGATTTGGAGCTATATTTTTTGGATTACTATTTGGACGAGCCCAAGTTTGATGAGGTAAGCGCCAAGAACAAAAATATTAGCTTTGAGGCGCCGCTCAAAGTCAATGTCCGCTTGGTCAACAAGCGCAACAATGAAGTCAAAGAACAGGAAATATATCTGGGCGACTTTCCTTTGATGACCGAGAGAGGAACTTTTATCATCAACGGAGTAGAAAGAGTAGTTGTTTCCCAGTTGATTAGAAGCGCCGGAGTATTCTTTACTTCTACTTTGGCGCGGGGCAGAAAATATTATGGCGCCAAAATAATTCCCAATCGTGGTGCTTGGCTGGAAGTGGAGACTGACGTCAACAATGTCATTTATGTCAAGATAGATCGCAAGCGCAAAGTGCCAGTATCGGCGCTGCTTAGGGCTTTTGGTTATTTCAGCGACGAACAAATAATTGAGTTATTTAAAGATGTTGATACTCATCCGGAAGTGAAGTTTATAAAAGCCACGATTGAAAAAGATATTTCTAAAAACGAGGCTGACGGATTGAGGGAAGTTTATCGCCGCATTCGTCCGGGTGATCTAGCTACTACCGATAACGCCAGGAGTCTTATCCACTCTATGTTTTTTGATTTTGATCGTTATGATTTTGGCCGAGTGGGACGCTACAAAATAAATTCCCGTTTTTCTCTGGACATTGCCAACAATAAAGAAACCAGGATATTGAGGCCGGAAGACTTGGTTTTGGTCATCAAAGAAATTATTCGTTTGAATCTCAGCCAGGAAGACGCTGATGATATTGATCATTTGGGCAATCGCCGGGTAAGAGCAGTCGGCGAGCTTATCCAAAACCGCTTTCGCATCGGTCTGGCCAGAATGGAGCGAATTGTCAAAGATAGGATGAGTACGCTGGATATCAACTCTCTTACTCCTAATCAGCTTATCAATGCTCGACCGGTTATCGGCGTGGTCAAAGAATTTTTTATGAGCTCCCAGCTTTCTCAGTTCATGGATCAGGTCAATCCTTTGGCCGAGCTGGAACACAAGCGCCGTTTATCAGCCATGGGTCCGGGCGGTTTGTCTCGAGAAAGAGCTGGCTTTGAAGTCAGAGATGTGCATCGCACTCACTATGGCCGGATTTGTCCTATTGCCACTCCCGAAGGTCCCAACATCGGACTGGTCGGGCACTTGGCTTCTTATGCCAAAGTAAATGATTTTGGCTTTATTGAAACTCCTTTTAGAAAAGTTTTGCATGATATAGAAAATGATCCCAAAATAAGTACCGGTAAAATTGCCCGTCAGGATATATTGACGCCTGATGGCAAAAAGATTTTGGTGGCCAAGGGGCAGACTATTTCCGCCAGCTTGGCCAAAGAGTTGGCCAAGTATAAAGAATTGGAAACTATCGCCATCAAGCCTTTGGTGACAGAGGAGATAGTTTATTTTGACGCTTTTGAAGAGGAAAAATATAATACAGCCGCTTGCACCACGCCGATTGACGAGAACGGTTATTTTGTCAATGATTTTGCCGAAATCAGAGTCAAGGGCAACCCGACTTTTGAAGAAGTGGAAAAAATAGACTTACTGGACGTGGCGCCCAATCAGATTATTTCCATTGCCACTTCATTGATTCCCTTTTTGGAGCATGATGACGCGGTTCGCGCCTTGATGGGCACCAACATGCAAAGGCAGGCAGTTTCGGTTATCAAGCCGCAAGCGCCTATTATTGGCACAGGCGTAGAAGCTAAGGCGGCCATTGATTCTGGCCAAGTGGTGACTGCCAAAGAAGAAGGAGAAATAAGCTATGTAGATAGTCGCCGTATTGAAATCAGCAATAAAAAAGGCGAAACCAATATTTATAATCTCAACAAATTTTCCCGTTCCAATACTTCCACTAGTATGAATCAGCATCCGATAGTAGACAAAGGTCAAAAAATCAAAAAAGGGGAAGTAATTGCTGATGGTGCCGCCACTGATCAAGGTGAATTGGCCTTGGGACAAAACATGTTGGTGGCTTATATGACTTGGGACGGAGGCAATTATGAAGACGCTATACTTATTTCGGAAAGAGTAGTGCAGGATGATTATTACACTTCAGTCAGTATTGAGGATTATTCCATTGATGTCCGAGATACCAAGTTGGGTCCGGAAATAATCACTCGCGATATTCCCAATGTCAGTGAAGAAAAACTCAAAGATTTGGATCGTGAAGGCATAGTGCGTATTGGCGCCAATGTTTCTTCCGGTGATATCTTGGTCGGTAAAATTACGCCCAAGGGAGAAACTGAATTGTCAGCCGAAGAAAAACTGCTTAGGGCGATTTTTGGTGAAAAAGCCAAAGATGTTCGAGACACTTCTCTTTACTTGCGTCACGGCGAAAGAGGAAAAGTAATAGGCGTCAAGATTTTTTCCCGCGACAAAGGCGACAAATTGCCCGCCGGAGTAATCAAAACCATTCAAATAACAGTAGCGCAGCTACGCAAAATCCAAGTAGGCGATAAAATGGCTGGCCGTCATGGCAACAAAGGAGTAATTTCCAGAGTTGTGCCGGCTTCAGATATGCCGTTTTTAGAAGATGGTACGCCAGTGGATATTATTTTAAATCCCTTGGGTGTTATTTCCCGTATGAACTTGGGGCAGCTTTTGGAAACTCATTTGGGCTTGGCGGCTAAGACTTTGGGTTATAAGGTGGCTAGTCCGGCTTTAAACGGCGTGGATGAAGAAACTATCCGTCAGGAGCTGGCCAAGGCGGGTTGGCCGACTGATGGCAAATTACAACTTTATGATGGTCGTACCGGCCAGCCTTTTGGCAGCAAGACAACTGTGGGCGTGGCTTACATGCTCAAGCTCAATCACTTAGTAGAGGACAAGATCCACCAGCGTTCCATTGGCCCTTATTCTTTGGTTACTCAGCAGCCTTTGGGCGGTAAAGCGCAATTCGGTGGCCAGAGATTTGGAGAAATGGAAGTCTGGGCTTTGGAAGCTTATGGCGCAGCCAGCACTTTGCAGGAAATGCTCACTATCAAATCAGATGATGTTCCTGGTCGCTCTAAGGCTTATGAAGCGATTATCAAAGGAGAAGAAATCAATCGTCTCAATGTCCCTGAGTCTTTCAATGTTTTGGTCAGAGAGCTCAAAGGACTGGGTTTAGAAGTTGAGCTTATCGGCCAGCGAGAAAGAAAAATTGAAACCGTCAGCAAAGAAACCGAAGAGCTTTTGGCTCAAGAGGCGCCGGTTGTGGTTGAAGAAAGCAAGCTGACTGAGAGTCAAAACGAAGAATAAAAATTTTTTGGTCTATAAAATTTTAATTTAAAACAATATGCCTACCCCCTCCTCAACAAAAACAACTTTTATGAGTCAGGATAAAAACACTGTTTTGGAGTTTGACGCTATTAAGCTCAAGCTGGCTTCTCCTGAGGACATCCATCAGTGGTCACACGGCGAAGTGCTCAAGCCGGAGACTATCAATTATCGTACTCAAAAACCGGAAAAAGATGGCTTGTTTTGCGAAAAGATTTTTGGCCCGACCAAGGATTGGGAGTGTTATTGCGGCAAGTATAAAAGAATAAGATACAAGGGCATAGTTTGCGATAAGTGCGGCGTGGAAGTTACCCGAGCAATTGTTCGCCGCGAGCGGATGGGGCACATTGATTTGGCGGCGCCGGTTTCTCATATTTGGTTTTTGCGCGGCATTCCTTCCAAGATAGGCTTGGTTTTAGATTTGAGTGTTCAGGCTTTGGAAAAAGTAATTTATTTTGCCAGTTTTATCATCACTCAGGTGGATGAGGCTGCCCGCAAAGAAACCATTGAGCAGATAAACAGCGAATTGAAATCCAAGCGCAAGCAGATAGACAATGAATTCAATCAGCGTCAGCAGGAAATCAACAATCGTAAAAATAAACTTCTGGCCGATGGCCAAGCTAAGGAAAAGGCGCAGAAGCAAATAGAGCAGGAAATCGCCAGTTTGAATGTAGCCAAAATCGACAAAATAAAAACTTTGGAAGAAGCTGCTGACACAGCCCTCAAAGAACTCAAAGAAATCAAGGAGATGCAGATTATTTCTGAGACCAAGTATCAAGAATTAGCTCTTCGCTACGGCCATGTTTTTGAAGCCAGTATCGGAGCCGAAGCAGTTTATGAGCTTTTGAAAAAAATAGATTTGAAGAAGCTTTTGGAAAAACTGGAAAACGAAACAGAGACTGCTATTATTTCCAAGCAGAAAAAAATCATCCGTCGAGCTCGTCTGATTAAGAGCTTGATTATCAATAAGATCAGCCCGCAGTGGATGATCATGAAAAGCATACCGGTTATTCCGCCGGATTTGCGTCCTATGGTCCAGCTAGACGGCGGTCGCTTTGCTTCTTCTGATCTCAATGATCTTTATCGCCGTGTTATCAATAGAAATAATCGTCTCAAAAGACTAAAAGAGCTTAATGCTCCGGAAGTAATTCAGCGCAATGAAAAAAGAATGTTGCAAGAAGCGGTTGATGCCTTGATAGACAATAATGCCCGTCATGGTAAAACCGTGACTGCTTCCACTGGCCAAAAAAGAACTCTCAAGTCTATTGCCGACATGCTCAAGGGCAAACAAGGCCGTTTCCGTCAGAACCTTTTGGGTAAGCGAGTGGATTATTCCGGTCGTTCGGTGATTGTGGTTGGCCCTCATCTCAAGCTTCACCAATGCGGCTTGCCCAAGACTATGGCTCTGGAGCTCTTTCGGCCTTTTGTGATTTCTCGCTTGATCAAAGCTGAGTTGGTACACAATGTCAGAAGTGCTAACCGTTATATAGACAATGGTTCAGCCGAAGTCTGGGCGATTTTGGAAGATGTAATCAAAGGCACACATGTCTTGTTAAACCGCGCTCCTACTTTGCACCGTTTGGGCATTCAGGCTTTTCAGCCGGTTTTGATTGAAGGTAAGGCTATTCAGCTTCATCCTTTGGTTTGCTCAGCCTTCAACGCTGACTTTGACGGTGACCAAATGGCTGTGCACGTCCCCTTGACCGAAGAAGCCAAGCTGGAAGCGGCCAATACCATGCTTTCCGCCAATAACTTGCTCAAGCCAGCTACTGGTGATCCAGTGGCTATTCCCAACCAGGACATAGTCTGGGGTGGTTACTATTTGACCTATGTCAATCCTCAGGCCGAGGCCAAAAAGATTTTTGGTGATGAAGATGAAGCGGAAAAAGCTTTTATCTTGGGCAAAATAAGCCTCCAGGACTTGATCAAAGTACGGGTAAAAAAAGCCGATGATAAAATAATTGAAACTTCAGCCGGTCGAATAATTTTCAATCGTATTTTGCCGGATAAAATTGAGTTTGTTAATCGCACTTTGGATAAAAAAGGTCTTAAAAATATCGTAGCCGAAGCTTTTCGTATTTGTTCACACGAAGAAACAGTTGCTTTGCTTGACGATATCAAAGACGTGGCTTTCAAATACATCAGTCTTTCGGGTATGTCTTGGGGAATGGACGATGTGCCCAAACTATTGGTCAAGAATCAGCTTATCAAAGAAGGTGAAAAGCAAGTGGCGGAAATCCGTGAGCAGTATAATAACGGCTTGCTGACCAACAACGAGAGATATATCAAGGTGATTGAGGTTTGGGAAAAAATCAAGAGCCGAATTTATGAAGAAAGTAAAAAGGTTTTTGATCCCAAAAGTTCGGTGGCCAGTATTATTGAATCAGGCGCTCGCGGCTCTTGGTCGCAAATGATTCAGATCATGGGCATCAAAGGATTGGTTATCAATCCGGCCGGTGAAATTATTGAATTGCCGGTCAAAGCCAACTTTCAAGAGGGTTTAGATGTTTTGGAATATTTCTTTTCCACTCACGGCACTAGAAAAGGATTGTCAGACACGGCTTTGCGTACGGCCAATGCTGGTTATTTGACCAGGCGTTTGGTGGATGTTTCTCAAGACATGGTGATTTTGGAAAAAAATTGCAAAGACAGCGAAGGCTTGATTATCAGTCGAGAAGAAAGTTCAGTCATTAATGAGCCTTTGGCCGAGAGATCTATTGGCCGGGTTTTGGCGCAGGATCTAAAAGACGGAAAAGGCAAGGTAGTAATTAAAAAGGGCAGCTTAATAAGCAAGGAGCTTTCGGAAAAAATAGCCGATCTTGATCCACAAGAAATAAAAGTAAGATCACTTTTGACTTGTAAAGCTATCCGCGGCGTTTGCCAAGAATGTTATGGTTATAATTTGGGCTTTAACCAGCCGGTCAAATTGGGCACGGCTGTTGGTATTGTGGCAGCGCAAAGCATCGGTGAACCAGGTACTCAGTTGACCATGAGAACTTTTCATACTGGCGGCGTAGCCGAAGGCGATATTACCCAAGGCTTGCCTAGGGTAGAAGAGCTTTTCGAAGCCCGTTTGCCTAAGAAAAAAGCTATTTTGGCACCCCTGGCTGGTGTGGTCAGCATCAATGACGATCAAAAACTGGTGAGCAAAGAGCAGCGTATTATCAAAATAATGCCTAATCAGACTCGCTTGGAAGAGTATGAAATAAAAGATAAGACTGAAGTAAAAGTCAAAGATGGTCAGGAAGTGGCCGCTGGTGATTTGCTTTTTTCTTTGGGCAAAAATAAAACCAAAGCAACTCTTAATGGCTTGGTCAGCATTAAAGGCAAGAGCTTACAAGTAGCCAGCCGGGAAAACGATTGGCACGAAGTAATAGTGCCAGCTGGCTATACTCTCTGGGTCAAGGATAAAGAGCTGGTGACCGAAGGCCAGCAGCTCACTGAGGGCAGTATAGACTTGCAAGAGCTCTATGAGCTACAAGGAAAGCTGGAAGTACAGCGCTATATTATCAGAGAGATCAAACATATTTATTCTTCTCAGGGTCAGAACTTGAATGATAAGCACGTAGAATTGATAGTCAGGCAGATGTTTTCGCGAGTTTTGATTACCGCTGTTGGTGATACTGATCTTTTGCCGGGAGAAATTATCACCAGCACGCAGTTGCAGGAGGCCAATAATGCCAACAAAGGAGAACCAGCCAAAGGCGAAACATTGCTCTTGGGCATTACCAAAGCAGCTTTGACCTCCGATTCCTTTTTATCAGCAGCATCTTTTCAGGAAACCGCCCGAGTATTGATAGACGCAGCTATCTCTGGTCGAGTGGATCATTTGCGGGGGTTAAAAGAAAATGTCATTATCGGCCGCAAAATTCCGGCTGGCACTGCTTTTGAGGGGAAATAATCTTTATTAAATGCTTCTTAACCGGCCTCTGGCTCTTGTTTAGCCAGAGGCTTTTTGGTGGTCAAAACCTCATTTATTTTTATTGTTTTATGTGCTAAAATAAAGCTATTCATTTGCTAGTCAGCTTTAATTTTTATGTTTGGAAAAAGAAAAAGAAAATACACTCGTCGCCAGGTTCAGGAAGAGCCAGAAGGCTTAAATATTAGCCCAGAAACCAAAAAAGGCATTTTTACTGTGTTGGTTTTTTTGGTGGCGCTGATAGGCATTTTGTCCATTTTTGATTTGGCCGGCATCATCGGCCGGATTTTAAACAGCGCCTTGTCTTATGCTTTGGGCTGGGCAGACTGGCTGTTTATCTTCATTCTTTTACTCTTGGGTTATATTTTGATCAAAAGCGGTCGCAGCCAGGTAAAGTGGCACAGTTATTTGGGTCTTTTTTTAATTATAATTTCTCTGACCGGCATTTTGCATTTTTTTGTTTTAGAATTTAGCTTGGAGGAAATCAGCCAAGCTGGCAAAGGCGGCGGCGCTCTGGGCTATTTGGTCGGCACTCTGATAGAAAAAGCTTTGGGATTCTGGGGCGGTTTGATTTTTCTAGTAGCCTTTCTTTTTATTGGTTTGTTTTTGGCTTTTAATACTTCTTTTAGGGATTTGCTAGATAGAGCCAAGGCTTTGGGCATTATCAAAGAAAAATTTTTGCCTCTTAGCGATGAGCAGTCGGAGGAGGAAGAAGAGGAAGAGACAGACTTTGAACCAGATGAAGAGTTTTCTGACATTGAAGAAGAGGAGTCAATGCCGGCTGATCAACCAACTGAAGAAGAAATGGTTAACGATGAGCCAATTGAACAAAAACCAAAAAAGAAATCTTTTGGCAAAATAAGCATACCTTTGGATTTATTGCAAAAAGCCAACACTCAGCCTGATTCGGGAGATATCAATGCCAATATGCAAAAAATTCAGAAGACTTTTGAAAATTTTGGCATTGAAGTGGCTATGGCTGATGTCAATGTCGGTCCGACTGTCACCCAGTATACTTTGCGGCCGGCCGAAGGCGTGCGCTTGTCGCAAATGCTTACTTTGCAAAATGATTTGGCTCTGTCTTTGGCCGCCCATCCTTTGCGCATGGAAGCACCTATACCGGGCCGATCCTTGGTAGGCATAGAAGTGCCCAATCAGACTGTATCAGTAGTAAAGCTGCGCGATGTTTTAGAAAGCCAGAGTTATAAAAAAAGAAAAAGCAATTTGGCTTTGGCTTTGGGTAAAAATGTGGCCGGTCGTTCTATTTTTGCTGATTTGCCGTCCATGCCCCATTTACTGATAGCCGGCGCTACTGGATCAGGCAAGTCAGTCTGTGTCAATAATATTATTTTGAGTTTGATGTATCAGAATTCTCCAGACGAGCTCAAGTTTATCTTGATAGACCCCAAGCGAGTAGAGCTCTCAGCCTACAATCACATTCCTTATTTACTTACCCCGGTAATAAACGAAACTGACAAAACCATCAATGCTTTGCGCTGGGTGGTCAAAGAAATGCACGAGCGTTATAAATTATTACAAGCTGCCGGCAAGAGAAACATAGATAGTTACAACAAGGCAGTGATAGTCAATCGCCTGCCTTATATTGTAGTGATTGTTGATGAGTTTGCGGCTTTGATGTCTTTGGCCGCCAAGGAAGTAGAGGCGGCAATAGTTTCTCTGGCGCAGATGGCCAGAGCCGTGGGCATTCATTTAGTCTTGGCTACTCAGCGTCCTTCAGTCAATGTCATTACTGGTCTCATCAAAGCCAATATTACCAGCCGGATTGCTTTTGCCGTGGCTTCTTCTATGGATTCCCGCACTATTATTGATACTTCGGGGGCAGAAAAGCTGCTAGGCAAGGGCGATATGCTTTTTATGACTGCCGAAGAGTCCAAGCCGGTGCGTATTCAAGGAGCTTATGTGACGGATGAAGAGATAGCGGCGGTAGTTGACTTTGTCAAAGCCAAAGCCGAACCGGAATACAATGATACAGTGGTGGAGAAAACCGGTGGACCAGTAGCGGGATTTTCCAGCGGCGAAGATTATGAGGATAGTTTGGCTGAAGAAGCCAAGGAAATAGTTCTCAAGGCCGGCAAAGCTTCGGCTACGCTTTTGCAGAGAAGATTGCGGGTCGGTTATGCTCGTGCCGCCAGGTTGTTGGATATCTTAGAAGAAATGGGAGTAGTTAGTTCAGCAGAAGGATCCAAGCCGCGCGAAGTTTTAATTTCTCAAGACGATTTGGAAGAAAATTTCTCTAGTGATTTGGATGAAGAAGAAACAGAAGATCAAGAGGAGCTAAGCGACGAGATTGAAGACCGGGATCAAGACAAAGATAAGAATCTTTGATCCTATGGCCAGCTTCAAACAAAAAAAAATCAGCTGTGGCCAGACTTTGGGCGATAAGATAAATAAAAAAAGGCTGGAACATAATTTTTCTTTGACTGAATTAAGCTCGCAATTAAAAATCCAAAGCAAGTATTTGAAAGCCTTGGAAGAAGGCAATTATCAGTCTCTGCCTGGCGATGTTTATGTCAAATCATGGCTGAAGCTCTGCGCTGAGGCTTTGGAGCTCAATTATCGCGAACTTGTCGCAGACTATAAACTGGAAAAAAATCTTAGCAGCAAATTCAAAGCCTTGCCCGAGGATTTCAAAGCCAGGCAGAAAAGATTTATTTTTTGGAAGATTATAAATCCTAGGAATTTAAAGATAGCTGGCTTGGCTTTGGGAATTTTAGCCTTACTGGGTTATCTAGGTTGGGAAATAAATGGCATTATTGCTCCGCCCAAAGTAGTTATTTTTGAACCAGAGCAGAATTTACGCACCAGAGAAAACAGCCTAGTGATCAGCGGCCAGACCAAACCGGAAGTAGAATTGAAAATAAATAACGAGAAAGTGCTCTTAAATGAAGATGGTAGTTTTTATCAGGAAATAAACTTAATTGTTGGCTTGAATAATTTGCAAATAAGTGCTAAAAAGAAGCATAGCAAGACCAGTATTTATGAGTTGCTTATTTTGAGAGAAAGTGTGGAATAATTATTAATTAATTAACTAATTAGCAGGCAATCACAGGCTAGTTTGCTGATAGAAAGGACTTTGAATATGTCAAAGAAAATAGGCGTTAATCCAGATTTAAAGCCTGATTTTGAACGGGCTGCTAAAGATGCGATTGAGCAGATTCGTAGTCGTTTTGGCGAAGGAGCGATAATGAATCTAGGAGAAGCTAAGACCACCAATGTCAATGTGGTGAGCACCGGCTGCTTGTCGCTGGATATTGCTCTGGGAGTCGGCGGCGTGCCTCGCGGTCGGATTGTAGAAATATACGGACCAGAAGCTTCGGGTAAAACCACTTTGGCCCAGCATATAGTGGCTGAGGTGCAAAAAAAAGGCGGAACCGCAGCTTTTGTAGATGCTGAGCATGCTCTTGATCCGGATTATGCCAAAAAAATCGGTGTGGATATCAACAAGCTTTTGATTTCCCAGCCTGATACCGGCGAACAGGCTTTGGAGATAGTAGAAACTCTGGTTCGTTCTGGCGGAATTGACGTAGTAGTGGTTGATTCGGTAGCGGCTCTGGTACCCAAGGCGGAAATTGAAGGAGACATGGGAGATTCTCATATGGGTTTACAGGCTAGACTGATGAGTCAAGCTTTGCGCAAATTGGCCGGTATTATTCACAAAAGCAATACCATTGTTATTTTTATCAATCAAATCAGAATGAAAATCGGCGTGTTTTTCGGCAATCCGGAAACTACCACCGGCGGCAATGCTTTGAAGTTTTATTCTTCGGTTAGGATTGAAGTCAGGCGCAGCGCTCAGATAAAACAAGGCGAAAGAATAATCGGCAATCAAGTCAAGGCCAAAGTGGTAAAAAATAAAGTAGCTGCTCCTTTTAAGAGTACTACTTTTGATATCATGTATAATGAAGGCATTTCTGTTTCCGGTGATGTTTTGGACACGGCCTTGGCTTTTGGTCTGATTAACAAAAGCGGCAATTCTTACACTTATAGCGATATCAAGCTGGGGGTAGGCCGAGAAAACGCCAAAGCTTATTTGCGGGAAAACAAAAAATTAATTGAAGAAATCAAGAAAAAAGTCTGGCAGGAATATAAATCAGCCGAGGCTGTTTAAGCAGCTGTTATCGTTTAGTTTCCCCATGTCTTTAGCCAACAAAATATTTAGCAACACTTTTTGGCAATTGGCGATTAGAGCCGTCAATATTATCATCGGTGTTTTTTCTTTGGCGTTGATAACCCGCTTACTTGGTCAAGCGGGTTTTGGTCTTTATACTACTATTGTTGCTTTTGTGCAGATAGTGGCTATTTTGCTGGATTTGGGGCTTTATATGACTTTGTTAAGAGAAATTTCTTCAGTCAATGATCGCTTTTCCGAAAATCGGATAATCAACAATATTTTTACTATTCGCCTACTTTTCTCTTTATTGATGCTGCTACTTATTCCTTTGGCCGTGAGCCTTTTCCCTTATCAAGACGAGGTTAAAACCGGAGTGATTTATTTTATGGGCACCTTCTTTTTCCAAAGCCTGATTAGCACGCTGTCGGCGGTTTTTTCCAAAAAATTGGCTATGCCCAAAATTGCTATAGTGGATTTGGTAAATAAGCTGGCTTATTTGGCTTTTTTGCTTTATTTCTTTTTCTTTGGCGCTACCCTCAATCAAATTCTTTGGACCAATGCTTTGACTACGGGCTTGGCTTTTTTGCTCCTTTTGTTTTTTTTGCGTCATTACAACCAATTGGCTTTGGCCTGGGATTTTTCTTATTGGCGTCAAGTTTTTCACCGTACTTGGCCGCTGGCACTGACTGTGGTTTTGAATTTGCTTTATTTCAAAGCTGATACTTTGGTATTGTCGGCTTATCATAGCCCGGCAGCAGTGGGTCTATATGGCGCGCCTTATCGGGTTTTGGAAGTAGTGGCTACTTTCCCGCATATGTTTATGAGCTTGATTTTGCCTTTTTTTACTGGGTATTTTGTCAGTCAAAAAGCGCGGGAGCTCAATCAGGTTTTTCAGCACAGTTTTAATTTTTTCAGTATAGTATCGGTGGCGATGATTGCTAGTGTTTTTTTAGTCAGCCGGCCTTTGATGGTATTCTTGGCTGGCGAGCAATTTGCTCTATCTGGTCCCTTGTTGGATATTTTGATCTTGGCTACAGCTGGTATATTTTTCGGCACCTTATTTACCTATCTGATAGTGGCCATAGGCGCCCAAAAGCAAATGATTAAGTATTTTTTGATAGTGGCTATTGTCGGTATAGTCGGTTATTTTATTTTTATTCCGCCTTATTCTTATTGGGGGGCGGCTTACATGACTCTGGTGGTAGAGTGGCTGCTGGTATTTTTTGCTTACTGGGTGGTCAAGAAAAATATTCGTCTAGCTGTCAATTTTGTTGTTACCGGCAAAAGCATTTTGGCCGGGCTGATCAGCTTTTTGCTAATTTATTTTTTCGATATCAATTTACTTATTAAGCTTGGTTTATTTTTTCTTGGTTATGGCCTTTGTCTGTATTTGCTCAAAACTGTCAGCCGCCAAGATTTGCGCCAAATATTTTTAACTAAACAGGCATGAGTTTGTTATTAGCTTTTATATTTTTAGGGATATTTGTTTATTTGTCCTGGCGGAACTTAGTTTGGGGAGCTGGGTTGACAATAGCTTTTTTGCCGGCTTATTTGTGGCGCTTGGAAATATTTTCTTTGCCCACTACTTTTTTGGAGCTGATGATTTTGTCTTTGTTTGTTATTTTTTTGCTCAAAGACGGGCGCTGGCAAAGTATTAATTTTTCTTTGCAGAGCAATCAGCGCAATCTTTTGTCTAAGCCTTGGCGTTTTTTACTGCTTTTGTGGCTCTTGGCCAGTGTCCTAGCTTTGGTAGTCAATCCTAGCTACGGCGCCTTGGGTTTGTGGCGAGCTTATTTTTTGGAGCCAATGATGTTTTTTATAGTTTTGCTCTATAGCGTTAGAAGCCGAGCAGATCTAAAAATAATAATCGCGGCCGGGGGTTTTTTAATTTTTTGGCTGTTTGGCGCCACTCTTTATCAAAAGTTTTTCCAATGGAATTATTTACCTAACTGGCCAGGAAGAATGAGTGCGGTTTTTCCTTATCCCAATGCCTTGGGGCTTTTAGCGGCTCCTTGGGCGGGATTTTTTTCTGTTTTTTGGCTTTATCAAAAAAAGAGCCGCTATAGTTATTTGTTTATTATTTTGTTTTTTTTAGCAGTGGTTTTGGTGTTTTTGGCCAAAAGCAAAGGAGCAATGTTGGCCATAGTAATTTTTTTATTTTTTTACTTAATTTTAGCCAAAAAAGTAAGAAAATGGGGGCAGCCGGTGGCACTTTTGTTTATACTGGCGGCTTTTTTATTTTTTAATGCCGGTACGTATTTGAAAAAATCTTTGCTTGAACTCGGCAGTCCGCAAATTGACCTCTCAGCCAGTTCTTTGGAAATAAGAAGCGATCAGTGGCAAGAGACTTTTGCCATGCTCAAAGATAATTTTTGGCTGGGAGCAGGGCTAGACGGCTATCAGGCAGCCATGCGTCCTTATCACCAGACGCCTTGGTTGGAAATATATCTTTATCCCCATAATATATTTTTAAATTTTTGGTCAGAATTGGGATTTTTCGGTCTGCTGGTTTTTCTGTGCATGGTTTTTTATATCAGTCACTTTTTGTATTTATTGCTGAAAGAAAAAAATCCTCTGGCTTGGCCTCTGCTTTTGTCTTGGTTGATTTGGTTTGGCCACGGCTTGGCAGATGTGCCTTATTTTAAAAATGATCTGAGTATTTTATTTTTCCTTCTTTTATTTTTGACGCTCTGGGCCAAAGACAACAGAGAAGAAGCGGCAATTTTTTAGGCATTGTTGATTTTTGTTTACAGCCGGGGCTATTTTTAGTATAATAAATAACAGTAAAATAGATTTTTTTGATTTAAAGTCAACTAAAATTGCTTGATGAAAAAAATTCGCAAAGTAGTTATCCCTGTCGCTGGCCTAGGCACACGCTTTTTGCCAGCTACCAAAGCCCAGCCCAAGGAAATGCTGCCCTTGGTGGATAAGCCGATTATTCAGTATATAGTGGAAGAAGCAGTAGCAGCTGGCATTGAGGAGATTATTTTTGTCACTTCCTCAAACAAGCGAGCCATAGAAGATCATTTTGATCGCAACTTTGAATTGGAATACCGCCTGCGCCAAAAAAACAAGCAGGCCAATCTCAAGGAAATACTGCGCATTTCCGATATGGCCAATTTTGTTTATGTTCGGCAAAAAACTCCCCGCGGTTTGGGGCATGCTATTTTCAGCGCTCGCTCATTGATAGAAAACGAACCTTTTGCCGTAATGCTGGGCGATGATATTATTGACTCGCGCGTGCCGGCAATAAAACAATTGATCAAAGTTTATGAAAAGTATCAGGATGTGGTAGTCGGCGTAACCAAGGTTGCCAAAAAAGAAACTGATAAGTACGGCATAGTGGATCCGATTTTTATAGACCAAAAAACCTCACAGATAAAAAAATTGGTGGAAAAACCAGCTCCAGCCAAAGCTCCTTCCAATTTAGCTATTACTGGCCGCTATATTCTGACGCCGGAAATTTTTGATTTTTTGTCTGAGCAAAAAACCGGCGCTGGCGGCGAGATACAATTGACCGATGCTATTGCCAGATATATTAAAAAAAGAGCCGGTTATGCCTGCACTTACGATGGTGATTATTATGACTGCGGCAACAAACTGGAATTTATCAAAGCCATAGTCAACTTTGGCTTGAAAAGAAAAGAATTTTCAAGTCAGCTAAAAAAATATTTAAAAGGATTATAGTCTATGAGTAGAGCAAAAATATTTACCCTTTTGCTTTTGGCGGTGTTTATTATCACCAGTGGCTTTGGCTGCAAATTTAATCCTTTTAGCAGAGAGCCAGAGCTTCATCAGAATATTACTTTGGAGTATTGGGGAGTATGGGACACCCCGGCTCAGCTCAAGGCCTTGATAGACGACTACAACGTCAGTCACCCGACTATTACTGTCCGTTATCGTAATTTTCGCTACGAAGAGTACGAAAGAGAACTTTTAGAAGCTTGGGCTGATGACCGCGGTCCCGATGTATTTGCTATTCCTGCTACTTGGATAAAAAAATACGAGCCTCGGCTTGAACCCATGCCGACTAGTTATCGTATTCCGGTTTATGAATTACAAGGGACGGTTAGACCAGAGCAAGTCACGGTATTACGAGAATTCAGAGGCTTATCAGCCAACGATATCAGAACTCGTTATGTGCCGGCGGTTTATGATAACGTGGTTTTAAATAATCAGATTTACGGTTTGCCCTACTCTCTTGATACCTTGGTCACTTTTTATAACCGTGATATGCTCGATAGAGCGGGTATTCCCGAGCCAGTCTTTGATTTTTTTGATTTAGTGGAACAAGCTCCCCGTCTGACCCTGGCTACTGAGGGCAATAGAATTATTCAGTCAGCCGTAGCTTTGGGCGGCACTGATAATATCCCGAGGTTTTTTGATATTTTTTCCAGCATTATGCTGCAAAACGGAGTCCAGGTCAAAGGCAATTCCTTTCAGCCTTTGACTGACAGGGATTCAGCTGATCGCTTGGCCCAAGTATTTACTTTTTATACTGATTTTGCCCGGCCCGGCCGAGCTAGTTACAGTTGGAACAAGGAATTGGACAATGCTTTTGAGCTTTTTGCCAGCGGCCGCTTGGCTTATTTTTTCGGCTATAGCTATCATGCTGATGAATTGCGTCGTCGAGGCACAGCTTTTAATTGGGGGATCAACAATTTTCCTCAGACCAGAGGTGCTCAGGGCACGAAATATTATACCAATTATTGGGTCAATGTCGTAGCCAAAAAATCTAATAATAGAGAGGCGGCTTGGAATTTTATTCAGAGCACTTCCGCCTCTGATAAAGTCAATCTTTATTTGGAACCGAATAAGAAGCCAACAGCTTTGCGGTCTTTGGTTAACCAACAATTAGCTGATCCTGATACTGCGGTTTTTGCTTCTCAAGTTTTGACTGCTGATAGTTGGTATAATGGTTACAACATTGAGGTCGCTGAACTTTATCTCAAAGAAACAATTGAAGGGCTTTTGTCAGGCGAGATGATTCTAGATAGAGATGGTAGTGTTTTGAATTTATTTGTCAATCGCATCAATCAGACTTATAGGCAACCATAATGAAAAAAATAAACCTTATTTTGGTAGTAGCGACAGTATGGGCTTGGCCATTTTTGGCCGGACAGGCTCAAGGTAACGCTACTTCTACTGCCCCTCGCGGTTTTTTGGATAATATTTCTTGCCTTACAGCCGGCGATTGTCAGCTAAATGATATAGTATTGGCTATTACGGCTCTTATTAATTGGATGTTGGGAGTGGTCGGCGCTTTGGCTTTGCTTTATTTTTTTTGGGGAGGAGTTATTTGGCTGACTTCCGATGGTCATCCGGAAAAGGTGAAAAAAGGCGCTAGTATCATGATTAATACTATTTATGCTTTAGGCATTGTTTTTGCCAGTTATATATTTTTACAATTTTTAATAAACGATGTTTTAAGAGTTGATGAATCTTATAGGGTTCAATCTGGTAATACAGAGAATATTTCTCCTCCTGCCCAACCAAATCAATAGTGATTTAAATAAATAATTTATTATAATGAAAAAGAAAATTATTATCCTTGCAATTTTTCTTCTTTTTCCAATTTATTCAGCCATTGCTATTTCTGTGCCCAATCCATTGCCTAATGTAAATAGCATTCCCGATTTGATTGCCAATTTTATAAGAGCAATTTTAGGTATAGTTGGGGCTTTATCCTTATTTTTTGTATTTCAAGGAGGAATTACTTGGATGACTTCCAGAGGAAACGCAGATAAAGTAAAAGCCGGAAGAGATACTATGCTTTGGGCCATTTTCGGGCTAGTGGCTGTTTTTTTGAGTTACTTTGTTATCAATGTAGTTTTGACCATCTTGCAAGGAGCTGGCTAAGCATTTTTGTCTTTTGCTATTGAAAAAATAGCGATTTTACCCTATAATTTAATTGACAATTAATTATTAAAATAAAGGGAAAGAAAGGGGGTGAAAAAATGAAAAAATTCTTAACATCAATGTTGTTAGTAGCTCCAGCTGTAGCTTCTTTGTCTGTCAACAAAGCTTCTGCTCAATTTTCTCCTGAAGATTGGGGCACAGAAGAGTTGGGCGGTTATGGCGTTTATCTAGGAACCAGAGATTTGCGCGGTTCTATTGCTGGTATTATCAACTTGGTCTTGGGCTTTTTGGGTGTTTTGACCACTATTATTATTTTGATCGGCGGTTTCAAATGGATGACCTCTCAAGGCAGTTCTGACAAAGTAGATGAAGCCAAGAAGATGATCGGCGCCGGCGTAGTCGGCTTGGTTGTTATTTTGGCCGCTTATGCTATTTCCAGATTTGTCTTGGCCGAAGTTTACGAAGCCACAGTATAATCTAAAAATAGACCTATTTAGTCTAGACTATAGTAGGTCATTGCTAATCAATGACCTACTAGAGCTTGGACTAACTGCAATAATGAAACAGTTAAAAAAAATTTTTGCCTTTGCCCTTTTGTTTTTTCCTTTTTTGGCGCAGGGCGCTTCTTTAGCCGAAAGTCTTGGCTTGCCGGCTTTTGGTTCTCGCCTCAATTTACCCAAGGATAGTTCGCCGGGCAGAATAATTGCCGGCATAATTAATGTTTTGTTGGGATTTTTGGGTGTATTATTTACTATATTGATAATATACGGCGGTTTCAAATGGATGTTGTCTCAAGGCAATAGCCAGCAAGTGGATGAAGCCAAAAAAGTAATAAAAAATGCCGCCATAGGACTGATAATAGTTTTGGTTTCTTATTCTATCAGCCGGACAATTTTACAATTAATTTATCAATCTTCTATTGATGGATATTCCCAAGATTTTATCGGCCCGCCCGCGCTTTAATTATATATAAAATATGAAAAATAAATACCACATATCAAGTTTATTCTTATTTTTGCTAGTACCCTTATTGGTTTCAGGGCAAACAGCTCCCAGTTTGTCTGAAACTAGCGGCTTGAATGCAGCGGCTAGAAGAACTACTCTGATACAAGGCGCCAACTTATTTACAATTGTTGCTGGTGTTATCAATGGCCTTTTAAGTCTTTTGGGGATGCTTTTTACTGTTTTAGTAATTTATGGAGGCTTCAAATGGATGCTGGCCAGAGGCAATAGTCAGCAAGTGGATGAAGCTAAAAAAGTAATAAGCAATGCGGCTATTGGCTTGGCTATAGTGGTGTTATCTTATGTGATTGTTTATGCTGTTTTGCAGGTTTTGGAAGGCGGACTTGGTCAGAGCGGTCCACCAGCCGAGGGTGGCGGTGGATAAAAAAATATCTAAAATAAAAAAACAACCCCGCTTCATCTGGCATACGCCAGATGAAGCGGAGTTTTTGTTTACCTCCAGATATTAGGAAAGTAGTTTATGTCCACATACCAGCCAATAGGCTTATATTCCCCAGTTGATGGGTCAAGGTGCCAGTGGCTGTCGGGCTTGTTATTCACTATCAGATTAAAATTCTCTGGTCTGATATGAGGCTGTTTGAGCTCAATGGGTTTGTAGCTGATCTGAAGTGCTCCAGATGGTACTTCATATAGACGAAATTCTCCGGGCTGGAGCACATAGCGGTTGCCATAGTTGTCATAGACATCCATGGCTTCATTGGACTTATTCCAGACTCTCCCTAGTTGTAAACTACGGCGATTGAGGGTTAGATGCGAGATTCTGATCTCGCGATGAAAGGGGGATAGATAACGGAAGGGAATGTCAGTGATTGTCTCCCCGACAAAATCATCGGGCCCCGGACTGCCAAAGCGAATACGGCCTTTGGTTTCCCAGCCGCCTTTGTTAGTGACTACTACGCTGTTTCTGGGGAAGACAGCGTAGAGCGTTTCCCAGAGGTTGATGCCTCGACCAGGCCTTTCGTAAAAGATCGGAAAAGGACCGTCGTTGTGAATGGTTGTTTTGAAGTCTTGGTTGGACTTCACTTCCCCGGTACTTGGGTAGATGATTCTTGGTGAACATCCCCCTAGAACCATTAGCAGGCCAAAAATGGCCAGCCCGAGCAAACAGACGTGTTTTCTCATGGCTAAACCTTCCTTTCGTGGAGGTGTTGTATTGTGAAAAAACTATTTTTCCTAATTTTTGACATTAGGAATGTTAGCATGTTTTTATATCATAAAAATTAAAAAATGTCAATATTTTTATAGAAAAATTGTTGCTTGTTTACTTTTAAAGAGAAAAAGTTGTGCTATAATATAGCTATGTTTTTAACTAGGATCAAAGAAAAATTGGAAAAAAATAGCTTATTTTTTTTGTTTTTAGCTATTTTTATTTATACCTTGATTATTTTTCTTTTGTGTATCAAAAAGTATAATGGCTTTGACTATACTTCTTTTGATCTGGCAATATTCAATCAGGTATTTTTCAATACCAGCCAAGGCCGATTTTTGGATATGACCATTAATTTGCATAATTACTTAGGGGATCATTTTAATCCGATTATTTTTTTGCTCTTGCCTTTTTACACGATCAAAGCCAGTCCCCTGACCTTGCTTTTTTTACAAAGTTTATTTATAGCTCTGGCTGCTTGGCCGCTTTATTTGATAACAGAAAAAATAAACAGAAGCAAGTTAACTGCTTTGGCTGTGGCTGGTTTGTGGCTAGTCAACCCATTTTTGCACAATGTCAATTTTTATGAATTTCATTTGTTGACAATCTTGCCATTTTTATTTTTTTGGACTTTTTATTTTTATCGGCAGGGCAGTTGGCGGCTTTTTATTTTAATATTTATCCTATCTCTTTTTGTCAGAGAGGACGCAGCTCTTCTTTTGTTTGCTTTCTCTCCAGTGGCGTGGCTGGATAAAAGAAGTTTAAAATGGATTATTTTTCCTCTATTGGCCTCTGTAGCATATTTTTTATTAGCTATGGCTGTTTTAGGTATTTTTGCTGAAAGCGGTAATTATGCTTATTTGGTTTATTATTCTTGGCTAGGAGGCGATTCCATGGGATCAATTATTTTGGCCTGGCTAAGTGATCCCTTGGCAGTAATTTTGCATATTTTTACTTTAGAAAATATTAGTATTTTTTTATTTTTATTTTGTCCGCTTATATTCTTGCCTTTTATAAGGCCCAAGTATCTTTTATTTATGGCCGTACCATCTTTACAATTTTTGTTGTCTAAGCACGGCTTTACTTTTTTGACTCATTCCACCCAATACGCTGTGCCTTTGCTTTGCGGCATTTTTTTGGCTTTAGTTTATTCTTTTGGCGCCATTGGTCAAAAGAATAATTTTTTTCCTCGTTCTTTTATTTGTCGTCATTTTAGTTTTATCAAAATTGCCTTGTTTTTTTCGGCTCTTTATTTTTTACTGTTTCTTTCGCCGGTGCCAAAAATTTTGATCAAAGATTACCAGTCAGATAAAATAAAGCTGAAAAAAGAATTTGTAGAGCTGATCGGGCCTGATGATAGAGTGGTCGTTGATTTTAATTTTTTACCTATTTTGAGTAATCGAACAGTGACTTACCCAATGTATTATGCCTTTTTCAGGTTTAGTCAATTTGTGAAAAATCGTTTTATTTTACCACCGGTTGATTATATTTTGGTAGATAGCGAAGAGCATTTAAAGCTACTGGCTCAAGCGGTTTTCATAGATAAGCCTGAGCTTAAAAAAATCGCAACTGATAACTGGCGACAAACATTGGCTGATTATAATTTGGTTAAGGCGCTAGACAATATGCTCTTGTGGCAAGATAAAAACCAAAACGATTATTCCTTGCCGCTTTATCACTTTGCCCCCTTTTCAGAAGAAAAGCCCATCAATAATAGGGAGTTTTTACAAGATAAAGAATATTTTACTGGAGAAGTGAATAAATTGAAATTGACCTTTATTCAGTCAGCTGAATTAGACGATCAGGTTCTTTTGCGATTTTTTGCCACTGATTATTATTTTGATGTTCCTTTGGGCTATGGTCTTTGGCCGCCCAGTTCTTGGCCAAAAGACCAGCTGGCGATTTTTTATTATTATTTGAACAAAGACATTGATTCTTTTCAGATTTTTTCCTGGCAGGGAGAAAATAAGCTAGGGGCGGTAATGGAGGTGGTTTTGGAGTTAAAATTGGAAAAATTAAGCGAACGGATTTATTTCAAATAAAAATTTTAACTTAAAAAATAAAAGCAAAAATCTCCGCCAGGCACGGACGCGGAGATTTTGTTTTTGGCTAGAGAACTAAAGAATAAATCTGTTATAAGTAGTTTATTATGGATTTTATTTTCCGTCAAGCCCGGTTGATTTTTTGCTTTTTTACTGCTATTATGGCTTATAGTTTTAGACTATTTATTGATTTTTATAAACTTATGTCAGGCCATAGTAAATGGGCGACCACCAAAAGGGCCAAGGCGGCCAATGATGCTAAAAGGAGCAATCTTTTTACTAAACTAGCTAAGAACATTGCCATAGCTGCTCGCGAGGGAGCTGACCCGGAAACTAATTTTAAATTAAGAATAGCCATAGATAAGGCTCGCTCTTTTAGCATGCCCAAAGATAATATTGAGCGGGCAGTAAAAAGAGGCAGCGGCCAGTCAGGCGATGACAAAATAGAAAACTTTGTCTACGAAGCCTACGGGCCAGAGGGCATTGCTTTGATGATAGAGGTGATTACTGATAATAAAAATCGCACTGTTTCCAATCTCAAACACCTGCTTAATAAATATGGCGGTTCTTTAGGTAGCGATGGCAGCGTCAAGTGGCTTTTTGAGCCTAAGGGGCAGATAATTTTGACCAAAGAAGACATTAGTGAAGAGGAAGAATTGCAGCTGATAGACGCCGGCGCTGAAGATATAGTCAGAGAAGACAAGATAAGTGTTATTAGCGCTATGACTGATTTGCGCTCGGTTAGAGAAAAAATCCAAGCAGCCGGTTTTGAGATTGAGTCCTTTGAGCTTACTTATTTACCCAAGGATAAAATCAAGGTGTCCAGTGAAGAAAAAATCATCGCTTTTTTGGAGGCGCTTGATGATGACGATGATGTAAGCAACATTTATACTAACGCTGATATTTGATGGATAAAAAAGAGCAGATAATTCTGGGTTTAGATCCGGGCTTGGCTGATGTCGGCTACGGCCTGATCAAGAAAAAGGGCCAAGAATTGGCAGTTGTTTCCGCCGGCCTGATTAAGACCGGCAAAGAAAAAGATTTTTCTCGGCGCTTGCAAGAAATTTATCAAGCAGTATTTGATTTGCTCCAGCGTGACCGGCCGGATTTGGTGGCAGTAGAAAAGATTTTTTTTGCCAAAAATACTAAAACTGCTTTGGCCGTGGCGCAAGCTCGCGGAGCTATTTTACTAGCCATTAGGCAGGCAAAGATTGATTTGTTGGAATTCACGCCTTTGCAGGTAAAGCAAGCAGTTTGCGCCAATGGCCGGGCACCCAAGAATCAAGTTGGCCTAATGGTCAAGACTTTGTTAAAATTAAAACAGGTACCCAAATCCGACGATGTAGCTGATGCTCTGGCAGTGGCTCTCTGCGCTTCTTTTTTTAATAAAAAATTAACTTAAGCTATGGCTAAAAATTTAAAAATAGTTTCCATTGCTTCAGAAGTTGATCCTTATTCCAAGACCGGCGGGCTGGCGGACGTGGCTCGGTCTTTGCCCAAGTCTCTACATCGTCTAGGGTATGATGTCATTATCATCACGCCGTTTTACGGCAAGGTAATTAATCGGGAAAAATATAATTTGGAAAAAATATACAGCGATATTCAGCTCAAAATTGACAAGGAAAATGAAATCAAAGTCAGTTATTATCGCAGCGAGCTTTTGCCGGGATTGAAAGTTTATTTTGTCAGAAATGATAAGTTTTTTTCCCGCCGCAAAGAAATTTACGGCTCCAACCATGAGAACGCTCGTTTTTATCTTTTTGATGTTGCTGCCCTTAAGTTGATTTCTTTGTTAAAATTCCCAGCTGATATTATCCACTGCCATGATTGGCAAAGCGGACTAGTGCCTTATTTGAAAAAGACCAAATTTAAAAACAGCCGCACTTTGGCCAAAGCAGCAACAGTTTTTACTATTCACAATCTTACTTTTCAGCTCGGCTCAAATTGGTGGGAAGTACCCTTGAAGTACAAAGACAAAGGTTATAAATCTTTGCCTTTGTTTACTGACAAAAAAATTGAGTATATCAATTTTGCCAAGCGGGCTATTCTCAATGCCGATGTCATCAATACAGTTTCAGAGACCTATGCTCAAGAAATCATGGAAAAAAGTTTTGGCCAGGATTTGCAGGGTATTTTGAAAAATCGTCAGCACAAACTGTTTGGGGTGGTCAACGGTATTGACTACAACAAATACAATCCCACCACTGATCCTGGTCTTTACAAAAATTATAATGTAAATAATTTGCGTCGCAAGGCGGCCAATAAAAGTTATTTGCAGAAGTTTTATTCTCTGCCACTTTTAGACAGAATGCCGCTGCTAGGCCTGACTTCTCGAGTGGTGGAGCAAAAAGGCTTTGATTTGATTTTGGATATTTTGCCCACTTTGCTTCTGCGCGATGTTCAGATTATCATCATGGGCGATGGCGATAAGGAGTATTTGAAAAAATTAAATAAAATAAAAAAGAAATATCCTAAAAAATTGGCCGTAGTTCCTTTTGATCGTAAAATGGAGACCTCTATTTATGCCGGTGCTGACATGTTCCTCTTACCCTCCCGCTTTGAGCCTTGTGGTATAAATCAGCTAATAGGCTTTCGCTACGGGGCAGTGCCGATAGTGAGAAATACCGGCGGTTTGTCTGATACAGTTTCCAATTTTGATCCAGAGGATTTTTCCGGTAATGGCTTTACTTTTAAAAATTATAATACCTACGAGCTTTTGGTATCCATTAGCCGCGCTTTGGAAACTTATAAATACAAAGATGTCTGGCAAAAACTGGTAGCCAGAGGCATGCGCTCGTCATATTCTTGGGATTTGCCAGCTGAGCGCTATCTGGAGCTTTATAAAAAAGCGATTAAATTCAAAAAACAAGATGAGCAAAATTAATTGGATAAATTTTTTGCATATTTATCAGCCGCCTTGGCAGGACAAAGGCGTGATTGAGCAGGTGGCAATAGAGAGCTATGATTATCTTTTGTCTTTGTTTGAGCGTTATCCTGATTTCCGAGCAACTTTGAATATCACCGGTAATTTGATCCAGCAGCTAGAGCTGATCCGGCCGGATTTGCTCAAAAGGATAAAGATTTTGGTCAAAAAAGGGCAGCTGGAACTCACTGCTAGCGCCAAATATCATGCTTTTTTACCGCTTCTGGACAAAGCAGAAGCAAAAAGACAAATAAAGCTCAATCAGGAGGTTTTGTCCCAGAATTTTGATTTGGCTAAAATTAAGGGTTTTTTTCTGCCAGAAATGGCTTATAGCCCGACTGTTGCTAAAATTATCCGCCAAGCCGGTTTTGAGTGGATTATTTTAGACTCGATTTGTGTCAGAGGGAAGGTAGAAAAAAACAGAGTTTATCGTGATAAAAGCTCTGGTTTGAAAGTTTTGTTTCGTGATCGGCAGCTGTCCAAAGCTTATCCGCCGGAAGTTATTTTCAATAAATTTAAAAAAATCAAAACAGAAGAAACCGTAATCAGCGCCACTGATGGCGAGGTCTATGGTCATTTTCACAAAGATTGGCAGGGACACTTGGAAAAGATTTTGCAAAATAGCAATTTGGTAGTAAAAACGGTTTCCCAGCATCTAAGCGCTTATAAGCAGCTAAAAAATATATCCCTGCGGCCAGCTTCCTGGGAGAGCAGTCAGGCGGAAATAGAACGAGGTGTGCCTTTTGCTCTGTGGCAGGATCCCAAAAATAAAATTCATCGCTCTTTGTGGGATTTGGTTGCTTATGCCAGCCGTCTTTTGGTCAAATACAGAAAAGACAAAAATTGGATTTGGGCCAGACGGCATTTAGACCGAGGGCTTTCTTCCTGCACTTTTTGGTGGGCTTCAGCCAAGCGCCCTTCGGCTTTTTCTCCTTTGACTTGGAATCCGGACATGATAGACAATGGTTCAGAAGAGTTGATCAAAAGTGTCCGAACCTTGAAGGGCGCTACTAGCGCTGAAAAAATAAAAGCGGAAAAAATATATATTGAAATTAAAAAAAATACTTGGCTCAGTCACTGGCGCAAGTATAACAAATAAAAAATGAAGTTATCCAAAAAGACCAAGCAGACTATGGCTAAATTGACGGATAAGGAGTTTGTTTGGAATGTTTTTCAAGAGCGTTTATTTAAGTATTATCCTGATGGCAAAAAAATCATAGCTCTAAAAATCACCCCTTATAAAAAACATCTGGGCAAAACCAGCGCGGTTTTTGTTTTGGAATATAAAATTGCCTATCTTAACTCAGGGGGGCAAAAAAAATCTTTGACTGTTTTTGCCTCAGCGCATTCTGACAATTCGCGAAAAATCGCTTATCAACGGACCAAGGTTTTGTATAAAAATGGTTTTGATCAAGGCAGTTTACGGGTGACTAGGCCGCTTTTTTTCCTGTCCAGTCAAAGAGCGTTTTTTTATCAAGCCTCAGCGGGTTCTTCTTTGTTTTCTTTTTTTACTAAAAATCCAGAGGCAGACTTTGAACCATCAATTAAATTGGCAGCCGATTGGATAAAAAAATTACATGATTTATCTCTGGATAAAAATAAACTGAAATGGAATGATTTTCAAATAAAGAACATGTTGCCAACACCCAGTAAATTTATCAAAGATTTTTATCTTAGTAGCCGGTCAGAGGGAAGATTGATAGAAAAATTATTCAAGGACATGAGTGTTTTGGAAAGAAAAATCAATCATCGCTTAAAAAAGCAAGTCATTTATGGAGATTATCACCCAGAAAACATAATAGTTGCCAACCTCAGAAGCCGGACATTGGAAATGATAGATTTCACGGACATCGCTTTTGGCGATCCCATGCTTGATTTGGGAGTATTTTTGCAGCAATTTGATTTTATGGGGCATAATTTTTTAAGTCGCAAAAAAATAAATATTTATAAAGAATATTTTTTAGAAAATTATTTTGAAATTGACTTTAAAAAAATAGAAAGCGGTTTTTTCTCTCGAATAAATTTGTATCAAAGTTGGACAGCTTTACGGAGTGCAGTTTTTATTTTTTACATGAGAGATAATCAAGACTCAATTAGAGATCTATTGATTGATTCAAGGGCTTATTTGAATTTGTCAAAGTCAGGAGAAAAGAAGATTAGTTTATACTAATTGAAATAAAATTATTAATCTTCTCGTAAAAAATTAGTTTTTTATTATCGCCCAAAGGGCGGTCGCCCTTTGGGCGATAATAGTGTATAATAGTTATAGATTATTAATTTTTTAGTAAAAAATGGCTGATAAAAAAATAAAAGTTATTTTTGCCGGAGCAGAATTAAATCCTTTAGCTAAAGTGGGCGGCTTGGCGGATGTTTTGGGGTCTTTGCCTAAAGCTTTGTCTAATATCGGAGTAGAGATATCTATTTTTTTACCTTTTTATGGTTTTTTGAATAAAATTATAAAGGCTAAATTAATAAAAAAATCTTTAGCAATGGAAATAGAGGGCAGAGAAGTCCATTTTGACCTCTATCAGACCTCTCTACCAGATAGCAAAGTAAAAGTATTTTTGGTGAAGCACAAAATTTTTTTTGGTAAGGACATATACCTTGATGTTACTCAAGGCCATTTACCTAGGAGTAAAAGAGATTTAAGTAATGTAG
>JAQUKX010000002.1 GCA_028718865.1 Patescibacteria group bacterium | reverse complement strand
AGTGATTAAGTATGAGTAAATCCCCGTCTTATTTTAATGTAATCATTTGACAGGCGCCCCGAAATTAGGACAATTATTCTCTAATTAGCAACAATGGGTTAGAATATAATTAACTATAAATTTATGCTCCATTCAATAATTGTTAATGCTTTGGTAGTAAAAGATAATAAAATATTAATTTCACAAAGAGGGTCAAATGAAAATCATGATCCAGGTAAATGGACAATCCCGGGTGGAAAAGTGGAACAAACAAAGGGTAATATTCGGGATATTTTAGAAGAAACATTAAAGAAGGAGGTAGCAGAAGAAGTGGATATAGAGGTTGGGGGCGATATCAAATTAGTTGCCAATAATACATTTATAAGAACTGGCGGGCAACATGTCGTTGCTATGATTTTTATATGTCATTGGATTAAGGGAGTTGCCAAGTCTGCCGAAGATACCAATGATGTAGCGTGGATCACAGAGAATGAATTAGATTCTTATGATTTTTCGCCTAATGTTAAAGAATATATCAAGCGGGGATTTAAGTATATTGGAATTTAATTACATTTTTAAAAAAGCTGGTTTTAAAGAAACCGGTCGTTTAATAAATATGGAAAAGGAATTATAATTTTATACATGAGTCAAGAAAATAAAAAATATCTACAATTTGGTAAATATACAGCTGATTATCCTCAAGAGCTTTTAGATAAAATAAAAGCGTTGCATTTATGGAAAATCAATGAGGATTCAGTAAATAAAATTTTTGAACTGATTAGACAAGAATTTGATCCAAAATTATATAAAGTCAATATGGTAAATGATTTTGCTATATCTCGTTTCACTTCAGCTAAAGATGTATATAATAAAAGACAACGTTCTTGCGGATCACTGGCTACATTATTGTCGCTTTTGATATAACTAAACCAGGATTTTCGTTGGATAAATATAATATAAAAGAGGGAGAGTATGTTGATTGGGAAGAATTAAAATCGTCATAAGTTTTTCGGAAAACATAAAAAATAAACAATTAATATTATGAAAATAAAAATATTAGGCTCAGGCGCTTGGCAAGGCATTCCAGCTCCATTTTGTAGCTGTAAGCTTTGTCAGCTGGCAGTCAAAAATCTCTACTGTCAAGATGCTCGTACTCGTCCTCAATTTATGGTAGAAACCAGACAGGGTTCCTTTTTAATTGAAGTAAGTCCCGACATTAGGACGCAATCTACCAGATTTTCTTTGCCGGCTGTTAATGATTTTGTGGTTAGTCATTGGCATTTTGATCATATGTACGGCTTGCATGAGCTCTTGACTTGGTTGAAAAGTCTGGAGATTAAGCCAGTTGTTCATGGCTCTCTTTCCACTAAGGATAAGATTGAAAAAGAATTCAGCTATTTGCCTTTTGATTTTAATCTATTGGAGCCTTATAAAAAAATAAATCTTTGTGGTGTAGACATAACTCCTTTGCCTCTTTATCACGCCTTTGGCATAGATGAGGAATTATCAGAGGAGGAGATTAACAATACTTTTGCTTATCTTTTGGAATATGAAGGTAAGCGAGTAGTTTATTTGTCAGATTATTATAAAATCCAGCCAAAGATTCTGGATAAAATCAAGGGCGTTGATGTGCTTATCGCTGATGGCACTTATCTTTTTACTGATAAGTTCAAGGGGATAAAACTTAATCATATGCACAATGAGGGAATACTTCAGTTAGCTAGTAGTATTGGAGCTAAGCAGGTTTATTTTCATAGCATCTCTCATTTAACAGGATTGAATCATCAGGAAATGCAAGCCAAATTGCCCGAAAATTATTTTATTTCCTATGATGGTTTAGAGATTGATTTATAGTGAGTAAATTAGTGTATTAACTAAAGCCCTCCTAGCGAGGGCTTTTTTATTAAAAAATACCATATTTTTTTTCTTTCCCAAAGCAGTAAAAAATGTTATAATACTCTTACTTATTTATGTTTAAAATCTCTAATTTAAAGACATGAAAACCAGTTATTCCATAGGCTTTTTTGTACTTATCTTGGTAGTTATTTTTTTTATTTTTTCCTTTTTTTGGTCAGATGAGCCGGCTGAGCAAAAAATACTTTTGCAAACTCTCAAATGCCAGTCGGACAAAATAGATCCCTCAGTCTATAATCTGCGCGGCGATACCAGCCTGATAGGCGCTTTTATCAGCTTCAAGACCGTGCCGATTGACGAGAGCTTGCAAGAGCGGCTGGAGCAGAATAATATTTTTTTGAAAGAAAGCACTTGGATTTTTGACTATGTCATGGCCGAGATTCCCACTGACAGCTTGTGTGCTTTGGTAGGGGAAGTGGCAGTGACTCGAGTGTTTATACCCGATCTCAATCAGTAATTTTTTGCCTGATGAAATTAAAAAGCGTCAAACAGCTAAAAAACCTAGCCGGCAAAAGAGTGCTTTTGCGGCTGGATGTCAATGTGCCTTTGGCCAAGGCGAAAGTAAGCCCGGAAGGAGCTTGGCGCTTGGAAAGATCTCTGGCTACTATCAAATATCTGACAGCTCAAAAAGCCAAAGTCATCATGGTCGGGCACTTGGGTCGGCCGGAAGGCAAGATAGACCAGCGTTTTTCGCTTTTGCCAGTAGCTGATTATTTTTCTCAATTGCTCAAGAAAAAAGTAGAATTTTGGCCGGGCGATTTTCGTCTTTATCCCAATAGCGCCAGGGATCTAGAAGCCGGCTCTGTTTTGCTTTTGGAAAATATCCGCTTTGAGCCTCGGGAAAAGAAAAATTGCCGGCGCTTGGCGCGGGATTTGAGCCGGCTGGCGGATATTTATGTCAATGACGCTTTTGGCAATATCCACCGCCAAGATGCTTCTATGGCTGCCATTACCTATTATCTGCCGGCTTACAGCGGCTTATTGCTGGAGGAAGAAGTTGCTTATTTTTCCCGAGTGATGTCAGCCAAAAAAGGCTTGGTGATGATTTTTGGCGGCGCCAAAGCTGAAACCAAGCTCAAACTGATAGAAAAAAACATCAAAAGAGCTGATAGTATATTGCTGGGCGGAGTGCTGGCCAACACGGTCTTGACGGCAGCTGGCTACAACTTAGGCCAGTCTTTACTTGAGCAAAAAACTTTGCCTTTGGCCAAAAAGCTTTTGTCCGATAATTTGTATTTGCCTTTGGATGCTCTGGTGGCAACAAATTTGCATGCCAAGACAGCCAAAGTAGAAGTTATTAGTAATATTTCCAAAAACAATTTGGTTTTGGACATTGGGCCGGAAACAGTCAAGGAGTATAAGGCTATTTTGCAAAAAGCTAAGTTAGTGGTTTGGAATGGGCCTTTTGGCTATTTTGAAAATCCGCTTTTTGTCCGCGCTTCAAAAGAAATAATGCAGTTTTTAGTTAAAGCAAAAATCAAAACCATTATCGGCGGAGGAGAAACTGTGGAGCTCGTCAGGCAATTGAAGCTGGAGAAAAAATTCGCTTTTGTTTCCACTGGCGGGGGAGCCATGTTGGCTTTTTTGTCAGGCGCCAAATTGCCGGCTTTGGAAAGATTGAGAAAATAAAGCATAAGCAATAAGCCATAAGCCAAAAAATATGCCAGATAAAATAAAAAAAGTTTCAGCTATGGAAATCTTGGACTCACGGGGCAACCCGACTGTCCAGGCAACCATTGAGCTCTCCAGTGGTATCAGCGCCAGCGCCGCTGTGCCTTCTGGAGCTTCTACTGGTCGTTTTGAAGCCCATGAATTGAGAGATAATGACCCTAGTCGCTATGGAGGCAAGGGCGTGCTCCAGGCCGTAGTCAATGTGGAAAAAATAATTGCTCCTGAGCTAATAGGCCTATCGGCTTTTAGTCAGGAAAAAATAGATAAGCTGATGATAGAGCTTGACGGCACCAAGAATAAAAGCAAGCTGGGCGCCAATGCTATTTTGGCAATTTCTCTGGCTTTGGCCAAAGCCGGCGCCAAGCAGCAGAATATGGAGCTTTATCAGTATTTGCGTTTTTTGTACGACCCTAAGCTGAAAAATTATCTTTTGCCTACCCCTGTAGTCAATGTGATAAATGGCGGTGCTCACGGCGCTACCAACATCAATTTGCAGGAATTCTGGATAGTGCCTTTTAAAAAAGAAACTTTTGCTGAAAAAATCCGACAGGCCAGTGAAATATTTCATGCTATGGAGGATTTGTTTAAGGCAGTTGGGCTGGACACTGATCTGGGCAATGAAGGCGGCTATTCGCCGGATATGGAATCTCATCGCCAGGCCTTTGAGCTTTTGATGCAGTCCACTCAAAATGCCGGCTATGAGCCTGAAGAGGACACTTATTTTGGCATTGATGCCGGTGCTTCGGAATTTTTCAACAGCGCCAGCGGCAAATACGAGCTCAAGCTGGAAAACAAAAATTTTAGCAATGACGAGCTGGTCAGTTTTTATCTGGATTTGATGGAAATATATCCTTTGCGCTTTTTGGAAGATCCGCTGGATCAAGAGGATTGGGAAGGCTGGCGTGATTTGACCTCTGATGAATTTGTCCGCTCTCATCAAGTAAAGATAATCGGTGATGATATTTTTGTCACCAATATAGAGCGGCTGAAAAAAGGAATAAAAATGGGCGTGGCCAACACTATCCTTATCAAGCCCAATCAAATCGGCACTTTGACCGAAACTCTCAAGACCGTGTCCTTTGCCCGAGAGCATAATTATGGTATTATAGTTTCTCATAGAAGCGGCGAAACTTCCGATACTACTATTGCCGATTTGGCCGTGGCGGTCAATGCCGACTATATCAAGACTGGCTCAACTGCCCGCGGTGAGAGAATAGCCAAATACAATCGACTTTTGAGTATTGAGCAGAAATTAAAGTAAAAATTATGGCAGATAAAAATATAAAAAAACCCAATACACCTTTGGTGCTGGCGATTTTGGACGGCTGGGGCATCTGGAATGAAAAAAAAGGCAATGCTATTTATCAAGCCAAGACGCCAGTGGTGGACGCTTTGTATCAGAAGTACCCCAATACTTTGCTAGGCGCTTCTGGAACCGACGCCGGCTTGCCTAGCGACCAGCCGGGCAATTCTGAAGCCGGGCACATGAATATTGGCGCCGGCCGAGTAGTAGAGCAGGACGCAGTGATTATTTCCAAAAGCATAAACAACGGCACTTTTTTCAAAAATCCGGCTTTTTTACAAGCTGCCAGCCAGGCAGAAAAAAATAAATCCAGCATACATTTGATGGGGCTTTTGTCCGACGGCTCTAGTCCTCATTCTCATGATGATCATCTTTTGTCGCTCATTAGCCTGTTTATCGCCAAGACCAAGCGCCCGATTTATTTGCATCTTTTTACTGACGGCCGTGACAGTCCTCAGTTTGCCGCTTTGAAAATAATCAGCCAGTATAACACAATTTTTAATTCTCAACGCGTTAAAATTGCCAGTATTATAGGCCGTTTTTACGCTATGGACAGGAAAAAGGCTTGGGACAGAACCCAGGCGGCTTATGAAGCTCTGGTGGCTGGCAAGGGCCATCAAGCGCCGGATGCAATAGAAGCTGTCAATCAGGCCTACAACAGAGGAGAGAGCGATGAGTTTATTCTGCCGACAGTGATTGTAGACAAAGGCAAGCCAGTCGGCTCCATTGGCGACAATGACGTAGTGGTTTTTTTCAACCTGCGGTCGGATCGCGCCCGCCAATTAACCAAAGCTTTTGTCCAAAAAGATTTTGAAAATAGAAACGGCGGTTGTTTTCCGCGAATAAAAATATTAAAAAATGTTTTGTTTGTGGCCTTGACTGATTTTGGTCCGGACTTAGACGGAGTGCTCTCTGCTTATCCGGGAGTTGATTTGGCTGACACCTTGCCTTTTGCTTTAAGCGGCTATCGCCAGCTTTATATTGCTGAGACGGAAAAATATGCTCATGTCACTTATTTTTTCAATGGCGGCTATGATCATGCTGTAGCCGGAGAAAAGCGGGTCAATATTCCGTCTCAAGACGTGATGTCTTATGACCAAGCGCCTCAGATGAGCACCAAGGAGATGACCGATTATGTAGTTCGAGAAATAAAAAAAGACAGTTTTGATTTTATTTGCCTCAACTTTGCCAGTCCGGATATGGTGGGGCACACCGGCAATCTCAAGGCAGCTGTAAAGGCAGTAGAACTGGTAGATGAGTCAGTCGGACGGATTATCAAGGAAGCTCTAGCCAAAAAAGGCGTGGTACTGGTGACCGCCGATCACGGCAATGCCGAGGAAATGATCAATCTCAAAACCGGCGAGGTGGCTACTGAGCATACGACCAATCCCGTGCCTTTTGTGATTGTCAGCAAAAATAAATATAAATTGGCCAAAAATGGCAAATTGGCCAATATTGCACCGACCATTTTAGATATTTTGAACTTGGAAAAACCGGAATTGATGAAATCCAAATCTTTGATTACAAAGTAAAAAAATAAAAATAAAACTATGATAAAGTTGGAAACTTGGCGTATTATATACAGTTCTCTGGAGTATGCAGTATTATTTTTTTCAGAAAAAATAAATTAGCAAACGGATGAAAAGACCCAAGCCTTTAGTTTTGGTTATTTTGGACGGGTTCGGTATTGCGCCGCCTTCCCGAGCTAATGCTATTTCTTTGTCTAAGACTCCCAATCTAGACAAATATTCCCAGAATTATCCTTTGCTGCCTTTGGCTGCGGGCGGTGAAGCTGTGGGCTTGTCCTGGGGAGAAATGGGTAATTCCCAGGTAGGTCATTTGTCTATTGGTTCAGGTATTATTCCTTATCAGAATTTGCCTCGCATTAGCAAGTCTATCAGCGACGGTGATTTTTTCAGCAATGAAGCTTTTTTGGCCGCTTGCCAACATGTCAAAAAAAATAATTCAGCTTTGCATTTGCTGGGATTGGTATCTTCGGGCGGTATTCATAGCTACAACGAGCATCTTTATGCCTTGGTTAAATTGGCTCATGAACAAAAAGTAAATAGGATTTATATCCATGCTTTTTTAGATGGCCGCGATACCCCCTACAATAGCGGTATTAATTTTATCAGCAAGTTGCAAGACAAGCTGAAAATCATCGGTGCCGGTACAGTAGCTACTTTATCTGGTCGTTTTTGGGCTATGGACAGAGATAACCGCTGGGATAGGGTAGAAAAAGCCTATCAGGCCATAGTCATGGGACAGTCCGACAAAAAATATGATGATCCCCTCAAAGCAATTAATGATTCTTATAGTCGGGAAGTCTATGACGAGGAACTAGTGCCGACAGTGATAGTTGATGATTTGGATCAGCCGCGCGGCATTATCAAAGACGGCGATGCGGCTATTTTCTTCAATTTTCGACCGGATCGCGCTCGTCAATTGACCAAAGCTTTGGTTTTGCCGGGCTTTGAAAAATTTTCTCGACCTTATTACAAAAACTTTTTCATGGTCACTATGACCGAATATGAAAAAGACCTGCCTTTGCAGGTGGCTTTTCCTTCTTTGACTATTGAGTATCCTCTGGCTAGAGTAGTTTCTGAAGCTGGTCTCAGGCAGCTCCATATTGCTGAGACGGAAAAGTATGCTCATGTTACTTATTTTTTCAACGGTGGCAGTGAAAAAATTTACGAAGGAGAAGACAGGATCTTGGTGCCTTCTCCGCAGGTAACCAGCTATGACCAGAAACCGGCGATGTCGGCTCGGGAGATAAACGACAAAGTTATCAGCGCAGTCAAAGAAGGTCAGTATGATTTTATTGTAGTTAACTTTGCCAATCCGGACATGGTCGGCCATACCGGCAATATTCAGGCGACTGTAGAAGCGATTGAGGCATTGGATCATCTGCTGGGGGAAATGATAGATACAGTTTTGTCTTATGAAGGCGTGGTTTTAATTACCGCTGATCACGGCAATGCCGAGTCTATGTATGACCTGCAGACCGGAGTTTTGGGAAAAGAGCATACCAATAATCCAGTACCGTTTTTTATCATTGGCAAAGATTTTGCCGGCAAGAGCGTCTTGGTAGGATCTTCCAGTGCTGATTTGAGCCATGTTACTCCTATGGGAGTTTTGGCTGATATTGCTCCGACCGCTTTGAAAATTATGGGAATTAAAAAACCACCCCAGATGACGGGCAGTTCTTTGATTTAGAATAAGCTTATCAGCAGGGAAGTGATTACTATGGAAGCTAGTATGCCTACTAGTACTTCAAAATTGGTGTGTCCCAGCTTTTCGGCTAACACCGGGTATTTATACTCATTTTGATCGGGCAGCTCCTTTATCAGGCTATTGATTATTTTACCTTGTTGACCCAGCTTCAAGCGGATACCGGAAGCGTCTTTTATCACTATCATGGCCAGAATCAGCGCTAAGGCAAAAAAAGGCGATTCCAGACCCTGATAATAGCCCATGACTATTGCCAGTGAAGTGACCAAAGAAGAGTGGGAAGAGGGCATGCCGCCGTAGCTAAAAATTTTGTACCAGCTGAAGTTGCCCCGCAGAGCTTCAATAAGCATTTTTATCAGCTGATTGATAAGCAAGGTGATAATAGGAATGAGAAATAATTTGAAATCCATAAAATAATTTATTTAATTATAGTATAGCAAAAAAAAAGTAAAAGCAAAATGGATTTTTTTCAAACAACTTTTTTGGCAGTTTTACAGGGCATCAGCGAATGGCTGCCTATTTCCAGCTCCGGTCATTTGGTTTTGGCGCAAAGCTGGCTGGGCATGGACGGCTCTTTGGCTTTTGATGTTTTCCTTCATTTGGCCAGCCTGTTGGTGATATTGCTGTTTTTCAGAAAACAAATCAAAGAAATTATTGCCCAGGGCTGGCGCCGACAAGGAGACAAGAAAAATTGGTGGTGGTATATAGCTTTGAGCAGTGTTCCGACCGCTTTTTTGGGCTTGTATTTTTATAGCCAGGCTGATGCTATTAGGACGCCCCAGTCAGTTTCTATTTATTTGCTTTTGACCACCGCTTTGCTTTTGTCTACCAAGTTTGTCAAAGGGGATAAGGATCTAAACTGGAAATTCGCTTTGCTTTTGGGCATTGCCCAAGGCTTGGCAGTTTTACCCGGGCTATCGCGTTCTGGGGCAGTCATTGCCACTGCCTTGCTTTTGGAAATAAAAAAAGATAGAGCTTTTGAATACGGGTTTATTGTGGCGGCGCCGGCGATTTTGGGCTCATTTTTATTGACGGTTGGGGATTTGGATTGGGAAAATATTTATCTCTGGGGATTTTTATTAACGCTTTTGGTCAGCTATGCTTCGCTGGCTCTTTTGCGCTCGCTGATCAAAAAGGATTACTTTTATTTATTTTTTATTTACACGCTTTTGCTGGCTATAATTATTAATATTGTTTGATGCTTTATCCACTGATATTATCAGGGGGAATGGGCAAGCGTTTGTGGCCCTTGTCCACCAAAAATAATCCCAAGCAGTTTCAAGCTATTTTGGGAAATCAAACCCTCTTGCAGGCTACTTATAACAGGATAAATTTGGGCTTTGCTCAAAAAGATATTTTTGTTGTCACCACCAAGCGCAATTTGCCTTTATTGGACAGGCAGATAAAAGCGCCCAAGAAAAATATTTTTGTTGAGCCCGAGGCCAAGGGCACGGCTCTGGCTATTGGCTATGGAGCATTGAAGATAAGCCAGCTGGACAAAGAAGCTATAATAGTGACAGTCAATAGCGATCAATATATCAAACAAGAGCGTAAATATCTCAGGATTATCAAACAAGCCGGCCGGTTGGTTCGGCAAAACCCCCAACAGATGGTTTTGATAGGCATCAAGCCACTTTATCCGGAAACCGGCTATGGTTATATAGAAAAAGGCAAGTCAATGGGGCAAAAAGGGGTGTTTGCAGTCAAGTCTTTCAAGGAAAAGCCTGATGCAACTACTGCCAGGAAATATTTAAGTTCTGATAAATATCTTTGGAATCCGGCTTTTTTCGTTTTTAAGGCTTCCAAGTTGTTAGAATGGTATAAGCAGTTTATGCCCGCTCTTTATCACAGTTTGAAAAAAATAGAAGCTGACCCTTCACCAAGAAATACTGCCCGAGTTTATGCCCGCGCCAAAAATATTTCTATTGACTATGGCCTTTTGGAAAAAATGACCAATATGTCGCTCTTGGTGGCGGATATCCACTGGGCTGACATCGGTCATTGGCGGGCGCTCAGAGACATCCAGTTGGATAAATCAGCCGCTAATGTTGTAAATGTTCAAAATATTCTGCTGGACAGCCGGCGTAATTTATTTTATAGTTTTAATAATAAGCTGGTGGCCGCTTTGGGTATAAATGATATTGTCTTGGTAGAGACGGATAAAGCCATATTGCTTTGCCCAGCTGATCGGGCTCAAGAAATAAAAAAATTGCTGACGGAAATAGAAAAAAAAGGCTGGCAAAAATATCTATGATCAAAAAAATATTCAGTTTAATTTTTATTTTAGCCGTTGGCTCGGCCTGGTGGCTGATGCTGGCTATTTTTGGCGGCAATGATCAAGAAGCCGAAATTTTTGTAGTGGAGAGTGGTCAGGGAGCTGGACAGGTGGCCAAAAATTTGTCTCAGGCTGGCTTGATAAAAAACGAGCTGGCTTTCAGATTTTGGTTAAAGTTCAAAGACGCTGAAGATAAAATCGCCGCCGGCAGCTACAGTTTGCCTGAGAATATATCTATCCGCCAGCTGGCCAATATTTTTAGCTTAGGGCCGGGCAACAGCCAAAGGTCTATTACTTTGATAGAGGGCTGGACCAGGCAGATGATGGCTGATTATTTGGATAAAAATGGCTTTTCCGGAGCTGATTTTATGGATTTGAGCAGCCGCAAAGACCATTGGCAGGAAAAATATGCTTTTTTGGCTGATGCACCGGCTGGCGCCAGTTTAGAAGGCTATATTTTCCCAGACACTTATTTTGTGGACAACAGGACCAGCGTCAATAATTTGATTGATCGGTCTTTGGCCAATTTTGATCGTAAATTGACGGCTGATTTGCGCCAAGAAATGCAAAAACAAAGCAAGACAATTTTTGAAGTATTGAACTTGGCCTCAATTGTAGAAAGAGAAGTGCCGCTTTATTCTGACAAGCAAATGGTGGCCGATATTTTTCTCAAGCGTTTGGATATAGGCATGGGACTCCAGTCAGACGCTACTATCAACTATGTAACTGGCAAAGGCTTGGCTCAGCCGACTTTTAAGGACTTGGAAGTTGATTCGCCTTACAATACTTATAAATATCGCGGCTTGCCACCAGGGCCTATTTCCAATCCAGGCCTAGACAGCATCAAGGCAGTGATTTATCCGACGACCAATCCCTATTATTTTTTCTTGACTACCAAGGAAAACAAGGTTATTTACAGCCGCGATTATGAAGAGCATTTGGCTAATAAAAGAAAATATCTTGATTAGTATTTTTTAGCTTTAGATTCGCGTATATAAGTATAATGGGTAGAATCAAAAAAACTTTTTTAAGATATAGTAATACTGGACGACAAAACTCGCCAAGTACAAGTATTTTGAATTTTGGTAGTCGGGGCTTTACACTTTTGGAATTAATAGTGGTGATTGCTATCGTGGCTTTTTTGGCAGCCGCTGTTTTTATTTTGGTCAATCCAGCCAAAAGAATAGGCCAGGCACAAGATGCGCAAAGACTGAGAGATATTCAGGCGCTAGTTAGAGCTCTTGATTTATACACAGCCGATAACGGAGTCTTGCCGGCTTCTTTTGATGGGTATATTCAAGCCGGCCAAAAAGTAGTTTTATGCTCAGAGCCCGATGAGCTTAGCTGCGACGGACAGATTTATGATTGCTTGGTTGTAGATGACAATGATTTTTTAGGAATTTATTTGACGCAGCTGCCAATAGATCCTGGCAAAGAAAGCCCAACCGACACAGGTTATTATATCAGTAAAAAAGTCGGTGATATAGTTTCTTTTGGCGCTTGTGATACTTATGAAACATCCGCTGAGATTGAAATGGCTGGTGTTTCCAAGCTGGCTCCTTTTGTTTGCGGCGCGCATCAGCTGGTAGATATAAGGGATAGTCGAAAATATAACACAGTTAAAATAGGTACGCAGTGCTGGATGGCTCAGCACCTCAATATCGGCACAATGATAGCCGGAGCGGATACGCAGACAGATAATGGCATTATAGAAAAATATTGTTATAGCGATAATACAACTAACTGTAATACGGACGGTGGCTTGTATCAGTGGGCCGAGGCCATGCAATATGGTTCTTCTTGCAACGGCACTGGTGAGTCCCAGCCGGCTTGCGCTAGTCCAGCGCAAGGAATTTGCCCAGAAGGTTGGCATATACCATCTCATTATGAATTGACGGCTTTGGAAAGAGCAGTCTGCACTTCTGGTACTTGCGTTACGGATTTTCCTTATGACACCACTACTTTAAATAGCTGGCGGGGCAGCAATGAAGGCACCAAGTTAAAAGTAGGAGGAACATCAGGCATGGAAATGGTTTTGGCTGGCTCTCGCCATCATACGGATACTACTTTTAGCGGCAGGACTAGTTTTGGCAATATTTGGTCATCTCTGGAATCTAGCACCAATGCCTGGATAAGAGTTGTTAGATCAAGCGATGGCCTTATTTACCGTAATCCTAATAATAAATTAACTGGCTTTTCTGTGCGCTGTGTCAAAGATTAAGCTTTATTGACAATTTTTTCTTTTTAATATATACTATTTCCATCAATTGAATTTTTAGCTGCAGACAGCAGGTTTTTTGGCCAAAATAAGGCCAAAATATAAATCCTGCCGAGGCCAAATAGCTTTTTTAGCTTAGGTTGTCTGCGGTTATTGCCGCAGTTTTTTAGTAGCAGTAAATGAATGTAAGATAAATATATGCCAAAAAGCAAAGATCAGAAAAAAGAGATTTTGGAAAATATCAAGGATAAATTAGCCAAAAGTAAAGCAGTGGTTTTTAGTGCTGACAAAGGCTTGGATGTCAAGACCGTGGAAAGTCTTCGTCAGGAGCTCAAGGAAAATCAGGCTGAGTATCTGGTAACCAAAAAGACCTTGCTTCAGCTGGCCAACAAAGACCGAGGAGATATTCCAGCTATAGATGATTTACAGGGTTCAGTCGCTCTGACCTTTTCCTATCATGATGAAGTCAGTGCCGCCAAGATACTTAGCAAGTATGCTAAGACAAATGATAAATTGGAATTGGGTGGCGGTATTTTGGAGAATTCTTTTATTATGCCCGAGATGGTCAAGCGCTTGGCAGCTTTGCCCAGCCGGGAAGTGCTTTTGGCCACTCTTTTAGCTTCACTGACGAGTCCTGTTTCCGGATTGGCCAATGTATTGTCCGGTAACATTAGGAATCTGGTGGGAGTTTTGAGCGCGATAAAAGACAAGAAACAATAATTTATATAAATAATTAAAATTATCATTATTAAGGAGATAATATTATGTCTGAAGAGAAAAAAGAGGTAAAAGTTCCGGAAAAGTTCGCCAAATTGGTGGAAGAAATTGAAAAAATGTCAGTTTTGGACTTGTCCGAATTAGTGTCTATTTTGGAAGAGAAATTCGGCGTCTCTGCCGTTGCTCCAGTGGCCATGGCCGCTATGCCGGCAGCGGGACAGGCAGCCGAAGCCGCTGAAGAAAAGACCAGCTTCAATGTGGAATTGACTTCTGCCGGTAGCAACAAAATCGGCGTCATCAAGGTAATCCGCGAGGTTACCCAGCTGGGACTAAAAGAAGCCAAAGATATGACTGACGGCGCTCCAGCTATGGTCAAGGAAGGTGTAGCCAAGGAAGAAGCTGAAGAAATGAAGAAAAAATTGGAAGAAGCTGGCGCTAGCGTCACTTTGAAATAATTTTTACCAATAAAAAATCCGCCCTAGTTTTTTGGTTCAGGCGGATTTTTTGTTTTTAGTTTATAGCCAGGATAAAGATTTGCTGGCCGTTGAGCAAATAAACGGCTTTTTCTTCCGGATCAATAGTTAGGTCAGTTAGCTTATCAAAACTCTGAGAAGTATATTGGTCTTTGATGGTGCCGTTTTTATCCATAATGATTATTCTTTGATTTTGAGGGTCAGCAATATACAAATAATCTGATTCCCGAAAAGTCTTAATCAAGCTGTTGGGTCCTATCTCCGGATGAGGAAGGTGATAATTGAACTCATTGCTTCGTCCGCGCAAGAAGTTTTTTATTTGACCGCTGTTTTCTAAGATATAAATACTGCCGTCAATTGCCAGACTATTGGCTTGAGACAGGTCGTAGTTTTCAGTCAGCCATCTTTGGCCAGTGCCAAAATTTTGGCCGCTGGCTCCGTAGCGAAAGATTTGCTTAGCCAACTGGTCAAGAGTATAGAGATTGTTGTTGTAAATAGCTAGATCGCGAAAGTTTTGGTTTTCTGGCGCTAAGCGGACATTGCCTAATAAGCGTTTGTTTGTTAAGTCAAAAATTTGCAATGATTTTTCTCCGCTTAGGCTGCTGCTTTCTAGGATTATTCGGTTAGTGTCAGGCCAGTCAGTCATTGATAGGGCGATTTGATCATCAGGCAGGCTATAGATAAGCTCTGGCTTGTCTTCGCCTAGTAAGTATATTCCTTGGTCTGCCAATAGGTAAAATAAGCCATTTTTCTGCTCCAAAGACAGGGTATTTTTTATTTCTCCCAAGTCAAAAAGGCTTAGCGGTGAAGCAACTACATGGATGCGCCGGACTCTGTTTAGTTTGTAAAAAAGATTTTCTTTTAGGCTATTTATTTCAGCTTGTTGCTGGGGGGAAGCGGCTTTGAGATTGTCGATAATCTGCTCAATTTCCAAAAGAGTTTTTTCTGCTCCTGGTTCGTCTTTGTATATCAGCTTAGCTTCTACTTCTTCGTATTTCATTTCAATCATTGTCAAAGCTTCTTGATAAGCTTCGGCTCGGTTTTTGATATCTTTGTCTTGGGTCAAAAATACTAGGCTTTGGATAAAAGCCAGGACAAAGACGAAAAGCATAATCAAGGATATTTTTTTGGCCAAAGACAGAGCTTGCCACCAGTTGTATTTTTTCTCGGTGATTTCTTTGATTTCTTCCAGAGTTTCTTTTTCTTTTTTGCGGCGATAGGGCGCGGAAAAGATAAATAGCAGCAGCTTTTTCAGCTGTTTGAAAACATAAGCCAATATCAGGCCTATATATTTACCGCAGAGAAAGAGAAGCTGAAAAAAGCCGATGATTTTTTTCAAACCACTTATATTTTTGGCTGCTTTGACATCCAAAGACAGGCGAGTGCGCGGCCGACTTTCTTTTTTGACAAGGATTTCTTCGCTAGTTCTTAAGGCCACTTTTTCTTCTCTTTCTTCTCGGGCGGTTTCTATCTCTTGAGGAGATATCTCTTGTTCTCTGAGGTCTGATTTTTTTATCAGCAGAGAATTGAAAGTGACGAATTCAGGCACGCTTTCCAGTAGTTCGTTGATTTTTATGGCAGCAGCAGACGGGCTGTATTTCCTTACTAATTGGCGTATTTTTTCTTTGGAAATATAGTCAAAAAGCGAGTCAGTGGAGATTATCAAAGCATCACCTTCGTCCAAGCGCCCGCTGACAATGTCAGAAAATATTTTGGTCGGGTTGATGGCATTGCTTTTTTCTAAAATAGGCACCAGTTGGTTGTTTTGAATAAGTAGGCCGTTTATTTTGCCGATGGAGGCAATAAAAATATCATCGTTGTCTATTATTCCCAGAGCCAGATCCAAAGTTCCCAGCCAGTTTCTTATTTTGATATCAGCAGCCAATTCAGGCAAAAGCTGGTTGAGCTCTTGCAGTATTTCCTCCAGCAAAACTTCAGTGTTTTCTTGGGGAGAAGATTCAAAATAATTGGCGCTTTTGTTGACAATAGCGTCAATATAAGGCCCTTGATCTATTTTGTGTTTGGGTAGCTCCGAAATGACAAATAAGCGCCCGCGATCAGTGGGCGCGCTCATATAAACCTCAGATATTTCCCGAGCGTTTAAATGGTCATGGTTGAATATTTTGTGGTATTTTAAAGCCATTATTTTACATTTCCACCAAATAATATTATACTATATTTGGGTAGCTTAGTAAATATTTTTTAGGGCTTTTATTATGCTTGAACAAATTTTTGGTTCAGAAGCCAGGACAAGGATATTGAAGTTTTTCTGCGTCAATGCCGAAGGCAAATTTTTTGTCCGTGAGCTGGCCAGACAGCTAAATCTGCAATTGAACTCCGCTCGTCGCGAGCTGGCCAATTTGGAGGATTTTGGCTTTTTGTCTTCTTTTGATGAAAACGGCAAAAAGTACTATCAGGTTAATCATAATTTTGCTCTTTTTCCAGAGATAAAGAATCTCATTTTCAAAGCCTTGGCTTTGGAAGAGATATATTTGGCCGGAAAAATGTCTAAAATAGTCGGTCTTAAATTATTGATTTTTACCGGAGCCTTGACTCAGTCGCCGGCAGCTACTGATGTTTTGGTGGTCGGCAAGGTCAATAGAGACAAGTTTGACAGATATCTAGCAAAGATAGCTGAAGGTTTGCCCAGAGAATTGCGTTGTACTTTTTTGCCGGTCAATGAATACCTCTATCGTTTGGAAATAACCGACAAGTTTATCTATGATATTTGGGCCAACAATAAAGTAGTAGTGATTGATAAAATATCCAAAGACGCCAAAAAAAATAATTTTGATGATTTTAATTTTAAGCGTTACAAAGAAGAATAAGGCCGCCTGGATTTTGGAAAAAGAAGCCGGCGCTAAGCTGTCTCGTTTTGATTTTGAGCTCAAGCAGGATAGCGGTGGCTGCTTGCTTTATTTGGATGATTTTTTTAAAAAAGAAAAAATTGATTTAACCAAAATTTCCGGTTTGATTTTTTTACTACTGGAGTCTGGCCTGACTCAAGCCAAGGTTTTGACGGCTATTTTAAATACTTTGGCCTGGCAGCTGTCCGTGCCTATAGCCGCTGATTTTTATTACCAAGGATCTTATCAGCAGGCCTTGGTTAAAGCCAAAAAAGATTTGGCTGCGAAGAAGTCTTTTGCCCCTATTAGCGCCCAATACAAACAAGCAGTTGATATTACTTTTTCCAAAAAAAAGAGAAATTATAAAATAATTGCTTAGTTAGCAGTTAAAATAGACTTATCAACAGTCTTTTGGTCAAAAGCCTGTTTTTTATTATAAAATTGTGGATAAGTAGAGTTTTTATTTATTGACATTTTTCTTTTGAGTGGGGTATAATGTATTTACATTAGGTAAAAGTGGTAAAAAGTGGGGAATTTACATTAGAGCCTGTGGATAATTATCGCTGGCCAAGAAAATTTTCCATATAAAAAAGGTTTTTTATGTTTATTGGCGAGTATAAATACAATCTAGATAGCAAAAACCGACTGGCTATGCCCAGTAAGTTCAGGAATTTGTTTAAAGACGGGGCAGTTATCACCAAAGGGCTTGATAATTGTCTTTTTATTTATACAGCCAAAGAATGGAATAAGTTGGTGGAGAAACTGGCTAATTTACCTATTTCCCAAGCCAAATCGCGAGCTTTTTCCCGTCTGATGTTGGCTGGCGCCATGGATGTTGCCCTAGATGACCAGGGCCGAGTAGTTTTGCCTGATTATCTTAAACAGTTTGCCGGCTTGAGCAAAAAAGTAGTTTTAGCCGGTTTGTATAATCGTTTGGAGCTTTGGGATGAAAAGATGTGGGGCAAATATCAGCGTACTTCAGAAAAAGATAGTAATGAAATAGCTGAAGGCCTGGTTGATTTAGGTATCTAAGTTATGGCTGATTCTTACCAGCATCTTAGTGTTTTGGCAAAAGAATTGATAGATTTTTTAGCCCCTTCGCCGGGACAGAATTTTATAGATTGTACTTTGGGCGGGGGTGGGCATAGTCAGCAATTGTTGGAGAGAAACGGGCCTAGAGGCAAGGTATTGGCCTTTGAGCTGGATAAGCGGGCGATTGATGCGGCCAGAGCCAGACTGAGCGAATATCAAGATAGATTGATAATAGTCAATAAAAATTACGCACATTTAGAATCAGAAGCCAAGAAACACGGATTTAGTAAAAATATTTTCGGCATTATTTTTGATCTGGGGCTGTCGTCTGACCAGCTGGATAGAGCCCAGCGGGGTTTTTCTTTCAAAGATCATGGACCACTGGACATGAGATTTGATCCAGTGGGTCAGACGCTGACAGCCAGCGATATTATTTTGACCTGGCCGGAAAAGGAATTAGTAAAAATATTTGCGGAGTATGGCGGAGAAAAAAAGGCAAAAATTTTGGCCAGAGGCATTGCTCTCTGGCGCGATAAACAAAAACAAAATCAAGCCATAAAAACTTCCATGCTTGTCTCTGTCATACTCCGAATATTGAAAATACCGGAAAGCAGCTTAAAAAGATTTAGAATTCATCCGGCGACCAAAGTTTTTCAGGCTTTGCGTATCGCAGTCAACAATGAACTGGATAACCTGACCCAAGCATTGCCGCAGGCGCTGGATATTTTGCCGGTCGGCGGCCGTTTGGCTCTTATCAGCTTTCATTCTTTGGAGGACAGGATAGTCAAGCAGTTTTTTCGTCAGATGTCCAAGGATTGCATTTGTCCGTCGTCAGCGCCGATTTGCGTCTGTGATTATAAGCCTAGACTCAAATTAATCAACAAAAAAGGCATAAGGCCGACAGCGGCTGAAGTCAAAACCAATCCCAGGAGTCGTAGCGCTGTGTTGAGAGTAGCGGAAAAGATTTAATAAAAATTATTTAGATATAAAAACAAAAACAAAAATGCTAAAAAAAGGAATGCAAAAAGCCTGCCAGGGCATAAAAAAACTCAAAAGCGTCAATTTGGCTTTTTTCGTGCTGTGCTTGATGTTTATGCTATTTTCAGCCAATTACGCCAATAGTCAGAATTTGTCCCGAAGCGAGCTCAATGCCCAGATTAAAGCGTCCGAAGATCATGCTCGCCGTCTTAATGTCAGTGTCAGTGAGTTGCAGAGCACTCAAAGGATAGAAAACGAGAGCAAGCGTCTGGACTTGGTCAAAGTGCAAAGCAAAGATACCTATTATTTGTCAGCCAAAGACGAAAGGGTAGCCTTAAAGTAAAAATGAATTTTTTTAGATCCCGTCAATTTGAATTATCCAGATTCCGGATAAATGCCCTTTATTTGGGTATTTTTTTCTTAATGGCTCTGCTGCTGGGTCGGATATTTTATTTGCAAGTAATCAAACATGACTATTATCTCAATCTCGGTCTTAGCCAGAGATCTATCACCAGGAGCTTGAGCGCTGAAAGGGGAGGGATTTTTGCTTTGGCCGGTGCCAGCGATCAAGGCAATCTTTATCCTTTGGCAGTCAACAATGTCTATTATGAAGTCAGTCTTGATCCCAGTAAAATTACCAGGCCTCAAAATATTAGTGATATTATTGCGCAGGTTTTGGGCTTGAGTGACCAGGAAAAAGAGGATATCTTGACCAAGGCCAAAAGAGAAGGTCGTTTTTATGAATTAGTAGCCAGAGAAATATCGCAGGAAAAGGCCGATGAGCTGGTTAACAGGCTAGATGAGCTATTGGCGGAAGTAAATGATAGTAAAGATGATAAGGACAAGCTTAAATCCATCAGTGAACTAGGAGTAAATTTTAGAAAACATATTTTGAGGCTTTATCCGGACAAGGAAGTGGGTGCGCATATTTTGGGTTTTTTGGGTTATGACAATGAAGGTGTAAACCGCGAGGGTAAATACGGCCTAGAATCTTATTTTGAAAGAGACTTAGCTGGATTTGGTGGTAAAGTTTCGGGAGAGAAAGATGTGGCTGGCCGACTGATGGGAGCCAGCGGAGGCGCGCCGGTGCAAGACGGAGCAGATTTGGTCTTGACCATTGACAGAGCAGTACAATATTTTGTCTGCAAAGCTTTGGAAAGAGGAGTGGCTCGTTATCAGGCAAAAAGCGGCACGGTGATAGTGATGGAAACAGAAAGCGGCGCTGTCAGGGCAATGTGCAATTATCCTAGTTTTGATCCCAACGAATATAGTAAAGTAGAAAGCGGAGAAGTGTATAATAATCTGGCGGTTTATGATGCTTATGAGCCGGGTTCAGTGATGAAATCTATTGCCATGGCTATTGCTATTGATCAGGGCAAAGTCACTCCCAACACTATTTATAACGATGAAGGCGAAGTGAAATTTGCCGGTGGATTTGTTGTCAGAAACTCTGATCGTAAAGCCCATGGTATTGTGGATATGAAAGAAGTCTTGGCATCATCTTTGAATACGGGGATTATTTTTAGCACTTTTGGAGTCAACAACAAGATTTTTGAGGAGTATATGCAAAAATTCGGTTTTGGCGCTTTGTCCGGCATTATGTTAAGTCAGGAAGGCCGAGGTAATATTTCTTCTTTGGCCAGACAGGGAGATATTTATAAAGCCACTGCTTCTTATGGACAAGGCATTACTGTCACTCCTATCCAGATGGTGGCGGCAATCAATGCTATTGCCAACAAAGGAGAGTTTGTCAAACCCTATCTAGTAGAGGAAATAAGATATAGCAATGGGGAGATAAGGCGTTTTTATCCAGAGACTTTGCGTCGGGTGATCAGTCGGGCGACAGCCACACAAATCGCTGCTATGATGGTGTATGTTATTGATACTGGTCATTCCCGAACAGCGGGAGTAGAAGGCTATTATGTGGCAGGCAAGACCGGCACTGCTCAAGTGGCTAATCCAGAAACCGGCCGCTATTATACAGACAGAACCATACACAATATAGTTGGCTTTGCTCCGAGCGGTAATCCAAAATTCAGCTTGATAGTAAAGTTGGACTATCCTCAAGCGGGAGCTTTTGCTGAGTCAACGGCCGCTCATATATTTGGCGAAATTAGCAAATTTTTGTTAGAATATTACCAGATAGCACCAGAGCGTTGATTATGAAAAAAATATTTTATTTTAAGCTCAAAATTTTTGCCCGGCTGATAATTGCCAAGTATAGACCAAAGGTAGTAGGAATTACCGGCAGCGTGGGCAAGACTTCCAGCAAGGAAGCGGTTTTTAGCGTGCTGAAGCAAAAATTTGAAGTGAGAACTGGCGTCAAGAATTTTAACAATGAACTAGGTACCCCTTTGACTATCATCGGTTGTAGCGATAGTCCGGGCAGAAATATTTTTAAGTGGATGGCGATTTTTTGCCGAGCGCTTGGCTTGCTCTTGGGCAAAAAAAAGTATCCGGAGATTTTGATTTTGGAAATGGGAGCGGATAAGCCGGGTGATATAGAGTATTTGACTTCAATTGCCAGGCCGGAAATCGCTTTGATAACGGCCATTGGCCCCAGTCATTTGGAATTTTTTGGCAATATCAAAAATATAGTAAAGGAAAAGTCAAAAATATTAGCTCATCTGGGTTTGGAAGGAATCGCTATTTTAAATAATGATGATGAGCATTTAGTCGGTCTGATCAAAAATAGCCAATATCAAGTGATTACTTTTGGTCGTCAAGCTGGCAGTCAAGTCAGGGTAGAGGATATAAAAATAAGCAAAAAAGGCAAGTATTTTGGTACAGCTTTTAAGCTAAGTCATCGCGGATCAATCATTCCGATTTTTTTGCCTGGAGTGCTGGGCTGGCAACATGCTCAAGCCGCGGCCGCGGCTGCCGCAGTAGGCTTGGCGCTGGGCATGAATTTGGTAGAAATCAGCAAGGGCTTGCTTGATTATAAACCAGCCCGCGGCCGCACCAATTTAATCGGCGGCATAAAAAATACTTTAATTATTGATGATACTTACAATGCCTCGCCTCAGTCAGCCAAGGCTGCTCTGGATCTTCTGGTTCAGATGCCAGCACTTGCTAGTCGTATTGCGGTTTTTGGCGATATGCTGGAGCTGGGGGCAATATCGGAAGAAGCGCATCAGGAAGTTGGCCGCTATTTGGTCAAGCTGGGTATAGAATATCTTTTTGTAGTTGGCGAAAGGTCTCGGGATATTGCCAGTGGTGCCAAAGCAGCTGGCATGAGTGAAGACAAGATTTATCATTTTCCCTACAACAGTGAGGCAGGGATATTTTTACAGGAAAGGATAAAAGAAGGGGATTTGATACTAGTCAAAGGTTCCAGAGGAGCGAAAATGGAAGAAATAGTTTGTGAAATCATGGCCAAGCCTTGGCAAGCAGACAAGCTCTTGGTAGCGCCGGTGAAAAAATAATATTTGACGCCGGAGCTATTTTTTGCTAAAAATAGTTTGATTTTAATTACCTGGTCCCTTCGTCTAGTGGTTAGGACACATGGTTCTCAGCCATGGAACAGGGGTTCGATTCCCCTAGGGACTACCATCCTTCGCTCCTCGTTGATAATCGGAGCTTCGGATGGCGTAGCCAATTTAAGAATACTAGCTTCAGAGGTAGATAGGTAGTTGGTTATTTTGTAGAAATGTAGGTGTTATATTTAGTTTGATATATTATTTATATTTTAAGGTCGCATGGCTCAGTTGGTTAGAGCGTCGCATTCACATTGCGAAGGCCCCTGGTTCGAGTCCAGGTGCGACCACCAGAAAATTTATCAATAAAAAAATGAGCCCACTTAGTTCCTCGCGAGGAGTTAGGTGGGCTCTTGAGTTCAAGGAAGTTTAGGAATAGTATCTTCTGATACGGTTTCGGGAGCTTTTGATAGCTCCGGAAACTTTTGATATCAAAATTATCATTCCTATGGCCAATATGATGGCCACGATGATCAACATGTCTCCGATGAAGGATTCTTGATGCGTCCAGACCTGGGTCTGGACGAAAACCTCTCCGATATACTTGTCTTTGAGGTCAAAGACCTCAAAACGATAGTTGCCAACCAAGATGGTCGCTTGACCATCTTCCGGCCGGATGTCGGCCAGATATCGACCGTTTTTGTATACCTTGAAGTAGTATTTCTCCTTGATATGTTCCTCCATATATACTATAGCGAGTCTTTCCAGGCTTACCTGGACACTATCGCCCATGTTCAAGAGGTGGTGGTGGGGTGGAAAGTAGCTAGGGTCGCTACTGACCACGATCCGAGCGGGGACGGCCTGAGCGGCTGAAGAGATACAGATGATGAGCACGAAGAAAATGACTAGTGCCTTCATTACGAATCCTTTCACTAGGGTTAACTTCCTTGTTTTTTCAAAGAGCCTCTAAGCATGAAACTTTATAAGTATAGCACAAATATATATTTTTGTCAAATAGAAGAGGGGTTCCAAGTCTGGTGACTCAGAACCCCTCGAAGCAGGCACAAGACTGGGCTAGGTGCCCATTTGGTGAAGGGTGGCCTTGACGGTCTTGGCCACGCTCCGATTCTTGTCTGCCTGGCTCTTCTTTTCCAGAGCCAGGACCTGCTGTTCTTGCCAGGACAGATCGTCGATGATCTTTCCCAGCTGACCAGCGTCTACCAGAGGCAGGCACACGGCCTTGCTCTGGGCCTCGTTGGTGAAGAAGATGTAGACAGCTTGGTAGCCGTCTACCACTCCCTTCTTTCCGTAGACAGAGGAGCCGTAGCCCCTGTCACCCAGGCCGAAGCCTAGTTGGCTGACAGGCTGCTCTAGTTCCCGTCCGTTGATGGTTCTGGTCCTGCGCACAAAGCGTAGGACCGTGACTACTGGTTTGCCAAAGATGCCGTATCTTTGGCGGTAGAAGTCCAGGCTGTCCTGGACATCCTTGATCGCTTCCTTGGCCAGGAAGCGTCGGCGCTGAGTCCGGAGGTCATTGATGGCCTCCTGGATACGGTCGATCTTGAGACTGGGGAGAGCTTTCCCGGTCTCGATATTGATACTGACCAGGGCAAAGCCTGGTCGGATCTGGACCTTGCTCCGGACGTAGTCCAGAACAATATTGAGCTTATCCGGGAGTCCCAGCCCCCAGATTGCCCAGAGTCCGTTGTTTTCGAAAAAGCGGACAATACCGAAAATGAATTGACCGTTCATCGTAAACCTCCATGCTAGGGTAATACCACTTGATTTTACAGAACATCGTCTTTTGTAGACGATTTCTTATCATAGCATAAATATACATTTTTGTCAAACATAATTGGTAATTATCATTGACAGACTAGATTAATTTTGTTATTATCTTGGTTGTTTATTAGCTAATGATTATTTATGAAAGCAGTTGTTAAAACCGGTGGCAAACAATATCAGGTTGCCCAAGGAGATGTTATCAAAGTAGAAAAATTGCCTTTGACAGAAAAAGGCAAAGTAGTTTTTGAGCAAGTTTTGCTTTTGGCCGATAAAGATAAAGTCAGTCTGGGTGCGCCTTATTTGACTGGCGTCAAAGTAGAAGGTACTTTGCTGAAAAATTTAAAAGACAAGAAAATTGATGTTTTAAAGTATAAGAATAAAACCAGATATAGACGAAAAATCGGTCATCGTCATCAAAGAAGTGAAGTAAAAATTGATAAAATTATCACTAAATAAAATAAAACCCAGCCGCTCTCGAGCGGCTGGGTTTTTTATAAATATATGCTCTAGTTAATCTCTAAAACATACTCATTTAGTAGACGATTTATAATTCTTTGCGGTTTTGAAGCGCCGAGCTCAAAGTTGCTTGGTCAGTGTATTCTATATTGGCGCCCATGGGTATGCCTCGGGCTAGTTGGCTCACTTTGACGGAGTGGTTTTTTAGCAGTTTGGATAAATAAAGAGTAGTGGCTTCTCCTTCTAGGCTTTGGTCTAGAGCAATGATAACTTCTCGGATATTGTTTTTGGCTAGCCGGTCAGCTAGCTCTTTTATTTTTAGTTTGTCGGGAGTCAGGCCTTCTAGAGGACTGATAAGGCCATTGAGCAGATGATAGATTCCATTGAACTCATTGGTCTTTTCTATGGCATCTACATCCTGATTGCCAGCTACTACACAGATGACAGTTTGGTCTCTCTGCGGATTTTTGCAAATGTTGCACAGTCCGTCATTGCTTAAGTCAAAACACTGAGGACAAAAATGTATGTTTTTATAAGCCTTGTCCAAAGCTTGGCTTAATTCCCTGATATCTTCTTTGCGGTGCAGCAGATCAAAAACCAGCTTGGCCGAAGTCTTGGGGCCAATACCGGGTAGCTTGTCAAATTCATCGATAAGCTTGCGGATAAAATCAGGCAAATATTGCATGGCGGCTTATTATTTCATACCAGGCAAATCCAGTCCGCCCATTTGTTGCATTTTCATGGCCATTTTTCTCTGGACTTTTTTGATGGCGTCGGCAATGCATTCTTGGATATATTTTTCCAAATCTTTCTTTTTTTCTTTGGATAAAAATTCCTCGTTTATTTCCAGAGATTTTATTTCTTGATTGCCGTCCATGACTATTTTGACAGCTTTGTTTTCAGCTTCTACTTTTTCTTCAGCCAAAGCGCTCTTGAGAGTATTGGCCTGTTTGCGTAAATCGTTGAACTGTTTTAATTTATTGAACATTTTGTTTTAGTTAATTATTTTAAAGAGATTAATTTATTATAGCTAGATAATTTAAGGGATATTTTGCCAGCCTATTTTTGATTGCGATTTAGCAGCGTCATTATTGCCGCTAGCTTTTACTTCTTCTTCAGTGCTTATCGGCGGCAGGCTTTCTTTGAAGCTTTCATCTAGATTTTTGAAAGATACTTTGTTTTCGTCGAAAAATAGGCGACAGACTCCGGTCGGGCCATTGCGGTGTTTATCAATATGGATTTCAGCAATGGCTTTTTCTTCTTCTGGACACTCACGGCTTTTGTCCTTGGCTTTGCGGTAGATAAACATGACAATATCAGCGTCTTGTTCTATGGAGCCAGACTCTCGCAGGTCAGCCAACTTGGGTATGGCTGGAGAGCGGCTTTCTACAGCACGGGAGAGCTGAGACAAAGCCAAGACTGGGATATCCAGTTCGCGGGCGATTTGCTTGAGAGCGCGGGAAATAGCTGATATTTCCTGAACTCGGTTTTCTGAGCGGCTGTCGCCTTCCATCAGTTGCAAATAGTCAATGACCAAAAAACCGAGATTGTGTTCCATTTTTAGGCGGCGGGCTTTGGTGCGGATTTCCATGACATTGGCATTGGGTGAATCGTCTATGAAAATAGCTGCTTCAGATAGGACGCCCATGGCTCGGCCGATGCGAGGGAAGTCGTCGTCTTCTTCTTTATCGGACAAGCGGCCAGTACGCATGCGCCATAGATCTACACCAGCTTCGGCCGACAGTAGTCTATCGACCAATTGCTCTTTGGACATCTCCAGAGAAAAAATTCCCACTGGTACTTTGGATTTTACGGCAATATTTCTGATAAGATCCAGAGCCAGGGTCGTTTTACCCAAAGAGGGCCGAGCAGCCAAAATAATCAGATCAGAATCCTGAAAGCCCGACAGCAATTTGTCCAAGTCATTGTAGCCGGTCGGTATGCCTCGGGTGCCTTGACCGCCGGAGCGATGCAGCTCATCAATACGGTGAAAAGCTTCGTTGAGGACATTTTTTATGGGAATAAAGTTTTTTTTGACTGATTCCTGGGAAATTGCAAAGAGCTTTTGTTCGGCTCTGTCTAGAATTTTTTCCACATCCTCAGCTTCAGAATAAGTGAATTCAGATATTTCTGCTGAAGCTTTCTCTAGTTTTCTTAGAGTAGATTTTTTGCGTATTATCTTGGCATAGTTTTCTACATGGGAAGAATTGGGCACCATGGCAGTGAGTTGCGCCAGATAAGTCTTGCCCCCAATTGCCTCTAGCTGTTTTTTTTCATTGAGGCGGTTGCCGACTGATAAAATATCCGCTGGTTCATGTTTGGTAAAAAGATCCAAAATAGCCTGATAAATCAGGCTATTGGCGCTTTTATAAAAATCATCAGCTTTGAGAAAGTCACTTACTTTGATAATACCTTCTTTATCCAAAAGTAAAGCGCCCAAGAGCGAACTTTCTGCTTCCAAATTTTGTGGGGGTATTTTTGACATGGGCCAGTTTTTAGTCGTAGAATCAGCTTAGCTTATTTTTCTTTATTTTTCAAGCTAGATTTATGGACAGTTTGTCAACAATAATATTGACTTTTTTGGCAATACGGCATATAATAAGCTCCGTATTTTATTTTATATATAAGCTTTTTTTATTTTCATACGCCTATAGCTTCCCGCTTCTTCGCCAGCCGGCGGATACGCGGGACAGGCAGCCCTCCGGGCTTCGCCTCAACATTTTCAAACTATAGGCAAATTTTCTCGGTTCAATCACAATTTATTTTCATGCGCCTATAGCTCAGCCCGGTAGAGCAGTTGCCTTTTAAGCAAACGGTCCTAGGTTCGAATCCTAGTGGGCGCACCATCCTTCGCTTACGAAGGATGTCGTTCGTAGCTTTAGCGTAGGACGACATTTGTAAATTATAAAGGTCTTTAGTTTGTATATTCAGCTACGGATGGCAGGCCATTAGTAATATTTTAATCCCGAGTTTATCTCGGGGCAAATCCTAGTGGGCGCACCAGATAAAATTAATTACAGATGAAAAAAAGAGTTTTTATAGTTCATGGTTGGGACGGGCATCCAAATACAGGTTGGTTTCCTTGGCTGAAAAAAGAGCTAGAAATAATAGGTTTTGATGTTTTTATTCCTCAGCTTCCCCACACTGCTGAACCGAGGATAAATAATTGGGTGCCAAAATTAAAAGAAGTAGTAGGCGAAGCAGATGAGCAAACATATTTTATTGGTCATAGCATGGGCTGTCAGGCCATAGCTCGTTATTTGGAAAAATTACCAGAAAGGGTAAAAGTCGGCGGAGCAGTTTTTGTAGCCGGTTTTTTTAAAAGTCTTAGCAATCTAGAAGATGAGGATATTGTGCGTAGCGTAGCTAAAGAATGGCTTGAAGCTCCTTTGGATTTTTCTAAAGTAAAAAACTGCTTGAAAAGAAGTGTAGCTATTTTTTCTGACGATGATCATTTTGTCCCTTTAGAAAATAAAGAAGAGTTTATTAATTTAGGGTCAAAAATTATTATAGAGCATAAACAGGGTCATTTTAACGAATCTTTAGGTTTTAAAAAATTACCTATAGCCCTTGATTCGTTAATAGAAATAACAAAAGATTAATTACATCTTATCCGGCGCTTCTATACCCAAAGCGTTTAGCCCTAGAGCTAGAGCTTTTTTTGTTTGCAAAGAGATGTTTAATCTAGTCAGCTTAGCGCCTGTTTGTGGAGCATTGAGTATGGGATGGAGCTGATAAAAATTGTTGTAGTTTTTGGCTAGTTCAAAAAGGTATTGCGTCAGGACAGCGGGGTTTTTTTCTTGGACAGCTTGAGCCAAAATTTCCGGTAAAGACAAAAGCAATTTAATTAATTTATTTTCTTCCGGATTAAATTGATAATGGTCAAGAGGGTATTTTTTTGTTTTACTTTTGGCTAGTAAAGTAGCGATTCTAGCGTGGGTGTATTGGACAAAAGTGCCAGTGTAACCGTCAAAAGAAATAGATTCTTCTGGTTTAAAAATTATGTCTTTTTGGGGATTGGTGCCGACCATAGCAAATTTTATTGCTCCCAGCCCGACAATTTTGGCTATTTTCTTTTTTTGACTAGTGCTGGTTTTGATTTGTTTTTGAGCTTGGGAAATTATTTTTTCAGCTCGGGTTATAATCTCGGTCATTATCTGATCAGCATCAGCTGTTTTGCCTTCACGGGATTTGATGCGACCATCCGGTCGACTGACCATACCATAAGACAGGTGGTAGAGTTTATCTGCCCAGGATAGACTCATTTTTTTCAAAACTAGAAACAAAACTTTGAAGTGATAGTCCTGTTCGTTGGCAACTATATAGATAGCGCGGTCAAATTTGAATTTTTTGTATCTTTTGACTGCTGTGCCCAAATCCTGAGTGAGATAAACTGAAGTACCGTCGTTTCTTAGGAGTAGTTTTTCATCCAATCCTTGGTCAGTTAAATCTATCCAGATTGAGCTGTCTTTTTTTTGGTAAAATAGTTTTTGTTTCAAGCCTTCTTGGACAATTTTTTTACCCAAAGAGTAAGTTTCGCTTTCATAATCAATATGGTCAAATTTTATCCCTAGATTTTTATAGGTCTCTTCATAGCCTTTATAAACCCAGTTATTCATTTTTTGCCAGAGTTTTTTTACTTTTGGATCGTTATTTTCCCAGGCACGTAGCATAATACGGGCCTTGGTCATCCAATGGGAATGTTGGAGAAAATCCTCTTCAGTTTTTTTGCGCTCTAGGTTGTTTAATTTTTCCAAATCAATATTTTTTTCTTTAAAATACTTTTCTTTTTCCTCTTTGAGTATTTGACCGAATTTTACATAGTATTTACCGACCAAATGGTCGCCTTTGAGGCCGGAACTCTGTGGAGTTTCGCCTTGGCCGAATTCTTGCCAAGCCAGCATGCTTTTGACTATATGAATGCCACGATCATTGATAATATTAGTAGCAATTACTTTGTAGCCATTTAAACGATAGAGATTTACCAGAGCTTGACCCAAGCAGTTATTTCTCAGATGGCCGATGTGCTGAGGTTTGTTGGTGTTGGGGCCGGAATATTCTATTAGGATTTTTTTGCCTTTACCTAGATTGTTTTGCCCAAAATTTTTAGCGCTATTTATTTCTTTAAGAGAGTCAGTTAAAAATTGGTCGCTGACAAAAATATTCAGGTAAGGCCCGATATTTCGGACTTCTTTGATTAGAATATTTTTTTTAAAGTTGACTGCTAATTGTTTGGCAATTAAAGCGGGATTTTCTTTTTGGGTTTTGGCCAGAGAAAAACAAGCAAAACTATAATCACCCATTTTAGGGTCGGGTGGAAAAGTCAACTCAAGGTCAGTTAGATTTATGTTTAGTGATTCTTTTAGGTTGTCTCGGATGGCTTTTTTTAGGGCCAAGGTGGTCTTCATAAATTTTTATTTATTGATACTCTTAGCCTATTATAGCAAAAATATTGATACTGTGATAGTCTTCTATTTTGCCTAATTTTTGCTTATTTAGCGTTTAATTTTTTGGATATTTGTGTTATAATATTTTTATGAAAAAAGATCATAAAGTTTGGCATACTATGTCAGCTGCCCAAGTGTTGGGCAAATTAAAATCATCAGAACAAGGACTTAGCTCGGAAGAAGCCAAAAAGCGCTTGGCCAAATATGGTCCCAATGTTTTAGCTCAAGAAAAGAGATTTTCTCGCGGCCGCTTGCTTTTGGAGCAATTCAAAAGCGTTTTAATTTATGTTTTGGTTATTGCGGGAGTTATCAGTTTTGTTTTTGGTGAATTCGTTGATGCTTATGTTATTTTTGCCGCTGTACTACTCAATGTGATAGTGGGTTTTAGTCAGGAGTTCAAGGCCAATAAGGCTCTGGAGCAACTGAGCAAAATAGTCAAGCAGGAAAGCCTGGTTTTCCGTGATGGCAGCGAACAAAAATTGGAATCAAGGCTTTTGGTGCTGGGCGATGTCGTGGTTTTGCAGGCCGGTGATCGGGTACCGGCAGACGGACGCTTGTTGGATGTCAACGATCTCAAAGTCAATGAAGCCAGTCTTACTGGCGAATCCTGGCCAGTAAAAAAACAAATAGCTAATTTGAAAATCGGCACGACTTTGGCTGAGAGAGCTAATTTGGTTTTTATGGGAACCTTGGTTGTAGAAGGCCGAGCACTGGCAGTCATCACTGAAACCGGTTTTGAAACCGAGATGGGGCAAATCACAGTTTTAATCAGTGAGACAAAAGAAGAGAGGACGCCTTTGCAGAAAAAAATAGACGACTCAGCCAAAATTATCACCAAAGTAATTCTTAGCTCTATCTTCCTTCTTTTTTTAATAGGAATTTTGCAGGGCAGGTACTGGGCAGAGATGTTCACTATTGCCGTGGCTTTAATGGTAGCGGCCATACCGGAGAGCTTGATTATCAGTATGACTATGATTTTGACCGTAGGCATGCAGCGTATTTTGAAAAAAAACGGTCTAGTCAGACGTTTGGTTTCAGCTGAAACTCTCGGCGCCGCCGATCTCATTTGTACTGACAAGACCGGTACTTTGACTGAAGGAGAAATGAGAATAACCGGCATTGTCTCGGCTAGCCATCAGTTGGATTTGTCTGTCAGATCGCTTAGGGATATAAAAATTGATAAAGAGATCGAAAGGTCAATGCAGATAGCCCTTTTGGCCAATGACGCGGCTATTGAAAACCCTCAAGAAGAAAAACATCTCTGGAGTATTATCGGTAGTCCTACGGAAAAAGCCTTGCTTTTATTTGGCGCTTATTTGCCCTTTGAAGAGTTGTTTAAAAAACATCAGCGTTTGGAAGAAATTCCTTTTGATTCCAGTCGCAAATTCATGGTTAGCCGGCATAAATTTTCCGCCAAAGAAGATATTATTTTTATCAAAGGTGCGCCAGAAAAAATATTGAGTTTTTCCAACCGCTATTTAGACGGTGATAAGGAAAAAAAATTGACGGATGCTAAATTTAAGTATTTTGATGAGGGTTGGCAGAATTTGAGCAAACAAGGCCTGAGAGTCTTAGCCGGTGCTTATCGTCTGGTACCAGCCAATTTCAAAGACTTTCATAAACTAAAGGAAAAACCCGAAGATTTTGTTTTTTCCAGTATTTGGGGATTATCCGATCCTTTGCGTCCGGAAACCAGAGAAACTTTGCAGGACACTCTGAAGGCGGGCATCAATACCATTATTATTACCGGCGACAACAAGTTTACCGCCAAAAAAATTGCCCGAGATCTAGGCTTGGATTTTGGCGATGAAAGCGTGGTGACCGGTGATGAATTGCTCAAGTGGAGCGATGAAGAATTTGATAAGAAAATAAAGCATATCAAAGTCTATGCTCGGGTAACGCCGGCTGACAAATTGCGCATAGTCAGAGCTTGGCAAAATAAAGGAGCGATTGTTTCCATGTCCGGCGATGGCGTCAATGATGCGCCGGCTCTGAAGGCGGCTGATATCGGAGTAGCGGTAGCCAGCGGTTCTGATGCAGCCAAAGAAACAGCGGACTTGGTTCTCTTGGACAATAATTTCAAGACCATAGTCATGGCCATCAAACAAGGCCGAGTTATTTTTGCTAATATCAAAAAAGTTATTTTGTATCTTTTGTCCAATAGTTTTGCCGAAATTGTGACAGTGGCCGGCAGTTTGATTTTTAATCTACCTTTACCGATATTGGCCGCTCAGGTGCTATGGATAAATCTGATCAGCGACAGCCCGCCTTCTTTGGCTTTGTCCATGGAGCCGGAAGAAAAAGATATCATGAATAAACCTCCAAAGACCAAAGAAGGGCTTTTGGATGTAGAGAGCCGCTTTTTGATGGTTTTTATCTCGGCTATATCCGGCATTAGCGCTTTATGGGTATTTTGGTATTTCTGGACAACGACCGGCAATTTGGAGTTAGCTCAGACCGTCACTTTTGCCACTTTGAGCAGTTATACTTTGACTTATATATTTTCTATCAAAAAACTTGATGCCTGCATTTTGCGTTACAACCCTTTTAAAAATAAATATTTGAACTGGGCGATTATTTTAGGCATCACTTTGCAGATGATTGCTATTTATCTGCCATTTTTCAATCGGGTATTGAGGACAGAACCTCTTTCTTGGCAGCAGTGGCGAGTAATCCTTTTGTTTGTAATTTTGGTGCTGATTTTGGTGGAAGTGGTTAAAGCGGTTTTTTCTTATTACTTCAGGAAAAAAAGAAGATAGATTTTTATGGATAAATTTTTTATCAAAAATCGTCGCGGCAGAAAAATCGCTGTTTTGTTGGAAAAGCACAAAGACCAAAAAGGCCTGGTTTTCGTGACACATGGCCTGGGCGGATTCAAAGAACAGCCTCACATTACTACATTTGCGCTGGCTTTTAAAGAAAAAAAGTTCACAGTAGTTCGTTTTGACAATGGCCATAGCTTGGGTGAAAGTTATGGGGATTATAACAAGGCTAATTTTACAAATTATTATAATGATTTGGTAGATGTAATTAATTGGTCTAAAAAAAATAAATGGTATCAGGAGCCTTTTGCTTTGGCATCTCATAGCATGGGCAGCGGTTGTATTTTGTATTACGCGGCTCATCATCCAAAAAAAGTAAAAGCACCAGCACCGACCGCTACGGTCATTGGCGGCAAATACAGTTTGCAGCATTATAAGCCGGAGGATTTGACCAAGTGGGAAGAAAGTGGTCTAAGGGAAGAGCTTAGCAAATCAAAAGGCATAGTGAAAAAATTAAATTGGCCGCAGTTTAAAAAAGATATTTTAAAATATGATATTTTGATTTTAGCTCATAAACTGACTATGCCGGTTTTACTGATGGTCGGCAGTAAAGATACTGGCACGCCATTGGCTGATCAAAAAAAATTATATAGCAAATTAAAAGGCGATAAAGAGCTGCATGTTATCAAGGGGTCGACTCATACTTTTAAGGAAAAAAAACATTTAGAGCAAATAAAAAAAATCTTCAAAAATTGGATCAGCAAAAAAGTTTTAAAATAAGAATTTTAAAGCGTATATTTAAACTACCCGCCTTGCCCTGCATTTGCAGTGGCGGGCGGGTTTTTTGACAAAAATGTAAAAATATGTTAAAAAAATAAGTCTAGTTTTGTTCCCCGACAACACAACGAAGCCCAACCTTAAGGAGGGGCTTCACAACAGCAAAGGAGTAATAGTCATGGCCAAGAAGCAGGCAGTTGCTAGGGATCCGTTTTATCCCGACACTCTGATGTACAGTTTTGTCTATGGGCTCCGTTACGGAGCCAAAATGATTTTGAAAGAGAGCCTCGCTCAGTGCTTGGCTCATCTCAAGGCGCGTAGCCTGGAGGCTGGCAAGCTCAAATATCTAGTGGATGAAATGAGCGGATTCATTGGTGTGCATCAAAGCACTGTCCGGCGTTGGCTCCTTGGGGAGCAGCTTCCTCGGGACAAGCGATTGATTTGCTTGCAATATTATGTAAGTTGCCTGGGCTACCAGCTCATTGAGTTGGAGGGTATGCCCAGCCTACTTTGCCGGCTTCGGGAGGCTGTTGCCTGGGGGCAGCTTTCCCTGGAGAAGATGACCAAGGAACTTGGTTTGACAAGTTCTGAAGTCTTGGACATACTGACCGGCTCTGGGTGGAGGAGGCTGGATGGCAAAGCCAGTCTGGTCTTCAAGCTCCGTCGGCTTATTGATGAATTGTATCAAGCTGAAGAGGAGGAGATGATTGAGGCTTTAGATCAGCTACCGGATATGGCTGGCCGCGATTACTACTATCGTCGTAGCCGGCAGCGCCGGCGACGTCGTCCCTAGGACAGAGCTTTGCCTTTGTTGTGCCTTACCGCCCGCCACTGCTTTTGCAGGGCGGGCGGACAATTTTTTCTTAATTTGACATTTTAAGATATTTTGACTAAGATAAAGATAATTATTGATAAAAGCAAAATGATTTTCGCTAAAACCGTAAATAATAGTGTAAATTTTATTAACCGTATAGACGGCCGCTAATTTTATTTTGTAAATTAAGAGAGTAATGATAGTCGGCCGTCTGAGCCGATTTTTTAATATTTTCCGGGGTAGTTGAGTTGGTACAACGCCACGCTGTTAACGTGGATATCGCAGGTTCGAGTCCTGCCCCCGGAGCCACATGGGATTTGCCACGTCTAAAGCGTGGCTTTTCTCTTTATTAGAGCCTCCATTCGGAGGTTCGAACGTGTCTGAATTTTTGCTTGACGGATTTGAGACGAGAATCATCGGCAGAAGCGCAGAATCCGTGTCAATGCTTATGTTTTTGTCTTTTAAGAGGAGGTTCGAACCGAGGGCGGACAGAATGACCTTTCGCGCATGCTGACCCCGTTCGGTGAAGGCTTCTTTGGCATCGCTTGCGAACGTGAGCACGTTGTCGGCCGTCTGAAGCCAGCTATCTACTCGGGCATCGGTATCGTTCAAAAGTTCGTGGAGTTTGGCTTTCTCCTGGTTGATCGTTGATTTTTTGCGCGTGAATTCTTCTTCGCTGATCTCTCCGGCAGCTCGCATATCAATGAGTGCGTCGAGTTTCTTTACGCACGCCTCGTAGTTTTTCTGTTGGTTGGACAGGATTGCGTTTCTATCGGCTGCCTCACGGCCGTTTTCGTTCTGAAGCCACTTCATGGCCCAGCCGTGGAATTCTTCCGGCGGTTTAACACGCGCCAAAGTATTAGTGATCTGCTTTTCCATTTCTTTTACTTCGATGCATTTTTGTTTGCACGGACCTTTGCGTTTAGTGCAGTGATAGTAAATATACCGATGAACGTTGCCGTTCTTATTTCGCTTGGTTTTATGCTCGGCCGTAACCATGCATCCACACTCACCACATCGCACCATGCCGGTGTAGGCAAAGCTGTATGTTTCGGGTTTTGGCTTACTGCCCCGGCCGAGAAGTGCCTGGATGCGGTCGTATTCGTCACGGGTGATCATCGGTTCGTGCTTGCCCTTGTGCCAGTTGCCGGAACCCTGTGGCCACTCAAACCAGCCGTAATAAAACGGATTATAAAGGACGCGGTAAAAACCGCTTCGTGCGAGCTTCTTTAATCCCCATTGATTGACTGCAATTTCGTGGACTCTCGGCGAGGTGTATGTGCCGCCTAAAATCATATCGAACATTTTCCGGATGATCGGGAACATCTTAGGGTCTTTGCGAATTGTCTTGAAGCCTTTCATCTTATCCGGCGTGTTCATGTAACCAATCGGTGCCGGGCCCGGGTGCCAGCCCATCTCGACTTTGCGCCTGAGGCCGCGCTTTACATCAACGCCCTTATTATCGTTCTCGAGTTTTGCCTGACTGCACAGGAGGTTGAGCAGGAATTTATCGTTCGGCGTATTTCTATAAGCCTGTCCGGGTGTGCGTATATCAAGAAGCTTATTTTGGTCCATGAGGTAGACCAGGTAGCCGGTGTCGACGGAGTTACGCGATAACCGGTTCGGATGCCACGCAATAATTCCTTCGGCTTCACCCTTTTCAATACGCTTTATCATCGCGTTAAAAATCTCTCTACCCGGTGCTTTGGCTGAGTAGGATTCTTCGAGGCGTTCCACAATCTGAAGCTTTTCTCTTTTTGCGAGTGCTTCCAGTTCGCCCTTTTGCGAGTCAATCGAAAGGACCTGTCTGTCTTCTTGTTCTGAAGATTTTCGGGCGTAGAGGAAGTACTTGAGTTTTGGTTGTACTTCCTGATTCATATTAGTTTTGAAATAAGTCGGTGGTGTTCAGATAGTAAATCAGTTTACCGCCACTTGATATTATGATTCTGGCAATCGGGTGTTGCCACGGATCGCCGGTCAGCCCATCCGGAAGTGAGACGTTTTTGTCTTCCCATTGCCATTCGTTGGCAGCTGGGTTTGCTGCACCTAGCTTACTTGAGATGTATTGGGGCTGGATGTCGGAGCGAAGCATGAATTTCGTATGTTCCGGGTCTCTGCTAAAATAAGCGAAAGCGATTTGTTCTATTTCGGCTTTGGTCTTCAGAGGAGTTTCCAGTGATCCGTTATCGGGACAGTTGCCTGGCGTCGTAGCGTTTCTTTCTATCGGATAGACAATTCCGATTTCCACGACCTGATTCGTTTTTTGCGTTACCTGATATTGATAAACTTCACAGCGATCGTTGATGTAATCCGCTTGCTGGAAGATGTAGACCGGTCTATCCCATTCTTCAGGATTGTCGGCCGTAAATCCGCCATCGTTTTGTTTAACGTTGCTTAAGACGGCAAAATTCGCGGGATGATTATTCTGCCCGGTGTATTGCAACTCCAGTTTTGGCTCTCCCATGAACGTCCGAATTGTTTGCTCGGCTTTATCCAGTTCGCTTTTAGCCGGTGGATTCTGGTCAGCGAATATTCTGCCGTCCGGAGTTTTACACTGATCCGGATAATGCTTAACGATCGGGTAACCGGCATCCGAGCATTGCTCAAATGTTTTAATTGTCGCAAGGTCCGCTTTTACGGCCTCACGCGGTGCTTTGTTCCCAAGAAGGTGATAAACCCCGAACCCTGCCCCAAAGACCGCTACAAGGGCGATTACGGTGGTTATTTTGGCTTTGTTTGTCATATGATTGTTTTCATTAATTATTTTGTCGACCTAAGCACAACATGGTCCTAAGGTCGAAAGAAGTCAAACACTTGATTACTTACATTTTACGCCTTTATTTAGAGAATGGGTATCAATTTCTGCCCCAGTTTCACCCCAGTTCTGCCCCAGTCGGTTTTGCTGAAAATCATCCAAGTTTTATCCAACCCCTAACTACTGAATTTTGGTCGCCTTTGGTCGCTATGGTATCCCTGAAATCTGCCCAAGTTTCACCCAAGCTTTGCCCAACCCCTATTTTTTAATTTTTGACGAGCTATCTCGCTTTATTTAAGCTTTATTATTATCTCTTTCTTACTCAATCTTTATTACTAAGTGCTTCATGGTGGACCCGGGCCGTGATTCTCTAAGACGCCTGACCGTGCTTCATTATGAACCCTGGTAGAGTGGAGAAGTTTTGGGTTAAGACGATATAAAGTTCCGGCCCACCGGCCACGTTCCGATGTTCCCGGTCTGGTTTCTATAAGCCCAAGACCGGCAAGCTTCTTTCTTACGCGTCGACATGTTGATCTGCTGAACCCGAATGAAGCGAACCCGCGTTCTTTATCTTCGCGTGTCGTAAACAATCTGTCCGTATGCCAAAACCAGCCGTCTGCATTCGCGTAGCGGTTTGAGAGATGACAGATCACCATAAGAAAATCTCGCTCGGCATGCGTGAGCGAATTCTTCAGCCTGTTGTCATCGAAAATCAGGTGAGGAGCTGGAAAGAAATTTAAGCTTTTACCACGTGTTGTCCGGTTCGGTTTGTTCATATGATTCACTAAATATTTCAGCTACTTTTTCACTGACGGCTGCCTCGACCAGGCCGCCGACTTCGTGGTTTATCGGATGAAAAATATTCACGTTTTGTCCGGCCACTTTGCGTGTCGGATATACAAGCCGGTATCCTCCCTCGCGCCGGGAGAATACGGCCACCGATCCCATCCAGAATTTCCCGTCCAGCACAAACGAAACAAACCCAAGGAGGCCGTCCTGGGGTTTAACTGGGTAGAACTGTATTTCGCTAATTGTGGTTGGTGTTGAGGTCATGGCTTTTCACTACTTTTTCTTTGAAGTCATCAATAGAAGGCTCACCCATGTAGGTAATCTTGTAGAGTTTGAAAAGATTGTTTGCGCGCAAAGACGCCTCCTCATCGGAGAGCTTCACGCCGTAGCGTTTTTCATACAGTGTTTTAAATTCTTGGATTGCTTCCTGGGGCAACATAAAAGGCTGGCCCCTGCTGGGAGCTAGCCTTTATCTGTCTAATCAAATTCGTCAGTCTAATCTGGGCACCTTAGCCTCAGAGGGAAAAATTAATTTGCAGAGCCGGTTAGAAACGAAAAAGGGACCACGACTCTTGTCACCAAGTTCCGATCCACAACAAAGCGGAAAGGTTTGATAACAGAAGTCGTAGTCCCGTCGCGTTTAGACTGAAAATTCAGTCGCCGTCAGACTAACTAACTCTAATGTATGTATTTTAGCTGATCCGGAAAAACGCCGCAAGAGCTGTTTGCTGTGGACAATAATTTGTCTGACAAAAACTGACAGAAAGTTGACGGAGTTCATTTTTTAACTAGAAGGGGTGATAAACGCCCTTTCCAGTTTACTATATCACTCAACTGAGACAGTAAAGCCGTTTACTATATCAACCGGCTGATATAGTAAAATCTAATGATTGATCGCCCGACACTTCTCACATTGGTAATATCGTTTACCGAATACGGAATTGTAATAGCGGAATTTCGTATGGCCACAATCCCAACACCCACCCTCGAGCTTGAAGGTTTTACATGTCGGCCGATTGACCAACTTCGGTCGCTCGAGCACTTCCATTTTTGAGTATTTAGTCTCCATAAAGACATTATGACAAAAGACGGCGATTTTGACAACGGAAAGCAGAAGCGATAAAATGATATCAACGCCTAAAGCAATTTTATGAACGACATCGAAAAACTTTTCACTATTGAGGAAATCGCCGACATATTGCGAGTACATACTCGCACAGTTACTCGGTATATTGAGGCTGGTCGATTAAAGGCTTCCAAGCTCGGAGTCTGGAGAATCAAACAGTCTGATCTCAACGCCTTTCTTGAAGAAACGAGTAATGTAAAAAAGAAACATAAAAAGTAATCATATGGAAGATAAAGACATAGTAAAAATATTTCTGGATACCCAAGAGTGGCAAACTTTTGAATGTAAACGAGCCGCGATTAGACCGGCCGACTTTTTGGAAACAGTAGTCGGTTTCGCTAATGCGGACGGTGGTTTTATAGTAGTCGGTTTGGAAGATCCGGCTAAAGCCCAAGGGGACAAACGGCTTCTAGGAATCAGCGAAAATCCAGATAATGTTTCCGATTTTCTTAAGCTAATTGATAAAGAAATTGAGCCGCCGCTTATACTGTGGGGAAAATTCGAGCTTGATATCACGAATGCTCAAGGACAGGCGGACAAGCTCTTGGTACTCAATATCAAAAAGAGTAATGATGTTCATTCACTTAAACGAGGGGATACTTTTGTCAGAAAAGGGAGACAAAATGTAAAGATTGGTTCGACAGAAATAATGCGCCTTAAATACGAAAAAGGTGCAATTAAGTACGAGAGCGAAAAATCCGGCACTACTTCCCTTGAAAATTTAGACCACGATCTCCTCGCTCAATATAAAAAGGATACCTCGAGCACAGGCTTAGATGATTGGCAGTTTTTGAAAGACAACGGCCTGGCCGTCGGTGGTAATGGCAAATACGAGCTGACTAAAGCCGGACTTTTGCTTTTTGGGAAGAACCCCTCAGTCGCCCTAACAAGTAAATGCGGAATAAAAGTTTCTCATTATTACGGAACAAAACCGACTTACACCGGTAAGCCAAACTTTGTCACTCGGCCATTCACCATCGAAGGGCCTCTGATGAAGCAAATTGAACAAGCTATTGAGTATTTTCGGGGAATTGTAAAAAGTTCACCTCCCAAATTAAGCGGAGCTTCTTTCAATCCAACCTTTTTGATACCGGAATGGGCATTTCAAGAAGCAATAACCAATGCGGTTATTCATAGGAATTATTTTGTGCAAGATGACATTCAGGTGCGGTTTTTTGATGATCGTGTTGAAGTTGAGAGTCCCGGAACTTACCCCGGCCATATCACTGTTGAAAATATCAGGGCCGAGCGTTTTGCTCGTAATCCTTTAATCCTACGAACGTTGAACCGTTTCCAGACGGCACCTAATCTTGACATCGGCGAAGGTGTTGATCGTATGTTTAAGGTTATGAAAGAACAAAATCTATACGAGCCATTATTTTTTCCTCCAACACTAAGACCGAATTCAGTTCTACTCTTACTTCTCAATATGCATAAGATTGAATACTGGGATACCGTCAGTAAATATCTTGATGAAAATTACCGCATTATCAATAAAAAGGCACGGGAGATAACCGGAGTTAGTGATGTTTTGAAAATGTCCCGGTTATTACGTGGTTGGGTTGATAAGGGCTTGTTGGAAAAAATTGGCAAGGCTAAAAAGGACAGTTATTACCGGAAGCCCGGCCAGGAGGTTCCTAAGGGTTTATTTTCAAGGGGGGTTGATAATAAAACAGATAAGGGCATTTCCTCCTCTTAAATTGGGCACTTTCCCGATATTTTATTTTCACTACATGACAAACCATCAAATGACTATCAAAACAGCCAAAAAAGACTGGGCTCGGGCGAAATTGAAGTCCGAAACTATATTTTTGTTAAAAGCTCGAGCTGAGAGCGAAAAATAAATTTATGGCAAACAAAAATCTTACAAATGCAAAGAAGGCAAAAAATGATGAATTTTATACTCAATTTTTAGATATCCAAAAAGAAGTCGAGTCTTATCTTGAGTATGACCCAAATACTTTTAAAGGTAAGGTGGTTTACAGCAACTGCGACGACCCATTTGAAAGCAATTTCTTTCGCTACTTCGTCCTAAATTTTAAAAGATTAGGGTTGAAAAGACTTATTGCAACTAGCTACAAACCGTCACCAGTTGCAAATACTCAACTAGGACTATTTGGTGATGATATTACCCTCGAACCTGTCAAAGGGCGACCAAAAATTGTCGCTAATAAATTTATTATCAACGAAGTTGGTGATGTGGACGGCGACGGCTCTTTTACACTAGAAGATATTGCCCAACAGCTTAGAACTAACAAAAACAACGAATGGACTCCGCTTGAGGGTGATGGCGACTTTAGAAGCGACGAGTGTGTCGAGTTGCTCAAACAATCTGACATCGTAGTCACCAATCCTCCATTTAGTTTATTTCGTGAATATATTACGCAACTTTTTGATCATAAAAAACATTTTCTAATCATTGGTAATCTCAATGCAATAACCTATAAGGAAGTTTTTCCAATGATAAAAGAAAATAAGGTATGGCTCGGAAACAACGCAAGAGTTAATGGCGGTGCAATGTTTTATGAGATTCCAGAAGCTGTTGCAAACCTAGATCAAGTTCGTGAAATTAAAACCGATGAAAAAGGTAAAAAAGTATACATAACAAGAGTTCAAGGTGTTCGTTGGTTCACGAACCTTGATCACGGACGACTTCATCAACCGATTCCTTTGATGAAAAAATCGGATGTTATTAAGTTCTCAACAAACAAGGAGTTTGAAAAATACGAGAACTATAACGCAATTGAAGTTTCGTTGGTAAAAAATATTCCGAGTGATTACAAAAACATCATGGGTGTCCCAATTAGTTTTCTTGATAAGTATTCCCCTGAGCAGTTTGAAATTGTGGGAATGTGTGAAAATGAGGATTTATACAAGCAAAAAACAAAAGTCTACACCTCTGCGGAGTGCAAGCAAGCATATTTAGATAAGTTTGGTAAGAAAGGTGTGTACGATTTGAATGCTAGTGGCGTAGTACTCCGCGATGGGTTGAGAGAAAAAGTTTATCAGAGAGTCTTAATTAAGCACAAGAAAAAATAATTATGAAAACCACACTAAAAAATGACATCACGATAAAAGAAGTTTGCGACGGCTTCGTCTATAACGAACTCGAAGGAAAAGGGTTGTTTGGTCTCTCGGGTAAACTAACTATTCAGCCAGAGTATCAGCGTAACTACATTTACGCTGATGGCAAACGTGATGTTGCCGTAATTGACTCAATTTTGAAAGGTTACCCAATAGGTTTAATTTATTTTAACCAAGTTGGTACTGATAAATTTGAAGTGCTCGATGGACAGCAACGCATCACTAGCATCGGTCGGTTCGTGACAGGCAAGTTTGCTGTCAAAGATAAGAATGGTCATGAACAATATTACAGTGGTATGGCTACTAGTCAGCGCGAGCAAATAATGGACGCCAGATTGTTAGTGTATTTGTGTAAAGGTGACGAGCCTGAGATCAAGGATTGGTTTAAGACTATTAATATCGCTGGAGTACCATTAACCGAACAAGAGATTCTTAATGCAGTATATTCTGGGCCATTTGTCACTCGCGCTCGCGAAGAATTTAGTAATAGTCAAAATACCAACATTCAGAAATGGAGTACCTACATCGCAGGTGATATCAAACGTCAAGCATATTTAGAACGGGCTTTAGATTGGGTCTCTGATGGAGAAATCGATAGCTACATGAGTAAACATCGTAACGACAAAAACATCACTGAACTAAAAAAGCATTTCGAGACTGTTATCGATTGGGTTTCGACTACCTTCACAGACGTTGAAAGTGAAATGAAGGGTCTTGAATGGAACAGGCTGTATCAGACGTACCACAAGAAAAAATATAACCCCGCAACAGTTTCTGCTAAGGTTCAGAAACTCTATGCCGATGGTTTCGTGAAAAGTCGTAAAGGTATTTTCGAATATGTTTTAGGTGGAGAAGTAGAAACAAAATTGCTTGAAGTTCGAGTATTTGAAGACTCAACAAAACGTTCGGTGTATGAGGCTCAAACTGCCGCCGCAAAAAAGAAAGGTATTTCGAACTGCTCACATTGCGCGATTGGTCATGATGCAAACAAGGATAAAATTTGGACTTTGGCAGATATGGACGCCGATCATGTTTCGGCTTGGAGCAAGGGTGGTGCTACTGATGTAAAAAATTGTGAGATGCTGTGTAAAACCCATAATCGGGCAAAAGGTAATCGGTAATACGAGCTTTTGATATTTCGGGCGGTAAGTTTCCGGAGTAAAAATAAATTTATGCTATCGAAAAATATTCAAAAACTCGCTATAATATAAATAATCGTATATGGCAAAAACAAGAAACAATTGGAAGGATGACATTGTTGATGTTGCAACTTTAGAATTGGATTTGCAAAATCCACGCCTACCAAAACATGTCAGAGATCAAAACGATATTACTCAAGTTAGGAACTATCTTTTGGATAAAGAGGATATTTTGAGAATCGCGAGAAATATTGCAAATAATGGCTACCACAGAAGTGCCGTTGCGATTGTCTGTAAAGAAAACGGACGGACAATAGTCTTGGACGGAAATCGTCGGTTAGCAGCATGCCAACTTTTACTTAAACCCGAGCTTGCACCAAATGCTCGGGATAAAAAGGAACTAGAGGAACTAAATAAGATTACTAATAAACAAGAACTCAAGAATGTAAAGATTACCATTGCCCCCTCTCGCAAGGAAGCAGAGAAAGAAATTTGGGATATTCATGTCAATCAGCTTCTAAAACCTTGGCAAGTATTACAAAAACTCAGAATGTACAGAAATTTGATAGATTCCGGGGAGTATGATATTGATTCTGCTTCTTCCGAGTATGGGGTAACGCCTACGCTCTTTAAGAAAGAGCTTGAGAAACTATTTTTCTACGAACAGATTTTAGAACAAATCAGGACAGACAAAGATGAGGAAGAATTACTCAAGTCTGGTTTCAACAAAATAGACCGTTTGATTCTAAGTACAAATGGAAAGAAACTTTTGGATTACTCAACCAATAATAAAGGGGATATAACATTTACAAACCGAAATGAATCAGACAAAAAACTAAAGCTCTTGGTTCCTTATATTACAGATCCGCACAAGGTACCAGCACAAGCTACTCAAGATTGGCTAGTTGAAAATGTCTTTGCAGAGATAGACCCCAGTTTTTCTGTTACCAAGAAGAGTACCGAGGTAGAAAAGAAGAAAGCAGAACTGCCTGCGCCAAGGAAAACAGCGAGAGAAAAGAATAAAGTGCAAGCACTATTCGGACAGGATTTGGTGCTGAAAAAAGGAGACGCAAATAATATCTATATGGACGTTTTGGACCTATATGACTTTTACTCAAAAAATACGGACAAATTATCAAAAAATTTTCCTGCATTGATCAGAATGTCATTACGATTACTCATCGAATCTGCTACTCCGAAAACAAAAGGAATAGCGGATTACGTGAATGCCAATTACGAAAATGCAAAAAAACAATTGACACAAGACCAGAAGACAACCCTGGCGAACAACAGTATTATTAACGCAAAGGGTTTGATTCAGTTATTGCAATCCGGTGCGCATAACTATGCCAATTCTGCAAATTTTGAGCAAACTGTAGGAATGTCGATTATCATCGGAGCGATGTTGAACATTACGCACGCAAAAAAATGAAAAAAGAAACTGACAAAAAAATATCGGGTTTCTCCAGCCCTCTGCGTTACCCTGGCGGGAAGACCCGTCTTGCCAATAAACTGCTTGAGGCAATAGAGAAAAACTTCGATCAAAAAGAAAAAGTTGTTTTGGTGGAACCATATGCGGGAGGAGCGGGCGCTTCGCTTGCTCTACTATTTGCCAAAAAAGTAGAAAAAATTGTTATCAATGATCTTGATAAAGCAATTTTTACTTTTTGGAAAATAGCTGTTTCTGATGCCGATTATTTAATCGGTAAGATAAAGCGGACCGAGGTTACCATAGAGGAATGGAGAAGACAAAAAACAATTTATACATCTACAAAAAGCGACCGTAAACTTGCATTTGCCACTCTATTTTTAAACAGAACAAACCGTTCAGGGATCATGAATGGCGGACCGATAGGAGGAATTGATCAATCCGGAACATGGAAAGTAAACGCACGCTTTACCAAACAGACTATCATTGACCGATTGGAAAAGGTTAAAGAATTTCGTAATAAAATTGAAGTATACAATCTGGACGGAATAGAATTGTTAAAAAAAATGGAAGGACGCAAAAATAAAAATCAACATTTTATATTTCTTGATCCGCCATATTTCCAGAAAGGACAGTCACTATATCTAAACCATTACAGCAACAAAGATCACGAAAATCTATCAGAATTTTTGGGAGAATCATCATTCAAAAAATGGATCATGACTTACGATGATGTGCCGTATATTAAAAATTTATATGCATCAATGCGCCTGAGGGGTTTTGCTATTCAACACAACGCATATGAATCTAAAATCGGCAGAGAGGTAATGATTTTTCCAAAAGAGCTTAGCCCAGTAAAAGTTTAAGGGGGTTCTGCTTGCGCGCAAACAGGTCGGGTCGAATAATTTATGGAAATCGAATCTAAACAACAAATTTTTGAACGGAGAAAAGAGATCGAGCAGGAGCTCGCGGAAATGCTAAAAGAAACAGGGAGTGAGTTTACCTTAGATCATGTCCGGGACGCCATTTACAACGAAGAAGATAACGACGGCATGATGAAAGTAGTGGCTATGTTTGATCGCGGCGGAGACGCTTCAGAATTAAGCAACGTGCTTGAGCTGGTCACCGATGCTTGGAATTACTTCCCACATGAAATTCTTGGCGGTATCTCCCCAGCCGAGAAACTCTTGGAACATCGGGATACACAAAAATAATCTATGGAAATTTTATACATCTCAATCTTAACACTCGTAGCCGCTACCATCGGCACAATTACTGGCTTCGGAACATCCACGCTCATGATTCCGGTGTTGGTGATATTCTTTCCGCCGGTCGAGGCGATATTTTTAGTGGCGATTATCCATTGGTTCGGCGATGTATGGAAAGTCTCGCTGTTCCGCAAAGGATTTAATGTTCGGCTACTCGTACTCTTCGGTTTAGTTGGTCTTGCAACAAGTTATCTTGGCGCATATATCTCGCTCGGTGTAAATGAGGAAATACTGCTTCGTGTCCTCGGCGCGTTTCTAGCCGGATATGCCTTGTTCGTGGCCTTTCAGTCAAAGTTCAAAATACCGGCCGGGAATATCACAGCAATATCCGGCGGAGCTTTGTCGGGATTCTTTGCCGGGATGTTCGGCATTGGTGGCGCAATCCGGAGTGCGTTTCTTTCTGCTTTTGACTTGCCTAAAGCCGTTTTCATCGCTACCGCCGGAGCGATTGGGCTGTTGGTAGACTCTACTCGTATTATTACCTATTTCACCGGAGGCGCGACATTGCCGAGAGAGTTGTGGTACGGACTGATTCTTTTTATTCCAGTCTCTTTTTTCGGAGCGCAGATCGCAAAAAGGATCGTTGACCGGATACCGCAGAATAAGTTCCGTGTCATTATTGCCATTTTTCTTCTCGCCATAGGCATTAAGTTAATTCTTTGGCCGTGATATTTTTAAATTTTATCTTTTTTGCTACAATAGACTTATGAAGTTCGGTATAATCTTACAATCCAACAACCCGGAACATATTTGGAACACATTTCGTTTCGGCATCACTTCGCTTAAAGCCAGTCATGATGTGACTATATTTTTGATGAGCGAGGGATCCGAGCTTGATACTATTGCCGACACGGAACACTTCGACATCTCAAAGAAAGTTGCGGAATACAAGGAATTGAAAGGAAAGCTGTATGCTTGTGGTACATGTTTGGAAATTCGCGGCAAAAAGGAAGCCGGAGTCTGTCCCGTCTCTACCATGACCGATTTGCTCAAGGTGGTTGAAGAATCTGATAAAGTGTTCGTGTTTGGATAAGGAGGCTTTGTTAAGTAAACACGACCCGGTTCGGTTTACTTAATTTTGTATTGTGCGAAATAAATTTATCTTACAGCAGAGAGCAGGTAAGATACGCACCACGCTTAATGTTCGACTTTTTCCATCCACCTCATGGCTTCCTCGTTGTATGGTTCTTCTCCCCGGAACATTTTAACGGCCGCGTTTTTCAGAAGGGCTTTACGGCTCTTTTTCTTTTTGCTACTATATCAATATAAATTGATGTAATAAGGATATGAAGCCAAAATGCTGCACAGACAAAAATAACCGTCAGGAAGTAAGCCAAACGGCCGAGCTTCTAAAAATTATCGCCGAAGATAACCGGCTGAAAATTCTTTGCGTTCTTAAGGGCGGGGAACGCTGTGTTTGCGATATCTGGCAGGATTTGGATATTCCTCAAAACCTGGCCTCTCATCACCTGAAAGTGCTTAAAGACGCAGGTCTTATTGATTCCCGGAAAGAAGGGCTCAGGGTGATTTATTGGATTAACAAAAAAGAAATGTCAAAATTCAATTCATTATTAAATAAATTTTTACAATCCTATGAATAGCGTCAAAATTCAAGTCTTGGGATCGGGATGCTCGACTTGTAAAAAACTGTATGAACTGACGAAAGAAGCGGTCGCCGAAATGAATCTCGGCGTGGAAGTGGAATACATCACCGACATTCAAAAAATCGTCGAGATGGGAGTGATGTCGAGTCCGGTTCTGGCTGTGAATGGCAAACCGGCCATGACCGGGTTTACGCCTGACATTGAAAAAATTAAGCAACTGATAAAAGAAAACGCGAAATAAAAGGATATGGACATCTTTTACCCACTTCAACTATTAGCCGATTGGCTGACGTATGGACTTATTAAAATAGGTCCGGAATCCCGTCTTGGATCGTCGGCTAACTTTTTTATTTACGATTCCCTGAAAATTCTTATCTTACTTTTGGTCATTAACTATTTCATGGCCATTGTCAGACATTACTTGCCGGTTGAAAAGCTCCGCGACTTTCTGGCTTCGAGGAAATGGTATGGGTTGGATTATTTGCTGGCCGCCGCTTTTGGCACGATCACGCCATTCTGCTCCTGCTCGTCCATTCCTCTTTTTATTGGTTTTCTGGAAACCGGTATTCCGCTTGGCGTGACCTTATCATTTCTCATCACCTCGCCGCTCGTGAACCAAGTCGCGGTTGTCCTGTTTGCCGGATTGTTTGGTTGGAAAATAACAATCCTGTATGTTGTCGCGGCTATTCTGCTAGGCGTAATCGGCGGTTTTATTTTGGGCAAACTCAAACTGGAAAAATATGTAGCTGATTATGTCTGGCAGATAAAGAGCCGGAAAAACAAAACTACCAAAAATAAACTACCTTTCCGGGACTTATTGAAATTATTCTGGCGAGAAGGATGGGCTTTAACAAAGAAAATAACTCCGTACGTGCTTTTGGGTATCGGCGTTGGCGCGCTCATTCACGGCTATGTCCCAGCCGGATTTTTTGAACAATACATTACCGCCGATAATTTATTGGCCGTGCCGATTGCCACCATAGTTGCTGTGCCGATGTATGCCAATGCTGTCGGGGTTATTCCGATTATGCAATCACTTGTTGAAAAAGGCATCCCTCTTGGCACGGCAATGGCCTTTATGATGGCGGTGGTCGGCCTTTCTCTGCCGGAAGCACTCATCCTCAAGAGAGTGATGAAAGTAAAGCTGCTGGTCTATTTTTTTGGAATAACAACCATAAATATAATCGTAATCGGGTATTTGTTTAATGCCTTTGTAAAATAAAATTATGAACAAAAAAATTATTATCGGATCAATAATCGGCATCGGGGTTCTCGTCGTCCTGGCCATCGCCAGCTCCGGATCGCCGAGATCGTCCGAAGCTGTCGCGGATAATCAAAACAGCCAAAGCAATCAGAGCGTGTCGTCCGATCAAGGATATTCATCGAGGATTCTAACAGCCGAGAAAATAGAGGTCGTCCACTTCCATGCCACTCAGCAATGCTGGTCATGCATTACCGTCGGCGAATACGCCCTCAAAACTATCAAGGAAAAATTTCCGGAGGAATACAAGAACGGCGTTATTGTTTATAAAGATGTGAATGGCGAACTGGCCGAAAATAGGGATATAGTCATGAAGTATCAAGCTGGCGGATCATCTCTTTATACCAACGCAATTACTGCCGAAAGCGAAAAGATCGAGGAGGATGTAACTGTCTGGCGGCTGGTTACCAATGAACAGCAATTCGTGGATTACTTTGAAGCCAAGCTGAAAAAACTGCTCGGCAAATCCTAAAGCTATGACCGAATTTATAAATGCTTTAATAGACAACTACAACATTCCGATTTTGTCGGCCTTTCTTTTGGGAGTACTTACTTCCATCAGCCCCTGTCCTCTGGCGACAAACATTACGGCCATCGCCTATATTTCCAAAGACATAAAAACACCCAAGCATACGATCCTGTCCGGATTTTTTTATACGCTGGGGAGAGGCATAAGCTATACCTTGCTTGCGACCCTGATTTATTTCGGGCTCTCGTCTTTCCAAATTGCCAGAATTTTCCAAGGCTGGGGCGACAAGGTGTTGGGTCCGGTTTTAATACTCATCGGGTTGGTGATGTTCGGGGTTATAAAAATCAATTTGAAAGGAAACGGCCAAGCAATGGAAAAAGTAAAATTATGGCTGGCGGACAAGGGCCATCTGGGCGCGCTGGCCTTGGGCATGCTGTTTGCCTTTGCCTTTTGTCCTTACAGCGGCGTGTTGTTTTTTGGGGTCTTAATTCCGCTGGTGCTCAAATCAACCGGCGGGCTTGTTTTGCCGCCGCTTTTTGCCGTAGGCACCGGACTGCCGGTTATCATCTTCTCTTTTTTAATAGCTTTCAGCATGCAAGCCGTTGGCAAAGCGTTCCAGGCGGTTCAAAAAATCGAAAAGTGGTTCAGATATGCAGTAGCCGCGACATTTGTGGTAACCGGAATTTATTATTCGCAATATTTAATTAAGTTTTTACTCTCATGAACAAAAAAATCATCGCTCCGACAATCTTATTCATAATCGTTGCTGTTTTTGCGATAGTGGCTTTGTTGAACAAAAGACCATCAGACGTTCCCGTAGCCACGGTTGAAAATACTGAGAATCAGTCGGCAGTCGTTTCTGATGGCATCATTTTGTTTTACGGCGACGGATGTCCGCATTGCGCCATTGTCGAGGAATACGTCAATCAAAACGGCGTAGAGGCGAAAGTTTCTTTTGCCAAAAAAGAAGTATATTACAACAAACATAACGCTGACGAGCTGGTTGCCAAAGCGAGAGCGTGCGGCATGCCAACCGACTCCATTGGCGTTCCGTTCCTCTGGGACGGCTCAAAGTGTCTTGTGGGCGATCAAGACATTATTGAATTTTTTAAAACAAAAACCAACGGACAATAATATGAAAAAAGTTATTTTATTTTCGCTGACGGTCATGGCGGTAAGCCTCCTTTTTGCCAAGCAAGCTCTGGCGGTCTGTCCGATCTGCACTATTGCCGTGGGAGCTGGTGTTGGATTATCCCGATGGTTAGGCATAGATGATTCCATCACCGGTCTATGGATTGGCGGCCTGACGGTATCCATGATTACGTGGACGCTTTCGTGGTTTGACAAGAAAAACATCCGCTTCCGCGGCCGGGCCCTGGCAACGATTTCCGGTTACTATCTCCTGATCGTCGTGCCGCTTTATTTCATGGGCATCATGGGTAATCCGCTCAACACCATCTGCGCCTGCGGACTTGATAAACTGATTGTCGGCATCATTGTTGGAAGTATCGCGTTTTGGTTCGGAGCAAGTTGGTATTATCACTTAAAAGAGAAAAACGGCGGCCATGCTTACTTCCCATTTCAAAAAGTCGTCATGCCGGTCAGCCCGCTTATCGTCATGAGTCTGATCTTTTATTTCTTAACAAAATAACCAACCAACTATATGAGCAGCCAAAACCCGATTAAAAATCTAAACGAATTTATTGAAAAAGTCGACCAGATGAAAAAGCAGGACAAGATGGACTTGTCTTCGGATCAGGACTTGAGCATCGCCATCATGAATCTGGTGAGCATTGAGGAGCATTTCTTCTTCACCGGAGCGAAGCTTGGCAAAACTGAATACTACGACATGATCAAGGATGTGCGCGAAATGCGAAAAGAACTTCTTAAAAAGATCATCAAGGAATACGAGGGAGAGGTCTGGTGCATTTCCAAGCATTTGCTGGCGGCCAGTTACCGCCTGATGGAAGTCGGCACCAAACAGCTTGGCATGGACAGGAAGGAGGAGGCCTATGACCTATTTGGCAAGGCCTATAATCTCTACTCGCTGTTTTGGGGGCTGAATATGAAATTGCTCAATGTCGGCGATATCAAGAAAATAGACGAAAACGCTTTGAACAAACAGGACGAGGAAAAGAAAGGATTTATGGGCAAGCTGGGTACATTGGTGAAAAAAGCGATTGATTGTTGTATTGAGTAAATCGTATTGTTTTTTATTATTTTGTCCGTTCCATCCATTTCATAGCTTCCTCGTTGTACGGTTCTTCTCCCCTAAGCATTTTGACAGCCGCACGTATGCCTTTTTTATAAATTTTGATAAAATATAAATAGTATGGATCACAAAAATCACAATCAACACAATCATCACGGTCATTCGCAAACGGATCACGACGAGCACCAAAACCGCTCGGAACATGAAGGCCACAATAAGCATGCCGGACATTCCATAGGAATGTTTAAAAAGAGATTTTATGCGTCTCTTGTTTTGACTTTTCCAGTACTGGCGCTTTCCCCGTTAGTGCAACAATTTCTAAAATTTTCTCTGACTTTTCCCGGAGATAAATATTTGCTGTTTTTGCTCTCCTCGTTTGTCTTTTTCTACGGCGGTTGGCCATTCCTGGCCGGAGCGAAAAATGAATTTAAAAATCGGGCGATTGGTATGATGACACTTATCAGTCTGGCAATCGCCGTGGCGTATGTTTACAGTTCGGCGGTAGTATTCGGTTTAGCCGGTAAAGTGTTTTTCTGGGAGCTGGTGACTTTAATAGATATCATGCTTTTAGGTCACTGGATTGAGATGAAGTCTGTAATGGGTGCGTCCATGGCCTTGGAAAAACTTTCTGCTCTTATTCCTGACAATGCTCATTTATTAAAAGGCAATGAGACGCAGGATGTTGCCACCAGCCAATTAAAAGACGGCGATGTTATTTTGGTCAAGCCCGGCGAGAAGATTCCGACTGACGGCATTATTATTGGTGGCGAAAGTTTCGTTAACGAATCAATGTTAACCGGTGAGGCTAAACCGGTTTCAAAGACAAAAGGAAATAAAGTGATCGGCGGCTCGGTTAACGAAGATGGGTCGCTTCAAATACAAGTCAAGGGCGTGGGAGAAAATTCTTATCTTTCTAAAGTCGTTAATCTGGTAAAACAAGCCCAAGCATCAAAATCCAAAACGCAGGCTTTAGCCGACAAAGCCGCTTTTTGGCTGACAATTGTCGCTATTTCAGTCGGTGTCATTACTTTTATCAGCTGGCTTATAGCCGGTCGAGATATAGCTTTTGCCATAGAAAGAACCGCCACGGTCTTGGTAATCGCTTGTCCGCACGCCTTGGGTTTGGCCATTCCTTTGGTCGCGGCTATTTCCACTACGCTCTCTGCTCAAAACGGACTTTTGATCAGAAACCGCACCGCTTTTGAAAATGCCCGGAAAATTTCCACGATTGTTTTTGATAAGACGGGAACTTTAACCAAAGGAACTTTTGGAGTAAAAAATGTTTTTTCATTTGGTGCTGAATATTCAGAGGCCGAAATACTGCGGCTGTTTGCCGGTTTGGATAAAAATTCAGAACACCCGATCGCCAAAGCAATTGTAAAAGAAGCCAAAAATAGAAACATCGCTTTGCCGGAAGTAGAAAAGTTTAAAGCTATCAAAGGCAAGGGCACGGAAGGCGTAATTGAAAACAAAAAAATTTCAATCGCCAGTCCCGGTTATGTAAAAGAGCTTGGTTTGACGATCCCTGACGATCTTAAAAACGCTGAAGGCACAACCGTATTTTTGATTGTCCACGATCAGGATAAAAACAACTTGGCTGGCGCTGTTAATCTAACCGATACGATCCGCGAGGAATCTTTTAAGGCCGTAAAAATTCTTAAACAGGAGGGAATAAAGATTTGGATGTTGACCGGCGACAATGAAAATTCCGCTAAAAGCGTATCTGACGCCCTCGGCCTCGATGGGTATTTTGCTGGAGTATTACCTAATCAAAAACAGGATAAAATCAAAGAATTGCAGAGCAAGGGCGAGTTTGTGGCTATGGTCGGCGACGGAATTAACGACGCCCCGGCCTTGGCACAAGCTAACGTGGGCATTGCCATCGGGTCGGGAACTGATGTGGCCGCCGAAACCGCTGATATTATTTTAGTCAATAGCAATCCCAAAGATATTACATCGCTCATTCTATTCGGCAAGGCCACTTACAAAAAAATGGTTCAGAATTTAGCATGGGCTACCGGCTACAACATTTTTGCCATTCCTTTGGCCGCCGGCGTTCTGGCGGTTTACGGTATTTTGCTTTCCCCGGCCGTTGGCGCGGTTTTAATGTCCTTAAGCACGGTCGTGGTGGCTGTCAACGCTAAATTATTAAAGGTCAAAAAATAATTAACTAATATTTAACCATCAAAATTTATGGAAAACAAAACAAATTATCTACAACAAGCCAATCGTCTGGGTTTATTCTTTGTCGTTTTATTTATCCTTTGCTTCTTATGGTTTTATTTAAGATCAACCGAAAGAGAACTGCACGAGCAATTATTCAGGCTGACGTTTTTGGGTTTTTCGGGAATGAATTTAGGCGGATTCATATTAGGCGCTATCCAGTCTTATGTCTGGGGATACATTTTTGTCGGTCTTTGGCAGGCGGTTTCTAAAATTAGTATTAAAAAATAATTAACAATTAATCTATAAATTTATGATGAAAAAAATTATTCTGAGCTTAGCTTTTTTTTCGCTGATTGTATCTTTGCCGGTTTTGGCCGCAAACGTTTCAGACCATGAAGAAGCTCAAAGCTTGATTGAGCAAAAAACAGAATGTTCCCAGCTGAGCGACGGTCAGTTGGAAAAAATTGGCGATTACTACATAGAACTTATGGCACCAGATCAGGGTCATGAAGCAATGGATCAAATGATGGGCGGAGAAGGTTCAGAGAGTTTGAGGCAGGCGCATATTTTAATGGCCAGACGCTGGTATTGCGGAGACGCTATCGGCATGGGTATGATGGGAATGATGACTGGCAATTACGGGCCAAGAATGATGAATTGGGGCAGTAATCAAAATAATCAGTTTGGCCTATATGGTAATGGCATGATGGGTTCAGGCTGGGGAAGTAATATGATGTATGGTTTTAGCTACAGGGGCGGCTGGATGATTGCGATTTATGTTTTAGTAGTCATCTTTTTGCTTGTTGGCATCGCTACTTTTGTGAAATATTTATTAGGCAAGAAATAACATCGAAATTTACTCAATCCAATCGAACGGCGACTCCCGGCGGAGCATTTTGACGGCCGCTTCCATTTCGTAGGACTTATAGCCGCTTAAAATAACGGTTCTAAGTTCTCGCACAGCTCGGAGCCATAAACCGCCATGGTTTATAGCAGAGCCATAAACCGCCATGGTTTATAGCAGAGCCATAAACCGCCATGGTTTATAGCAGAGCCATAAACCGTCATGGTTCATGGCAGAGCCAATTATCTTTTTTTATGCTATAATAGCGCTATCTTTATGACCAATTACAGTAAAGAAACATTTAAGATTTATTATCAGAGCCTCAAAAAATACAAGCGCTCGGTTTTTTTAGTTTTATTTTCAGTAATAATCGCTCCTTTGGGAAACATTATTACCCCTTTGTTTTATCGGGACTTTTTCAATGTTTTAGCTGATTGGCAGACCATAGACGACCCCGCTAGCCAGCTCAAATTTATTTTGTTGAAAATCCTCATTGTTTATCTTATTAGCTGGCTTTTTTGGCGGCTAGCTACTTTTGCCGCAGCTTATTTTCAGTCTATGGCCGTCAAAGATATTTATGATCAGTGTTTTGCTTATTTGCACAAGCACTCTATTTCTTTTTTCAACAATAGTTTTGTCGGCACTTTAGTCAAGAGAGTCAATCGTTTTACTCATTCTTTTGTCGGTATTAGTGATCTGCTTATTTGGGATGTAATTCCCCTATTGGTCAATATTTCTTTGATTATTATTATTTTGAGTCAGCGGGATTTATTTTTGGGCTTGGGCATTTTGGCTTGGCTGATTTTATACATTGCTATTACTTATGCTTTTAGTATATACAAGCTCAAGTTTGACTTGAAGAGAGCAGAAGCCAATTCCCGCTTGACCGGCGTCTTGGCTGACACTATCAGCAACCAGCTTAATGTAAAATTATTCAATGGCTATCAGCGGGAAATAAAATATTTTGGTGGCGTTAATTCTAATTTGCAAAAATTGCGACTTTTTACCTGGAAGCTGGATAATATTTTTGAAGCTGTTCAGGGTTTTCTGACGGTATTTTTGGAAGTGGGTATTTTTTATCTGGCTATATCTTTGTGGCAAAAAGGAGTTATTACTTTGGGCGATTTTGTCCTTATCCAGGTTTATGTCATAAACGTCTTTATGCGAATGTGGCATTTTGGTCGTATTATTCGCCGTTATTATGAATATATGGCCGATGCCAATGAAATGACTGAAGTTTTGACTACTGCTCATGAAATAGTTGATAGCAAAAAAGCCAAAGAGCTCCAAATAAGTAAGGGAGAAATAGAGTTTAAAGGAGTAGATTTTAGCTACAATAAAACTAGGATGGTCATTAAGGATTTTAATTTAAGAGTTTTGCCAAAGGAAAAAGTAGCGATAGTAGGTGCTTCTGGTTCTGGTAAATCCACTTTGGTTAATTTACTTTTAAGAAATTATGATTTAACTAAAGGAAAAATATTACTTGATGGTCAGCCTATAAATAAAGTCAAGCAAGAAAGTCTTTGGGCCAACATTGCTTTGGTTAATCAGGATCCTATTTTATTTCACCGTACTTTAAAGGAAAATATCAAATACGGACGACCAGAAGCAACAGATGAAGAAGTGATAAAAGCAGCTAAGTTGGCGAATGCTCATGATTTTATTTTAGAATTTTCGGATCTTTATAATACCTATGTGGGTGAGCGGGGAGTGAAGCTTTCTGGCGGTGAAAGACAGCGGGTAGCCATTGCTAGAGCAATTCTCAAAAATGCGCCGATTTTGGTTTTAGATGAAGCTACTTCTAGTCTAGACTCTGAATCTGAGGGTCTGATTCAAGATGCGCTCGCCAATTTAATGAAAAATAAAACGGTGATTGTAATTGCTCATCGACTTTCCACTATTATGAAAATGGATAGGATTGTAGTTTTAGACAGTGGCCAGATAGTTGAACAGGGTAATCATCAGGAATTAATAAACAAAAAAGGCGGTTTGTATAAAAAGCTTTGGGAAAAACAAGTCGGCGGATTTATTGCTTAACTCGTCGGGTTGGTTTTTGGTTATTTAACTATTTTATAAATCAACCCGTCGGGTTGCTTTTAAGTTAGGAAAAAAATAGAAAATATTGTATAATAAAAACTGAAAATGAAAAATAAAAATATTATTGCCAAATTAAAAACCAGCGGCTTAAAGGGTCGCGGTGGAGCGGATTTTCCTACTTATCTCAAATGGCAGGCTTTTTTGGATGCTAATTCGGATAAAAAATATATTGTAGCCAATGGCTCAGAAGGCGAGCCGGCCACTTTAAAAGATAGCTATATTGTAAAAAATTATCCGGCCGATTTAATAGCTGGTTTAAAGTTAGCTTTAGAATTATCACCAAAAAATAGCCAAGCTTTTATTTATCTACGTAAGGATTATTATAAAAAATATAAAAAGCATTTGGAAAAAATAATCGGCAATTTGCCAATCACTGTTTTTCGGGAAAAAGGGGGTTATCTTTCTGGTGAGGAAACTACTCTTTGTCAGGAAATAGAAAATAAAATTCAGCGTCCCAGAATCAAACCGCCTTATCCAGTGCAAGTAGGCATCCATGGCCGGCCAACTTTGATAAATAATATAGAAACTTTTTATCATGTTGCCCAAATTGCTAAAGGCCAGTATAAAAAAACTCGTTTTTATACGATTTTGGGAAAAGCATTGCATAAGGGCGTGTTTGAACTGCCCCTTGATTATTCTTTGGAAAAAATCCTCAAAAGCACGGGGAATTTTCCGACTTTTGATTATTTTTTACAAGTAGGCGGGGGAGCTAGCGGTGAAATTATTTTGCCCAAAGAAATAAAAAGAAAGGCCACCGGTAGTGGCTCTATAGTGATCTATGACAAAGAAAAAACCGATCCTTGGACTCTGATGCTGGGCTGGATAAATTTTTTTATGAAAGAAAATTGTGATAAGTGCACACCTTGCCGAGAGGGAACTTATCGTCTGCGAGAAATGATTAGAGATCAAAAAATAGACAAAAAATCTTTGGAAGATTTATTTTTTGTTTTAGAAAATACCAGCTTTTGCGCTTTGGGTAAAATGGTGGTTTTGCCTTTTAGATCAGCTATAAAAAAATTGCTTTAATTTTTAAGATGAAAGAAAAAAATAAAATCTCAGTTATTATTGACGGCAAAAAATATAGGGGTCAAGCAGGTCAGACTATTTTGTCTTTGGCTAGAAAAAATGAAATAAAAATCAGCGCCCTATGCTATCATCCTGATTTGAAAATTCAAGGGAGCTGTCGACTTTGTCTGGTAGAAATCGTGGGTCGCTCAGGACTTTTTACCTCTTGTTCCACTCTTATTGAAGAAGGAATGAAGATTATCACTTCTTCACCGGCTATTAACAAAGCCAAGCAAGTAAATTTGGAACTGATTTTTTCTCAGCATTGTTTGGAGTGCGGTGATTGTTTGTACAATCAGAATTGCAATGTCAGGGATTTTGCCAAAAAATATAAAGTGAACATTGCTAAATTTCCTGATAGAAAAAAAGGCTTTCCTACTCATTATTTTTCTAATGCTTTGGAATTTGATACTTCCAAATGCATTGATTGCGGGCTTTGCGTAGAAGCCTGTCATAAGGTGGGAGTAGATTTTTTGGAGCTAAAAAAGAAGAAAAATTTTTATGAGGTAGTACCATCAGTCAAAAAAGACAAAGATTGTATTTATTGCGGCCAGTGTTTGACCCATTGTCCGGTTGGAGCTTTTGAAGGAATAGGAGAATTTGAAAGCGTCAAAAACTGGACTTTGGATAAGAAAAAAACTGTGGTTTTTCAATTTGCTCCTTCTATTAGGAGCACTATAGGCGAGGAATTTGGCTTAGAGCCAGGCACTGTGGTGACTGGACAGTTGATAGCGGCCATTAAAAAATTGGGGGTAAAGCATGTCTTTGATGTTAGCTTGGGGGCTGATGTTACTACTATAGAAGAGGCTAGAGAATTGGTTGACAGAATAAAAAATAACAAGCCCTTGCCCATGTTTACCTCTTGTTGTCCGGCTTGGGTCAAATACGTAGAGTTTTATCAGCCAGAATTAATGCCTTATTTGACCACTGTCCGTTCTCCAGAAATTATCATGGGTGGATTGATCAAGTATTATTGGGCAAAAAAGCAGGGCTTAAATCCCAAAGATGTTATAGTAGTTTCTATTATGCCTTGCGTAGCCAAAAAATATGAAATAGCTCGGCAGGAATTTAAAGTCAAAGGAATTAGGCCAGTAGATCAAGTTTTGACCACCAGAGAATTAGCTTTTTTACTGAGAAGCAAAAAAATCGATTTGAAAAAAATAAAAGAGAGCAAAGCGGTCTCCACTTTGGGAGTGCCTACTGGCGCGGGAGTAATTTATGGCGCCTCGGGTGGAGTAATGGAATCAGCTTTGCGCACAGCTTATCATGAATTGACTGGAAAAAATTTAGGCAAAGTAGAATTTGAAAAAGTTAGAGGCATAGAAGGATTTAAAAAAGCTAATATAAAAATCGGTAAGAAAATTATCAGAGTCGCTGTAGTCAATGCTATTGTCAATGCCAAAAAAGTTTTGGCTGAGCTCAAAAAAAATCCCCAAGCTTATGATTATGTGGAAGTAATGGCTTGCTTTGGAGGATGTATAGGTGGTGGCGGTCAACCAGTGCCGGTTGATGATGAGATTAGAAAAAAAAGATCTCAAGGTTTGTATAATATAGATAAAAAACACAAAATCAGAAGCGCTCAACAAAATCCTGTAGTCAAGACCATTTACAAAGAATTTCTCAATCAAGAGAAAAATATTCATAGAGTTTGCCATACTTATTTTAGGAAAAAGAAAAAAGAGGTTTATCCTCTTAAATAGCAACTTCGTCGTTTCCGTTAGGCCGGATTTAACGCGGATAAATTAATCTAAATATTTTTTTATGACCCAGCTCAAAATCAGAACTTTAGCCAAAGCTCAAGCCATACCCTTGGTTCAGTTAATAACAATATTAGCTTTGGCCGGATCAGCTCCTTTCTTTTTGTCCCAGCAAATTACTGGCCCAATAGTCAATGCTTTGCTTTTTATTGCTACAGTGATTTTGGGAGTGCAGGGGGCAGTAGTAGTAGCTTTTTTCCCTAGCGTTTTTGCTTTATCAGTTGGACTTTTGCCTTTACCACTGGCACCGATGATTCCTTTTGTTATGGTGGGTAATTTTATTTTGGTGACGACCTTTGATTATCTGCGGTTGAAAAATTTTTGGCTAGGAATCGTTGTAGCCAGTTTAGCCAAGTTTTTGTTTTTGTGGGCTAGCAGCAGCTTGATAGTTTCTTCTTTGTTGAGTGGACAGTTAGCAATGACAGTTTCAGCTATGTTTAGCTGGCCACAGTTAATTACTGCTTTGACTGGCGGAATCTTGGCGTATATTTTTTTGAAAGGAATAAAAAGGATATAGTTTACTTATTTTAAGATGAGAAATCAATTAGCCTTTACTTTGATAGAATTAATTTTGGTTGTTGCTATTACAGCTCTTATAGCAGCAGCTATTTTTGTTATTATCAATCCGGGTAGGAGGATAGGCGAGGCTAATAATGCGATTAGATCTTCCGAGGCTTCAAATTTAAAAAGAGCAGTAGACTACACTATAGCTTCAGCGGGTCAAATACCAGCAACATTACAAAGCTTGAATGAAAGTCAAGAGTATATGCTGGTTTTAGCCGGAGAGTCCACAGCCGGAACGATTTATTGTCCTACATTAGCCAAGTATATAGCAAAAGTAGATATTGCCAATGTCATAGCAAATTACATGAGTGTTTTGCCTATTGATCCGATATATCCAGCCAGTAGCACCACCACTGGTTATTATATATATAAAAGAGGAAGTATTTTTGAGGCAGGGCATTGTGAGATTTATGGAGATATTACTTATGCCAATAATTATAATTTTCGTCGGACTATAACTATCGACAATAATCAGGTAAGCGGTTCGTCAAATATGAATAATTTTCCTCTTCTTTTTGCCGGCACTTATGATTATTTAGCTACTTATGACAATGGCGGTTGGGTCTTAAATGAAGATGGGTATGATATTATTTTTACTACTGATGCGGCTGGTAAAAATAAATTGGCGCATGAGGTTGAAAGTTATAATCCGGCAACAGGGCAAGTCGCTATTTGGGTAAAGATACCGACTTTATATTATAATAGCGATACTGATATTTATCTGTTCTACGGCAATCCGGATATCAACTCTTCCCAAGAGGATATTGCGACTGTTTGGGACGAAAATTATCAAGCAGTTTGGCATTTTGCTGAAACTAGTGGCCAACATTATGATTCTAGTAGCAATAATATTCATTCTCAGGGTGTCAATGTCCTTACTCAAGGTTCAGTAGTCAGTAAAATAAATGGCGCTGATTATTATAATAATTCTACCAGTTATGTAGATTTTGGAGATGTTTTGGAATTGGATTTTCCGGTTACCATTTCCGCTTGGGTTTATAAAGATCAAGCAAGTAATACAGATCCCGTTATTTTTTCTAATCATAGTGGTAGCTTATATACTGGATATTGGATGACTATTACCTCTGGTAATTTATTGGAAATAGGTTTTGGTGATGGTAACGGTAATGGCAGCTCAAATCGTTATGGCAGGGTGAGTCAAAACACTATCCCTGTTGATAATTGGACATATTTGACCGGTACATTAGATGGAACATCACTTAGCGATATTAATGTTTATATAAACGGCACGCTTAATAATGGTAGCGGAACTGGCTCAGCTACAACTTATCATAGCGCTAATGATGCCACTTTTCGTGTTGGATATAGAAACCATTCAAACTCAAGTAATCGTATGGGGGGCATCATAGACGAAGTAAGAATTTCAAATAGTATTAGAAATGCTAGTTGGATAGCTACCGAGTATAATAATCAGAATAATCCGTCGGCTTTCTATAGTGTCAGTGATTGATTTCTGCCAAAATTAAAACCTCGTCGGAGTTAGTGACGAGGTTTTAATTTTTATTGCATTATTCTCACTGGTTCATCAAGGTAGCTAGTCCTTTCGGTGATAACGTCTTTGGACAAGGGGATAACTATATTTCTTTTCCAAGAGTCACGACTTTCTTCGGGGATGGGCAACACTATAGCCGGTACTAGGAATTCGTTGTTTTCGCCGTTGCTATAGCTCCAGATTTTGACATAAGCTATTTGCATTTCTGTCAAATCAATTGTTTCTTTTCTTACTCCCGGGGCGTCATAGTAAGTTGGGTATAGACCGCCTTGTCTGATGAATTTTTCCAAAATTACCTGATCGGTTTCCATGGCATAGGAAGAACTTTGGTATTTATTGGCTTCTATGCCCCAGACGCCGGTTACTCTCATGGTATTGAAGTCCACTGAAACACGGATGCCATAGCTATTGCCGCTTTCATCATAGACTGTTTTGCCATTTACTATCAGGGGATAAACTACTGAAGCGGAAGGCGGGATATAGACATCGGATTTGTTTTCCGCACGGGCATATAGTATTCGCCAACTGTCTTCTATTTCTCCAGATCCATACATAGATAAGTCAATTTTGTAATCGGCTAGGAACTTATTCGCTAGAGAAATAATCCTATCATCGGCAGGCACCTGATCTATGCGCATGCCCATGTAAGAATTTTCATTGAAAGCCTCTTGCCACTGCGGCCAGTTTTGGTTGATGGAAATACTCTGGTCGTACAGATTGATGTATATTTCATAGCCGAATCTTTGATTTTGGACTAGGCTGAAATTGCGGACTTCACTGCGGGAAAAAGATCCTAGATCGACTAGTCCTAGATTGACTTTGCTAAGCACACTGTTTAAGCCGGCGGATTGAATGTTTTTAGTCCTTTTTAGGACATCTAGTTGAGAGTTTATTTCGGGGAATTCGCCCAAGAAGTTATACTCATAATAGGTATATTCAGGCGGCAAGATCATCATTTGTCCATCAACAGTGCCGCCACCGCCACCATAACCTTTGATATCAGGCGCTGCTGGTAATGTCGGTTCAATGCTTGTTTCGCTGCTTACAGATCGGTCGGACATTAGGGCATCACCTCCTTCAGCCGCGCCACGGCCACTAGGAGTTATTCCCAGTTGGCCAAAAGCATTGGCGCCCACGCGGCTGATTTGGGGAGAAAAATCCAATTGGATATTTTCCGATTGTCTTTGCAGCAGCATCAGAGGGGTGATGACCAATACTGCCAATAAGACTGCCCCGAAAACATAATTTATTTTTTTCATAAAGTTGAAGTTAAATTTTTTATTAAAATTATTATCGCTTTCTTGCCTTTGAGAAAATTTTTGCAGCAGATCCGCGCGTAACTTTTGCCTAAAATTTTCGTCATAGCTTGCTTCCGGCCGAGAAGCAATCAATGCTTTGATTATTTTAATTAACTCTTTTTCGTATTTTTTCATATCCTTGTCTATGGCATAGAGATCCTCCAGGATTTGTTTGATATTGTTTTCCATATGATTTAGGGAGTTAATAAAGATAAAATAATAATTAACACGACTAGAGAAGATTTGAGTTGTTTGAGAGCGCGGGAAAAGATCACTTTGCAGTTGTTTTCCGATTTACCGATAGTCTGGGAAATTTCCTTGTAGGAAAGTTCGTTCCAGACTCGCATGACAACTATTTCTTTTTGCTCGGGACTGAGTAATTCCAATTTTTCTTTGATGCTGGCTAATTCTTGTTGCTGATCCATATGTTCTTCAATATTTTCTTCTAAATGTAGTCCGTAGCTGGCTTCTAGGTCGTAGACAGGCGCATTTGAGCGGTAGTGATCAATAATGGAGTTTCTAGCTATTTTGTAGAGCCAGGCAGAAAACAAACCTTGGTCAGTATTAAATTTTTTTAGATTTTGCAGAGCCTTGGTAAATGTCAGGCTTGTCAAATCCTCCGCGCTTTCTCGGTGGCTGACTTTGTAGTAAATGAAGCGGTATATCTTTTCAAAATAGAGATCGTATATTTGTCCAAAGGCTTCATTTTGGCCTGTTTGGCAGGCTCTAATCAGCTCTATTTCCCGGTCTTTTTCAGGCATATTTTTGCAAAAATTGTTTCTCGCTATATTATAACGCATTTTTTTGGTAAAGGTAACAGCAAAATTGACAAAGTACCTGTTTTGTGGTAATTTGCGCAAGCTTTGAACCCCTTTGGGGCAAGAATAATTTATTTTTATTTTATGTTGCAAAAAGTTTTTACTTATCGTCTTTTTTTGGCTATTTTTTTGTTTTTTGCCCTTATTACCCTTTCGGCTTGCGGTAAGAATAATGGACAGGAAGAAGCGTCTTCTGCCAAAAAAAAAGTGGAAGTCCAAGAAATATCCAGACAAAGCCAGGCAGCGGTTTCGCTCAAGGCCAGCGGTAGCGTGGAGCCAAAGCAATACAGTGTTATTAGGAGCCTGACACCGGGTACGATTCAATTTTTGGTACCGGTGGGGCAGACAGTAAGAACTGGTGATCCTTTATTTTTTATTTCTGATTCAGGGATAGAAAGCGCCTATTTCAATGCCAGTCAGTCTTTGCGCCAGACAGAAATGATAGGTCAGCAGCGCATCAGGCAGGCCGAATTGGCTCTAAACAGCGCTAAATCCAGACTAGACTTGGCCAGAAGTCAGCGTCAAAATTCATCGATTCAGGCTGATCAGGCGGTTAAGACATCTGAAGATAGCGCTTTGGTGGCTTACAACTCGGCTTATAACAGTTTGAATCAAGCGCTTTCTTTTTTGTCCATAGGCAATGTGCAATATGATAAATATAGGAGCAATAAAGAAGAATTTTATTATTTCAAAGATATCAATGCTATTAATTCGGCTTTTAAGATCCAGACCATTGCTCTTTTTCCCAAGGCCGTAGATTCTTTTGTTGTGCTTGAGCCTCTGGCCAGTCAGAGAAGCATCAATAGTGATTTAGAAAAGATGCAGGCAGCCTTGCTGGATATGAAGAAATTGCTGGATAGTACCGTATTGCTTTTACAGAATTCCGCCCATGATGCTTATAGTGAATATAGAATCGTTGCCGAACAAGCTATTGTCACTGGTCTTCAAATAGAAATAAATCAACACGTGGCAGCGATCATTGGCTCTAGCAACGCTATTGCCAATGCTCAAAGCAGCCGTCTTTTATCAGCTGATCAGCTGCAAGGACAGCTTGATTTGGCGGAAATAGATTATGGCAACAGCGAATTGGCGCTTTTGAGTGTCCGCGAAGGAGTCGAACTGGAATTGAATATGGTTCGCAGTCAGTTTGATCAAGCGGCTTATCAATATCGTAATCTTAGTCTGCCTTCTCCTTTTTCCGGCACTATTTTGTCTCATTATGTCAGGGAAGGCGAGCAGATAAGCCCAGGCAGAGAAATTTTAGAATTGGGAGATTTGACTATAGTGGAGATAAATTTTTATCTAGACGCTGCTTTGGCACAAGCTTTGTCCATAAATCAGGAAGTGCTAATAAACGGACTTTATCGAGGCCTGATAAGCGAAATTCAACCAAGTGGCGACTTGCGTAGCGGTAAAGTAAGCGTCAAAGCGCAAAGCCAAGAGGCGGGAAATTTATCGGCCGGCAGTATAGCAGAAGTGGAATTAAATCTTCTTTATCAGGATATAGATGCTATTATTGTGCCTTTGAAGTCGGTCAATGTCGAAGCTTCTGGTAATTATGTTTTTGTGATAGGCGAGAGAGAAAAAGTCGAACAAAGGCGAGTGGTTTTGGGCGAAGTTTATGGAGATAAAGTTTCTATTGTCAGCGGCCTTGACCAAAATGACCGTTTGATTCTTTTAGATGGAGTGTTTATTTCCGCTGGCGATGAAGTGGAAGTTTTGAATTAAATTTGTTATGGACGATAAAAATATAAATTCTAATCAATCCGAGTTGGATAATATTTTTGCGGAAAAAGCCATAGAAAAAACCAGAGGAAATCTGCTGGGTTATTTTATTACTCATTTTAGAATAGTAATATTGGTGATAGCTTCCATTTTGATTTTGGGGGCTATTGCTTTGGTTAATATTCCCAGAGAATCAGATCCAGAAGTAAAAATTCCCATTGCCATAGTCAGTACTTTTTATCCCGGCGCCAGCCCAGCGGATGTAGAGAGTCTTTTGACTGACAAGATAGAAAAGAAGCTGGAGGAGTTGGAAAATGTCAAACTGATAACTTCTTCTTCTAGAAACAGCCTGTCTTCAATAGTAGTGGAGTTTGCGGCTGAAGCGGATTTGGATGCCAGCATCAGGGAGCTGAAAGATAAAGTAGGGGAATTGGCTGATCTGCCAACAGAAGCGGAAAATCCTGTTGTCACTCAGATAAGAGCCAATGACTACCCTATTATTACTTTTTCTTTGTCCGGGACTTTGACAGAAAGCCAGTTTAGGCAACTGGGCAAGATAGTGCAAAGGGAGCTAGAGGCAATATCTGGAGTTTCCAAAGCGCCGTTGTTGGGAACTCGCGATAGGGAGATTGTGGTTTTGGTGGATAAGGTGGCCTTGTCTCGGCTAGATATTTCTTTGTCAGCTGTTTTGGGAGCGATTCGGGCTTCGGATATGGACTTACCTTTGGGTGAGCTGGAAATAGACGGTCTTAATTATAATATTCGCGCTTTAGGAAGATTGTCTTCAGTAGCTGAGTTGAGTCAAGTAGTAGTATCGCTAGCCGGTAATCAACCTATTTTGCTGGGAGATATTGCCAGAATAAGCGAAGAGTTTGTGGAGCAAGAAAATATTTCTCGAATTTCCATAGATGGTCAGCCAGCAGAAAATAATATTTCTTTGCAGATTTTCAAAAAAAGCGGCGGCAATATTCTCAATATCGTCGATGCCGCCAAAGACCGGATAGATAAATTGCAGACGGACAGGGTAATACCGGCCAATGTCAAGGTAGAAATAAATAATGATTATTCATCTTTTATCCGTGAAGACTTAAATACTTTGGGCAGCAGCGGCTTGCAAGCTACTTTTTTGATTTTTGCCGTTATGTTCATTGCTCTTAGCTTCAAAGAAGCTTTGATCGCTTTGGTGTCTATACCTCTGACTTTGTTGATTACTTTTATTGTTTTGTATTTTTCCGGTTATACCTTAAATAGCATGTCTTTGTATGCTCTAGTGCTTTCCTTGGGTCTTTTGGTAGATACTTTTATTGTTATCTTAGAAGGAATTTTTCATAATATCCGATTGGGCTATTCTTCCTTGCGAGCTTCTCTTTTGTCAGTGGCCAATTATGCCGGTCCAGTTACTTCGGGAGTTTTGACCACGATTGCCGCTTTTTTCCCCATGCTTTTGGTAAGCGGTATTTTGGGCGAGTATCTGAAAATTTTCCCCATTACTATTGGCGTGGTGCTGACAGCCTCTTTGTTTGTTTCTTTGGCGCTAGTGCCTTCTTTTGCCTCTGTGTTTTTGAGAAAGAGCAAGTTTGTCCAAGAGAAAAAAGAAAGTGTTTTGGAAAGACATCTTACTAACCGTCTTCGGGCTTGGTACAGAGTGAAAATAGTTTCTTTTTTGGCTGATAAAAAGGCTCGAGTAAAATTCTCTTTGGTAATTTCAGTTTTATTTATAGCTTCTTTGGGGGTTTTAGTTTTGGGTATTATACCAGTACAACTTTTCCCCAAAATAGACATGGATTTTGTCTATATAGATATAAAAATGCCAGTGGGAACCAATTTGAAAAACACGGAAGAAGTTTTGACCGAGGTGGAAGCGGCGCTTTATGACTATCCAGAAATAAAGAATTTTGTCAGTACAGTCGGCCAGTCTTCCAGTATCGGCTCTTTTGATCCCGGTAGCGCCGGCAATAATGTCGCCAGTGTTTCGGTCAATTTTGTCGATAAAAGCCAGAGAAAAAGAAAAAGCTACGATATCGTTGAGGCTATCAGAAAAGATTTGGAAAAAATCAATCGTGGTGATATCTCTGTTCAAGAACTAAGTGCCGGGCCTCCGACCGGAGCAGCCGTAGAAATGAGAATAAAAGGCGACGATCTATTGGTTTTGGATAGTTTGACAAATGAAGTAAAAAATATTTTGTCCAGTATTGATGGCCTGGTCAATATCAGTAGCAATCAAGATGTTGGTCCGGCTGATTTGAGTTTTCGGCTCAATAGAAACGCTATTGCTCAGGCCGGATTCAGCGTCAGCGAAGTGGCCAGCTCTTTGCGTTTGGCTATTTTTGGCGTCAAAGCCACGGCAATATCGCAAGATGGGGACGAAATAGACGTAGTGGTCAGGGTTGATAAAAATAAAATTTCTTCTTTGGAAGAAATAAAAAATCTTTCCCTGATAAATAATTTTGGTCAAGAAGTAAAGCTAGCTTATTTAGCTGATTTTTCTCTGGAGCCGGCTTTGACTACTATCAGGCATTATGATTTTTCTAGAGCAATAAATATCAGTGCGGATATGGCTCCTGGTTATGTTTCCAGCCGAGCAATTGTGGAAATAGAAGAAAAGATAAAAGAGCGGGGATTGCCGCCAGATGGTTATGAAATCAGTTTTGGCGGAGAAATGGAGGATATAGAACAGTCTTTTTCCGAGTTGTGGAATGCCATGATTTTGGCGGTTTTGCTCATCTTGATTATTTTGGTTTTGGAGTTCAATTCTTTTATCAAGCCTTTGATTATTTTTATGTCCCTGCCTTTGATGTTGATCGGTGTAGTGGTGGGAATGGCAGTTTTCAATTTGCCTTTTAGTTTTATGGTATTTTTGGGACTAGTTTCTTTGACCGGCATAGGTGTCAATAACGCTATAGTACTGATGGATAAAGCCAATCGGAATATGGAAGAAAAAGGAATGTCCGCTAGCCAAGCTATAGCCGATGCCGGAGATACGCGCTTGCAACCGATATTTTTGACTACTATTACTACTATTTTTGGCATTATGCCTTTGGCTTTTGCTAGTGAATTTTGGCTTGGTTTGTCTATAGCTATTATTTTCGGCTTGGCTTTTGCCAGTGTTGTTCAATTATTTGTAGTTCCGATGCTTTTTGTTGCTTTGGTAGATAGGCGGAAAAAATAATATTTTTCAAATAAAGAAAAGCCCATCCTTTTACAGATTCGTTTAGGGATGGGCTTTTGGCTTTCTAGCCATAGCTACTTCCTTTCCTTAGGAAGCGTCAACAACCTCGATGGTTGTATAGCCGTTGCGCGGCGGCGCAGACTCTAGGACGCGGATGAGGAATCCGTTTCCTAATGGACAGTCCCGACCGCTCAGAAGCGGTTCGGGAAGCTGGGTGTCGGGCAGACAGATTTCTGACCGACCGTGATCGTGGAGTTGCTGGACGATGGAAAGAACCAGACTTTTTTCCAGCCCCAGACTCCTCAGGCTGTCAAGCAGGTTGAGAACCATTGCTGGCCTCCTTGTTTGTCCGTCATCCGCCAAAGATGGACATAAGTCCACCAGAGGCAGATAGCAGAGCGTGGGGTGTCTTGATTAAAACATTTTGTCAATTTTTAGTCAAATTGGCACTTGTAAAATATCCTTAATTTAGTTATTATTTATTTATCTTAATTTTTTTATAGTCAATATGGAGAAAATTTTTATTAAAGATATAGCTAAATTTGTTGGCCAAGAAGTGGAAATAAGCGCCTGGGTGGCCAATCATCGTTCTTCGGGCAAGATTGCTTTTTGGCATTTACGCGACGGTACGGGTTTTGTGCAGGCGATTGTCAATGAAAGCGAATTATCAGCTGAAAAAGCGTCTGAGAGTAAAAAAATAAGCTTGGAAAGCTCAGTCAAAGTAAGAGGATTGGTCAGTAAGCATCCCAAAAAAGACGAATATGAAATTCAAGTCAAGGACTTTGAATTTTATCAAATAGCGGATGAATATCCCATAGGCAAAAAAGAGCACGGAGTGGATTTTTTGTTGGACAATAGGCATCTTTGGTTGAGATCTAGCCGTCAGTGGGCTGTTCAGCGTATTAGAAATACTCTTATTCAAGCTACTTATCGCTATATGGATGAGAATAATTTTATCAAAATAGATTCGCCTATTCTTACTCCTAGTGCTTGCGAGGGTACGACTGAGCTTTTTGAAATAGATTATTTTGATACCAAGGCCTATCTTTCCCAGAGCGGACAGCTTTATATAGAAGCAGCTATTTTTGCTCATAATCGGGTTTATGATTTTGGGCCAGTGTTTCGGGCGGAAAAATCCAAAACTCGCCGTCATTTGACTGAGTTTTGGATGATGGACGCGGAAATGGCTTTTGTTGATTTGGAGCAGAATTTGCAGATTCAGGAAGAGTTGATTCGTTTTATGATTAAGTTGGTTTTGGAAAAGAATCAAAACGAATTAGCTATTTTGGAGCGCGACATCAAGCCTTTGGAAAATATCAGTAAGCCATTTTATAAGATGAACCATAGTGAGGCTATCAAAAAATTGCAAGCCTTAGGTAGCGACATCAAAGATGGTGAGGATTTGGGCGGAGATGACGAGACAATGCTCACCAAACAGTTTGATAATCCGATTTTTATTACCAATTATCCAGCCAAAATCAAGGCGTTTTATATGAAAAGAAATGCCTCTGATCAGAATTTGGCAGAATGTGCTGACTTATTGGCACCAGAAGGCTATGGAGAGATTATTGGCGGTTCACAACGTGAGGATGATTATCAGGTTTTGCTTGATAGAATAAAAGAACATAAATTACCCCAAAAGGATTTTGAATGGTATTTGGATTTGCGTAAATACGGTAGCGTGCCACATGGCGGATTTGGTTTTGGACTGGAGAGGATAGTAGGTTGGGTTTGTGGGCTGGAGCATGTCCGAGAAACCATTCCTTTTCCTCGGACTATTTATAGATTAAGGCCTTAAATCTCTTAAGAAGGCGATTTTGCCGAGATAGCCCGCCCGCCACGGCTTTGCCGTAGGCGAGTCGGGCGAGGTCAGTTTGGTACCTGCCCGCCTAGGCCTTGCGCCGACTTAGCTCATCTGGTAGAGCGACGGTATCGTAAACCGTAGGTGATCGGTTCAAGTCCGATAGTCGGCTCCAGACCTAGGCGCAGGCAGGCGGGGAGCAGCGGTATCGTAAACCGCCCAAAGAGCGGGGTCTCCCTACGGTCGATAAACCGCGGGTCGCAGGTTCAATTCCTGTTCTCGGCTCCACAAGCATGCCATTCTGAACTTGTTTCAGAATCTAGTATAAAATTAACGAGACGCTGAAATATATTCAGCATGAAAAATTATATGAATAGAACAAAAACAATAGAAACAGTCAGTCAGGTTGGTCAGCCAGTTTTACTCCAAGGCTGGGTCAATGCCCGTCGAAATATGGGTAAAATTATCTTTTTGGATCTCAGAGACCGTTGGGGCTTGGCACAGGTGGTGATAGTTCCTCAGGAACTGAAAGAGACAGATTTGGAACTGATAAAAGAAATTCGTCCTGAATTTGTGCTGGCTATAGAAGGTGAGGTGCAAAAAAGGGGAGGCAAGCAAATAAATCCTGATTTGCCGACTGGTTCAGTAGAGATTTTGGCCAAAAAAATCAGCATTTTATCTCAAGCGGAAACTCCGCCTTTTGAGATTGAAAATGAAGATCGTCAAGCCAATGAAGAGCTGAGACTCAAATATCGCTATTTGGATTTGCGCCATCAAAGAATGAAAAACAATCTATTAGCTAGACACAAAGTTTTTGCTTATTTAAGAAATTGGCTGACCAAAAATGATTTTGTAGAAATTCAGACACCTATACTTTCCAAATCTACTCCCGAAGGGGCTAGGGATTATCTAGTGCCTTCTCGTCTGCATCCGGGTAAGTTTTTTGCCCTGCCTCAAGCGCCTCAGCAGTACAAACAGCTCCTAATGGTAGCGGGCATGGAAAAATATTTTCAGATAGCTCCTTGTTTTCGAGATGAAGATGCCCGAGCTGACCGCTCTCCAGGCGAGTTTTATCAGCTGGATATGGAAATGTCTTTTGTCAAACAAGAGGATATTTTGAATTTGGTAGAAAAAATGTTTACAAGTATGGTCAAAGAGCTTTTTCCTCAAAAGAAAATCACTTTTGATCCTTGGCCACGGCTTGATTATGATCAGGTAATGGCTAAATACAAAACTGATAAGCCGGATTTGAGAAAAGACAAGAACGATAAAAATGAGCTGGCTTTTGCTTGGGTGCTTAATTTTCCTTTGTTTATGCCTCAAACTGATGAGGATAGGTTTGTCGGTGCTGGCGATATTTGGGGTCCGGCGCACAATATGTTTACTGCTCCCAAAGAAGAGGATATTACGCTTCTTGACAGCGATCCAGGCAAAGTAAAATCATATCAGCATGATTTGGTTTTAAACGGTTTTGAAGTAGGCGGGGGAGCAATTAGAATCCATGAGATGAAAATTCAGGAGAAAGTCTGGAATTTGATTGGTTTTAGCGACAAGCAAAAAGATCAGTTTAAGCATTATTTTGAAGCTTTTAAATATGGCGTTCCGCCTCATGGTGGCATTGCCCCAGGACTAGAAAGGCTCTTGATGGTTCTTTTGGGAGAAAAAAATCTGCGGGAAGTAACTGCTTTTCCTCTTACTTCTGATGGTCGTGATCCATTACTTGATTCTCCAGCTTCTGTGGATAAAAAGCAATTGGATGAGCTAGGAATAGCAATCAAAAAATAAGTAATTAGGCTTCTACTATTGACAAAATAAGGTAAATATTATAGTTTTATTTGGTATTTACGTACACAGCTCCCTCCCCAGGGAGAAAGACCGCTACCGGGGCTAGACCCGACAAGTAAGATTCGGGAGTCCATGCTCCCAGTAGCGGTTCGGGGGCTTCGTGCAACGCGGAGCCCCCTCTTTTTATTTTGAAATTATTAGGGAAAAATGATATAATATCCCTGTTATTTTTATTTATTTTTGGTAAAAAATGCACCAAATAAGCTTAGAGCAATTTCAAGGGCCTCTGGATCTTCTGCTGCAGTTGATAGAAAAAAACAAGCTTCAAATCACTGAAATATCGCTGGCGCGAATTACGGATCAGTATTTGGCTTATATTGACGCGGCAGAAAATATTGCTTCGGCCGAAGTGGCTGATTTTTTATTGATTGCTTCTCGGCTGATTTATCTCAAATCAAAACATCTTTTGCCGGATTTGAACTTGACTGATGAAGATAATGCTGGTGATTTGGAAAAACAGCTAAAGATTTATCGCCAATATTACGACGCCAGCAAGGAAATAAATCAGATTTTTCTCAGTGACAGAGCAACTTTTTTCCGCCAGGCACCTTACAAGCCTCCTTTGGAGCAAGAATTTGTCCCGCCTCAGGGAATTTCTTTAGAACTTTTAAAGGAATTTTTTCAGGAAGTTTTGGCTCGGATAGACAGGGTAGTCAATTTGCCCAAGGTAGCCATAAAGAAAGCTATTTCTATTGGCGAAAAAATTCAGCAAATAAAAGAACAAATAAAAAAATTTGGTAAAGTCAGTTTTAGTGCCATGCTGGATAAAAAAGACAAGATGGAAGTAATAGTCAGTTTTTTGGCTATGCTGGAACTGGTAAAGCAAAGAGAAATAAATATTGCTCAAGATAGTTTGTTTGGTGATTTGAGTATAGAGAAAAACAAAGGAATTGATTTTTAAATATTTATTGGTTTGATTGATAAAATATGGACAAAGAAAAATTATCCCAGTTAGAAAGTCTGTTTTTTGCCTTAGCCAAGCCTATTAGTATAGAAAATATAAATAAGACTTTGGCTATTTCTTTGGAAAAAACCAAAGAGCTTCTAGCTAGGATTGAAGAAAAATATAATCAAGAAGATAGCGGTATTCATTTGGCAATAAACAACCAAAAAGCCCAGTTTGTCACTAATCCCAAAAATGGAAAATTTTTGCGGGATTATTTTAAAGATGAGCTGGAAGGGGAGTTGAGCAAGCCGTCTTTGGAAGCTTTGACTATTATTGCTTATCGTCAGCCCATTAGCAAGGAAGAGTTGGAGCAAATAAGAGGAGTTAATTGCAGTCTTATTTTGAGAAATCTGCTTATCCGTGGCTATATTGAAGCTAACGAAGACAAAAATAGCCTAGCTACTACTTACTCGGTGACTATGGAATTTTTGCGCCATTTGGGACTAACTTCAGTGAGCGAGTTGCCGGATTTTGACAAGCTAAACAGCGATGATAATTTGCGCAAACTTCTGGAGGAAAATGTTGATAAAGATGGAGAAAAAAGTTTATAAAAAATCAATAGAAACTATGCGTTTAGCTAGATTTTTGGCTCAAGCTGGCGTTGCTTCTCGTCGCAAAGCCGAAGATATTGTCAAAACGGGTCGGGTGAAAATAAATGGAAAAATAGTCGTCAATTTGGCCAGTCAAGTTTCTCTTCAAGATAAAATAGAATTAGACGGGAAAATTTTGGCAGTAGATAAAAAAGTATATTATCTACTAAATAAACCTAAAGGTTATGTTTCTTCAGTCAAAGACCCTCATAATCCCAAAAATATTTTGTCTTTAGTGCCCAAAAGCACGCGAGTTTTTCCGGTCGGTCGGCTAGACAAAGATTCTCAAGGACTGATAATCCTTACCAATGACGGTGATTTTGCTTATCAGCTTACTCATCCTAAATTTCTTTGCCAAAAAAACTTATTTAGTTAAGGTAAATAAAGAAATTGAGGCTTTTTTAAAAAGCAAACTGGAAAAAGGGATAAAACTTAGTGAAGGTTTAGCTAAAGCGGATAGAGTAAAAATATTGGCAAAAAACGAACTAGAGATTGTGTTGCATCAAGGTTTTAATCGGCAAATAAGAAGAATGTTGGCGGAGGTAGGTTATAGGGTTATTTTCTTAAAGAGAATAAAGGAAGGAAATTTTTCTTTAGGTAATTTGCCAGAAGGGAAATACGTTCAGATAAATGAAAAAGAAATAAAAAGATGAATTTTTGGTTGCTGATAGCTAGCATTGCTTTTTCCTGGGGGCTGGGGACAGTTTCTAATTATCATTTGCCTATTTTTAATATTCAGGAGCAAAATGGGCAGGAAGTTGTTTTGCTTTCTCAAAAAGTAATTTCTCCAAGCCAAGAAAAAATCCCCCATAAAGAAGATAATTTGTCTTTGGGAGTGAAAATGACTGCTCAGTCGGCAGCAGTAATGGATAAAAATACAGGAATAATCTTGTGGCAGAAAAATGCCCAAACAGTCCGACCTATTGCCAGCATCAGCAAACTGATGACGGCTTTGGTTTTTTTGGAGTATAATCCTGGCTGGAATGAAACTATAACCATGACAAGAGAAGACGAGACAGTCGGCGCCAGTAATGATCTTTTGCGGGGAGAAGTAGTGACAGTCAGGGATTTATTTTATCTGGCGTTAATTTCTTCTGATAATAATTCAGCCAAAGCTCTGGCTAGGAGCACTGGCCTTAGCCAAGAAGAATTTGTCGTTCAGATGAATAAAAAATCCGCTGATTTTGGCCTAAAAAATACTAAATTTGCGGAAGTAACCGGTCTCAATGAAAATAATGTTTCCACTGCTTTGGAAGTTTTGGAGCTGGCAAAAATAGCTTTTGCCAATCAGGAGATAAAAAATGCTTTGTCTCGCCGCACTTATGATCTAAAAACTCTGTCAGGACAGGAGAGAAAAATATATTCTACCAATCATCTGCTGGGCGGATATTTGGATATTTCGGCCGGCAAAACCGGCTATATAGGCGCGGCTGGTTATTGTTTGGTAGCTGAAGCTCAGAATAAAGATAAAAATACCATTATCAGCGTGGTTTTAGGGTCGGCTGCCAATGAAGATCGTTTCCGTGATCTCAAAGTTTTGACAGCCTGGACTTTTGATAATTACAGCTGGCGTTAAATAATTTTTTGTTTTATACTGAATAATAATATGAACATTGATTTTTCCTGGATTTATTCTCTCAATCATCAGCTAGCTACTTTGCTTTTGGCTATGTTGCCGGTGACAGAACTGCGCGCTTCTATTCCTATTGCTTTGAAAACTTTTTCTTTGCCAATTTGGCAGGCTTTTAGCTTGTCAGTAATTGGCAGTTTTATACCCGCAGTTTTGATTATTTATTTTGTCGGACCAGTTTCTCAATATTTTCAGCGTTTTAAGTGGGGAGATAAATTTTTTAACTGGCTTTTTGAGAGAACTAGAAAAAGATTTGATAAAAAATACTATTTATGGGGCAAAATCGCTCTTTTGATTTTCGTGTCTATACCTTTGCCTTTGACTGGAGTTTGGACTGGTTCTTTGGCAGCCTGGCTGTTTGCCTTTGAAAAAAAACAGGCACTTTTGCTTATTTTTCTAGGCACGCTCTTGGCAGCGGTTTTTGTTACTTTAATATCCTTGGGATTTTTTAAAATTTTTGAATTTTTATTATGAAAAATAAAAAAAAGATAGTCATTGCCAATTGGAAAATGAATTTAAGTCTAAAAGAATCTTTGGCTTTGACTGGACAAATAAAGAAAAAAATAAGTCGCTTAAATTTAGTTGATAAACAAGCAATTCTTTGTCCGGATTTTTTGGCAATAACTGAAATATCCAAGATATTGAAAAAAAGTAAAATTACTTTGGGAGCCCAAGATGTTTTTTACGAGGGAAAAGGGGCTTTTACTGGCCAAGTTTCACCCAAAAATTTACAAACAACAGGTTGTCAGTACGTGATAGTTGGCCATTCGGAAAAAAGAGCTTTGGGGGAGGATTATCAGACAATCAACAAAAAAGCCAAGGCAGTGATAGCAGAAAAAATGATTCCAATAATTTGTGTTGGCGAAACACTGGCAGAAAGGAAAAAAGGCCAATCAGATAAGGTGGTTGCAAATCAAATCAAGCAGGCAACAGTCAGCTTGGGCAAAAAGGGCAAATTTTTGCTGGCCTATGAGCCTATTTGGTCTATTTCCACCAGTGGCAGCGGCCAAGTGATAGACAGCCAGGAAGCAGCCAGAATGTTTGCAGTAATAAAAAAAGTTTTAAGCTCTCGTTTTATTAATTATTTATTAATTTATGGCGGTAGTGTCAGTCCAAAAACTATAGCAGACTTTAGCAAAATAGAAGACGTGAGTGGTGTTTTGGTGGGAGGCGCCAGCTTAAAAGCCGATTCTTTTATCCAGCTTTTAAAAAACGCTTAATTTTTATAATTTTAAAATCAATACCATGATAGTGCCTATAAAACAAATAATAGACAAAGCTCGCAAAGGCAAATATGCAGTTGGCGCTTTTAACACTTCCAATTTGGAAATAACTCTGGCAATAGTCAGAGCAGCAGTAGCGGAAAAATCACCGCTAATAATTCAAACTTCCAAATCAGCCATAGAATATTCCAATTTGCCGACAATTTTTAATATGATAAGCACAGTTGCCAATACTATTGGCAAAAGCGTGCCCATTGCTATTCATCTTGATCATGGTCATGATATTGCCTTGGTGAAAAAATGCGTTGATATCGGCTATAATTCGGTTCATATGGATGCTTCGGAAAAAGATTTTGCCACCAATGTCAGATTGAGCCGGCAGGCTGCTATATACGGACATAAGAAAAAAGTTTGGGTGCAGGCGGAATTGGGAGCAATTTTGGGCAAAGAAGGGCTTATCAAGCTTCAAACCGGCAAAATTAATATGGAAGAATTGATGACTGATCCTTACCAGGCAAAAGAATTCGTGGAAAAAACCAAGGTGGATACTTTGGCGATTTCAGTCGGCACTATTCATGGCAGTTTCAAGGGAGTAGAAAAAGTAGATCAAGAGCGCTTGAAGAAAATCAGATCTTTGGTTAAAATACCTCTTGTTTTGCATGGCGGCTCTGGTCTAGCGCCAAAAGTATTTAAAGCAGCTATAAAAAACGGCGTTTCCATAATAAATATTGATACCAATTTGCGCTTAGCCTTTAAAGAGGCGCTTGTGGCCAGTATTGGTAGAAAAAGTGATATGATAGACCCACGCCAGATTCTTCAGCCTTCAATCTTGGCCATGCAAAAGGAAGTAGCAAAGACTATAAGGATTTTTGGCAGTAATAATAAAGCCTAAAATATGCTAGATTTTATCTTGATTTTTTTAGCGGTTTTATCTACAGCTTTTATTATTTGGCTGGTTTTTAAAAAATTGCCCAAGCTGAAAAATATCAATGTTGATAATTTGCCTGAGACCAAGCTGAGAAAGCAGAAAGAGGCGATTTTAACCGGTCGCTTGGCTAGAAGTGGTCAAAATTTGACCAATAAGATCAAAGATTTATCTGAGCCACTGCGGGAAAAAGCCGGGGATTATTTTTTGCAGTATTATCAGAAATTGAAAAAAGCGGAAAAAGATCTACGCCGGCGTGGTCATGAAAAACTAGCCAATTCAGTCGGCCGCTCGCAAACCATAGAGCAACTACTTACTCAAGCCAAGCAGGCGCTAAACCAAGAAGAATACCAACAAGCCGAGGATTTGCTTTTAGATGCTTTGAGCATTGATCAATATCATGTTGATTCCTACAAGTTATTGGCTGAAGTTTATCGCGGTCGCAAAGAATATGTTCAAGCCAAGGAAACGCTGGAATATTTATTGAAACTCACTCACAATGAGGATGCTATGATTTACTCCTCTTTGGCGGATATTGCCAAAGAAAGAGGCAATCTCAAGCAAGCCGAGGAGGATTATCTTAAGTCAATTTCTCTTTCCCAGGATAATTATTTGTATTTTCTTTCTTTAGCCGAAGTTTATCTGGATTTGGAGGAAAGAGAAAAGGCCTTAGATGCAGCCAAAAGAGCTTTGGTCTTGTCGCCGAACAATCCTAAAATTCTTGACTTTTTGATAAATATTAGTATAATAATGCAAGATAAAGAACTGGCTGGTCAATATTTGGAAAGATTGAAAGAAGTCAATCCGGAAAACAAGAAGATCATTGAACTGGCTGAGGAAATTGACAATTTAAAATAAAACAGGTTAATAGAGTTTGTTTTTCCTTGCCAATCTTTTTTTATTTAAGCCAGTTTTGTAAACATTATTTTTATGGGTCGGTACCGAAGTGGTCAACCGGGGCAGACTGTAAATCTGCTGGCATACGCCTTCGGGGGTTCGAATCCCTCCCGGCCCACCATCTTTCGCTCCTCGTTAACACTCAGAGCTTCGGATGGCTGTGCCATCTAATGCCGTTATAGTTCCCGTCTTCTCCGCCGGCTGGCGGATTCGGCGGACAAGTGTTTGCAAGGCAAAGAGTAAAAGGCACTTTCTTAGTTTAGTAAATAAAAATAAGTTTTTCGTCTGCCGTCATAGCTTCCGCCAGAGGAGGACAGGCAGTAGTAGATAAAATGCAATTAAACACGCTCATTGTATAGGGTTAAAACATTATTTATTTTCAGCCGTCATAGCTCAGTGGTAGAGCACTTCCATGGTAAGGAAGGGGTCCGCGGTTCAAGCCCGCGTGACGGCTCCATTTCTTTAGTGAATTTGATAATATTATTTTTTGTATTCGATTTCCCGCAGAGTGGGATTTCGCTACGCTCAACAAGCCCGCGTGACGGCTCCACCCATCCCTTCTCGAAAGGATGGGTAAAGACAAAGTACTGCAGTTTAATTATTGGAGTATTTTTGTTTTATGGAAAAATTGACTTTTGAGAATAAAAATGGGAAAATATAAAATATCAATTTGTTAATTTGTCAAAAAATTTATGGAAAATCAGAAAAATTTTATACCTAAGCAAGAGGAAGAAAAAAATAAGGCAGCAGAATTAATGACTCCAGAAGAATTAGCTGAAGTCACCAATCATCTTTTGCGTCTGCAAAGACAAGGCTTGGGGGATCAGACTATTGATGAGGCTATTGAACAGTTAATAATGGAAATAGAGCTTAGGAAGTCAAAAGGGCAAAAATTAGAAAGAAAATTAGAATAAACATCAGTATTATATGGTATAATTAAATGACTCATTTTAAATATTAGTTTCTCTTGACAATATTTTATATTTGTGATTTAATTATATGTTAAATTAAAAAGCGTAGATGTCTAAGAAAAAAGACAAAAAATTTAACGATAGCGAAGCAGATAAGGAAGCAAAGAAATTTTTAGACTCAGATGCTGATGGGTTGAGCGATCATGACGAGCTTTATGTTCATGGTACTGACCCTTATAATCCCGACTCAGATAATGACGGCTTGGGAGATTATCAGGAAGTAAAAGTTTACGGTACTGATCCTAATAATCCCGATAGCTCCGGCGATGGAATACCAGACGGCTTGGCTGTCAAAATGGGCTTAAACCCCAAGGGTCCCGGTACTTTGGCGGATTTATTTATTCCTAGCCTGTCCAATAATTACCGACCCAAATCTCTACATCCCAAAAGATTATTTTTTCACGCTTTTTCCGCGGTGGTAATAAAATTGGTCATGGTGGCTTTTTTGTTGTCTTTTCCAGTACAAGCTTGGTTTTCTCCAGATGTTTTGCGTCAACAGGCTCAGAAAATAATCAGCTTGACCAATGGAATTAGAACACAAGCTAGTTTGCCGGTTTTGGAAGAAAATCAGGCTTTGACTCAGGCGGCTTTGGACAAGGCTCAAGACATGCTTGTTTATCAATATTTTGCCCATGTAGGCCCAGATAATAAATCCTTGCGTCACTGGTTGTTCAGTCATAATTATGCTTTTAGGGTAGCTGGTGAGAATTTGGCCATAGGTTTTGATGATCCTCAAAAAGTAGTAGATGCTTGGGTTAAGTCTCCGACTCATTATGCCAACATAGTTGATCCGGAATTTACCCAAATAGGAGTGGGAGTAGTGAGCGGTGAGTACAAGGGTTTCCCCACTACTTTGATTGCCCAGTATTTTGGCCAGCCTTCACAAGTGGTAGCAGCTATTGAAGATCCTAAACCAACAGCGCCAAAAACAGAGGATTATAATTCAAAAATAGACGTAGAAACAGTCAGTCAGCCTATGCCTGAGTCTTTGCCAGCTCCGGTAGATGAAGTTTTGGGACAAGCTGACCAAGTTGATCAAGCTGATTATAGGGGTCAGCCATCTTTGCCTGGATTGCCGACTTATGAGGAAAAGCCAGCCCAGGAAATTATCCTTGCTTTACCTTTGCCGGTTTTGGTTTACCCGGCCAATAACGGCTTTTTGAAAGAAAATATTGTGCCTATTCAGGTTTTGGCAGCCGGAGCGGAAAAAATACTGCTATTTTCTGATAGTGAGTTAATCATGGAGATTGTCCCAGCCGGCCAGCCGGGAGTTTTTGCAGGTCAATTAGAATTAGCAGAAGGCGAGCATAGATTGAGAGTCCAGGCTTGGTCCGGCGACAGAAGCGCTTTTTCCATGGTTTATAATATTAATATAGATAGAACGCCGCCAGTGATTGATCATCAAAAAACTCAAGTACTGGTCAGTCAGCCGGGCAATGGAGAAGATTTATTGGTGAAGGTAGCGGCTTATTTGAGCTCGGATGCTAGTGAAGCGATTTTTATCTTTAGTGATTATCAGATAAATCTGGAACCGGATTTTTCTTATCCTGGCCGATGGATAGGCAATATTATGATCAGCGGAAAAACTTATAAAGAAGTTTTCAGTCCTATAGTTTTACCTAGTTTGACTGTCAGCGATATAGCCGGCAATAGCTTGACTCAGAATATATCTTGGGAAAATATCACGCCAGTGGACAACAAGCCGTTTGAAGATTATATGTTTTTGAGCGTCAATCAGTCGGAGTTTATCAAGCCCTTGTTTGATGTGAGCTCTATTTACTTCAGATTATTGATGATTTTAGGCATTATTGCTTTGACTCTCAATATTTTTATCCATATCAGAAAACAGCATTATCCCACTATTGTTTCTGGACTGGCTTTTGTGTTGTTGATGGGTCTGTTGACAATTTTCTAGTTAGTTATATATTTTAGGTGTAAGCTGTTTTCTAACATAATAAAAACAAAAATAAAAAGGCTGTTAAATCCTAGTTTTTATTGGCAAATTATAGATATTTAAGGAGTAGCTTGACTTTTTTGTAAAGATATATTATTATAGATAGTTATTTTACTAATAAAAATTAACATATAATAACTAATTAAGCTTATTTAAAAAATATGAGATATGTTTTGAAAAACAGCCTGTTTTCTTTTCTTCTCTTGTCTTTGGTTGTTGGCAATTCTTTTGCGTCGGTATCTTTTAATACCGGCTTTAATGTTGCCAAAGCCCAGGAACTGGGAGAAGTAACAGAAGAGCAAGGGTTGTCTCTGCCATTGGAGCTGACCAAAGAAATCAGCGATAATCCAGAGAATAACGAGCCTGATCTTAGTCAGGATCAGAAAGAAGAGGATTCAGATTTAGACGATCATGATTCCTCAGAGTTATTTGGCCTCTTTTCCGTTTTTGGGAATTTTGGTCAAGGCAACAATATGACCATTTGTCATTTTCCGCCGGGAAATCCAGGCAACCCTCAAACTATGACAATTAATACTAATGCTTGGCCAGCTCACCAGGGTCATGGTGATTATCAGGGGGAGTGTATTAATTATCCGGCGCCAGTAGTCAGCGCCCAGTTTGACCAAAACGGCGATGTCTTAGTTAGTTGGGATATAAGCTCTCATAATCATTTTTATCAGTATAAGGTGATTGTTTCCGAGACTGACCCTAGTCCGGACACTCTGTCTTATCCAGATGACGGTTATATGCCGCCAGCGATTACAAATAAAAATGAGAAATCAAGAGTAGTTCCTAAGTCCAACGCTAATTATAATGGAGGAGATTTTGGCGGTAATTTAGAGTGCGGACAGACTTATTATTTTTCCGTAACAGCTCGTTACAAAAAAAATAACAACCACCCGACTACCAATGTTCCAGGTAATACAGTTTCCTTGACGGTTCAGTGTGATGAACCGCAGGTGCCTACTACCACTATTTTGGCTCACAAAATAGTCTGTGACAGCGAAGAAGACCTGCCTAACCTAAGCAGTGGAGCTAATATCACAGCTACTACTGCCCAGCAAATTGTAGATAACTCTGACGGCAAATGCCGATTTCAAGAGAATTGGGAATTTCAGTGGGGTAAAAACGATAGCTTGCTTGGTCTCCCAGGAAATTTTGTCGGCAAGCATGTAAATGCTGGCTGGTATGATTTTGACACTCAGACCGGTCCTAGCGGCCAGCCAGCCCAAGTGCAGGTGGCTACTGAAGATATGCCTAGTAGATTATGGTTTAGAGAGGTATTGCAAGAAGCTTATATTCCTTTTTCCTTTCCTTCAGATGAATATCCTAGTGCCCCAGGCAGCGATGTCAGTGCGGAGTTTTGGTGCCATAGCGATGTCTTGAATTATGACAATGCTGAATGGATAGATATTGCCTCTGACACTACTTACTATTGTGTGGCGATAAACGCCTTAAAAGAAGGTGAGGAGCCAGAAGATCCAACTGGCATTAAAATGTGTAAAATGGACACAGAACAAAATCCTTTGTCAGGTTGGCAAATGAATTTGTCTGGAGCTAATTTGATTGTAAATGGCGGTTTTGAAACTCCGGTTTTGGCTTCTGGTACCTGGGCTATTTATCCCAATGCTTCTTTGACATCTTGGGAAGTAGAATCAGGTGATGGTCTAGAAATCCAAAACAATGCCGCTGGCGCTTCTCATGGAGGCAATCAGCTGGCAGAATTGGATAGTAATAATTCCTCGGTTATTTTCCAAAACATTAGTACTGTAGCCGGAGAAGATTATAATTTGAAATTCTGGTATTCACCAAGACCTGGCAGACCAGCTGGTGATAATACCATTGGTATTGAGGTCTTAGCTGGCGCCAATCTTTTGTGGGGTCAGACTATCGGCGCTACTGCTGTTGGCGGAGCAGAAACTGATTGGCAGTTGTATGAAGCCAATTTTACTGCTCAAGGAGCAACTACCAAAATCAGATTTGCTGATTTGGGAACCAGCAATTCTTTTGGCGGTTATCTGGACGATATAGAAGTCAGAATGGTTTATAGTGGTATTACAGGTGATGACGGCTGCGTGTTGTTTACTGATGTGCCTTACGGAGTTTATAAAGGAACCGAAACCATGCAAGACGGTTGGACTCAAGTAGAGCCAAACAACCCAAGTTATTTCATGGTTGATTATAATCAAGAGAATAATTACCATATCTTAACCTTTGTAAATGAACGTGAACAAGGTGGAAATCCTGATGATCCAGAAAAGCCTTACGCTCCTTGGTGCAGCGCTCTTTTGGGTATAGTTAGCTCAGATATTTTAGATGAAAGATACAACAATGTATCTGATATTAACAACGACGGAGTTGTTAATTCATTAGATTTAGACTTAGCTTACCAATTGTATTTAGAGGGAAACGACTTAAATTGTTACCAGCATTTTGAAAACATGACCAGCGAGGTTAAGGAATTCTACTTCCAATGTGAAGATCCTAATGTTGGCTGGTGCGGTGGGCTAGAACAGGGAATTAATGATAGCTTTGGTTCAGTCAAAGGTGACGATAACTATTTTCATGTTTTTGACTTAAATAATGACGGTTATATCAATTTGACCGACTTGGCTTTGTTTGCCCAGTTGCAAAATGATAACCATGCCTGTTATCTCCATTATGTGCCTCCTTTCCCAACGTGTACTACTGATCCTGAGGATCCAGAAGATCCTCAAGATCCACAGGATCCAGTTGGTCCTACCGGTGGTAGCGGTGGCGGCGGTTCGACAACTCCGCCCATTATCTCCAGTGTTTTGGCAGACGTCAGCTGTGAAGCCACGGTTATCAACTGGAACACCAATAGAAATTCTTTGACTTGGTTGAAATACGGCCAAAGCGAGCCCTTGGGTAGTGAAAGTAAAAATAGTGAATACAACACTACTCATTCCTTTACATTAAGCGGCTTGGCTTTTGGCACCACTTATTATTACCAAATATTAAGCCAGGCGCAGTATGAAAGCGGAGTTTCCAGCAGCCAGATTATTTCTTTTGCCACCCCATCAGCTGAAAGCTGCGGCCAAGTGCTCGGCGATAAGATAGAAGGAGAAGAGACAATTCCTCCTCAGGTTTTGGGCGAAAAGACCTGTCAGCCAGTACTTCATCCCAGCGGATCACAAGGAGTGGATAAAGATATTATAGGCGTATTTCATTTTCCCAATGGCACCCTTATCCGCAGTGAGTGTGATCCAAAAATGTCAGTTTATGACATTAGAGATCAACAAAAATGGCATATTCCTACTCTGGAATATTTGAAAAAATATTACTCTGGAAAGAGAATTTATAATGTTGATTATCGGGTAATGGATATCTATCCAGATTGGACTGGTCAGGTCTCAGGAGTAAAAGAATATGCTGATGGTAGTTTATTGCGTTCCCCAGATAAAAAAGTTTATCTGATAAAAGAAGGTAAAAAACATCATATCAGCAGTTTGGAAGAGTTGATGAAGTATGCTGGCCAGAATATCATTGATGTCAGTTTTGAGGTTTTGGCCAAATACTAAGAGCAGATAATATAAAAATCAGCTAATACAGATTTTTAGCCACCCGCCCGGCGCTTGCCGGGCGGGTGGCTTTTGTTTATAATTCTTTTATATGCCAGAATTACCAGAAGTAGAAACAATACGCCGCGGTTTGTCAGCTAATATACTAGGCAAAAAAATAAACCGTGTGCAAATAAAAAAGAGTAATTTGGTCAGAAATACTGATCGCCTTTTTACAACTGTTTTGCAAAATAATAGTTTTAGTAAAATAGACAGAATAGGCAAACTACTTATTTTTGAGCTTAAAAAAGGGGACAAGTTGCTTTTAGTGCATTTGAAAATGACCGGGCAATTGATTTATTCTTCGACGGACGATTTGTTGGCGGGCGGACACAACTGGCCGCCTGTAAGTGAAAATCTACCCAATAAATTTTCTCATGTTATTTTTAGTTTTAGTGATGACTCGCGCCTTTTTTATAATGACTTGCGTCAATTTGGTTATTTGCAACTAATCAAGAAAAAAGACAGGAGATTGATTGAAGCAAAATTTGGCATTGAGCCGGGACAAAAAAATTTTACTTGGAATAATTTTAGGAAAATTTTTATTGACCGGAAAACACCACTTAAAGCTCTTTTGCTAAATCAAAAACTGATTGCGGGCTTAGGTAATATTTATGTTGATGAAATTTGTTTCCGAGCCGGACTAAGGCCAGATAGAAACGCTGATAAGCTAAAGGAAAAAGAATTAAAGAAAATTTTTAAAGCCACTGATTATATTATTAAAAAAGCAATAGCTAAAAAGGGGACGACTTTTAGTGATTATCGGGATGTGGAAAATAAAAAAGGAAATTTTTCTTTTTATCTTAAAGTTTACGGGCGAAAAGGGGAGCAATGTTTTTCTTGTCAGGGGAAAATAGAAAAAATCAAGTTGGCTGGCAGAGGTACTCATTTTTGTCTGAATTGTCAAAAATAATCTTGTTAATAATTTTAATTTAGTCTATTTATTTTTTTGCTAATTTTAAAGCTAAAATTAGCTTATTTTTATATTGACAATATATTGAAAATATGATATAATTCTATGTTATCTAAGGTAATTAGACCTTGGAAACGGACATTGACATTCTAGGTAGTTAGTTGATAGACAAACAAGCAATCCGAGCTGAAGTTCGGAGAAGGGCAGGCAGAAATGAAGCTCATTCACGACAGTGACGTTGCCTTCATGCGTGAAGGCATTGAAATCTTCAAACTGGGGTCTACCTGGCCCCTATTCCTTCTCTTGGTGATCGGGTTTTTCATCCTGATGTACCGCAAGAAGGACGAACGCAAGAACCGTCACTATGTCGAGTGGGGCATGGTGATGGGCTGGAGCTTCATCGCCTTCGTGGGCATTTGCTTCATTTTTCTGATGGCGGATCTGCCCTTGTCGGAAATGCTGGGCAAGCCAAGCTGGCCCAGCTGGTTGAAGTCCGGGTCAGGTACTGTATCGGAAGTGATTGATTCCACTTCTGGTGCTGTCGCCAGTACCACTGGCGGCAAGGTGACCAAGGAGGAAGTGCCTATTTGGCAAGATTTGGTAGCCCTGCTGCTGGCTCTTTGGGTCGGTGGTATCTTCTGGTTCCGGCGTCGACGCTGGAATGCACTTCTTAGCGTTGCTCTGATTGCCGTGGTGTACACGGTGATCAGGGGAAAGATTGGCTTCAGTTTTGGGACGACAGTAGAGACTCCTGATATCCCTATCGGGAAGCTCATTGCTGTTATTCTGATTGCGGTTTTGGCTAGCATCAGAATCATACAGGCCATTAAGCAGGGGCAGTGGCTAGTAACTCTAGATCCGATTAGTAGGGAGCCATTCGCCTTCAAATTTCTTTTCTTCTATCCACCTCTCATCTGCTTCCTTCTGTTCAACCTCACCATTATCATCAGCATTGTCTCTCCCAAGACGATGTTTGGTGGTCTTGGCATCATCCTTACCCCACTAGTTGTAATCGTACTCTATCTACTTTCCGCATTGATCAAGTTGCCCACTGCTCATAGCTTGGTCTATGAGTGGTTTGGCAGCGATGTCTATGACCCGATCTTCTATTTTTGGGGCGAGGAAAAGAAGGATATGTTCGAGCTGGAGCAAGACATAGAAGAAGATGGAAAGACACAGAAGGTTTACCTCATTAAGAAAGGAGAAGATCTCCATTGCTTCCGTAAAGGCATTTGGTTGAGTCTGATCTCGGTCTGGCTTCCGAGCGCAATAGTGCGAGCCTATATCTTCAGGGAAGAAGTTTGGGAACTTGACACGTTTAAGAGCGAGAAATTGCCGACCAGTCGCATTCCTTATCCCGAATCGGACGATTTTGATTCTGGGATTATGAAATACGAGGGCAGCGATGGCGGTAAAAAGGTCAGCGTAGAAGCCGGTCCAGAAGTGGAGGTCGAAATCAACCTGTCGGTCTTCACCTGGCCCAGGAAAGAGGACAAGGAGAACTTTCTTCGTCTCAAGGACGAAGATAGGAAGGACAAAGAGAACCTCATCAAGCGGAGGTCTTTGTGGCCCGCTCTGGCCCGTTTTCTTAGTCGTATGACTATGGATCAGGCCTTGTTCGCCCGGCTCCTCACTTCAAATAAGAGATTTTTGATGGACGGGAAACCAGTTTCCTTCCGTCAATATGTCTATGATGATTTGAAGAGCCTGGGATTTCATGTCTACTCGCTGCGGACTGGTGATATCAATCCTCCTGAGGCCATTCGTGATGCTCAGGAGAAGCTCAAGGCAGCCCAGACAAAGGTGCTGCAGATGCTTCAGGAAGGAGAGGGTGTTGATCAAAAGGCTAAGGGAGAGGGCAAAGCCATTCTCTCTACCCTAGAGCCTTTGGCCGCAGCTCTTGGCGGTGATATGCAGGCGGCAATGAGGTATCACATGGCTCTTAAATTGTTTGAGGGCCAAAACCGTTTCTTCGCCGCCCTGCCGCCTGAGCTCATGGAGAGCTTGGGCAAGATTTTCAAGACCGGTGGTGTAACTCCGCCGACGTCGTAACCACTACCTAGAAAGGGGGTAAAACCCTAAACACACGCCGCCGGCGCTTAAGTCAAGACACATCTTGACGAAAAGCGCCGGCGGTATTTTCTTTTTTTGCTATTTTATATTATAATAAAAGCAGTGAAATAAGCAGTAATTTTGATTAAAATGGAAAATTCAGAGCAAAAAAAACTAGAAGAGCTAGCAAAAGACAAAGGACAAAAGCTAGCTTTTTTTCTTTCTCAGTCCAAGATGCCTCAAGAGCAAAAAGAAGCTTGGTTGGCACTTTTACCAGAAATGTCTTTGGAGCAAGTAGAAGAGTTGCTAGATATTTTGGAAGCACAGCATCTAAGTCAAGAAACTGGTCAGACCGATAGTGATTTTAAAAAAAATTTGACTGCTATAGAAAGTGAGTATCAAGAAAAGCAAGCGGATTTGGATAATGATACTATTGAAAAAATGAAAAAGCTGACTGATAATTTATAATTATGTACGGCAAAAAAAATCAAAACACCAAACAACTGATAGAAACAGCTTACCAAGAAGCTTTGGCTAAGATAGATAAAGTGGAAAAAAGTGTTGATTTAAAGATAAAAAAACGTATTGACTCTAGGGAAAAAGATGAGATTGATGCCATTTTAGATAAAATTAATACTCAATTTTAAATATTATGTCGGATAAAAATGAGCATATAATGGGCCAAGAATTTTTGGAATCCAAAGATGATTTAGAGACTTTTGCCAATCGTAAAATTGCTGAACTTACAGCCAGAGTAAATAATTTGAAAGAGTTGTGGCGTTCGAATAAGGAGAAAGATCTTGGTCAAGAAATAGCTCAAATTGAGCAGATACTGGCAGATTTTGAAGTTAATGTTCGTGGTATATTACAGGCTGAAGAAGTCTTGTTCCCCGAAGATCAGAAAAAATCAGCTATTGAAAATTTGGCAAAGGATAGTGAAAGGGAAATTGATAATATCGAGAGTAGATTGAAAGCCGAGGAAGTTGGTTTGCATAGTTTTACGGAGAAAGAAAAATCTACTGTTACTTTGGCTTCAACTGAAGTAATCAGTCCAAGTAGAATTGATGGATCGGATACAGAGCAAGTAGCAAGGACCACTTTACCAAGACAAGACAAAAAAGAGGCAAGTATCATTCGAGACGCTTTACCTGTAAAAGAAAAAGACAAGCAGCGGGGACAAGGATTTAGTACAAAAAAATCTTTAGCAGTAGAGGCTGGGATAGAATCAGCTGGTCGACTGTCAGTTGAACAAAAAAATACCCCTGAATACAAAAAAGCTCAGGAGTATTCTGCTAGGTTGCAAGCCAAAATTGCGGATATAATCGGATCTCTTAAAAATGAAGAAGGCGATTGGCTAAAGAATAAATTGAATGGAGTGCCCCAAGAATTTTGGTTTTTTTGCAAAGATATGGCTGTCAATGACATGGAAGGATTTGATTATCAGGCCAAAGTGGATATGATGGAAAAACATTTTCAAAAAACATTGGCCGAAGTCGATAAATTGTCTGCGGAGTATAGGAGTAGTAAGTCTGCTAATCAAGCTGAGGCAGAAAAAACAAAAGAAACTAATGATGAAAATATTTTAGAAAAACCTGAAGAAATAGAAATCGGTCCTGAGGATGTGGTTGAAGATAAAGCGTCGGAAGCTGACAACAAAGAGAATATTGTCTCGGAACAACCGATTTCAGCTGATTCTGTGTCAGAAGAAGTAGAGGATTTTAATCAGGGGCAATTGGAAACTTTGGCTGCTGATATAATTTCTGAGGCTGAGAAAAAAATAAAAGAAATAAGAGAAGCGACTCCTTTTGTTGATGACGGAGCAGGGGACTTGATTGAGCCCAAAGAAAAGTGGGGAGAATTGGATAATATTTTAACAATATTTAAAAATAAAATAGGACAGATACTTGTTGATGACGAATTAAATTTTGAGCAAAGGAAAAAAGAAATAGAAGATAGCGTTTTGGAACTTGATGCGAAGTTAGAGCTCATAAAAGAAAAAGAAGATGAGGAATTTGAAAAAGAAACATCTGAAGAAATCTTAGAGAATGAAGGAAAGTCAGAAAAGAAAAGAAGAAAGGGTTTTAATTTAAAAAACTTTAAAGAAGTTTTTTCTAATTCAGAACAAAGGCGAGTAGCGGTTAAAGCGATTTATGATACTATTGGTGCTATTTCTGGCTATAAATTTGCCGGCGATGTTGTTTTAGGAGTTTTTGTTGGTAAAGGTGATATTTATAATTATCTAAGACAAAAAACCGAAATAAAGAAAGAAAAAAGAATAGTCAAAGAGTCTTTGGTCAAAGGCGAAAAAGATAGAGTAAAACAAGTAATTGAAGACTCAAAAAATATTTCTCCAGAGGAAAAGCAGGTTTTGTTGGATCGTTTAGAATCTTTAGATCAGAAATATCAGGAAAAATCTGCTGATTTGGAAGAAGAAAAAAAAGCCAGGGTTCAGGAAGAACTTGATCTTTATATCCAAAACAAAATTAAAGGAGTAAAGATAGCTAAAGATGCTGCTAATTTGGTTTTAATGCAAGCTGGTTTTGGCATGTTAAGAGGAGGTTCTTATCTTTTGGCCTCAATGATAGAGAGGAGCCAGAAGGCCTCTGTTAGTTATAAAAAAGAAGCTTCAGTTGGAAGAGGTGGTGATGAGGCTAAAGAATCGAAAAACAAGTTTATTTTGAGAGACTTATTAGCTAATTCCACTAGAGAAACTTTTAGAGCTTTGTCCGGTAAAGGCAAAACCAAAGAAAGTCGTCATAAAACCATGGATCGCCTTGAGGCGATAGGTACTTTGGCTAGAGCGGCTGGCATCGCTTATTTTGCCCTCCAAGGAGAAACTTTACCTATTGGTAAGCTACTTGATGATTTGAGAGAGAGAATGGCAGGCGGAGCAGAGGATTTGGCGGCAACTCTATCCCAAGATGCAGTTGAAGGTACGACAACCAGTTCTTCAACAGAAGCAGCGGATGATTTATCTTTTGCCAAACTTGATAGCGCTGATATGCAAAAACCTGATTTGAAAATGGCAACAGCCGCAGCAGAATCAACCAAGCCCGTTATACCTGAAAAAACGCAGATATTGGAGGATATGCAAATAGATTCTTCTGAGGAAGTCCAGAGCAGTGCTACTGCGGAAGCTATTAAGACAAGCGAGGCTCAAACAGCTGATTCTTCAGTTGTTGAACAACCTAAGACAGTATCTTTTGAGAAAAAAATAGATTCTTCTCAAGTCAGGGGGGCAGATTCAATTTGGCGTTCAGCTCGGACGCTTTTTAGAGAAAATGCCCAAGGCCTTGGATACACAGGGGACTTGGAAGATAGCGAGGCTTTGGCCAAATGGGCGGAAAATCAAACGGCCAATGCAGTGGCGGCTCTCAATCAAGAACAAGGAGGTAATCTGGCAGATTTGGTTCATGACGGCGATACAGTTAAAGTAGAACTTGTAGACGGCGAGCCAAAATTAATATTTGAAGCTAGTTCAGGTATTGAAGCTGGTCATTTGTCAGATACCAATGTTGGTAAAATGTTTGAACAGACTTCTTTTGCAGAAGGAGTTGAACATGAATTGAAAATAGATACTAGTACTGGCGATCAGTATTTGGAAGTAAAAACCGAAGAGGGGGTTTATAAAATTTATGATTGGGACAGAGACGGTCGTCCGGATGTAATTTCTCCAGATGGCAGTCATCAGGAAATGAGCTCCGAAAAATTGTCCGATTTTTTGGCGGAAAAAAATATAAGCCAAGCCCCTGCGCCGGAAGCGCCGGATGCAGCGGAAATTGCCAGACAAGCGCGCCTAGAAAAAATAGAAGCTTTAATTAGTAAAGGAGAAGGCAGCTACAGTAGCGATTTATTTGCCGTGGCCAAAGAACAAGGCCAGTTGGACGAGTTATTTAGAAGTATTTTGGCCAAAGGAGAAAATGAACAAGCTAGCGCTTTTGTCAGAGATTATTTTCAAGACAATGATTTGAGTGATAATAAAAGGGATATTTTTCTGTTTGAGCTAAAGAGAGTATTGACGACTGAAGAAATAAAATCGCCGGAAATAACTATGGATAAAATGCTAGCTTCTTTTGACAGTCATACGGCTAAAGATTTTGATACTATGGCAGAGAGATTTGGCACTGGTCGAGACAGCGAGCTAGTAACTATCAATGTCAATGGCCAATACGCCATAGTCAAGCGGGTAGATGCTTTTGGCGGAGCTTTTGGCCGAGGCAGCGAGTCTTTTTATATAGACACCAATGGTGATAATAAATGGGATCTAAAAATAAAAGGAATTAAGGCTATGAAAGAGATTTTTGCAGGAAAAAAATCTCTGATTAAAGGTTAAATTTTTTCCATTATTTTCTCAACATCTTTTGGTTTTTCTACAGCTACCAATTCCCTTCTTAGTTCGCTAGCTTGGGGATGGCCTTTGACATAAAATAAAAGATGTTTTCTCATTTCTTTAAAACCCGATTCTCCTTTGCATTCCCAAAGTAATTGAGAATGCTTTATGGCAGTATCAATAATTTCTTCTTTGCTTATTTCCTGATAGGAGCCGGTTTTTAAATAATCTTTTATTTGCTTAAAAAGCCAAGGTTGGCCATAAAGAGAGCGTGATAGGGCAATGCCGTCTGCTTGAGTGTATTTTAAATCCTCGATTATTGATTCCACAGTTTGAAAAGAGCCGTTGATTAGAAAAACTCCTTGAGGCCAGTGTTTTTTGAATTCATTTCGGGCGCTTTTTAAAGCTTCTAAGTCAACTGGACCGCTAAAGGGAGTTTCATAAGTACGGCCATGGACTATCATAGCGGAAATCGGATAGTCCTTTATAGCTTCTATAAAATCCAAAACAGTTATTTGCCCTTTTTCTGGCTGACCTTTGACAGTATTTAGGCTTATTCTAGTTTTGACCGATAGAGGAATTTTTACAGAATTGATAGTAGCTTCTACTATTTTTTTGACATTATCCAAATCTCTAAGTAGGCAAATACCGCCACCATGACCAGCTACTTTTTTGGCTGGACAGCCAAAATTGATATCAATACCAGCTATTCCAAGTTGTTCTACTATTTTGGCAGCCTTGGGATAAAGCTCCGCTCGTTTACCAAAAATTTGTGCTACGACCGGCTGTTCAATTGGCTTATAATCAATCATTTTTAGGCTTTTGGCGCTATCATAATAAAGAGCATCTACTGATACAAACTCAGTATGAACTACATCAGCTCCCCATATTTTGCAGATCTGTCGCCAAGGACTGTCAGTAATTCCTGCCATTGGCGTGGTGGTGATTATTGGTTTTTTTAATTTTTGCCAAAAGTTTTCCATTTTATAATTTTATTTAGCCCAGCCCTTCGCGAAGGGCTGGGCTGGTATTTATAGCAAAAACAATATTTTTATTCAAGCTAGAGCCATTTTTTTCGCCGAAAATAACTGAAGAAAAGAAAAATTACCGTAAAAACAATTGCTAAAATAAAGTAAAAGTCATACCTTTCTCCAATAATAGGCATATATTCGGTATTCATGCCAAAAATAGAGGCCACCAGAGTAGCGGGTATGATAATAACAGAGATAACAGTCAGGGTTTTCATTATCTCGTTTAGCTTGTAAGAAATGAGTGATTCATTGGTTTCTTGTAGAGCGTTGATGTTTTCTTTGATATTTTCCAGACTGTCCCAGATGTCTTTGGTTTTATCCAAAATATTAGAAAAATAAATATTGGTTTTGTCCGGCATGAAGAATTTGTTTTTGGTAGCCATCAGTTTTTTGATGATGTTTTTGTGGGCTTGCATAGTGCGGCGGAAGTCAACTATATTTCTTTTGGTGTGCAGTATTTCTCCGACCAGCTTTTTTTCTTGGCCTTTAAATATTTTTTTGCCAATAGCGTCTATTTCTTGGACAATATGGTCTATCATGGGCATAGTATAGTTTTGCAAGCGATAGAGGATTTCATAGAGTAAAAATACCGGATGGCTGCTCAGCATATATTTTTCTCGGCTGTAATCGTTATTTTTTACTTCGTTGAAAAAATGGCTGATAGTTGACAGCTGTCCGTCGCTGATAGTTATCAGGTATTTGGAGCTGACAAAAAAATCAATTTCACTGGATTGGATTTCTCGAGTTTGACGGTTATAAACAGGAAAAGTCAGGATAAAAAAAATATAATTAGGATATTCGCTTATTTGCGGCCGCTGGATTTTTATCAGACAGTCTTCCAGATCCAAAGGATGAAAGCCATACTCTTTTTTTAAGGCTTCTATTTGCTCCTGGGTAGGCTTTTCTATATGGAGCCACTCCATTTTTTTTGTTTTTATTTTATTGATGGCCATATTTATTTTTTAACTTCTTTATTATAATACTTTTTGTCTGGAAAGGCAAAAGATATTTGGGAAAATTTTTCTTATGTGGTATAATAAATCGCGGTTATGAGGCATAAGCATCTAAAAAAAAATCCTTCCGGCCGTTCATCAAGTTGGCGTGGTCGGATATGGAATTCCAGTATCTTGGCGCTTCTTTTGTTTTTTTTGCTGATTTTTTCTTTTATCAAAGTCAGTCGTGAGTTGATGCTACGCCATCAAATCAATCAGGAAATAAGAAGCTTGGAGAACAAGTTGAGCGACCTAGAGGATAAAAATCGCAAGATTGAGCAGCTTATTGTTTACCTTAACACCGAAGATTATATAGAAAGAGAGGCTAGGCTCAAGCTCAATTTGGGTCGAGCAGGAGAAAAACAAGTTTTTCTCACCGGCGGCCAGGAAATCAGCCGCTTATCCGAGCCGGAAATTCAGCGGAGTAATTTTACAAAATGGTTTGATTATTTTTTTAATTAATAATGAAAAATAAAAAAAAGATTATTTTTTGGACGCTGCTACTTTTGGCTTTTATTCTGAGCCAATGGCTTTCCGTTAAGTTGGTTTATGCTCGCAAGCTGCCTGATAATGCGGCTTTGGTTCTGGCCAAAATATACCGCCTCAAGGCTGGATATATGGAAAATGGAAATGACAGATTAAATCTCTATATCAAGGATTATATAGAAAATAAGGTTTTTATCGATCAGTTTGTCGGTCAGCAATTGGAAAAACAGGCGGCTGATCCAACTATTTTTGTTGATGAGCTGCCCAAAGGGCAAGAGCTGGATGACTTGCTTTGGCACAAAATCAGCAAAGACGCCTGGCTAAGAAAAATATCAAAGGACAATGACATTGCCATTACCCAAAAGGACATAGAAGATTATTTTGAGTCAGCCGGCGGTTTGGAAAGTCTCAAAAATGATATTAAAGAATACGGCGTTTCCTTTGATCAGTATAAGAAGCTGGTAATTGATTCTTTTATTTTGGAGATGAAAGTCCATCAGTATCTTTTGGAAAATTATCGTGACACTAGGGGAGTAGCTAGGATTCAGGAGGCTTATACTCTTTTGGAAGGGGCTGAAGGCAGGAATTTTGACGAAGTAGCTCTTTCTTATTCTGATGACTTGCCTTATGCCCAGGAAGTAAGTTGGATTGAAGATAGTGAGTTGGTAGATTTTTTTGAACCTATCCGAGAACTGGAGCCCGGTGAGTTCAGCAAAGTAGTTCAGCTGCCCATTGGCTATATTATTTGGCACTTAGATTCAGTTCGGCAAGAGGGCGAGCAAAAGCTTTGGGGGGTAAAAGGTCTTTTTGTCGCTGCCCAAGGCATAGAGGATTTTTTTGAAGCTTATTTAAATCAAGCTAAATTGCAAAGAATATATTAGTAAAAAATTATGATTAAGCTAGTTGATTTGTCAAAATCTTACAGTAGCGGCAAAGTGGCTGCTTTGAAAAATATCAATGCTCATATTAAGCCGGGAGAATTCGTTTCTATAGTCGGTCAGAGCGGCTCGGGCAAAACTACTTTGGTGCGTCTGATTATAGCCGAGGAAAAGCCTGACTCCGGTCAAATAATTATCGGTGGCTGGGATATTACCGGCATCAAAGACAGAGAAATTCCCACTCTACGTCGCCAGCTGGGGGTGATTTTTCAGGATTTTAAGCTCTTGCCTAAAAAGACTGTTTTTGAAAATGTGGCTTTTGCCATGGAAACTTGCGGCTTTTCTAATAAAGAAATAAAAAAGACCGTCCCGCAGATGATTTCTTTGGTCGGCCTAAAAGGTAAGGAAGATCGCTACAGCCATCAACTTTCCGGCGGAGAAAAGCAAAGAGTGGCTATTGCCCGTAGCTTGGTGCACAAGCCTAAGCTGTTGATAGCCGATGAGCCCACTGGCAATTTGGACTCCATCAATACCAGAGAAATTATAGATTTGCTCAAAAAAATAAATAATTTGGGCACCACGGTAGTTTTGGTCACTCATAATAAAGACGTGGTAAATAGCCTGCGTAGCCGAGTTATTACTCTAGACAGCGGCCAGATCATTAGTGATCAGGAAGAAGGCCGATATTTGCTATAAAATTATAAAACAAAAATATGATCAGTTTTTTTAGAATAATAAAATTCGCCTTGCAGGGAGTGTTTAGGAATTTTTGGCTGTCTGTCGTCACTATCACTATGATGATAATGGCGGTCTTGTCAGTGACAATCTTGGTGGCCATGGATTATGTCAAAGAAGCCACTATTGCCAGCGTCAAGAACAAAGTTGATATTTTGGTAGAGCTGAGATTTAATGCCGGCAGTGACGAGGTGGAGGGGTTGGTGATAGAATTGGAGCGCCTGACCGAGGTCAAATCAGTCAGAGTTATTACTCCTCAGGAAAATTTGGAAATATTCAGACAGAGAAATCAAGACAGCCAAATAAGCCGGGCGCTGGATATTTATGATGAAGAGGAGAATCCTTTTTCTTATTCTTTAGCTATTGGCGCTTACGATTTGAGCCAGTATCCCCAGATTTTGGAGTTTCTAAATCAGGAAAAATACAGCGGCTTGGTGCAGGTCAGCGAGTTTGACAGCCACGAGGAATTCATAGAACGGATAAATAGCATTGCTGAATTTGTCAATCGCTACAGCTTATACTTGGCTTTGATTTTTATAGCTATATCAGTGATAGTTATTTTCAATACTATCAGAATCAGTATTTATACTCGCCGTGACGAGATAATGATAATGAAGCTGGTCGGCGCCGGCAATTCTTTTGTCCGCCTGCCTTTTGTGCTAGAAAGCGTTTTTTATGCCTTAGCTGCTGTTTTGCTGGTGGCAGCGGCGGTTTATCCTCTTGTCAGCTTGCTTCAGCCTGTTTTGAATAATTATTTTCAGGATTACAGTGCCATTGACCTAAGAAATTATTTTATCGGTAATTTATTGGAGATTTTCTTTTATCAATTCATTGCTCTGGCCTTGATAAATACTTTGAGCACCTCGGTGGCTATCCGAAGATATTTGCGCATTTAAAAAATCGGCTTTTGGCCGGATAATCTTAAAATAAAATCAGCCCGCCTCGCCCTGCAAATGCAGTGGCGGGCTGGGCTGGATTTATTTATTATTGAGGGATAACGTCTATGTAATTGGTTTCTTTTACAGAGCCGTCAAATTTTTTTCTTTTCAATCGGCGGAATTTTACAATACCGGAAATTTTGGCAAATAAGGTATCGTCTGACCCTTTTTTGACATTGACGCCAGCTTTGAATTTTGTACCTCTTTGTCTTACCAAAATAGCGCCAGCTTGAGCTATTTGCCCAGCAAATAATTTTACGCCTAAGCGCTTACTGATTGAATCACGTCCCAAACTAGTTGAGCCGCCTGCTTTCTTAGTTGCCATAGTATAAGGTTATTTAGGTAATGATTTTAAATCGTCAAACTTGCCTATAAAATATAGCTTCATTTAACGGATTAAATAATAGCTAAAAATTAGCTATTTGTCAAGGTATTAATTGATTATTTTGAACTGAATTATTTTCGCCAGAGGCGGACAGAGCTCACTAAAAGCGGACATGGCTTGAATAATCAATTTATTTTTTATTTTATCCGGAGGACTGGATAGCCCTCCGGATACACAGGCTTTTAGTTGATGGATCAAAACATCTTGAATTGAGTTTTGCTGTAGCTAATGGTAGGAAACTTTGCTCGGCTGATTTTTCTGGCGTATTTGGCAATCAAATATTCCTCCAATAACTTTCTGTACTTTATTTTATTTTTTCTTTTGAATTTGAACATATTTTTAAGAAAAAGTTCTAAGTATTGCCCGGACTATGCCCTGGATAGCCGGGTTTTTGGCATAAATTGGCTTCATCGTTTTGTTGGCTGGCTGGAGGCGAATCCGGCTGGTCTCGCGGAAGTATTTTTTTAGGGTGGCGTATTCATTGTCCAGAAGAGCCACTACTACATCTCCGTTTTTAGGATAAAAGCTTCTCTCTACCACCACATAATCTCCGTCTAGGATTCCTTCTTCTATCATTGACTCGCCGCGTACTTTGAGAACATAGCTATTTTCATTTTTAAGCAGATCTTTGGGCACGGAAATGGTCTCGTTACCTTGGATAGCTTCAATGGGTTCGCCGGCAGTGATGATACCGGCCAGAGGTAGTTCTATGCTTTGACCAAAGCGATAATTGATGATTTCCAAAGAGCGGGCGGTATTGTGAGAAGAGCTTAGCAGGCCTTTGTCCTCCAAGGCTTTGACATGTTCATGGATAGTAGCAGTAGAGGAGAGGCCGAAGTATTCGGCAATTTCACGATAGCTGGGGGCGTACTGGTTGCTTTGGATAAACTCGGTAATAAAGTCCAGTATTTGTTTTTGTCTTTTGGTAAGATAAGGCATAAATTTATTTTATTTTTCTTATGCTTTTATCATAACCGAACAAAAACCGAAAGTCAAGCAATGTGGATGTGGATAACTTTTTTACTATAAAGATCACAATAAAAGCTCTAAAATAAATATGCCTGCCCTGATCTCTCGACCATGAGTTCGAGACTGAAGGGGTGAAGTCGAAGAGTGGATAAGTAAGAATAAGCAAAAAATTAAATAAATTACTCTAAATATCATCAGCCTGTGCCGTAAAACGAGTGAAGCGAGTTTATATAGTACGGATAACTTTTATTTTATAAAGACAGCGTTGACAATAAATCAAATTTATTATATATTAGCCAATCGTTCTTTTTTAGCAGGCGTCAACCACAACCCAAGAAAAGGAGTCTCGCAATGATGAGTCTAGTTGAGCAACGCCTCACTGGAGATGGTAAAAAAATCTATCAAGCGCTTCATAAATTGACGGAACAGATTCTTTGCTGTCTCAATAGCAATGGCATCGGTTCCGCCGATGCTTGGAGTCTTTATACGGCTCCTTATTTCCGCACCATCAACTATGCCAAGATGGATGCGGTCATTGTCGCCGATGCCAGACGGGGTCAGTCGGTGACGGGCAAGCGCTGGTTCTGCTGCGTCATCGTTGCCAACGATCAGCACAGTGAAAAAGCGCTGAGACATGTTGTTGACCAAGCGGATGATTTCATGACCAGAAATGGCCTTGGCCATAACGACTGCAAGACGCTGGCAGCAATCTGGCATCACACCGGGCCGGATTTCGACTGTCAGCTTCACCTGTTCTATTGGGCTGAGCAAGAGCTCAGCTAGGGGATGAAGTCTGATCTTAGAGGAGCGGACAATGTTTCGCTCCTCTTTATTTTATATACAAATAAAAAAGAGAGTTTTTCTAAAATTCACTCTCTTTATTTTTTATTGAATAGTCAAATAAAAATTTTCTTCTGGACTAAGGACAAAAAGTTTGTCGCCGCGCCGGTTGAATAAATAATTTTTTTTGCGGGGATCGTCTATGATTTTGATGATATTACGGCGGTCGCGGCTGTCTAGCTCGCTGACATAGGTCTGACCGCTGCTTTCATAGATAAAATAACTACCATTGGGATGCCACATCAATTCGGAGATTATCTGGCTGGAGCGATCAATCAATTCTTGCCAGTCTTCTTTGTGGTTATAGAGTATGATTTCGTAGCCATTGGACATCAGCAGGAAGTCGCCGTGCAAACGGGCAATAGTCATCGGTATGGTTATCAGGTCTTTGTTTTTTGTTTTGATATAGAGCTTGGCACCGGCGCTAAAAATCAGCTGATCGGGTTTGGCTAGAAGTATTTCCAGATTTCCTAAGCTGACATCGCTGATATCCTGGATTATTTCCAGTGAGTTTTTATCAAACAGCTTGATGGGATTATCTTGCTCTAGGCGGTGATGGACGAGCAAAAAGTTTTCTTTGAGATCAAAGTCATTTATTAGGTATTCGCTTAGCAGGGCATCGGTAGTGGTATTGCGGCTGGCGCTCACCTCGTGCCTTAACAGTTGGCCTTGGTTGAGATAAATCAGCCGGTCGTTGTTTTCCCAAATTACCTTTTCCGCCAGAGGCAGGCTGAGTGGATAAAGATTTCTTTGGTTGATGTCAAAGATGTAATAAGACAGCTCATCTTTGAGGAGTATTTTTTGGTTATCGGCAGTCCAGCTTAAGATTTCGTAGGCTTTATCCAAAGTATATATTTCCAGATTTTTGGACTGCTCAAGATCACTGATCATCAGCTTGAACTGGGAATCAATGTAGGCGTATTTATTTTTTTGGGGGTTGGAAGCATATTTTTGTCCGCCTAAACCTAGTAAAGTTTTTGGCCGGTTTTGCAAAAATAGGACTATGTCTTCGGCAAAAGTAGTTTCGCCCGATACAACAGGCAATTCTTTTTCCCAAGGAACATAGTTGGCTCGGCTTACTTTTATTTGATAATTGCCGCTTCGGAGGTTGGTTATTTGGGTATTGGTGCGCCTGGCCATTTTCTGGTTGTCAATAAAAATATCAGCGCCGCGGGGAAAAGATTTTATATAAAAAGCGCCTGTTTTTTCCAGCTGGCCGCTTTTGAAGTCATAGCGGTAGCCCAAAGCATAAAAAGTAAAAATCGGAGCAATAATAAAAAACAAGAGAAAAAATAAAGAATAAACAAAGCGAGTGAGGGTTTTATTCATCTTGTTTTAAATTCGGATTTAGGTTATTATATTAGCATATATATAAGCGCTAATAATATTTTAGCATCTAAATTGCAACTGGTAAATTATAATAATTTCAATAGGCAAAAAGCTATATGCTCTAAGCCATAATACTATGTCTAATTTTATTATTCAAGGAGGCAATAATCTGCAGGGCGAGATAAAAGTAGCCGGTTTTAAAAATGCCGCTACCCCGATTATGGCCGCCACTTTGCTCACTGAAGAAAAAGTAGTTTTGCACAATGTGCCGGTCATAGAAGATGTCAAAAAAATGATCCAAATCCTATCTTCAATGGGCGCTAAAGTGATTTGGCTGGACAAAAATAGCCTGGAAATACAAAATCGGGACATTGACCCGAGTAAAATCGATATGAAGCTGGTCAGTACTATGCGCTCTTCCATATTGCTGATGGGCGCTTTGGTGGGTCGCTTCGGCAAATTCACCATCAAGGAGCCCGGTGGCTGTCAAATAGGTTCGCGGCCTATGGACACCCATTTTATGGCTTTTGAGCAACTGGGTATAGAAGTAAAAAGGGACGAAAAAGACGAGCGCTATTTTCATCTGGAAAAGAAAAGAGCGGCTGATGAAGAAATAGTTTTGAGGGAATTTTCCGTTACTGGCACAGAAAATATTCTTTTGGCTTCAGCTCTCAAGCAGGGCAGAGTCAAGATAAAAATCGCCGCAGCCGAGCCTTCGGTCCAAGATTTGTGCTGGTTTTTGCAGGCCATGGGCGCAGAAATAGAAGGTATAGGCACTCATGAGCTCACTATCAAAGGAGCCCGAGAGCTCAAGGGTTGCCAGTATCACATCATGCCTGATCCGATTGAAACCGGCACTTTTATTTGTCTGGCTGGAGCGACCAATTCCCGTTTTGTCATCAAAAACACGGCGCCTTCTTTTATGGCTTTGGAAATGGAAAAATACAAAGAAGCCGGTTTGAAGCTGGATATCAGATATCATGATAAATCTTTTAGCAAAAATTATCGTCTGGCTGACATCGAAGTAAATGGCAAAGTAGACATCAAAGCAGTCAAAAAAATCCATGATATGCCTTACCCGGGCTTTGCCGCTGATCTTATCCAGCCTTTTACTGTACTAATGACTCAAGCCGAGGGCACTTCACTGGTACATGATTGGATGTATGATGGCCGCCTCAAGTATGTGGCCGAGCTGAAAAAAATGGGAGCCAATATCGTGGTTTCTGATCCGCATCGGATAGTGGTAATAGGTCCGTCGCCTTTGTTTGGCAAGGAAATCACCAGCTTTGATTTGCGAGCCGGCGCTACTTTGATTATTGCTGCTTTGGCTGCTTCCGGCACCAGTGTGGTGAGCAACATTTATCAAGTGGATAGAGGCTATGAGAGGCTTGATGAACGCCTAGCCAAACTCGGCGCCAATATAAAAAGAAAAGGGGATTAATTTATGAATCAATTTAGTTCTAATAGCGTAGAAAATAAAAAAGAGCCAAAAATTTTTGCCTGGAGAAAAACAGGTAAAATTTATGTTTGGCTGTTTTTTTTGGTCTTGTTTTTTGCGGGCGGTATTTTTTTGGGCGCTTATTCTCAATCAGGCGCTAATAAAAAAATCAGCCAATATACTGCCCAAGATCTCAAAGATATTTTTCGTGATAACAAAGAAGTAGATGTGGACTTATTTGTGGAAGTCTGGGATATTATTCGCAATCATTATCTGGATAAAGATAACTTGAGCGACCGTGATCTTTTTTATGGAGCAATAAATGGCTTGATCATGTCTTTGGATGATCCGCATTCTTCTTTTTTGGATCCCAAGCTGACCAAAAGCTTTACGCAAGAGCTAGATGGAAGCTTTGAAGGTATAGGTGCGGAAATAGGCCGCAAGCAGGGATTTTTGGTGGTTATATCTCCTTTGGCTGATACACCAGCGCAAAGAGCTGGCCTCAGGCCCAATGATAGAATTTTGGCTATAGACGGCAAAGACACTTCAGATTTTTCGGTAGATCAGGCCGTATCCCTTATCCGCGGTGAAAAAGGCACTACAGTGGTTTTGACTATTTATTCTGATGACGATGATTATCCCCGTGAAGTGAGTATAGTCAGGCAAACCATAGACATACCTAGCGTAGTCTATAAATTGGAAAATAATATCGCTATTGTGGAAGTAACCCATTTCAACGATGATACTAGCAAGAAATTTGCTGATATTGCTCAGAGAATAGCCAGGGACAATCCCCAAGGCATTATTTTGGATTTGCGCAACAATCCGGGCGGATTTTTTACCACGGCAGTAGATATTGCCAGCAGCTGGGTAGAACCAGGCCAGGTAGTAGCCAGAGAAACTTTTCAAGACAAGCGCATGGATAGAGATTACCGCGCCGGCCGCAAAACATCACTGGCTCATATCAAAACCGTGGTTTTGGTCAATCAAGGCTCGGCTTCAGCTTCGGAAATAGTGGCCGGCGCTTTGCAGGATTACGGCTTGGCGCAGATAGTAGGCGAAACCACTTTTGGCAAAGGCTCGGTTCAGAATCTGATAAAACTCAAAGACAATTCTTCAATTAAGCTGACCGTAGCTCGTTGGCTGACTCCCAAAGGCCGAACCATAGAAGGTCAGGGCATAGAGCCGGATTTTGTGGTAGAATACACCTTAGAAGATTACAATAACGACCTTGATCCACAGATGGATAGGGCCAAAGAGTTGATTTATGAATAAGCCTATGCACTAGAGGCGGATAAATAGTAGAAGAGGAGGAGACAACCCCTCCCAACCTCCCCTTGACAGGGGAGGAGAAGAGGAAAAAGCTTGACAGGGGAGGAGAAAAATAGAGAAGAAAAGCGCATGTTAAATAAAAGAGGAATTTTAGGTTATAATGTAGAGTTAAAAGTTTTTGCTAGAGAAAATAGAAAAAATCCAACAAAACCGGAAAATAGAATTTGGAAAGAAATTTTATGCAATAATAAGACAGGTTATAAGTTTTTAAGGCAAAAACCAATAAACAATTTTATACTAGATTTTTATTGTTCCAAATTACTTCTAGGTATAGAGATTGATGGCGATAGTCATTATAGAGATAGCCAGAGAAAATATGATATTGCTAGAGCAGATAGATTAGAAGGTTTAGGTATAAAACTTATAAGGTATACAAATGATGAAATTATGAGTAATATAGATGGCGTATATAAACATTTAATGGCAGAGTTAAAAATAAGGGAAAATGAAAGCCCCCTTGTCAAAAGGGCTAGGGGGATTAAATTGTTATTATAATGAAAGTAATTCTTTTGCAAAATATGCCGGCCCTGGGCAATAAAGGGGAAATAAAGGAAGTATCTGACGGCTATGCCTTGAATTTTTTGTTGCCCCAGAAAAAAGCAGTCTTGGCTACTGAGCAAAATGTCCAGTCTTTGCAAGCCAAAGAAAATCAAATTGAAGCCAGAATTGAAGCGCAAAGCAGCAATTATCAAAAAATAGCCAGAACTTTGAATAAACAAGCTATTAATTTCAGCGGAAAAATATCGGAAAAAAATAATTTGTTTGAGTCAATATCAGCCAAAGATATTATCAAGGCAATCAAAGAAAAATTTAATTTGGATATCAGCGAAAAGTGGTTTAGCAAAACCGTCCATATCAAAGAAGTTGGCCGGCACGTGGTATACTTGCGTTTGCCCAGTGGCGAATTAATCAGTGTTTTTATAAACATTAAAGCAATATAGTTTTTTATGAAAACCAAATTTATTTTTATAACCGGCGGAGTATGCTCGGGTCTAGGCAAAGGAATTGCCTCGGCATCTATCGGAGCCATACTCAAATCAGCCGGTTATTCTGTTTTTACCTGCAAGCTTGATCCTTATCTCAATATTGATCCAGGCACGATGAGTCCTTATCAGCATGGCGAAGTGTTTGTCACCGACGATGGCACCGAGACTGATTTGGATCTGGGGCATTATGAGAGATTTATTGATACTAGCTTGAGTCGTTTGTCCAATCTGACTACTGGTCGGGTTTATGACAAGGTATTGCGGGGAGAAAGAAGCGGTGATTATCTGGGCAAAACTATCCAAATTGTTCCTCATATTACCAATGAAATAAAAGCCTATATCAAAAAAGCGGCTACTGAGAGCAAAGCCGACTTTTTGCTGACAGAAATTGGCGGTACAGTGGGGGATATTGAAGGGGAGCCTTTTTTGGAAGCTCTGCGCCAGTTTCACAATGAAATGGGTGACGCCAATGTAATGTTTATCCATTTGACTCTTTTGCCATATTTGATAGCTTCTCGTGAGCTCAAAACCAAACCAACGCAGATGTCAGTCAGAGAATTGCATCGTCGCGGTATTCAGCCTGATATCATACTGGCCAGAAGTGATCTCAAAATTGCCAAAGAAGAATTGCATAAGATTGCCATGTTTGCTGATATAGATCCCAAAGCAGTAATTCCAGCTTTGACTGTGCCTAGCATCTATCAAGTGCCTCTTAATCTAGAAAAAGACGGTCACATTTCCGATATTATTTTCAAAAAAATGGACTTGCCTCGCAAAAGGCCCAAGTTGGAAGAATGGGAAGCCTTGGTTAGAAAGATAAAGACCACCAAAAAGAAATTGCCCATTGCTCTGGTAGGCAAATACAATGAAAATATTGATGCCTATATCAGTGTAGTAGAAGCCCTCAAGTCAGCCTGCTATCACAATGATGTCAAATTGGATCTGGTCTGGATACATAGCGGTAAGCTGGAAAAAGGGGATAAAAAAGAAATGGCCAAGCTCAAAAAAACAGCTGGTATACTAGTACCCGGAGGATTTGGCAATCGGGGTATAGAAGGCAAAATAATGGCTGTCAAATATGCTCGGGAAAACAAAAAACCATACTTAGGACTTTGTCTGGGTATGCAGGTAGCCACTATTGAATTTGCTCGGCATGTTTTGGAAAACAAAGACGTCAACAGCACTGAGTTTGACAAAAACACCAAAAATCCAGAGATTCATTTCTTGCCCGGGCATACTGATGATGAGGATAAAGGTGGCACTCTGCGACTGGGAGCTTATCCTTGTGTGTTGGACAAAGATTCCTTGAGCTACAGAGCTTATGGCGAGGAAAAGATTTCGGAGCGTCATCGTCATCGCTATGAATTCAATAATGATTATCGGGAAGTTTTGGAAAAAGGGGGTATGCGTTTTGCTGGCCTGTCACCGGACAAAAGGCTAATAGAAATAATAGAGCTCAGGGATCATCCTTTTTTTGTGGCTAGTCAGTTTCATCCTGAGTTCAAGTCTCGGCCACTTCGTCCCCATCCACTATTTCGAGAGTTTATCAAAGCAGCCAGTAAGTTGTATAAGTAGAAAATACCCCTTTTGGGGTATTTTTCTTGGTTTGACAAGGCAATAGATAGAGTTTTATACTTGAGAGGGTGTAGATGATTTGATGGGTGAAAGAATAAAAATTGTTATAAAATAATGAGTTTAAATCTTCCAGGAATTATTTGGGTATATGTTGAAAGGCTCTATATCGTGAGTTATAAAGCCGATAAATTCAAAATGTTTTTAAAAAGCTTTGATATTGAATATGATAATGATCTATATCGACAATTCACGAGAAATAAACCACTCTATACTTTTATGAGCCAAGAAGACTATACCTTTGCTCAATTCATGCAGAGAATACCCACTTATAAATATTTACGCATATTAGAAAATGTAATATTTGATGAAGAAATAATAAAAACTAAAAGTGACAATTGGAATTATTATGGAGAAGAAATAAAAAATTGGTACCCCAATTTAATTGAACTGCTGAAATTAGCCAAAGTAGAAATAAATTATGAAAATAAAAAACTGCTTTACAAGGAAGAAGCAGATAACATAGAAATGGATGACTTTTTTCCTGAAACTTTCAATGATACATTTATAGATTATATACGAAAAGAAGCTAATGAAAGTTATAAACAGCAACTATATTTATCAGTAATGTTTTTGAGTAGGAAAATTTTGGAAGTAACGACTATAAGAATTTTAGAAATAGTTTTTCCTAAATTGAAAGGGTCTAATTACGATCAAGATAATCATTCCTTATGGTACAATAGTGAAAAAAATCAATACCATAGTTTTAATGTTTTAATTGAAAATTTAAAAAAGAATTCAAATACTTTTCAAGAAGACGAAGATGTTATAAAAGAATTATGCTCATTAATGGAACCTTTGCGTAAGGAATGTAACCGCTGTGTTCATGTGGACTATAAAATTCCTGATGACAAGTATATTAATTCCTGGCAGATTGTATATACTATTCGATTGGCTAGAAAATTATTCAAGAAATATTGTAGTCCTTAAATTTTTATTCCACTATCTATCACCGCGTGTGCGTTTGGTGAGTGGATTAAATAAAATAATCCTTAATACAATTCACTATGAAAAAACCAAAACAATCTATGATGCTAATTATTATCTTATTATTAATACTAACTTTTTCTTTTTATTGGTTTGATATTAGAGTAAGTAAAATTAGACAAAATTGTGTAGAAAAAATAGCAACAATAGATGCCAGTGGATTGAAGGCAGAGGATTATGGTATTGCCTTGAAATTATGCCTTTACAGATATGGGATTAAAGAATGATTTTTTAACGCTCGCTACGCCAAGTCTAGCTTTGGCAGGCAGACGCAAACTAAAAATTATTATATTTATGAATAAATATCAACAAATTACACTTTCTATTATCAGCCCATTGATAATTTTATTGCTGGGATATGGATATATCGTTACTTTCATAAAAAATGTATGGATTATTGGAGAAGGATACGCGTCTCCTCAATGGAATGATTTTGAAAAAACTTGGATTGTCTGGTTAGTATCAATTATTCTAATAGGCGTAATTGAATTAATAATTTTTTCCAGAAAAGCTGGCAAATAATTTTTAATTTTCTTGCCCAAATTGATCGTTCGCTAATCTTGATATGTTATATGAAATTATTATTTTCACTTAACCCTTATGATATCAGACACAATTGCAATTTATGAATTGCTAACAAAAAAATGGAATGATTACAAGGTTATTAGCGCTTTATTTGATGGGTATGGAAAAAAAATAGAGGGCGATAAAAATATTGAAATCATTAAACACGACGTGGCTGACAATATTTGGTATTTTAGTGTTTCAAAATATAAAAATTTTATTTTCATTCGTATTCCAACCAATCCCGGATGTGTAATAGAAGACACTGGAAGTATAGATGGAAAAAATAAGGATGCCAATATTTTTAGATATATAGCAGTTCCAGATGGCCACACATATAGTAGTGCTCCATTTTCTAATGTAAAGATGGAATTCATGGTTATTGGGTATGATCCTAAAACATTTTTAAATATTAAGGAGTCGCAGTAAAAGTGAAAATAATAACATCACATATTACCCCATATGCGGTTTCCGCCAAAGGCGGACAGGCGCAAACTAAATAAACTTTAAAAAATATGCCAAAAATAGAATTAAGATATCAAAGAATTTCGGACGCAAAAAGGTTTTATGAAATTTTAAATAATCCTAATTTCAAGTTTTTTAGAATAGGCCCTAAATCTGTTGAAGCTGAAAGAGAGTTTTTGCGCCAAAATAAAGATAA
>JAQUKX010000001.1 GCA_028718865.1 Patescibacteria group bacterium | reverse complement strand
TAAAAGGCGATACTATTGAATTTCAATCTCATCTAGATGGCCGTCGCCATCTTTTGACTCCTCAAAAAGTAATTGATATCCAAGTAGCTTTGGGTAGCGACATTATGATGGTTTTGGATGAATGCGTTGGGCTACCTACTAGTCGTCAAAAAGCTTTGGAAGCTCTGGAGCGTACTAGTCGTTGGGCTAAGCTGGCTGTTGAGTACAAGAAAAAACTGAACAAAAAATCCGTTAAAATAAAAAAACAACTTATTTTTGGTATAGTCCAGGGAGCGGATTTCAAAGATTTGCGAAGACAGTCAGTCAAAGATTTGAAAGAGCTTGATTTTGATGGTTATGCTATTGGTGGTTTGGCTGTGGGAGAGCCAACCAAGACTTTGTATCAAATAGCCAAATATACGGCTGATCTTTTACCAGTAGAAAAACCACGTTATTTGATGGGCGTAGGTTATCCAGAAAATATTTTGCAAGCTGTCAAAGATGGTATTGATATGTTTGACTGTGTTATTCCTACTCGAGAAGCTCGCCATGGCAAACTTTATCTGCCAAAAGGAAAAGAGTTGATTAGAAATGGTCGGGTCAGTTATCAAACCATTAATATTATTAATGCCAAATTTGCCAAGGATTTTAGGCCTATCAACCAGACTAATTTGAAAAATTATTCTCGAGCTTATTTGCATCATTTATTCAAAAGCCAAGAACCCTTGGCTTTGCGGCTGGCCACTTTGAATAATCTGAAATTTTATCTTGATCTAATGTCAGCTATCAGGCAGGAGATAAAAAAAGGAGCTCTTTGAATAAATAGCCAAAATTTTTGCAGATTATAATAGCTCAGAATGAGGTTTGTGATTATGTCGGCGGCTCCACTATTCAATGTAATATATTTGGCTATGATTACTATACAAGAACGGTTGGTTCGGGCAATATTTGCCGCAGTGATTGTCTACAGTCGGCAGCGGCTTGTTTGTAATTTTTAATAAAAATTTATAAAAAGACACCATTGGCGTCTTTTTTATTTTTGGCCAAATATGTTATAATTTAGGCAATGACGCAAAATATTATAATCCAAGCTCTTAAATCTTTGATTTTAGATTTGGTCGCAGAAATTTTATATTTTCCTCTATGGTGGTACGGCGCCGGGCTCAAGCAGACCATTGTCAGTGTTTTTCGCTATATCAAAAGGACTGCTCGTGATTTGGCTTTGCCGCTTTTGTTTAAAAGCATGTTCAAGCCGATGTTTGGCCAGTATGACCGAGAAGGCAGAATTATCAGTTTTTTCATGAGAATAGTGATTACTTTTAGCAAACTGATAGTTTTTTTTATTGCTTCTTTGCTTTATTTGATAACCATAGTGCTTTGGGTAGCTTTGCCGCCTTTGGTTGTCTGGGGACTGATTGCTAATTTTTCCGCTTTATGGAAGTAGCCAAATTTACAAAATGCTCTGAATGTGGCGGCCGTGGTAAAAAGGACGGACGCAAATGCCCGCTTTGTTTTGGTCACCAAGAGTATTTTTTTGATAATAACAACTTTTTTTATTGGGAAAAGCCGATTGGCTACAGTTATATTTTTGTCAGAGAGTTCAAAAATATCATCAACATCATCATCAATTTCGTTTTGATTGTTGCAGTTCTTTTGAATCTTTTTTTGATCGCTTATATTTTGCTCAGTCTAGAAATGGAGCCGATAAAAATTTTGGATTTTTTTCAAAGACCCGGCAATCGTGATGTCTTCTGGATTTGTCTTTTGTTTATAGTCAATATGTTTTTGTATTATCGACTGTCTTATGTAGCGGAGAAAAAAAAGACTCTGGGCAAAAATCTCAAAGACAGCGCCGCTTATGTCCGCTATAATATTGCCCAGTCGCTGGGACCAACAGCCGAGGGCATAGTGGATAAAGCTTGGCTTTATGCTCGCTATAAAAAAGTTTTTCCGCTCACTGTCTGGCACCTGCTTTTTTCTCTGCTAAATGACAAAGAAATCAGATTGGTTTTGGCCCGCTTGGGATTGGGCGCGGATAATATCAAACAGCAGGTGGATCAAAATTTGGCTGAACTGGTCAAAGGCGAAGACAGTGGTCAAGAAATAAGCGCTACAGTCAAAGACGCTTTGTTAAACGCCTATATGCATATGCGCCGAAAGAAAACCGATTATATCAGTGAAGTGGATCTACTTTTTGGACTGATGGCGGCCAGTGAACGTTTGAGAAACATGTTTTATGATTTTAATGTTGATCAAGATAAGATAAACAATGTTATTGCCTGGGTGGATATCAATAAAGAATTATATAGACGATACAGAGCCTTGCGTTCGCGGGCTTTGTTCAAGCCTAAGTCAGGTATGAATCGTTCTTACACTGCTACGGCCACGCCCTTGCTCAATAGTTTTTCTCAGGATTTGACAATGGCGGCCAAAGCCGGACACTTGCCCTTGACCGTTGCCAGAGAAAGGGAAATGGAAGAAGTAATCAGTGCCATAGAGAGCAGTTTTGCCAGCGTGATTTTGGTCGGCCCGACTGGCGTGGGCAGAAACAGAATAGTGGAAGGCATTGCCAATAGAATGATGGCTGAAGATTTGCCCGAGCTTTTTCAGGACAAGCGACTGGTGAGTATTTCTGTTCCGCTGCTAGTTTCGGGCGGTAGTGATCTGGAGGGAAGATTCTTGGCTATACTGCATGAGGCAGCGGTATCGGGCAATATTATTCTTTATGTTGAAAACATTCATCAGTTGGTAGGTATTTCTTCCCAAGGCAATCAAGGCATAGATTTGGCTAGTGTTTTGGCCTCAGAAATAAGAAATAAAAATATTATTGTTATTTCCGATACCAGTCATAAGGATTATGTCCAGTATATTGAGCACAGCCCTTTGGGCGAGGTCTTGAAAAAAATAAATATTTTGGAGCCTGACAAAAATCAAACCATTCAGATGATGCAAGCTCATGTCGGAGCAGTGGAAGCTAAACACAAAGTCTATTTTACCTATGACGCTCTGGAGAAAATTTTTCAGTTATCAAGTCGCTATATTACAGATGTTGCCTTGCCCAAAAAAGCCATAGATTTGATGGATGAGGTAGGTATTTTGGTTGCTAAATCGCCTGATGGCAATAAATTGGTCAGAAGCGAGGATGTAGCGCGGCTTTTGAGTAGTAAAATAAACGTGCCTTTGACCGAGGTCAGTCAGGACGAGTCAAGCAAGCTGCTCAATTTGGAACAGGAAATACACCAGCGGGTCATTGGTCAGGCAGAAGCAGTCAAAATGGTGGCAGCAGCTTTGCGTCGCGCTCGTTCAGAAATCAGAGATATCAAACGTCCGATAGTCAATTTGCTTTTCTTGGGACCGACCGGTGTGGGTAAAACCGAATTGGCCAAGACCGTGGCGGAAAAATACTTTGGCAATGAAAAAAATATGATACGGCTGGATATGAGTGAATACCAAAGTCAAAGCTCCTTGCCGCGTCTGATTGGCTCGCCGCAATTAGCTTCAGCCGGCCTTTTGACCGAGGCGGTCAGGCACCAGCCTTTTGCCTTGCTTCTTTTAGATGAAATAGAAAAAGCCCATCCAGAAGTGCTCAATATATTTTTGCAAGTGATGGAAGATGGCCGGCTGACTGATGCTTTGGGGCGGACAGTTGATTTTACCAATTTGATAATAGTAGCCACTTCCAATGCCGGCACTGAGTACATCCAAGATCAAATAAACGCCGGTCATGATATTGATGATTTCAAAGATGATTTGGTCAAAAATCGTCTGCGCGATGTTTTCCGGCCGGAATTTCTCAACCGTTTTGACGCGGTGATGGTTTTCAAGCCGCTCAAAGAAGAGGAGATTTTTGCTATTGCCGGCTTAATGCTTAAAGGCGTGCAAAAAAGGCTCAAAGAAAAAGGCATATTTTTTGAATACAGCGAAGCTGCCCAGAGAGAATTGGCGCAAGCTGGTTTTGATCCGGTCTTTGGTGCCAGGCCTTTGCGTCGAGCTATCCAGGAAAGAGTGGACAATGCTTTGGCGGATTTTCTCTTGCAAGGCAAAATCGGCCGGCGTGATATAGTCTTTTATGATGCCGGCGACAAAATCAGCATCAAAAAACCGACTGGTTATTAAATATTTTTTCTCTATATTTTAGCTTATTTTTTGCTTGAAATTTATGATGATTTCAGGTATAATTTGTTTATTATTAATATCTTTTAGCGGCTTTTATGGAAAAAGACAGAAAAATAGACAAAGTGGTCAATCTGGCCAAGCGACGAGGTTTTATTTTTCCTTCCTCGGAAATATACGGCGGCCTTAATTCTATCTACGACTACGGTCCTTTGGGAGTGGAGTTGAAAAATAATCTGAAAAAAGCTTGGTGGGATTTTATGCTGGCTCGTCCGGATATCGTAGGTTTAGATAGCGCTATTTTGGCTCATCCGCAGATCTGGGAAGCCTCGGGTCACTTAGAAGGATTTAGTGATCCTTTGGTGGATTGCAAAAAATGCAAATCTCGTTTTCGCGCCGATCATTTGCTGGCTGTGCAGAAAAAAGGCATTAAGCCGGATTTTGGCAAGAGTAAACCCAAAGACAAAAAAAAGATCAGCTGTCCGTCTTGCGGCGGCGAACTCACGGAAGTCCGTCAGTTTAATCTGATGTTTAAGACTTTTATGGGGCCGGTGGAAGATTCGGCGGGACAGATTTATCTGCGGCCGGAAACTGCCCAGGGCATCTATGTCAATTTTTTAAATAGCAAAGAAGCAATGCGTCTGAAGATTCCTTTTGGCATTGCTCAAATCGGCAAGGCTTTTAGAAATGAAATTACCACGGAGAATTTTATTTTTCGGATGCGAGAGTTTGAGCAGATGGAAATGCAGTATTTTGTTGACGGTCAGAATAATAAGCAGATTTTTGAAAATTTTAAAAAACTTCGTTACGATTGGTATCTGTCTTTGGGTATTGATAAGGAAAATTTGCGTTTTCGCGATCATGCCAAAGATGAATTGGCTCATTACGCCAGTCAGGCGACCGACATTGAGTACAAATTTGATTTTGCCGGCGACGGCGGCTTCAAAGAACTGGAGGGCATTCATGATCGCGGTGATTGGGATTTGTCCCGTCATCAGAAGTTTTCCGGCCAGAAAATGTCTTTGACTGATGATCAAGGCCGAGAATTCGTTCCGCAGATTATCGAAACTTCCGGCGGCGTGGACAGAGCTGCTCTGGCATTTCTACTGGACGCTTATACTGAAATAGAAGGCGGCCGCAGCACTACTACTGAAAGTAAGAAAGAAAAAGAAGTGGTTTTGCGCTTGGACAAGAGATTGGCGCCGATAAAAATCGCCATACTCCCGCTGTCGAAAAAAGAAAATTTGACGGCTAAGGCCAGACAAATTTATCAGCTCTTGTCCGCTGCTTATCGCTTGCAGTACGACGAGACTGGCTCTATCGGCAAGCGCTATCGCCGTCAGGATGAAATCGGCACGCCTTATTGTCTGACTGTGGATTTTGATAGCCTAGAAGACAATCAAGTAACTATCAGAGACCGCGATAGCATGGCTCAGGAAAGAGTATCTAGCAATGAGCTCAAAGCTTATTTTCAAGAAAAATTTTCTCTTTGATTTTTAGGATTTAATAAAGTTTTAAATTTTTTATATATATGTATAAGCGCCTAGTTCGCAAAGACGGCACGGTAATTATCCTTTTGCCGAAAAAAGAAACCAAAGCAGTGACTTTGGAATTGCTTTATAAAGTCGGCTCCCGTCAGGAAAACCCAGCTAATAACGGCGCTTCCCATTTTGTGGAGCATTTGATGTTCAAGGGCACGCACCGTCGTCCCAATACCGCTGATATTTCCCGTGAGCTGGATGCGGTCGGCGCCGAGTACAATGCTTTTACCGGCAAAGAATACACCGGCTATTATGTGACGGCCGACAGCCGCCATTTTCTTTTGGCGGCCGATATTTTGTCTGACATGCTCTATAATTCCAAATTTGAAAAGCAGGAAATAGACAGAGAGCGGGGAGTGATAGTGGAAGAAATCAATATGTATGAGGACAATCCGATAATGTATATTGAAGATGCTTTTGAAGAATTGATTTTTGCCGAAACTAAACTAGGACAGTCTATTGCCGGTCCACGGGAAAATATCAGAAATATTTCCCGTCGCGCTTTGCTTGATTATTATCAAAAATATTATTACAACGGTAATATGGTTATCGGCCTAGCCGGCAAGTTTGATCAGTCAAAAGCCCTCAAAGTGATCAATCAGCTATTTCCTCTAGCCAAGAAAAAGCCCCGTTTGAAATATCAAGCTATTAAGTTTGCCGAGCAGCCTAGTCCGCAGATAAGGATTATCAATAAAAGTTCAGAACAAGTACAACTGATGTTGGGCTTCCTTTCGCCTGATAACAAAGACAAGAAATTTTTGCTTTCTCAGCTCTTGGCCAATATTTTGGGCGGCAGTATGAGCTCGCGGCTTTTTCTAAGCATCAGGGAAAGAAAAGGATTGTGTTATTTTATCCGTTCCGGCATCAGCGGCTATCAGGACAGCAGCGCTTTTTATGTTCGAGCCGGCTTGAACAAACTCAAGATTTATGAAGCGCTGGCGGCCATCAGAGAAGAATTGGACAACTTCAAGCAAAGCGGTCCGGACAAAGATGAGCTGGAAAAAGCCAAAGAAAATATGCGCGGCCGCTTGATACTGAAGATGGAAGAGTCCGGCAATCACCTCAATTTTTTGCTAGGTCAAGAAATCATCGGCCAGAAGATAAAAGACGTGGATCAGAAGCTCAAAGAATTGGATAAAATCAGCGCTAGCCAAGTCAGGGATCTGGCCAGGAAAGTCATAGATTGGAGACAATCCAATTTGACTATTATCGGCTCATTTAATCAAAGCGACAAAAATAAATTTTTAAATATTTTAAATAAATAGCTTATCTAAGCTATCAGCAAAATTATGTCAAAACAAAACATTTCTATCTCTACCGATACCATTTTGCGGGTGATACTGATTTTGGTCATTATCTTGTTTGTTTATTTAATCAAAGATGTGTTAGCTTTATTTTTTGTGGCTATTGTTTTAGCTTCGGCTTTTGATCCTCTGATTGACCGTCTGCAGAAAAAAAGAATTCCTCGATCTTTGAGTATTATCTTGGTCTATTTGGTTTTTTTATCTTTGGTTGGCGGAGCAATTTATATGATGACCGGGCCGATTATCACGCAGGTCAGGGACATGTCTCGGGCTTTTCCGGAGTTTTATCAAAAAATAAATCAAGCCCTTATTTATTTGCAAAATATTGAAGCAGAAAGCGGCGCTAAAGAAGCAATTGGCGCCAATTTTTCCGACATCACCAAAGGATTATCCCAATTGGGCTCAGGCATTTTTAAAACTTTGACCACTGTTTTTGGCGGAGTGATCAGCTTTTTTGTGGTTTTGGTCATTACTTTTTATCTGACGGTTCAAGAAGAAGCGATGAAGCGTTTTGTCAGCGGCATTATTCCCATAAAAAGACGCCCTTATGTCATGGGACTGATTGATGAGATGCAGCACCGCATGGGTTATTGGTTGCGCGGCCAGATGTTTTTGTCGCTGATGGTCTTTACCCTGACTTATATTGGTTTAAGTATTTTAGGAGTAAAATACGCTTTACTTTTAGCTCTACTGGCTGGCATTTTTGAAATAGTACCCTTTATTGGTCCTTGGATATCGGCTATTCCGGGCGTATTTTTCGCTTTTTCTCAGAGCCCAGGCAAAGCAGTGGCAGTGGCAATTATGTATTTTATTGTCCAGCAGATAGAAAGCAATTTGCTCACTCCCAAAGTCATGGGTAAAAGCACCGGCCTCAACCCACTGGTCGTCCTTTTGGCAGTACTTATTGGTGCTCGCTTGGGCGGGATATTAGGCGCTTTGCTGGCTATACCAATGACTTTGGTAATAGTGGTTTATGTGGAGAGTGTAATAAATCAGAAAAAGGAAAACAACGCTAAAGTAGCTAAATAAAAAATTAAATAATTTTTTAATAATAAATGTTTTATCTAGTTTCTACACCTATTGGCAATTTGGAAGATATCAGCCTGAGAGCTTTGTCAGTTTTAAAAAGTGTAGATTTGGTTTTGGCTGAAGATACTCGGGTAACAAAAAAATTTTTTTATCACTACAATATAAATACCAAGTTATTATCCTGGCATCAGCATAGCCAAGCCAAGGACTTTGCTAAAATAAAAGATTATTTTGCCACTGATAAAAACATTGCCTTAGTCAGTGATGCGGGTACGCCAGGGGTTTCTGATCCGGGCGGCAAGCTGATAGAGTTAGTCTTGGCGCAATTTCCTGATACCAAGATAGTGCCTATTCCCGGTCCTTCGGCTTTGACGGCTATAATATCTGTAGCGGGCATTGCGATGGACAGATTTTTATTTTTGGGATATTTACCTCATAAAAAAGGCCGCCAAACATTAATTGGAGAAATAAAAGAAAGTAAAATTCCCATAGTTTTTTTTGAATCAGTGCATCGGATAATCAAAACCTTAAGTCAGCTGGAAGATTCTTCCAAGCATTTGATAGTTGGTCGGGAATTAACCAAGCAGTTTGAAACTATTTATCGTGGTTCAGCCAAAGAAATAAAAGATATTTTGGAAAAAGATAAAAGCCAGATTAAAGGGGAGTTTGTGGTAGTGGTAGGAAAATAATATTTTAATATAAAATTATGCCAGCAAAAAAACATTTAGGTACCATTACAATTTTACTCAAAGATCGTCATCAACAATCTGGTCAGCTTCAGGACATCTTAAGTCAAAATAGTCATTTGATTATGGCTAGGCTGGGGGTCAATCCAACTAGAACTTGTTTGAAAAATTGTACGGGCCTAATTGTTTTGACTGTAGAGGGCACTAGCAAAGAAATCAGTGATTTGACTAAAAAGCTGGATAAGCTCTATGCTGTAGTAGCCAAGCAGATTATTATTGATAAATAATGAGTAAAAGCATAGAAAAATTTTATATCACCACGCCGATTTATTATGTCAATGCTGAACCACATATCGGCCATGCTTATACCACGATAGTGGCTGATGTTTTGGCTCGTTTTTATCGCCAGGAAATTGGCTCAGAAAATGTCTTTTTTTTGACTGGCACTGATGAGCATGGCGCCAAGGTAGCGGAGATGGCTGCCAAGCTTGGTAAAAGCCCGCAGGAATTTACTGACCAAATTAGCGGCTCTTTCAAAGAAGCTTGGAAGAATCTTGATATCAGCCATGATTATTTTATTCGCACCACCGATGCCAAGCATAAAAAAATAGTAATTGATATTTTGAACAAACTGAAAGACAAAGGCGTTTTGTACGAGGCGGATTACCAGGGGCTCTACTGCGTTGGTTGTGAAAAATTTATTTTGGAAAGCGAGCTGGTAGAGGGCAAATGTCCAGATCACAATAGAGAACCGCAAAAATTGAAAGAAAAAAATTGGTTTTTTTCCTTGCAGCAATTTTTGCCAAAAATAAAACAGGCGATTGAGCTAGGTGAGCTTTTGGTTTATCCGGCCTCAAGAAAAAATGAAGTCTTGGGTTTGATAGACAAGCAATCTTTGCCTGATTTTTCTATTTCCCGCAGTCGGAAGTCAGTGCCTTGGGGCATAGACTTGCCTTGGGACAAGGAGCAAAAGACCTATGTCTGGGTGGACGCTTTGAGCAATTACATCACAGCTTTGGATTATCCTGAAGGGGAGAAGTTCAAAAAATTCTGGCCAGCCGATGCCCAGTTTCTTGGCTTGGAAATTTTGAAATTCCACGCTGTTTATTGGCCGGCTATACTTTTGGCGCTTGATTTGCCTTTGCCCAAATTGTATATACATGGTTTTTTCACCATTGATGGCCAAAAAATGTCCAAGACTTTGGGTAATGTCATTAGTCCCAATGCTTTGGCGGAGAAATATGGCGCGGAAGTCAGTAAATATCTTATCCTGTCGCAGTTTTCTTTTGGCGCCGAGTCTGATATAAAAATAGAAAATTTTGCCGAAAAATATAATGCGGATTTGGTCAATGGCTTGGGTAATCTGCTCAATCGGGTGACCAATATGGTAGAAAAATATCTGGACGGCAAAATTGATTTGCAATTTGTAGATAAGAAGTTAGCTCAAGAAGAAATTCGTCAACTGAGATTTCGGGAGGCTCTACTCACTATTTGGCAGGTAATTCAAAACAGCAATACTCTAATTGATCAGGAAAAGCCTTGGCTACTGGCTAAAGACGAAAAAAACAAAGGCAAGTTAGAAGAACTATTGAAAGAATTGGTCTTTGACTTGTATAATATAGCGACAGGATTGAAGCCTTTTATGCCAGAAAAATCCGCTCAGATTATAGCTATTTTGACTGCTGACAAAATTAAAAAACCAACTGAACCTATTTTCCCCCGCTTGGATTTATCAGATTAAAATATAAAAACAAATATGAATTGGTACGACATTGCGCTTATAGTAATTTTATTCTTTTTTACATGGAAAGGCTTCCGCACCGGACTAGTCGGGGCTATCGGCGGATTTTTTGGCATTATTTTCGGCATTTGGGCCGGCAGTCATTATATGCAGCCTATTGGCGAGTGGCTAATGGATGTGGCTAACTTTGACAATCCAGCCTTGGCCAATATTTTGGCCTTTATCGGTATTTTTATGGCAGTCAATATTGCCGTGGGTATTATTGTCTCGGTTATCAATCGGGTTTTTCATATCATTCCTTTTATAGATTTATTTAATAAACTAATGGGAGCAGTCATTGGCTTGATAGGCGGAGTAGTGGCTATTGCGGCTTTGGTTTATCTGATGTCTTTATTGCCTATTAGCGATACGATTTCTGAAGCGATTGTTAATTCCCAGATGGCCAATTGGGCCGTGCATGTGGCTATTATCGTTAGGCCATTTATTCCCGAAGCCATAAAGAGCCTGCAATCAATTTTATAATTATGTTGATAGACACTCACGCGCATTTGAATTTCAAAGCCTACAAAGATGATTTGTTGGCGGTGATTGAGCGTTGCCGGCAGGAGCCGATGAAAGTAATTAATGTCGGAGCGGCTTATGATACCAGCCGCAAGGCTGTCAATTTGGCACTGGCGGAGAGCAGTTTTTATGCTGCCATTGGCCTGCATCCCATTCATGTCTATGATGAGGAATTTAAGGCCGAGGATTATCAAGATTTGATTTATAGCGCCAAAGAAAATATTGTTGCTATTGGTGAAACCGGTTTTGACTATTGGCATTTGCAGGAATCACTAGCCAAAGGAGCGCAGTCAATTGAAGAAATTAAAAAAAAGCAGGAAAAAGTATTTCGTCAGCACATCAAGCTGGCCAAAGCCAATAATTTACCTTTGATAATTCATGGTCGCAATGGCAAAAATGACCCGCAAGCTTATCAGGGTATTTATAGTGTTTTAAAGGAAGAGGGAGTAGATAGAGGAGTTGTTCATTGCTTTGGCGGATCTTTAGAAGAAGCCAAGCAGTTTGTGGATTTGGGCTTTTATCTGGGCTTTACGGGTATTATTACTTTTGACCCCTCTTCACGTAAAATTTCGGGGGGTCAACATCCGAAGCCTCTGGCGAAGGATGTTAGTAGCCACAATATTTTGTGGGATATTGCCAAATGGATACCCGAGAACAGGTTTTTGATAGAAACTGATGCTCCTTATTTGACTCCCGAGCCTTATAGAAGCAAGCGCAATGAGCCGATATATGTTAAGTATGTGGCGGAAAAAATCGCTCAAATCAGAGGCAGTTCAGTGGATGAAATAATTAGCATTAGCAGTCAAAATGCCATAAATCTTTTTGGCTTAAAATAATAATATAATGGAATATTTAAACACAATTTTGATACTAGTTGGCTTTGGTCTGATATTTTGGTTTTTGATCAAAAAAGCCAAGCCCGAAGCCAAAGATCCGCAGGCGATTTTGCTTTTGCAGCAACAGATAAACGAGCTCAACCGCCAGCTGGGAGAAAAAATCGACCAGACCACTCGTCATAGCGCCAAAATGCTCCAAGATCAATTCATGGAAACCAGCCGACTGTCCAAAGAAGTAAGTGAAAAGCTGCTCAAATTGGAAGAGACCAATAAGCAAGTGGTGAGTTTTACCGATCAATTGCAGAATTTGGAAAAAGTCTTGACTAATGCCAAGACCAGAGGCAATTTGGGTGAAGCTAGTCTGGAGCTTATTTTGTCCAATATCTTGCCGCCGCAGAGTTATCAGATGCAGTATGCCTTTAAAAACGGTGAAGCAGTGGACGCCGTGGTAAAAATAAAAGATAAGCTGTTGCCGATTGACGCTAAGTTTTCTTTGGATAATTATCGTCGCATTATCAATGAAAAGGATAAAGACAAAAAGCTGATTTTGGAAAAAGAATTTAAAAACGACTTGAAAAAGCGGATTGATGAAAGCAGTAAGTATATCCGGCCGACTGAGGATACTTTGGATTTTGCTTTTATGTTTATTCCGGCTGAGGGCATTTATTATGATTTACTGATCAATGAAGTGGGAGCAGTCAAAATCAACACGCGCAGCTTGATTGATTATGCCTTCAATGAGAAAAAAGTCATTATTGTCTCGCCTACTACTTTTGCCGCTTATCTTCAGACCGTTTTACAGGGTTTGCGCGCTTTGCAAATTGAAGAGTCAGCCAAGGAAATCCGCAAAAATGTGGAGAAGCTGCAAAAACACATGTTGGCCTATGCTCAGTATCACCAGAAGCTCGGTTCCCAGCTGTCAGCTTCGGTCAATACTTATAATTTTTCCAGCAAGGAATTCGCTAAAATTGACAAAGATCTTTTTAAAATCACCGGTAGCAATAGTAAACTGGAAATTGATGAAGTAGAGCGCCCTCAATTGGAATAAAGCCTTAGAGTTTGGCGAGTCGTATTTATTCCCTTGACATTTAATAGCGGCTAATATATAGTGGAGCCGCTTTTATTTTTTAGCAAAAATTTAAAAATTGGCTAATATTTATGAACTTTACGGTTCCCAATGATAATTTAGAGAAAAAGCAGTGTTCTTTGGCTTTGATCAAATGCGTGGATTTTCGCTTCCGCGAATCCGATCAGGAGTTTGTGGAAAAGGGCTTGGGTTATAAAGATTTTGACCTTTATGCTTGGCCAGGATCAGCCAAGGATGTCCTCAAAAACAATGGTTTTAAGCTTTCTTTTATTGAAAAAATAGTGGCTGTGTCCAAAAATCTTCACGGCATCAAGAAGATTTTGCTTTTGTGGAATTGGGACAGCCAAGCTTACGGCGGTAGCCAGAATTTCAAATCAGCTCAGGAAGAAGAGGATAAATACAAGCAAGATCTTTTGGCTATCAAGGAAATTCTAGCCAAAGAACTGCCCGACGATCTGGAGATAATCATGGCTTATAGCAAATCCGTGCCCCAAGCTCTGGAATATGTAGTTTTGGAATAATAATAAAATACCAAAATCGCCTTGTTTAAGGGCTTTTTTGTTTTGCTAAAAACCTTTGCCAAGAAGGATTTTTTTCGCTAAAATATATCCATGGCTATAGACTTGTCTTATCTCAATTTGGCTCAAAAAGAGGCCTTGCTTCATGACCAAGGCCCTCTTATTCTGATAGCTGGCGCCGGTACGGGCAAGACCACGGTTATTACCCAAAAATTAGCTTATTTGGTGGAACAAGGCAAGGCTAGACCAGAGGAGATTCTGGCGCTTACTTTTACTGAAAAAGCTGCTGGCGAAATGTCCGAGAGAGTGGATAAACTTTTGCCTCTGGGCTATGCTGATTTATGGGTGCATACTTTTCACGGTTTTTGCGATCGGGTGCTCAAAAATCATGCTATTGATATTGGTCTTAGCAATGACTTCAAGCTTTTGGATACTACCGCTGCTTGGCTTTTGGTCAGAGAAAATCTTGATAAATTTAATTTGGATTATTATTCTCCTTTGGGCAGCCCCAGTCGTTTTATCCACGCTCTTTTAACTCATTTTTCCCGCCTCAAAGATGAAGTGATTTCGCCTGAAGATTATCTGGAGTATGCCCAAAATCTCCAGCTGGACAGCGATCAAGCTCTAGACAGGGAGGAAAGGGAGATGGAAATACTGCGCCAGCGGGAACTGGCCAATGCCTATCATGTTTATCAACAACTGCTTTTAGATAGAGATGCCATGGATTTTGGTGATTTGATCAATTACACGCTTAGGCTTTTTCAAAAGCGGCCGCAGATTCTCAAAAAATTCAGAGAGCAATTCAAATATATTTTGGTCGATGAGTTTCAGGACACCAACTGGGCGCAATATGAGCTGGTCAAAATACTGGCGGCTCCCAAAAACAACATTATGGCGGTCGGCGATGATGATCAGGCGATTTACAAATTCCGCGGGGCAGCCATTTCCAATATTTTGAATTTCAAAAAAGATTACCCAAACTTAAAAGAGATATTTTTGCTCGATAATTATCGCAGCGGCCAGAAGATTCTGGACGCTGCTTATGATTTTATCCAGCTCAACAATCCCGATCGTTTGGAATACCAGTATAGGCCAAAGAGCAGCAAGACCACTTCGGCCAAGAGCGCCAAAAAAATTATTTTGAATAAAAAATTAGTCAGCCACAGCGATGATAAAGGCGAAGTGGCGGTTTTGGCTTATCCGGATAAGGATTCGGAAATTGACGGCATCTTGGACAAGATAATGAATTTGAGAAAAAGTGATCAGTCGGCTCGCTGGTCTGATTTTGCCATTTTGGTCAGAGCCAATGATCAAGCGCAGGGTTTTGTTTCTATGATGAGAAAAAGGGGCTTGCCGCATCAGTTTATGGCTTCGCGCGGTCTCTATGCCCAGGACGTGGTTCAGGATATTGTCGCTTATTTGAAGCTTTTGGACAATTATCATGAATCGCCGGCTTTTTTTCGTATTTTGAGCTTGGGTGTTACCAATTTGCAGGTGCAGACCATCATTGACTTGTCTCATTTGGCCAGTAAAAAAAGCTGGAGCTTGTATTATGCCGCCAAAAATTATCCAGGGCAGATAAATCTGCCTTTAGGCGAGCAGAGGATTTTGACTGAGCTTTTGAAAAATATCAGCCAGCATACTGAGCTGGGCAAGACGGCCAGTGTTTCGCGGGTGATTTATCAGTGGCTGGAAGACAGCGGATATTTGCAGATGCTCACTCTGGAGCAAAATCAGTACAATCAAGAACAGCTGCATTTCCTCAATCAATTTTTCAAAAAAATCCGCCAGTGGGAGGAGGAAGCGCTGGGCGATAATTCGGTGCACAATTTTTTGGCCAAGTTCAATCTGGAGCTAGAATCTGGAGAAATGGGCGCTTTGCAATATGACAGCGAAGCTGGTCCGGATGTGATAAAAGTGATGACCGTCCACGGCGCCAAGGGCTTGGAGTTTAAATATGTTTTTATCACCAACTTGGTTCATTTGCGCTTTCCTTCCATAGAGAGAAAAGATGCTATAGAGATCCCCGAGGTTTTTATCAAGGAAACTCTGCCCAGCGGCGACGCGCATTTGCAGGAAGAAAGGCGTTTGTTTTATGTAGCCTTGACCCGAGCCAAAAAAGCAGTTTATCTTACTTGGGCCAAAAATTACGGCGGAGCCACGGCCAAAAAACCTTCCAGATTTATCGATGAGCTAGACATTGCTTCTTCTGAAGCCAAGCTTTCGTTAGAAAAGCCAAAAGACCTCAATCCCAAGATTGAGAAAGTAAAATATCCTTTACCCAAGACTTTTTCTTTTTCCCAGCTCAAAGCTTACGAGGCCTGTCCCTGGCAGTATTTTTATAATTTTGTTGCCAAGGTGCCCAGTCGTGGCAGTGCTCAATTTAGCTTCGGCAAGACCATGCACTCAGCTTTGCAGAAATTTTATCAGTTGATGATCAGTCGCGCTGAAGCCAAGCAGGGAGATTTGTTTGGCAAAAACAAAAAAAATATTGAGCCGCCTCATCCGACTGAAAAGGATCTCTTGGAATTCTACAAACAATCCTGGATTGATGACTGGTATCAAGACCAGCAGCAGAAAGACAAGTACTATCAGTCGGGCATCAAACAGCTCAAAGAGTTTTATCGCAAGTTCAAAGACAATTGGCGGGTGCCTTTATTTTTGGAAAAAGGCTTTACTATCAAGATAAAAGATTACAGTCTGCGAGGTGTTTTTGACAGAGTGGATGCCTTGGCAGGTGGCTGGGAAATCATTGATTACAAGACCGGCCGGCCCAAGACTAAGCTGGACTTTGATGACAAAAAACAATTACTGATTTATCAGATAGCTGCGGAAGAGGTTTTTGGCCAAAAAATAAACAATCTCACTTTTTATTATTTGGAAAACAATCAACCTCTGTCTTTTGTCGGCCAGGAAAAAGATATTGCCAAAACCAAGGATTGGATAGTGACTACTATAGAAAAGATATTGTCTCATGATTTTAGCGCTAGCCCCGGCCATGTTTGCAGTTATTGTGATTTCAAAAGCGTTTGTCCTTATACCAATTTGAATAAAAACTAAGCTTATGTCCTGGACAAACATTAAAGATTTGGCCGATAGCTCTTTGGAGAAAAAAGGCATCAAAGAAAAAGCCCGTCAGGCGCTTTTGCTTAGCCAGGCCAATGAATTGTTGGCAGAGATTTTTGGCGCTGACAGCCTAGATAAAGCTCGGGCAGTTTACTGGCAGGATGGAGAATTGAGCATTGCTGTCTTGGCTGATGATTTGTATCATAGCCTTGTAGAGCAAAGAGATTTTTTTATCAGCCGGCTTAATGACAGGCAGGCATATAAAACAGTCAGTACCTTGAGATTTTTAAATTAAAAACAGAATATTTTTAGAAGGTTCTAGGCTTTGGTCTTTTACAGGGAGGTTTGGCCGTGGTGATTTTAGTCATTGCTTGTCCGGAAATATCCGGTGTTGATCTAGTTTTGCGTGGAGGTCTTCGCGGACTCTATTTGAGAGTAGACGATTCCTTTGCCGCTGATGGCTATTATCATGTGCGAGCTCAAGAGCTTTTGACAACTCTCCGCAAGGAAGGCCGTTGGGGCATTGCTCGCCTTTGGGAGCAAGTTATTCAATACAGAGAATGGTCTCATCTGGCTATTTCGGCAGATTTCGGCCGGATAGTGGTTCATGACGAAGCTATTGAGGTCGAGTTATGACCATTTTTCCTTTCCTAAGCCTACTGTTCTTTCCCAGGCAGGCGAAACAAAGCTGATACCAGCTGCGTTTCGCCTCCTTCTAAAAGTATTTTGTTTGCAGGTTGATTTTTACGCTTTTTTCTTGTAGAATTGAGTAGTTATGACAGCTAAAAGCTACAATATTTCCATGCTTTTGGCCACGGCTTTGGCCTGGCTGGGATTTTTGATACTAATAGCCAATTTTGATCCGGAGCAAATTGATAGGCTTATTTTTGTTTTGTTTTATCTTGTTTTGTTTTTGGCATTGTTGGGCACTTGGGCGCTTTTGGGTTTTTGGTTGAGGCTTTTGCTCAACCGCAAAAAACGCCAGCCTCGTTTTATGGCTTTTGAGTCTTTTCGCCAGTCTTTGATTTTTTCTTTGGCCATTATCGTGGCTTTGCTTTTGCAAGCCGAGCGGCTCTTGACCTGGTGGAATATCAGCTTGCTGGCGCTTTTGGCTGCTTTGGTGGAGTTTGTCATTGCCTTGTTTAAAAAAAGAGGGGATAAAAATTGAAAAAATTTTTATGGAAGAGGATTTGAAAAAAATAAAGGACAAGCTGGTTCAGGAAATTAAAGATGTAAGCGACAGTCAGTTTTTGGCTCAACTCAAAACAAAGTATCTTGGACGCAAAAGCGAACTGGCTCGGTTTTTGAAAGAAGTAAAAAACCTAGCTGAAGAAGAAAGACCGCGAGCCGGCCAACTGGTCAATGAAGTAAAAAAAGAGCTGGGGGATATTTTTGCCAGCTTGGAAAAAGCTGTCAAAGAAAAAAAAGCAGCCGCCGAGACCGATTTTGATCCGACCATGCCGGGCAGAAGAAATGCTGTTGGTCATTTGCACCCTTCTACCATTGTCCAGTACGAAGTGGAAGAAGCTTTTAAGCAAATGGGCTTTATGGTGTATGACGGTCCGCAGCTGGAATCGGATTATTATAATTTTACGGCTCTCAATACTCCGGCTGATCATCCGGCTCGAGACAGTCAGGATACTTTTTGGCTAGAAGGCGGCTGGCTGCTGAGAAGCCAGACTTCCAATTTGCAAGTAAGAATGTTGGAAAAATACGGGGCGCCTTTTCGGGGGATTTTTCCCGGCCGAGTGTTTAGAAATGAGGCGACCGATGCCAGTCATGAACATACTTTTTATCAGTTGGAAGGCTTGATGGTAGACAAGGATATAAATATCGGCAATTTGATCGCCACGATGCAGGCATTTTTATCTCTGGTTTTTAGCAAGGATGTTGCAGTGAGATTGCGGCCCGGATTTTTTCCTTTTGTGGAGCCCGGTTTTGAGATGGATATCAAATGCCTGATTTGCGATGGCGCTGGCTGCTCGGTTTGCAAGCAGTCAGGCTGGCTAGAGCTGATGCCTTGCGGCTTGGTCCATCCTGAGGTTTTGAAAGCTGGCGGAATAGATCCGGCCAATTATAGCGGTTTTGCTTTTGGTCTGGGATTGACTAGGCTGGTAATGATGAAATATCGTATCAATGATATTCGCTTGCTTAGCTCCGGTGATTTGCGATTTTTGAAACAATTTTAATAGTTAAATTAGTTATAGATCATAAACTATTAGCAAATAATTATGTATTTATCACTCAATTGGGTAAAAGACTGGCTTAAGCTCCCGAAAGATGCCTCGCCAAAAGATTTGGCTTTGGCTTTGACTATGTCAACGGTAGAGGTGGAAGAACTGATAGATCAGTCGGCAGCTTTGGAAAATATAATTGTCGGCAAAGTGGAGGAAATAGCCAAGCATCCCAATGCTGATAAATTGCAAGTCTGTCAAGTCAACATCGGTCTGAGTACAGAGCAAATCGTCTGCGGTGGCACCAATCTTAGTAAGGGAATACTAGTAGCCTTGGCTTTGCCTGGCGCCAAAGTGAAATGGCATGGCCAGGGTGATTATGTCCAGCTGGACAGAACCAAAATCAGAGGCATAGAATCCCAAGGCATGATTGCCGCGGCTGATGAAATAGGTCTGGAAACTTTGTTTCCGTCTTTTGAGTCGGGCGAGATTCTTATTTTATCGGGAACAAAGATAAAACCGGGCCAGTCCTTGGCTGAAGCTCTGGAGCTCAATGACCAGATTATTGATATTGACAATAAATCTATTAACCATCGCCCGGATCTTTGGGGGCAGTACGGCCTAGCTCGCGAACTGGCGGCAATTTATAAATTGAAACTAGCGCCTTACAAAACGCCGGAGATAAAAAGCAAAAACGAGCTTAAGCTAAAAGCCGTAGTGGAGGACAAAGAAAATTGTTTTCGTTATCAGGCCTTGGCTATCAAAAATATCAGCGTAGCTGAGTCTCCTTGGTGGCTAAAAAATCGTTTGGCGGCAGTCGGTATTAGGCCGATAAACAATATTGTTGATGTGAGTAATTATTTGATGTACGAGCTGGGCCAGCCCTTGCATGCTTTTGATGCTAAAGAAATCAGCGGTCATAAAATAATTGTCAAACAGGCTCAAAAGGGTGATAAATTCGTCAGTCTTGATGGCCAGAGCCGCAAGTTGCCAGCCGGCGCCTTGATGATAGCGGACAAAGATAAGTATGTTGCCTTGGCTGGTATTATCGGCGGACAAAATAGCGAAATCAGCGATCAGACCAAAGATATTATTTTGGAGTCGGCCAATTTCCGAGCAGTCAATATCCGCCGCACTTCCAGCGCCTTAGGACTAAGAACTGAGAGCTCGTCTCGTTTTGAAAAATCCCTAGACCCCTTATTGACCCAACTGGCCATAAAAAGAGCCGCTGAGCTTATTTTGTCTCTTTGCCCTGAAGCTTATGTGGCCAGCGATTTGCTAGATATAGACAACAATCCTTTCAAAGCTATAAGTATTGAAGTAGAAGAAGATCTTATCAACCGTCGCTGCGGCCAGATTATCCAAACCGCCGAGATAAAAAGTATCTTGAAGCGTTTGGAATTTGATTTCCGCTACCAGCACAAAACTTTTTATATCCAGGTTCCCAGCTGGCGGGCAACAAAAGATTTGTCCATAGCCGAGGATATAGTAGAAGAGATAGCTCGTATTTATGGCTATAACAATATTGATCCAAAACTGCCGCTGGTGTCTCTGGAAAAACCCATGGTGGATATCGCCCTATATACTGAAAGGGAGCTCGTCAAGTGGCTGGCTTTGAGCCAAGGCTATCATCAGTTGATGACTTATCCTTTTAGCGATCAGTCCTGGATAAAAAAAATGGAATTGGATCTAAGTGATCATGTCAAAGTAAAAAACGCTTTGAGTCCTGAGCAGACTTATCTTAATTTGTCGCTTTTGCCCAATTTGTTTAAAAAGGCCCAAGAGAATTTGCGCTGGTTTGATAATTTTAAGATTTTTGAACTGGAGCGGGTTTTTGACAAAAAAAACAAAGGAGTTTTTCACAGCGATGCTAGCCGCAAGAAGTTTTTGCCTCGTCAAGACAAGCGTTTGTCCGGCCTAGAGCTAAGCCAAAAGAATCAGGAAGAAGTATTTTTATCGGTCAAAGGCCTATTGGAAGCATTGCTGGAGAAATTAAACATTGAATATGAACTAGCAGAACAAAAACTTCCTTATGGCCGTTTTGCTTATCAGATAAATACCCAAGAACTGGCTTTGGGGCAATTCGGAATTTTAGATGAAAATTTGCTGGTCAAAGAAAACAAGGCCAAAGTCAATGTTGCTTTTTGGGATCTGGACTTTGCTTTGCTGGTCAAATATTTGAGTTGGAGCAAAAAGCATAAAGCTTTGCCCAAGTTTCCGGCAGTCTATCGTGATATGGCGGTTATTGTTTCCAGTCAGACAGCTTGGCGGGATTTGGAAAAAGAAATCAAAAAAATCAATCCTTTGATCAGGCAGTTGGAGCCCTTTGACGTCTTTGCTGGCCAGGGGATTGAGCCGGGTAAAAAATCAGTGGCTTTTCACTTGGAATTTAGAAGTGATGAACGGACGCTTTTGGCTGAAGATATAGATAAAATTATGGCAGAAATTTTGGCGATTCTGGTGAAAAAATTTGAGGCAAAATTGCGCTAAAATAAGAGAAAAAAATAAGCAGAACCAATAGGCCTTTTTTGCTTGTTTTTTTCTTTTTTTCGTGCTAAAATATAGGCGTAATTTGAGTTAAAATGACCAGAAAAAAATAAATAATTTATTGTCAAAAAGTATCGTTTTTAAGATACTTTTTCACTTTAAAAATATTGGATATGTCTAAAAAAGAAATATTAAAAAAAGCAAAAAAACCAGCTAATCAAGCGGCTTATACTGCCGAGCAAATAACCGTCTTAGAAGGTTTGGCGCCGGTGAGAAAAAGACCGGGCATGTATATCGGCAATACTGCTTCGGCTGGCTTGCATCACTTGATTTGGGAGACAGTGGACAACGGCATTGATGAAGCCATGGCTGGTCATGCTGACACTTTGGATATCCGCCTTTTGCCCGAGGGTAAGGTGTCCGTTGCTGACAATGGCCGTGGTATTCCAGTAGATAAACATAAGGTAAGTAAGAAATCAGCTCTAGAGACAGTGATGACCACTTTGCACGCTGGTGGTAAATTTGGCGATGGCGGCTATAAAGTATCCGGCGGTCTGCACGGTGTGGGTGTTTCGGTAGTCAATGCGCTCTCGGCTTGGATGAGAACTGAAGTTAGAAGGGACGGCAAGCTTTGGGTGCAGGAGTACAAAAAAGGCAAGCCGCTTTTCAAAGTCAAGCCTATAGCCAAAGCCAAAGATACTGGCACTACCCAGATTTGGCAGCCGGATCCGGAGATTTTTACTGTTACGGAATTTGATTGGGAGACTATCATTGACCATTTGCGCCAGCAGGCTTATCTGACCAAAGGCATCAAGATAAATATCTATGACCAGCGTGATGCCAAAAAAACCAAATCTTATAATTTTTATTTTGAAGGCGGAGTAGCTTCTTATGTTAAGCATCTAAACAACAATAATAAAGTAAAACAGGAAAAAGTTTTTTATGTCCATAAGGAAAAAGATGATATAGAAGTAGAAATCGCTTTTCAGTACACCGAAGATTTCCGGGAAAATGTCTATGCCTTTGCCAATAATATTTTCAACTTGGAAGGCGGCATGCATCTTGTTGGTTTTCGGACAGCTTTGACTCGAGCGCTTAACAAATACGCCCGCAAAAATAATTTTCTCAAAGAAAAAGATCAGAACCTGACAGCTGAAGATATTCGCGAGGGTTTGACCGCTATTGTCAGCGTCAAGCTGGCCAATCCCCAATTTGAAGGCCAAACCAAGGCCAAGCTGGGTAATGCCGAAGTAAGGCCGGCGGTAGAGTCGGTTTTTGCTGACAGTTTGGAAATATTTTTGGAAGAAAATCCTCGCGACGCCAAAGAAATTTTGGGAAAATGTCTTTTGGCTGCTCAAGCTCGAGCCGCTGCCCGCTCAGCCAGAGAATCAGTTTTGCGCAAAGGCGCTTTGGAAGGATTGACTTTGCCCGGCAAGCTGGCGGATTGTTCCAGCCGTGATCCCAAGGAATGCGAGATTTATATTGTTGAGGGAGATAGCGCCGGCGGTAGCGCTAAGCAGGGAAGAAATAGGCGTTTTCAGGCCATTTTGCCTTTGCGAGGCAAAATTCTCAATGTAGAAAGAGCTCGTTTGGACAAAATGCTCACCAACAATGAAATCAAATCATTGATAATCGCTTTGGGCACCAATATTGGCGAGCAGTTTAATATAGACAATCTTAGATATGATAGGATAGTAATAATGACTGACGCTGATGTTGATGGCGCCCACATTCGCACTTTGCTTTTAACTTTTTTCTATCGTTATTTTCCGGATTTGATTCATCAAGGCCATATCTATATTGCCCAGCCACCGCTTTATCGGGCTCAGCGTAATAAAGAAATAGTTTATCTCTACAATGAAGATGCTCTAAATGAACTAAAAAAGAAATGGGGTTTATCAGATAGCGATTTGCAACAAGTGGAAACAGAAGAGGGAGAACAATTGCTGGAAGCAGAAGAAGTGGCAGATGATAAAGCTGTTAAAAAACCTGTTCGAGCCAATATCCAGCGCTATAAAGGTTTGGGAGAAATGAACCCTACTCAGCTTTGGGAAACTACCATGGATCCAGCTAGTCGGCTGATGAAGCAAGTGACAGTTGATGAAGCAGCCAAAGCAGATGAGACTTTTGAAATACTAATGGGTTCGGAAGTAGCCCCCCGCAAGAAGTTTATCCAGACTCACGCCAAGACGGTCAAAAATTTGGATATATAGCCGATTGAGCTAGTTTTTCAGTGCGGGCAGGCGCTGGATTATAGGGCTTGGTTTTTGTTTTTTCTTTGCTCTTGCCAAAATATTTTTTTTGTGCTATAGTTATTTTGTTATTAAACAGCCGCAGAAGCTGTTTTAAAAAACCTGAATTTTAAAGAAATGAACAAGTTAGGCAAATATCTCAATGAGTCCAAAGCCGAGTTGGCCAAAGTGGCCTGGCCCAATCGGGCAAAAACTATCAATCATACTTTGGTGGTTATCGGCGTGTCTTTGGCTGTAGCTTTATTTTTGGGGCTGGTGGACTTTTTGCTGGTAAAAATTCTGGAGCTAGTGATAAGCTAATTTTAAATTTTTAAGATTTCAATCATATGTCAAAGCAAACCGGACAACAAGGTCGCCGCTGGTATGTGCTTCATACCTATTCCGGCTATGAGGAAAATGTCTCTCGCAATCTCAAACAGCGTATTGAGTCTATGGATATGGAAGACAAGATTTTTGATGTTTTGATTCCTACTGAAACCAAAATTAAGATAAAAAACGGCAAGCGTCGAACGGTCAAGGAAAAAATTTTTCCCGGCTATGTGCTAGTCAATATGATAGTCACTGACGCTTCTTGGTATGTAGTGAGAAATACCCCTAATGTTACTGGTTTTGTCGGCTCAGGCACTACGCCTACGCCGGTTTCCGAATCAGAAATAAAAGCTCTGATGCAGAGGATGGGTAAGGAAGAGCCGGAATTCAAGATTGATCTGGATGAGGGAGATATGGTCAAAATCAGCGACGGGCCTTTCAAGGATTATGAAGGCAAGATTTCTGATATTGATCAGGCTCGTGGCAAGGTAAAAGTTTTGGTTTCCATGTTCGGCCGGGAAACTCCGGTGGAGCTGGATTTTCTCCAAATCAAAAAAATATAAATTAATATTTATTATTGAGGGAGCTTGGTTTTAGTCGATCCGAGCATTAAGACCTCGTAAACAAGCATTCATATGGCAAAAGAAATCAAACAAATCATCAAGCTGCAGATTCCGGGAACTAAAGCCACGCCGGCGCCACCGGTGGGCACGGCTTTGGGACCTCACGGCCTAAATATTCAGGAATTTTGCACCAAGTTCAATGAGGCCAGCAAAGACCGTCCCGGAGAAATTGTGCCGGTAGAACTGACGATTTATCAAGACCGGACTTTTACTTTTGTGCTTAAGACAGCGCCGGCTTCAGAGATGATAAAAAAAGCTTTGAATTTACCCAAAGGATCAGGCAAACCCCTGCAGGAAAAAGTTGGCAAGATTTCTCAGGCTCAGCTGGCGGAAATTGCCAAAGCTAAAATGCCAGATCTAAACACCAATGATCTGGAAGCCGCCAAAAAAATCATTGCCGGCACAGCCAGACAAATGGGCGTCAAAATAGAAGATTAAAATTATTGAGGGAGCCTGGATCTAGTCGTTCTGGGCGCTATTACCTCTATAAACTAAAAAATATGGGAAAAATTAGCAAGCGCTTAAAACAAGCCCGCGGTAAAATTGATAAAAGTAAAGTTTATAATTCCCAAGAAGCAATTGCTTTGGTGATAGAAAGCGGCGCAGTCAAATTCGATGCTTCAGTGGAAGTTCATGCTAAGTTGGGTATTGATCCAAAAAAAGGCGATCAGATAGTGAGAGCTTCAGTGGTTTTGCCTCATGGAAGCGGTAAGACAGTAAAAGTAGCGGCTTTTGTCGATGAAGCCAAGGCCAAAGCAGCCAAAGCCGCTGGCGCTGATTTATGCGGCGCCGAGTCTTTGATTGAAGAGATAAAAAAGACTGGCAAGACCGACTTTGATGTGGCAGTCACTACGCCTGATATGATGCCCAAACTAGCGGCCATTGCCAAGATCTTGGGACAAAAGGGCTTGATGCCTAATCCCAAAAGCGGCACTATTGGACCGGACGTGGCCAAGCTAGTTGGCGAATTGAAAAAAGGCAAGGTGTCTTATAAAAACGACGACACCGCCAATATTCATTTGATTATAGGCAAGCTATCTTTTGGTCAAGATAAGCTGGCAGAGAATTTTACTGCTTTTTTAGATTCGCTCAAAAAAGCCAAGCCGCAAACCATCAAGGGAGTCTATATCAAGTCTATGCATTTGACTTCTTCAATGGGACCCAGTGTCAAGATAGCTGTTAATTAGTTTTATTGAGAATAGTTTTGCGCCGCGCTTTGCCTCTGGCAAAGCGCGGCTTTTTAAATTATAATAAAATCATCATGGCAACTCCAAAAAAATACGATTGGATGATTAGATTCAGGCGTTGGGCCGATTCTTTTGTGCTCGAAGGCGTGCCTTTGCCCAATATCAATCCGGATATTATCTCGGTCTTGTCTGTTTTTGCTGCGGTCAGTGCTTTTTTGTATCGGGAAAGCGATTGGTGGATTTTTTCCATGATTCTTTTGTCTCTGCTTTTGGATTGGCTTGATGGAGTTATAGCTCGGAAATATAATCGTGTCACTCGTCATGGATATTTCTTGGATATTATTTGCGACCGTTTGAATGAATTGGTTATTGCTATTTATTCGCCTCTGCTTTGGCTGCCGATGTTTTTTCTAAATTTGGTTTTGACTTTTTTGAATCACAAGACCAATGTTCACATGATTATGCCTTTGAGAGTGACTTTTTTGATATTTTTGCTGTTTAGGATTTTTGGCATTGATTTCGGCTGGATATAAAAATTATTTGTCTAATAAGGCGAGCATTTGCCAGCCTTTATTTATTATGTTAAATTAAGTTTTAATTAAAATAAACTATTAAGATATAAGCTTATGCAGTTAATATTTAAAATGCAAGAAGCAGGGGAGGCGGAAGTTTTGTTTTATCCGCTCTTGGCTGATCAGTCAGCCGCCAAAAAATTGATCACTAGTCTCAACTACGAAGATCAATCCGCTATTGGCCGTCGTCTGGAAAAAGAAAATTTTAGCGGTAAAAAAGGGGAGATTTTTGTTATCCATGACAATGAGCAAACAGTTGTTTTTGTCGGTACTGGCCAAAGCAAGTCTTTTGCTCCGGAAAATTGGCGCTTGGCAGCTGGAGAAATCGCTCTTTATTCTAAAAAATATCAGACAACCAAGATTGGTTTAGATTTACAGTATTGGCTCAAAGGCAGCAAAGATGTTTCTCTGTTGGCACAGTCAATGGCCGAGGGACTCAAGCTCGGGGCATATGAATTTTCAAAATACAAGAAAAAATTACCAGATAAAAGAAATCTAGCTATTAAGGAATTTTATATTTACTCTAATCCAGCTCAAAAAAAATCTTGGCTCAAAGGTTGGGATTTTGGTTGTCAATTAGTCCAGGGAATAAAATTGACTAGAGATTTGGTCAATGAACCAGCTGGCACTATGACTCCGGATTTTTTGGCCAAAGAGGCAGTGGGCTTAGCAAAGAAAAGTAAAAACATCAAAGTAAAAATTTTGGAAAAAGAAGAAATTGCCAAATTAGGGATGAATGCTTTTTTGGCCATTTCCCGAGGATCACATGAAGCGCCTAAGTTTATTCACTTGGTTTATAAACCCCAAAAAGGAGCAAAGAAAAAAGTAGCTCTAGTGGGCAAGGGCATTACTTTTGACAGCGGTGGACTAAATATCAAGCCCTGGGAAAATATGGGACAGATGAAAATAGACATGGGTGGAGCCGGGCCAGTGTATGCCGAGAAGCCGGTCAATAGTTATACGCCAGCTGGCGGATCGGGCTTTGGCGTGCGTACTATGGCTCGCTGGCTGATGGGTTTGTAATTTTTTCTAGATAATAAATTCAATAATACTAATTATGTGAGAAAATCAACTTTTTGAGCTGGTTTTCTTTAAGTTGCCTTCTTGTTTCCGTGATGTTAAAATTATATTATGGTCACTGCGGAACCAACTTCGTATGCGTTTACTTATTAAAAAATGAAAAAAGTAATTGAAGTATTAAGACCACTTATATTACAACCTTTTACACTAAGTGGTGGCTTATTACAAGGCGAGAGGAAGATTAATAATTTTTTCATCTCTTTTAGTGATGCCTTAGTATGTATCTTTAGTCATTATAAAATTTCCGGCAAAAAAGAAGTTATACTTATGCCCAATTTTTATTGTATTGAAACATTGAATTTTATTAGTAAATATTTAAATATTATATTTTATAAAGTAAATGATGATTTTTCAATTGATAAAAATAACTATTTTCAACAAATAATTAAATACCAGCCACGAATAATTCTGAACTATTCTTTTCTAGGATTTTCACTAAGTCCAGAGGAAAAAATACGGCTCGTCAAGTTATGTAATAAAGAAACAATATTTATAGACGACTTTGCTCATAAAATTTTATCTACTTCGGAAATATCACCTATTAATGAAAATCATTTTTATATAGATAGCATAAGAAAACATTGTTCGCTACTTGGAGCCCACTTAATAAATCGCCATTTTCACTATAGCCGCCGTGATGTAGAATTGATTAATTGGTATAAAATAAAATGTGAATTAACATATTTAATGTATAGGGTATTGATTTTTTTTATTTATATTTTTAACTCCACAAAAATTTATTCAATATCTGAAAAAGTCTTTATAAAATTTAATTCATTTATAGGAGAGCCTCCGAATAAAGCGACTATGGGAGGGTTGTCTTTTTATATCTATAATTTTATAGATTTTAAAAAAATAATAAAACATAACAAATCAATAATCCTTACATTTCATAAACACTTTAATAAAATAAAAAATAAAAATTTTAAAATATTACCAAGAGAAACGTTAGAGTTATCCTCACTAATAAACTATTACCCCGTTTTTATAGAAGATAAAATTCAATCTAGTTTTATAGAACATCTCTCAAAAAATAAAATATTCCCATGGCGTTTATGGGACTTGGTTAAGACTCCATATCTTTCAGAACTGAACACAAAGCTCTACACTTCTTTTTTGGTATTCCCAGTAAATTGGCAAATATCAAGTAGGGATGTGGAGTATATTTACGATGAAGTTAATAAATTTTTTTGTATGAAAAAAGACTATGAATGAATCATCTTTGATAATAAAAATAGTTGATGATATTCAAAAAGCAAAAATTATCTGGGAAGAATTATCTCCAAAAAAATCCTTATATGATGATTGGGAGTTTCGTTATTGTTTTTTTAGCCACAAAAAATTTCCAATAAAATTTTTTGTGGGGGAATATCAAGAAAAGAATATAGGGTTACTTCCACTGCAATTTAATTCCGAAAAAGGTTATCTTGAATTTTTCGGTGGCGAATATATGGATGAAAATAAAGTTTTTATCACTCCAGGTTGGGAGGAATATGTGCCGAAATTTTATGAAGCTGCCAACGAAAAGGCCTATTTCGATAATTTAGAAAGAAATCATATTTTTATAATACAAAAACAGATTAAAAACTATATATACAATCTTCCTTTAGGCAACATAAAAGATCATAATGATTTTATAGAAAAAAAATTTAAAGGTTCTATTGAGCACCGTAGAAAATTGAGAAGAGAAATAAAAAAAATCAGTGAAAAAGATATAAAGGTAATTAAAAATAACTTCGATGATATAGATATATACTTCAAATTTAAGATTAAAAGATGGGGAGCTGAATCTAGCTTCAATGATAAAGATGAAAGACAAAATTTCATCGATTTTTTGAAGCTAAAATACAACTATCATGTATTTACTTTTATGCTAGGTGAAAAAAAAATAGGCATATCAATTTCAATTTTATTTAGAAATAAATATTTTTTTCTTGAGACAGCTTCTGATATAGAATTACTTCCTAATATAGGCAAATATATAATTATAAAAAATATTGATGAAGCTATAAATTTAGGTGCAAAAAATTTTGATGTATCACGTGATGGTGAAAGTTGGAAAGAAAGATGGAATTTTGAAAAAATACCTCAATCTTCCTTCAGAAATTATTAGATCTACTCTTGGTCGATAGCTACACCCCAGCTAGTGCATCTGGCTTTGGCGTGCGTACTATGGCTCGCTGGCTGATGAGTTTGTAATCAGTAGAAATATAATTTTAAATAAAAACCCGCTGGGTCTTGTCATTGTGTCATTCTGGAGGGAGCGTAGCGACCGATAGAATCCAAAGTTATAAAATTGGTAGATTCTATCGCTTCATCGGGCATACGCCCGATTCGCTTCAGAATGACAAGACCCAGCGGGTTTTTCGGGGTTATTGATTGTATTTATTGGCAGCCAGATCAAAACTGTTTTCTAAAATATATTCAATTATCAGATGACTGGTATCAATGATTTCATTGATCTTATTTTTTTCCTCTTTGGAGAATTTTTGCAAGACAAAATTTTCCGCTGACCCTTCTTGAGGACCTATACCTAGACGTATGCGTTTGAAGTCCTTGCTTTTTAATTGACCAATAATAGAATCCAAGCCTTTATGGCCGCCGGAGTTTTTATTTTTGGATAGGCGAATCTTGCCAAAAGGCAGGTCAAGATCGTCATAGACAATAATCAGTTTGTTGTTGGGCAGTTTGAAGAATTTTTTCAGTGCCCTCACGGCCAAGCCGGAATTATTCATATAGGTCAGGGGCTTAACTAGGATTATCTTTTCCCGACCCTGACTAAATTCCGCCAGCAGGCTATTGCTGTTTTTGTGCTTGTTCCAGGACAATTTTCTTTTTTCCGCCAGACTGTCCAAAGTCAGCCAGCCGAAATTGTGGCGGGTGTAAAAATATTCTTTGTCTGGATTGCCCAGTCCGATTATAATGCGCATGGTTTTATTTATCGTATTTATTTTGGCTGCGAATTATTTTTATTTTTATCGGCGTGCCGATAAAACCGAATTTGTAGCGGAGATTGTTTTCAATGAAGCGCAGATAAGATTCATGTAGGCTGGATTTAAAAGATAATTTGATGGTGAAATAAGGGGGATTGGTTTCTAATTGCTTGAGGCTGTAGATATAGGGATGGTTAGTTCCCTTACCTCGTGACGGCTTATGTTTTTTTATGATTTGCTGCAACAATTTACTCAGAGCGTTTTCACTGATAAATTTATTTTTTTCGCTGTGTACTTCCAAAATAGTTTCCAAGATTTTTTTTATTCTTATTTTTTCTTTAGCTGAGCAGAAAATCATCGGCGCCCAGTTGATAAAAGGGAAAAATCCTTGGTAGTAGCGAGTGAATTTATGAGCGCTGTCGGTGCTTTTGTCCGGCACCAGATCCCATTTATTTATCAGGATGATCAGGCCTTTGCCCATTTTTTGGGTTTCGTCTATCAGGCGCTTGTCTTGGAAGCTTAGCTCTTGGGAAGCGTCGGTGACCAATAATACTATATCGGATTTTTCTATGCTTTTGAGGCTTTGTTCCACGCTTTGTTTTTCAAAAGGATCCGCGGCTATTGAACTTTTGCGGCGCAATCCGGCGGTGTCAATAAAAGTAATCAGCTGATTCTGATATTTGAAATTGATATCTTGCGAGTCTCTGGTGGTGTGAGCCTGCGGCGAAACTATCAATCTATTGTCTCCTAAAATAGAGTTTATCAGCGATGATTTGCCGACATTAGGCTTGCCGACCATCGCTACTCTGATGCTAGTTGATTTTTCTTCAGCGGCTTTCTTTCTTTTTTTATTTTTTTGTTTTTTGAGATTATCTACTATCTCATCGAGCAGATCGCCACTGCCACTACCGTTGGCAGCTGAGACTGGCCAGGGTTGGCCCAGATTGAGCTTATAAAATTCATTGATTGACTGGCGTAGAGACTGATTGTCGGCTTTGTTGGCCGCCAAAAGGATGTTTTTACCGCTTCTTTTGATTTTTTTGGCCAGCGCCAAGTCATTGGGCATCAGGCCGTTTTTGCTGTCCACCACAAATAAAATCAAATCAGCTTCTTCGGCTGCCAAAAGAGCTTGCGCTATTATTTTGTTGTCCATGTCGTCAAGCTGGCCAGAGTCTGCGCTAGCATAGGATCGTTCTAATCCGCCAGTGTCAATCAAATAAAAATCCATATCCCGCCAAGAGCAAATAGCGTAATTGCGGTCTCTGGTAGTACCGGCCACAGGAGAAATAATCGCCTTTTTTTTACCTATCAGGCGATTGTAGAGCGTGGATTTGCCGACATTGGTTCGGCCGATTATGGCTACTTTATGTAAATTGGTCATGATTAGTTGGGGTTTTCTTCTATTTGGTCTTCTTCGTCGCTTGTTTCTTCAGTAGAAGTAGGCGCTAGAAGCTCAGGCGGTATGGTTTCCAAAAGCTCCAATGTTTCATCGATTATTTGATCTTTTCCCAAGATGATTAAGAAGTCGATTTTTTCCAATTGGTTGTTTGCATCGCGCATGTGCCATCTTTCCGCTACAGCTTGAGCCAAGTGTTCTAATGGCGGATTGTCGTTGGCTTTACTTTTAAAAATCGCTTCCAGCGAGCGCTTGGTTTGGGGGTTGTCTTCATTATAATTATAGATCAAGGTTTTTTCCTGATTCTGGAATTCGGCATTGCCATATCTTATTACTCTGTAGCCGATTTGATTGAGATGATTGACAGCTTTGAGCGCCAGGCCGGGTAGCAAAGTGCCGTTTTGAATGACGATATTGGCCTCTTCATTGTTCTGGGGGCTGATTTCAAAGACATTTTGCAGGAGAAAAGAAATCTGGTCATAGCTGCCGCCTATAGGCTGAAGGATATAAGCGCCGCTTAGGGCAATACCTGATCGGAGATAACCGCCAGCTCGGTCATCTATTGATTGAGTGATGATTTTTTGGGAATTTATTTCTTTGCCTAGATTAAAAAGCTTGACCGCTTCCCAGAGCTCCAGATCAGTTTGAGTATATTGGTTAAAAATTGAATAAAGCTGGCTGATTTTTTTGGGATTTATCAGTGTGTCAAAAGAAGTCACTTTTTCTTTGGCGGCAATGATTATTTTTTGCTGTCTTTTGATGCGGGCAAAATCCGAGCCTTCGTTATTGTTGCCATAGCGGGAGCGGGCAAAGCGCAAAGCGGTCAAGCCATCCATTTCCTGCCAGCCGGCCTGGAAAGCTATTCTCTGGTATTGGTAATTAGCGGCTGGAAATTGATTGTCAACAAAACTTCTTTCTACTTCCACTTCTACGCCGCCAATAGCGTCTATCATTTCCATAAATCCTTTGAAGTCAGCCGCCACATAGTAATGAATAGGCAAATCAAAAGTTTGGCTCAAAATTTCTTTGACCAGTTCGCCGCCATTTTTATTGCGGCCGGTGAGTCCGATGCTATAAATGGAATTGATTTTGCGGTATTCTCTATTGATAGGCACGATCATGTCTCTGGGCAAGGAGAAAATCGCTGCTTCTTTGCTTGAAGGCTTGAAGCTGGCGATGATTATCGTGTCGGTCAGATAAGGCCCGTCATGGCCTTCGCCGCCCATGCCCAAAAGGACAAAATTTATTCTATCGTCTTTTTCTCCTTTTAGCCATTTTTCTTTGGGAGAAATGATATTACTGATTTGGCGCAGCAGGTAGCTGTTTTTTACTCCGGACAAAAAGCTATCATTGCCGGCGGATATTATCTTTGCTCCCAAGCTGAAAATAATAATCAGTAATATAAAAAAGAAGGAAATCTTTCTGCTTCCTCGTCTTTTTCTCGAGTTGGCCTTTGATCTTGGTTCGCTGCCATCGCCGGAAGGCCCGGCTTCTTTTACTGGCGTTTTGTCAGGACGTTCAAAGTAAGCCCCCTCTGGTTCCAAGAGGTTTATTTTTCTTTTTTGAAAACTCATTAACTATATACTTTTTGGAGTTTTTTACAATAGCTTTATTATACTAATAAAAACCTGCCAAGTCAAACCTGGGTTTTGTTATTTTCCCTTTATTTTCCGCTTATTTTTGATTTGATTTTAATTTGGTCTTTGTGTATAATAAGTCCATTATTAAGAGCTAATTTATTATTTTTTATGGAAAACGAGAAACAAGATAAGGAAAATGATTTTGCCCATTTTTCCCGCCAAGAGCCGGAATTTGAGCCTGATGATTTGGATTTGGACAATTTTTCCCAAAACGACGAGGATCCGGGCTTGAGTTTTGGTAAAAAAATAGGCCTGTTTATTTTTGAGATAATCAAAGTTGTTTTGATATCTTTGGCTATTATTCTGCCAGTGCGGATGTTTCTCATTCAACCTTTTTATGTAGAGGGCGCTTCCATGGAGCCCAATTTTTATGAAAATGAATATTTGATAATTGATGAGATATCTTATCGCTTCAATGAGCCGCAAAGAGGTGAGGTGATTATTTTCAAAAATCCTCGTCAACGGGGTAGTTATTTTATCAAAAGAGTCATTGGTTTGCCCGGTGAAGAAGTAAGCTTGAAAGAAGGTCGCGTCTATATAGACGGCCAAATTCTAGCTGAGGAGTACATCAGTCATTTTTCCACTGAGGATCATCCCAGTGTGGCCTTGGCTGATGATCAGTATTTTATCTTGGGCGACAATCGCATCAATAGTTTTGATTCCCGCCAGCTTGGACCTATAGCCAAAAGCAACATTATCGGCCGGGTCTGGGTCAGAGGCTGGCCTTTTAACCGGCTGGGCACTTTTAATTTGCCTCAATATCCATAAATATTATGAGCAGCAAAAAATCCAAGAAGAACAAAATCCAACTGGTCAAGGGCATGAAGGACATTTTGCCCGATGATCAGCCTTATTGGGATTTTATCAAAGAAAAAGCCGATGCTATTTCGCAAGCTTACGGCTTCAAGCGCATTGATACGCCAATTTTGGAATTCAGCAATTTGTTTAAGCGGACAGTCGGGGAAGAAAGTGATATAGTCAGCAAAGAAATGTATTCTTTTGTCACTCAAGGTGGTGATAAGCTGTCGCTTCGTCCGGAAAACACTGCTTCGGTGGCCAGAGCTTATATTGAGCACGGCATGGTCAACTTGCCTCAGCCGGTCAAGCTTTTTTATTTTGGTCCGCAGTTTCGCCATGACAATCCTCAAGCCGGCCGTTACCGCCAGTTTTGGCAGTTCGGTTGCGAGGTTTTTGGTGAAAGCGATCCAGTGATTGATGCTCAGCTTATTGGCATTTCTTATAATCTTATCAAAGATTTGGGGCTAGAAGCAGAAATCCATGTCAACAGCATCGGCGACAACCAGTGCCGCCCTCAGTATATCAAAGTTTTGAAAAAATATTATCAGGACAACAAAAAAGAATTATGCAAAGATTGCTTGAAGCGTCTGGGCAAAAATCCTTTGCGGCTTTTGGATTGTAAAAACAAAAAATGCCAGGAGATTTCCCAAGGAGCTCCGCAGATACTGGATCATCTTTGCGAACCTTGCAAAGAGCATTTTATGGCAGTAGTTGAATATCTTGATGAAATGAATATCAATTATGTGCTCAATCCGGCTATAGTCCGGGGATTGGATTATTATAGCCGGACAGCTTGGGAGATATTTATCAGTCAGAGTGATAAGCCGGAGGGCAAGCTCAGCGCCTTGGGTGGCGGCGGTCGTTATGATTATCTGGTGGAGGATTTGGGCGGCCGGCCAACTCCGGCCGTTGGTTTTGCTTTGGGTGTAGAAAGAATTATTTTGGCCATGGCAGAAAACAAAGTGGAAGTGCCGAGAAAAAAAGAAATTGATGTTTATGTTGCCCAACTAGGGCAAGAAGCTCGCAAAAAATCATTATTTCTTTTTGAACAGTTAAGAAAAGAGGAGCTGCTTCTGTGGGAAAATTTTTCCAAAAAAGGCCTAAAAGACCAGCTTGATATTGCTGATAAAAAGGGTGCCAAGTTTACTTTGATTTTGGGACAAAAGGAAATAAGCGACGGCACTATTATTATTCGCGATATGGAAAGTGGCGTTCAAGAGGTAGTGGATTTCAACAAAATCAAGTCAGAAATCAAAAAAAGACTGGCTGCTCACGCTGCCAAGCAAATCAAGCTCAAAAAACCAGTTCAGTAGTTGACTTTTGAGTGATAATTTGTCATTATTATAGCAGAAATTAGAAAATAGAAATTATTATTAAATAATTTATTTTTAAGAAACGGAGGTGATTTTTAAGTGTTGGAAGTAAAGAGGAAGGACGGAGAATCTTTTGAAAGTTTAATTCGTAGATTTACCAAAAAAACAATCCAAAGCGGCAAAATTTTGCAAGCTAAAAAAGTAAGATTTTTCACCAAGGAGAAAAGCAAGCGAGCTCTAAAAGAAGGCGCTCTCAGACGCAATAAGATAGGCACCAAAATGGATTATCTTAAGCGCATCGGTAAGCTAGAGGATTTTGGCGGCTTCAAAAAAGGAAAAAGCAACAAAAAGCGATAGATAAATGGATATTTCTTTGGAAGAAAAAATAGAACAAGATCTCAAGTCTGCCCTAAAAGAAAAAGATGAAATCAGGCTTCAGACTTTGCGCTTGCTGAGAAGCGCTCTGAAGAATTTTTTTATTGAGAAAAAACACCAAGCATTGTCCGATAATGATGTCTTGGCTCTTATCAGAAAAGAGCTAAAAAAAAGACAAGACTCCATGGCCGCTTATCAGCAGGCCAATAGAGCTGATCTGGCCCAAAAAGAAAAGCAGGAGGCGGAGATTTTGCAGGCTTATCTGCCGGCCATGCTCTCAGAGGAAGAAGCGAGTAAAATAATTGATCAGATTATTAGTGAAGGCAAAAATGATTTTGGCCCGGCTATGAAAGAAGCCATGGTCAGACTGCAAGGCCGAGCCGAAGGCTCTTTGGTCCAGCGTCTGATAAAAGAAAAATTGGACCTTTGATTAATTAGTTTAAGATAAAACCCATGCTTAGTCGTAAAAAAATAACCGTTTTATTTATTTTGTTTTTGGCGGTTATTTTTTTATTCCCCCAGCTATCTTTGGCTCAAGCTGCTCAAGAATTGGGTATTGATGAGTTGGCAGACGCTGGCGTTAATTTGGGCACTAGAGATATACGTCAGACCATTGCTTTGATTATAAATATATTTTTAGGATTTTTGGGAGTTTTGACCACCTTGATCATACTCTACGGCGGTTTTATTTGGATGACGTCCGGAGGTAGTTCCGATAAGGTAGATAAAGCTAAGAGAATCATTATCAACGGAGTGATTGGTTTGGTAATAGTATTATCTTCCTATGCTATTGCTCGCTTTATTTTACAGAACTATGATCGTTATGTTATTCAGGGGCCTGGTGGTTCGGGAGTAGGCAGCGGCTACAGCGGCGGCGTTGGATTGTCAGGCGGAGTTCTAGATAGTCATTATCCGGCTAGAAATGCTACGGGGATTCCTAGAAATACCAATATTTACGTGACTTTTAGAGAAGATATGGATGTTTCTACTATTGTGGCTAATGCCAGTTGTGTTAGCGATTGTCCGGCTCATGAAACAAATATCAGGTTATATATAGATGGGACAAATAATTATATTAGCGGTAGTGATTTGCTGATTAGCTATACGGCTAGTCCGCGAGTTTTTGAGTTTAATCCTTATGGCAACACCGATAGTCATTTAGGCAGTGATACGGAAAATGTCAGATATAGGATGGACTTGGCTTCTTTGCGTACAGCTGCTGGAGCAGCGGCTTTTCCGCTGGTTGGGGGTTATAGCTGGCGTTTTACTGTCAGTACCGATCTTGATCTTGCTCCGCCTCGTGTTATTTCAGTTCAACCTAGGCACAATTCAAGTAATAATCCTCGAAACAGTATAGTGCAAATAAATTTTTCTGAAGCGGTCAATCCGCTATTTGCCGTGGGCATACACCCTTCTTTTGCCAACATCACGGTGAGTACGGCAGGTTCACCAGTAGCAGGAGAGTATGTTATTTCCAATCAATATCAGACAATTGAGTTTATGACGGATGACCTTTGTGGCAACAATTCCTGTGGCGGAGAAGTCTATTGCCTTCCCGGCGGCGCTGATTTTATCGGCGAGGTTACCAATAATATTCGTGATATGGCCGGTAATCAACTCAATTGCGCCGGGAGTTGCGGTGTGGCTGCAGTAGCGCCTACCAGCTATGGCTGGCAGTTTGCCACTAATAATCAGATTGATTTGACGCCGCCGGTTATTAGCAGTATGGACGAGCCAAATAGCGTTGGCGCAAATGAACCTATTCGAGTTGTTTTTGACAAAACACTTCTTTCCAGCTCTATAAATACCAATAGCGTTAATTTAACAAGATCCGGTGGTGGCTTGATAAATTATTGGATGAGAATTGACAGCGGCAGCCCGGGAGATACTTTGAGAATTCAGCATGACACTTTTGATTTGAGTGCTGATTATAGAGTTACGCTTAATTCCGGCATTAAAGATGCCAGGCAAAATTGCTGGTATCCTTGTGCTTGCGAAGATCCAGTAGGCGGGTCTTGTGTTTGTGATAATAATGCCTCTGGCTCGCAATGTCCGGGAGTGAATTGTCAGGTGCCTTAGTAAAAAAATGTTTAATATAGCCATGCAAAAAATATTTTTTATCACTTTTAGCGCTTCTTCTTTGTTTTTGGTCAGTATGAGCAAAGTGCAGGCGCAAGCTGCCCAGGAGCTGGGCATTGATGAATTGGCTGATGCCGGTGTTTATTTGGGTACCAGGTCTATTCAAGAAACCATTGCTTTGGTGATAAATATATTTTTGGGATTTTTGGGAACTTTGGCGGTGCTTCTGCTCCTTTATGGCGGATTTTTATGGATGACCTCGCGCGGGGCAACTGACAAAATTCAAAGAGCCAAAATGCTGATTATTAGTGCTGTTATTGGTCTGGTGATTATTTTGGCTTCTTATGGCATTGCTAGATTTGTGCTGAATCAGCTCTATGATGCTACTGGTCCGGGAACACCGGGAACACCGGGAAATGGTATTCCTCCTCCTGGCGGCCAGAGTAATTGTCCGGCGCCACTTAATCCTGATAATCCTATTATTTGCAGTACAAACAGGCAATCAGGGCCTCCGGGAGCTTCTATTACTATCAGGGGTCGTAATTTTGATACCAATGGAAATAATAACCCGGACGCGGATGGTAGAGTCTTATTAAGAGATGCTGGCGGGGCTGAAACAGTTGCTGAATTAGTAGTCTGTGGCGGCACAACAGCCAATTCTTGGTCAAATACTAGAGTAAATGTGAGAGTGCCTCTGACCTTGACTGACGGCCTTTATACCATTCATCTTTATAATGATTTGGGAAACATAAATGAAGTGCCGCCAGGTCTGGCAGATTTTGTCTTTAATGTTGACAGTAATGTAACTGGACCAGATATCCATTGTCTCAATCCTGATAGCGCCACGGCGCCCATTAACGTGGATATAGAAGGTATAGGCTTTGGTAATACTCAAGGAAGTTTAAGTATGTTGGGCTGGCTAAATGATCAAACAATTGATTTGACCAACACTGATTTGAATATAAGCAATTGGACAGATAATTTGATAAATTTCCAGGTGCCGGCCAATGCTCTTAGCAGTCAGGTAGTAGTGGAAGTCGGTGGTCAGAGTGATAATGAGTTTTTTACAGTAGAGTGTTCTTCGGGAAACGATTGTTCTTCAGGGTGTTGTCGGTCAAATTCATGTCTACCAGCGGCTATTTGTGCCGGTAGCGGCACGCCCGGTGGGCCGAGGATTGATTCTATCTCTCCTGATAATGGCAACGAAGGTAATTTGATTACCATTTATGGAAGTGGTTTTGGAGATTTGGAAGGAGTAGTGACGTTTGACGCTGGCGCTGGCGCAACTGTCAATGGCATTCGTCCGGCGGATATAAATAATCAGTGTAGCAATACCTGGACTGATAATTATATTGTCATTGCTGTGCCTGCAGCGGCTGTAAATGGCTTATTGACGATCACGAAAGATATAAGTGAAGGAGGAGAGACGAGCAATGGTGTGCAATTTACCAGAAACAACATTGACCGGCCTGGTATTTGCCGTTTGGATCCCCTGTCAGGCGCGTTTGAAACAAGCGTGACCATCCATGGCTTGAAGTTTGCGGATAATAGCCAGATTCATTTTGGTAATTTCCAAAGCAGTGTGGTTAATTTTTCTTCCCAATATCTTTATACCGCCCAAGTGCCCAATGTAGTGGGTAATGTAGGAGTAGTTATAGAATCTCCGAGTGAAGAAGAGAGTAATTCCTATCCTTTTACAGCTTTATCTCAAGTAAGTGGTTTGCCTATAATCAATAGCGTCAGTCCAAATTCTGGCCCAATAGGCCAGTATGTCACTATTATGGGAGCCAACTTTGGCAATACTCAAGGAAGAGTTTTGTTTGGCAGTATAGATGGAGATTTTAGCTTTCCGGCGATTTGCGGCGGTAATTATTGGCGTAATGACAGGATTATTGTCAAGGTGCCCTCTGGCTTGCCTTTGGGCGGACAACCTATTAGGGTAATTAGAAATTCAGACCAAGCTGAAAGCAATTCAGTTAATTTCCAAGTATTAGCCGGCTTGCCTGGACCGCAGATCTGTAATGTCTCTCCAGACAACGGACCAATAGGCACGGCAGTTACTTTTGTCGGGGAGAATTTTGGCGCTACTATGGGCAGTGTTATTTTTTACAACGGCGCTTTGGCTACTCCTTCGATTTGGAACAATAATCAGATTATGACTAGTGTGCCAAACAATGCTCAAACCGGATTGGCGATAGTCAGAGATAATAATAATACCGAAAGCAATCCTTGGCCTTTTAATGTCGGCAATTGCACTAGCAATCAGCAATGTATGGATAGTGGATTAGGCAATCTTTGCTGTCCAACCAGCGCTGGTAGTTCTTGTATGAGTGGCACCAGTTGCGATACAGTTAATTTTTGCGAATATACTTGGAGCATAAGCTCAGAGAGCGGTAATTTGGAAGTCTTGAGTCACTCGCCTGATTGCGATGGCGCCTGCACCACTTCCGAATTGATGGTTAGGTTTAATAGGGAGATAGATCAAACCACTTTCAATCACGCAGATATAAATGACATCAGGGTGTTAGCCGGTGCTACACTGGTTACTCCAGTTGTCCATAGCTTTTCCGGTAATGGTCAATATTTGCATGTTCAGTTGCCTATTCCTTTGCAACCAGGCGTTGTTTATAGTGTTACTTTGGGCCAAGGTTTTACTGATATATTGGGAAATGCTTTGGCTGCCGATTATAGCTGGGATTTTACCACTGGTAATGACCAGTGTGTTATCTCCAATGCTCGGGTTACGCCGTCAACTTATACTTCTAGTCTTACCAATCAGATTGTCAATTATAGACTTAATGCTATCAGCAGCACTCCCCAGTGCGGTGAAACAATAGTTTATTGCCAGAATTGTACTTACAACTGGGCTTTGGGTGCTGTTTTGCCGGACAGTTCAGCGGCAAATATTGCCAGTGGACAAAATCAGCAAATAGTGGGAGTGCAAAATCTTTTGCTGGCTGGCCAAGGTAGTGCGGAAGTACTAGGTACTATAATTGATGGCGGTCAAAATTTTGTTTCCCAAGGGGAACTTCTTATGGATATTAGCGGTTCTATGCAGACGCCTTTGGCAATTACTAATTATTGGCCGAATTGCGATGGCATGTGTTTGGATCCGATTATCAGAGTGGAGTTTAATCGTAGTGTTTTGCCGGCCACGCTTAATATCAGCAATATAGCTATTTATCAAGGTGCTCCGAACGGATCGAATATTTTTAATGACTCTGTTGTTTTCAGCCCCAACAATAGACGTATGGATTTTGGCTACAATGGGCCTCTGCTGCCCGGAGAAACTTATTATATAGTTTTGAGCTCCGGATTTATTTCTGATGGTAATAGCACAGTTAGTCTTAGCTGGAATTTTAGCACTGGTGATAGTCAGTGCGTGGTGTCAGGCGCTGATGTAGATCCCGACACACAGCTATCTACTCAGCTGGGACAACTTTCTAGATTTGACGCTACTGCTATGGCTAGCAATATTCCCAATTGCGGACCCGTGCCAGTATATTGTCCTAATTGCACTTATCAATGGTCTTTGAGTAATACTACTCCCTCAGGAGCAGCTTCAATACCTGGTTCAGGTAGTAATAGTTTTGTCCAAGTAAGAAATGATTTACCAGCTCTTGAGTCTGGTAGTACTAATGTTGATGTTTTACTCACCGATCCCATTGCCGGCAGTTTCTCTGATTTTGGATTATTGACTATTGATAACAGCGGTACCACAGTTTCTTATAATACACCTACTATCATAGGCCGTGAGCCTATTGGACAAAATATCTGCACCAATGTTTCGCCTTATTTGGATTTTTCCGAGCGGATGAACGAGGAGAGTATTAGAAATAATATAAAATTATATAGAGAAGACAATGGTTCTTATATTGAAGTACCTGGCTCTTTCCGCTTTGTTACTATGAATTTGGATGATGATCCAGAAAGAGAAACTCGGGCAATATTTAATCCTAGCAGTTTATTGCCTGCTGATACTCAATTTTGGATGGCGATAATAGATGCTAGTCAGGTAGTCAGTCAAAATAACATACCTTTGGATTTGGCGGGATCTGCCGGCTTATCGTCTTTGCCACCGGGATTATCAGGCGAGGCGGGTTGGAGTTTTAGCACGGGCGGTCAAACTTGCCGAGTCCATAATGCTTGGATTGCCCCTACTCCAGACTGGTTTACCTGCACAGGCAGAAATGACTGTCCTGATGATGCCAGTCCTTTGCTGGGTAATCAGCGCAGTTATGAGGCCTTTGTCTATAGTATTTCCGGCCAGCTTCTCAATAATAGCCTACTAAATTTTACTTGGTCTTTAAGTAATTCTTTGGCTACTTTGGCGGCGGCACAGTTACCAGGAAACACTTTGGTTACTTCTGGCAGTCAAAACGGCCAAGTGACTCTAGGTGCGGGAGTCAGTAGTCCTGATGATGGCAGTTCCACCACTGCCAGCGGCTTGATCAATCTTTTTTTCTGCGAGAATCCTTGGCCCAGTCTTCCTGGCTTTCCTTGGAATGAGTCAACTTATAATTTTTCTACTTTCTATTGTCAGTATTCAGGTTTGCCGGGTAGCACATCTTTGCCACACTTGCAATATTTGCCTACGCCTAGAGATAATTTTAGTACCGATGGTTTGCGGGAGTATATTTTTACTATTAATCCATCGATCACTTCTTCATATATTGAGGATGTCGGATTAGGCAGTTTGGCGTTTGCTTCAGATTCGGTCCGGCAAAGAAAGCAAGCAAAAGAGAATCCTTTTAATCGTCTGTTGACTTTTTTGGGTATTGGTTCTGCTCAGGGACAGGAACAAGGCATTGATTTGTGTATACCTAATGCACCAAGAAATCTACAAGTGACAGCAGTGACTGATGATAGTGTTTCTTTGAGCTGGCTGACTCCTTCTTCTCCCAGCAATCCTTTGCAGCTGCCCCCGTCTGGCTTCAGGGTTTATAGGCGGGTTTTAGGCGGTAATTATGTCCTACTAAATACCTTGCCTACTTCCACTTTGAATTATACCGATGCTTCAGTTGCTTCTGGGCAAACTTATGAGTATATAGTGGCTTCTTATGCTGATGCTTGTGCGGGCGGAGACGATCAGTTTAGTCGTTCTTCGCCAGTGGTAGTGACTGTTGCTGATGTTCAGCCAGGTATTGATATTATTGGTATTAGGATAATGAGAAATGACCAGCATTTGTCAGTGCGTGATTGGTTTTTGCGCCATGCCCCCAACCCCAATATTCCAGGCATTTTGATAGAGGTGGATGGTTATCAGGCTTTGCAAGTAGGCAGTACTATTTATATTGCCGGTACAAATATATCTGGTAATTTGTATACCAATATTTATATTTTAGCGCATAATATTGGCGCTCGGCCGGATACTATAAATATTTTTAGCCAATTTGTGGATAATCTTAAATTAAATATTAATATTACTCAAAATAATAATAATGTCTGTGAAGTAGATGCAAGTATTGCTTGTAGCAGCGATTTTGACTGTGAGGGTCGTTGCCTTTCCCAAGGACTCAAGCTCCGTCGTGATACCAAGCGTTTGGCAGATTTGGTTAGTATAGCTTTGCGACTGGAAGAATACGGCCAAAGTCACAAAGCTTGCAGCGGTAATAGTTTGATGGCTTGCGCTCAAGATAATGATTGCCCCGGTACTCAAACTTGCAGGCCTTATTACCCTATTTTAGGAGCCGGTACTTATGTCCAAGGCATGTCTACCAGCCCTTGGCCGTCTTGGCAGGATGCTTTTTCTTCCGCCTTAGGTTCATTGGCAGCAGTTGACCCAATTAATAGATTTAATGGTTGTCCAGAGGGGGCTGACCCTGCTACTTGCTGGAATCAGTCGGTTGATCCTAATACTTTTGTTTGTCCTCAAAATTCTTTAGTTTATTTATACAATGTTTTATCAGGGGGGCAGGATTATGACTTAGGTGCCAACTTTGAATATGATATTTATCCGGCGCAGTATAATATTAATTTTGTTAATAGATTGCGACCAACACTTTCTTCTTTAGGTATAAATGTCAATTTGGGTTTGGTTAGTTATTGTAATGCTACAAACCTCAATGCTCCTGGCGGGCCAGCTAGTCCTTATTGCGGTAACGGTATAGTTGACGGTAATGAGCAGTGTGACGGTGGATTTATAAATGCTTGTCCAGCTAACTATGATTGGTGGACACCGCGTATGGTTGGTTGTAATCCGCCTGGCACCATTGGCTCCAACGGCAATGATATCAGCTGTACTTGGTATGTACCAGATCCGCCTTTTGGTGAGGCTGAATGCGGTGGTTATTGTGGTGATGGCACTATTCAGTCTTATTATGAGCAGTGCGAAGGTAATAATTTTGCTGGTGATTTTATTTGTCAGTCTGGACATGGTTTATTCTGTGGCCAAGGCTGTCAGGCAATGTGTAATCAAGGACCCAATGCTTACCCAGCTGCTCGTTGTGGTGACGGTGTTTGGTCGGCAGGTATAGAGCAGTGTGACTCATCAGCCAGTCCCAGCGGCTTGAGTACCTGGGGCTGTACCAATGGCGGCGTGGCTAGTTGCAACAGCTCTTGCCAAGTGACTTGTAGTGTTGGCGCCCCTTATGCCGGGTATTGCGGTGATGGCATAGTGCAAGCGGAAGAGCAGTGTGATTATATGAATTATAGTACACCCAGCCCGCATGATTCTGGTCCTAATTTAGCCTATGCTTGCAATACATTGTGTCAATTTACCAGCCAGTATTGCGGCGACGGTACTTTACAATCTCAATTCGGTGAGAATTGTGATTATCTGATGAATTATAGTACGCCCAGCCCTCCTAATTCTACTCCTTTTAATCAATACGCTTGTCGTCCACATGGAGTTGGATATTTTACTTATAACGGGCTTAACTACGGAGCTTGTTCTCCTACTTATGGCGGTTGGTGCGGCGACGGCGTTTGGGATTTGGGTAATGATGAATTCTGTGATCCAGGCGATCCTTGGCGAGGTATAACTCAAAGCCCGGCACCGCCTTCGCCCGATCAGTCAAGTCAGACTAATCAGTATTCTTGCCGAGCGGATTGTCTAGCTAGAATAGGCGGTTACTGCGGCGACGGCATTGCCCAATTGGCTTATAGTGAGGTTTGTGATGGCCTGCATTATCCAAATAGACCTTTGCCGGCTCAATCAGGTCCGGACAATACTTATACTTGTGATATGACAGGGAGCTTTATGTGTCAAAGAAGCGATCCCAGCGGCCCTTATTGCGGTGACGGAATTAGACAGGTATTTTTTGGCGAAGGCTGCGATTGGGGTCCGGGTGGCAATAATCCTCCAGGCGGTAGTTTCCCTTGGCCTAGGGGTAGCAATTTTGCTAATTTTTCCTCTCCCAACAATCAGTACGAGTGTGTTAGTTGCGGCAATACCGGCGGTTGGTGCGGCGACGGAATAGTGCAGCAGTGGGAACAATGCGATACTGGTTTTGATCCAGCGGTGCAGATAGAGAAAGATATAGACATAGTGTATGTATTTGATGTTTCTGGTAGTATGTATGATAGAGCGGTCGCTCTTTGCAGCTCTTTGCAGCAGGTGGTGAATAATTTAGATAGTGGCGCTTACGGGGACATTGATTATCGTATATCCATTTTTGTAATGGGGGATAATGACGGTGGTATAGTATCGGCCGATGGCTCTGGTGTTCCAGGAGGCGGTGTATATACCAATCCGGTAACTCCTACTTATTTAACACCTATCACCATTGACGATATACCGAGCTTATCGCCTTGGCTCGGATCGGCTGGCTGGCTAGATGAATCACAAGTAGTCTTCAAAGCTTTGTATACTGACTGTCCTTTACGCCAGGCTCCTTATAACCAAAGAGTTCGTTATTTGAGTTTTTATAACAATAGTAGTAATGATATTAACAGCGAAGTTTCTGCAGATGGGGATCAAGTTCTTTACGGAGAAAGATGCCAGGATTATTTAAATATAATAGGTAATCCTGACCCGGGTTTTATAAGCGGACATGGCGACGCAGCTGGACGATTGAGTAACTGGGGCTATGCTATGACCAAGATAATTCCAGATTATAATTGGCTACCAGGATATCACAGGTTGCTTATTCCAGTAAGCGATGAAGGTGGTTATTGCGGTAGTAATGCATCTATTTTGAGAGCAAATGAAAACTGTAATCCAGATACAAGTTTTGGTTCAGGCACTCATGATGTTTTAGCTCATTCCATAGATTTGGCCAATTCTCAGAATACAAAAGTTGCTATTAGTCCGGTATTGTTTACTAATTTTCACGCAGAATTGGCTGCTCATGGACAATGTTTGGCAGATGGCACTGGTGGCAGGTATTTGAGTAGTACTACTGGCTGGTCAGCGGCTACTATATCAGTGATTAATTCCACTTTCTGTGATGGCCGTGGTGATGGGTTTATGGATTGTACTTTACCTACTCCTTAGTTTTATAAAAATTATAGTAAAAAATCATGTTTGATGACTTAAAAAAAGATCAAAATCAGAGTTCTGGCCAAGTTCCGAAAAAGCTGGACGATATGTTTGCCGATGTTGATCCAACTTCCCAAGTCAATCAGTCGCCAGTCGCAAGAGCCGCTTCATTTGAAGAGAAGCCTAGTGCTTTGCGTTCTGGCAAAATGCAGCCCATATCACCCAACCAAGGCTTACCTTTAGCTACTGCTGAAGCGTCTCAGCAGAGCGAACAAATGGCTCCAGCTTTGCCGGCAGACTTGGTTAGCCAAGATATTCCCGAGGGGCAAAGTCCCAAGCAAAAAATAATTATAGTGTTATCAGTATTTTTTCTTTTGCTACTGGCGGGGGGCGCTTTTTATTATTTTGTTTTTAGAAGCGATTTTTTGCCGGAAGGGGGTGGTTTGCCGATTGAGCAACCACCAGTAAATGGGCAAAACGGCAATGGCGACGAGCCGCCCATAGATGTTGATCCCATCATTGATATAGGCGATGACAGGTTTTTAGACAGCGATCTGGATGGACTAAGTGATGCTGAAGAAAGAGCCTTGGGTACCAATCCTTATGATCCTGACACGGATAATGACGGCGTGCTGGATTATGACGAGGTGAGAGTTTATCGCACCAATCCACTATTGGCTGATACTGACGGTGACGGTTTGACTGATTACGAAGAGATATTTATCTATGGCACTGACCCCAACAATCCCGACACTGACCGCGATGGCTATAGCGATGGAGTAGAAGTGGAAAATGACTATAATCCTCTTGGCCCGGGTCTTTTGGATGAAATGCCGGCTATGCCCATACCCTTGCCAGCTAGCTTCTGGGAGCAAGTGCCGGATGATTTTTTCTTCCGTCCCATGCAGCATATAGAAGAAGCTCTGGGTAGATATCAAAGTACAGGTCGCTTATATTAAAAAATTTTTATATAATCAGTAAACTTGAGAAATCATGCTTAATTTTGGCAGCCCAAAAAATCCAAATAATTTTAATCAGGCCAGCGATCAGGATCAGGAAAATATCCAGCCCAAAAGCATTCCAGAGCCGGAGATTGATCAATCTTCTATTTATGTTATGCCGGGTAAATTCACTATTTCCAAAAATGAGCCTAAGCCAGCTTCGCCGGGCAAGACAGTCAAAGCTAGCCGAGTCAAATCACCGGTCAAAGGCATAGTTATTTTTACTTTGGTTTTTATGTTTATTTCAGGGGGAGTCTTAGCGGGTATTTTTTGGTATTTTTCCCAAGCAGAAGAGCCGGTCTTGCCGGCTGATAGTCAGACAGGCCAGCAAGCTCCCGCGGCTGACAATAATATTCAGGCGCCACCTGGGCAAGTTCAGCCAGAACCCGAGCCGGTTCCAGAGCCAGCGCCAATACCAGAACCTACGCCTACTCCAGAGCCAGCGCCCATTACCAATATAGACGCTGATAATGATATGCTTACTTATGAAGAAGAAATGCTCTATGGCACTGACCCCAACAATCCTGATACTGACCGCGATGGTTATAGCGATGGCATGGAGATAGTCAACCTTTATAACCCTCTTGGCCCGGGACGTTTGGAAGATTCGGGTCTGGTAGACAGGTTTATTAATTCTTTGTTCGGCTATTCATTGCTCAAGCCCAATCCTTGGGTAGCGCAAGCTATTGGCAATGACTTATCTCAGATTATGATTTTGCCGGATTCCGAGACCGGGGAGTTTTTCATTATTTATGCCATGGCCAACGACGGAGCATTGACGCTTAGTCAAGCCAGGCAGGAGCTGGGCAATCTGTTGCCGTCGGCAGCTAATATGCAAAATTATTCTCTGGCTGGACAACCAGCTTTGCGCTCAGCTGACGGCAAGCAAATTTTGGCAGTGAACAATCAGTTTATTTATATACTTATTTACGAAAGCGGCGCGGCTTTGACCGAGAATTTCCATACTACTTTTCAAATGATGCAAAACAGCTTTGAGCTTTTGGATAGTAGTATGTAGGCTATTGTAATTCTATTTATGGCTAATTTTTTGTTTTTGAACAAAAGAGGACAGCGAGCAGACTTTTCTTGGCTGGGAAGTTTGGAAAAAATAATCAATAAACGTTTTGGCTACTTGAAAAATGTCTCTATTGCTCTGTTGTCGGATAAAGAGATGAAGGAATTGAACAGGGTTTACCGCGGCAAAGACAAGGCTACTGATGTTTTATCCTTTTCTTTGGCTGCTAGCGATGAATTGGGTGAGGTGCTTATTTCCGTCAATCAAGCCAGGCAGGCAGCCAAAGAAAAAAAACAAAGCCTCAAGTCCCAACTGCAGCTTTTGACGGTTCATGGGATATTGCATCTTTTGGGCTATGACCATGAAAGAAGCGCACAAGAGGCCAAGCAGCAAACAAAACTAGAAGAGGAGATATTGGGAGATTTAGCAAAATAAATTTTATGTTTCAATCGCTTTGGCGCAGTTTTAGACACGCATTTCGGGGATTAAAGACGGTTTTTAAAACTGAAAAAACTTTTCGGATTCAGGTAGTGATAGCTTTTTTAGTTCTTTTATTGGCTTGGCAAAGACAGCTTGATATCAAGTCTTGGCTGATATTGATAGTTACTATTGCTTTGATTTTGTCTCTAGAAATAGTCAATTCGGCTTTGGAGCGGCTAGTGGATATTTTAGCCCCACGTACTCATGCCTTTGCTAAGGAGATCAAGGATTTGGCAGCTGCTACAGTGCTTTTGGCCAGTATCTTTGCTCTGATAATAGGAGCGCTTATTTTTTTATAAATATCATTTGGCAAAAATCAATAATTTAGTTATAATTAATAATCATAAGTTAAGTTTTGGCGCTAATCATGGCAAGTAAAAAAGACATAATTTGCGGACTGGACATAGGCACGAGCAGTATTCGGATAGTGATGGGACAGGTGGTAGCCGATGGCCGATTGAGTATTATTGGCGCGGCAGAGACACCAGCCGAGGGTATTAGCCGCGGTAGCATCGCCTCTATTGAAGAGGCGGTTTCTTGCATTTCCGAGACCATAGAAAAATGCGAAAGAATGACTGGTCAGCGTATTGATAAGATCGTGGTTGGTATTGCCGGCGCTCATATCAAGACTTTGCCCAGTAAAGGAGTGGTCGCTGTAGCCAAAGCCAATGAGCAGGTAGAGGATTCTGATGTAGAAAGAGCTCTAGAGGTGGCAGAGAGCACTACTACTTTGCCCAATTACGAAGTTTTACATGTTTTGCCTATTAGCTATAATCTTGATGACCAAAAAGGCCTCAAAGAGCCTCAAGGCATGTCCGGTGTGCGTCTGGAAGTAGAAACGCAGGTGATTATGGCTTTGTCTTCCCAGGTTAAAAATCTCACCAAAGTTATTTATAGAACAGGAGTAGATATTGAAACCATTGTTTTTTCCATTTTGTCTACAGCTGAGGCAGTTTTGACTCCTCGGCAAAAAGATTTGGGCGTGGCCGTGGTCAACATCGGATCAGCTACTACTTCTTTGATTGTTTTTGAAGAAGGCAATATTTTGCATACGGCGGTTCTGCCAGTTGGTGCCGGTCATATTACCAATGATTTGGCTATTGGACTCAAGACTTCGGTAGAAGTGGCCGAAGCAGTCAAAATAGATCATGCTCAGGCCATCAGCGAGGGCATTGCCAAAAGAGACGAAGTGGATCTGCACAAGTATTCTGAAGACGAGAAAAAAGGCTCCTATGTTTACAAAAAAGACATAGCTGAGATTTGTGAAGCCAGGATGGAGGAGATTTTTTCTTTGCTAAATCAAGAATTGAAAAAAATTGGCAAAGAAGGCAAGTTGCCGGCTGGGGTGGTTTTGACCGGTGGTGGCGCTAAGCTGGCTCTAGTGGAGGAATTGGCCAAAAAAGTTTTGGGTTTGCCGGCTTTTTTAGGCTTGCCCAGCAACCGTAATTTTGCCATAGATAAGATAAATGATTTAGAGTATACTACAGCTCTGGGTTTAGTGATTTGGGCGCACCAAAACATCAATTTCAGCAGCGGATTTTTGTCTCATTTGTCGCCTTTTTCTTCAGCAGCCAAAACCAGTTCCAAATTGAAAAATTGGTTTAAATCAATTTGGCCTTCTTCTTAAAATAATAAGTAAATTGACTAATTCAAAATAATGGTTAGAAAAAACATCAAAGAAGTCATTCCTCCTATAGAGGCTTTTGCCAACATCAAAGTAGTCGGCGTGGGCGGTTCGGGCGGATCAGCTATCAATCGGATGGTAACAGCCAAAATCCGGGGAATTGATTTTATTGCCGTCAATACCGATGCTCAGGCTTTGCATCACTCAGTTGCTCCTAGAAAAATTCACATTGGCAAAAATACCACGCGCGGCTTGGGAGCAGGCATGGATCCAGATCTAGGCCTCAAAAGCGCTGAGGAAAATGAGCAGGATATTATCAGCGAGCTGGAAGGCTCGGACATGGTGTTTATTACCTGCGGCTTGGGCGGAGGTACCGGTACGGGTGCAGCGCCTTTGATTGCATCACTGGCCAGAGAAGTGGGGGCTTTGACGGTGGCGGTAGTGACCAAGCCTTTTACTTTTGAAGGAGTGCAGAGAAGAGAAATAGCCCAGCGAGGCTTGGAAAAATTATTGGATAAAGTGGATGCTATTATTACTATTCCCAATGACCGCTTGCTGCAGGTCATAGAAAAAAAGACATCATTACTAGAAGCATTTTCTATAGTGGATGAAGTATTAAAACAAGGAGTACAGGGTATTTCCGATGTTATCACTGTCCCGGGCTTGGTCAATGTGGACTTTGCCGATGTCAAAGCCATTATGCACCAGGCCGGCTCAGCCATGATGGGCATCGGTCGAGCTAGCGGTGAAAATCGAGCTAAGGATGCGGCCAAGGCCGCCATTGACAGTCCGCTTTTGGAGCTGTCCATAAACGGCGCGACCGGAGTCTTGTTTACTATCAGCGGCGACAGCAGTTTGAGCATGCTGGAAGTCAATGAAGCGGCGGAAGTCATTACCAGCAGCTGCGATCCAGAAGCCAAAATAATCTTTGGCGCGGTGATTGACGAGTCTTTAGGAGATGAAATCAAAGTGACGGTTATTGCCACTGGATTTAAGGCGGCTGATCATGAGAAATCATCGTCAGCACCGCTTAGCCAGTCCAAGAGCAGTTTGTCTTACCCAGAAACTTTTGCCAAAAAAGAAGAAGAGCGGACTCTCAAGCGTGCTTTTGAAAAACCTAGAAAGGAAGATGAGGAAAAAGAAGAGCGTATAGAATTGGAAAAAAGCAAAGAAGAGGAAGAACTGGATATTCCGGCTTTTTTGAGAAAAAAATTAAAAAACCGTTAATTCATGCATTGTCCGGAATGCAAAGGCAAGGACACTAAGGTGATAGACTCTCGTTTAAGCGGCGAGGGTTTTAGTATTAGGCGCCGCCGAGTTTGCAGTCGTTGCGATTTTCGCTTTTCTACGGTTGAGCAAATGGAAATATTGGATTTGACCGTGGTCAAGCGCGACGGCCGGCGGGAGAGCTACAACAAAGAGAAATTGATCAAAAGCCTGAAAATCCCTTTGGAAAAAAGGCCTTATCGGGAAGAGGATTTTTATAAGTTGTTTCGCGACATAGAAAGGGACATTCAAAAGCAGTCTGGCAGCGAGATTACCTCTCAGCAAATCGGCGAAATACTGATGAAGCGGCTTAAGTCTTTTGACCAAGTAGCGTATATCCGCTATGCTTCGGTTTATCGCTCTTTTAAGGACGCTAAAACTTTTCAAAAAGAATTGAACCGTCTGCTCAAAAACAAAAAATTGCCTTTAAAATAGGCTGATTTGCCAAGAGATTTTTTTCCTGTTAGAATAACTTGGCTGGTATTTTAACAACCAAATCAGGGAAGCGGGGTGCAAAACCCCCACAGTCCTAGCTACTGTAAGCCCGATTTTTAACAAAATCGGGATAAGTCAGATACCTGAGTTCTTGTGTCTTTTCCTAAGGAGAAAAGGGATGAGTTTATTATTTAAATATAATAGGTTTGTCTCCGCTTTTCTTAGGCGGAGTTTTTTAATAATAATTTAATAAAATTTATGAAAAGAAGAATTATTTTACTACTGCTTGTAGCGACGCTGGTTTTTTCTTTTGCTCCGGCCAAAGCTGATTATAGCGCCAGTATTGTTTATTTACAGAGCCAAAATCAAAACAGTTGGATTACGCAGGCTTTGGCAGCAAATGGTTATAGCAATCCCGATATTTCTTATATTGATGCTGGTACGGCTGATTTAATGACGGCTGCCAAAAATATTTTGGCTCTGGCGGCTGTTGCCAGCCAAGATAGCGACGCTATTGTCGCGCTGGCCAATACAGTAGAAAATAATTTTAACAATGGCCAGCTTGGTTCGCCGGAGCTTCTCAATGATGATTCTTGGGGACTGATGGCTTTGGCCGCGGCGGATAGACGCAGTAATATAGGGGAGATTAAAAATTTTATTTTAAGCCAGCAGAATTCGGATGGCGGCTGGAGCTGGTCAGTAGAGATAAATGATTCTGATAGCAATGATACAGCAGCGGCTATAATGGCGCTTTTGGACGCAGGATTGGCTCCGACTTCAGCTCCGCTTCAAGCCAGCTTGGTTTATTTACAGGATTTGCAAAATGATGACGGTGGTTTTCCTTATCAAGCTGGATCTCAGTCAGACGGCGCTTCGACAGCTTGGGTCGTAGCGGCGCTTAACAAAGCGAATATCAGTCCTTTGACTTGGCAAAAAAATAGCGCTGATCCAGTAGTTTTTCTAAACAGCCTTTTGCAGCCAAACGGATCTTTTTTGTGGCTGCCTAGCGACAGTAATGGCTCGGCTATGGTGACAGCCTACGCGCTAGTAGCTTTATCAGGCAAGTATTATCCTCTCAATTATCTTAGTTTGTCAGAAGAGAGTAATACTCCTTTGCCTTTGGGCCAGAAAATACGCATTGAAGGACCGGATAATTCTTTGTGCTTGACGCAAGGCTTATCAGCAGTGACGGTTTTAGATATTTTGGCAGCAGCAGCACAAATTTGCGGCTATACTTATCAGATAGAAAATTCCGACTATGGTCCTTATGTATCTTCAATAGGCGGTATTGATTCTCAAGGCAGCAGTGGCTGGCAATATTTTGTCAATTGGCAAGCCGGGACAGTCTCGGCTGACAATTATCAGCTGGCGGCCGATGATGAGGTTTTGTGGGCTTATGGCGGCTATCCTTTCTACCCCAGCCGCTTGACTGCTGACAAGCTTCAAGTCGAGGCAGGAGAAATTATTACTGTTTTAACTCAGTATTTTGACGGTTCTGTTTGGCAGTCTTTGGTCGGTGTCGACATCAAAGCGGGTAGTTTAAATTATCAGAGTGACTCGGCCGGACAAGCAGAAATTGCTTTTGCCAGCGATGGAGTTTATCCGCTTTTTGTTGCCGGCAGCGACAATTATGTCCGTAGCGAAAAGCTATTTGCCAGCGTCGGCGAAGGAGTATCGCAAAGCGTGGATCTTTTGGCTTATATTGAAGCTAGTGATCCTGGCCCGCAGGAGGGAACAGTGGCTTTTTCTCTTAGCCAGTCTAGCATCAACTTTGGCTCTCTCAGGCCCGGTCAGTCAGCCGAAAGTATAGTGATCGTTAATAATCTGGGCAGTCTGGATATTCATTTGGAGTCAAGTATTTTGGGTGAGGATATTTTCGCAGAAAATGTCAGGCTTGATAATCAACTTTGGCCTGCCTGGCAGGCCAATTTGGCTACGGCCGCCAGCAATGCGGTCAATGTCCGCTTGGCTGTGCCGTCCGGATTTTCTTTGTCTGGTTCCAAAAGTGGCCAGCTTATTTTCTGGGCTACTGCCCGATAAAATATGAAGGCATTTTTTTTGGCAATTTTACTTTTTCTTTTCTTTCCCTTGGCGGCGGCGGCTTTGGGATTGTCAGTCCGCCCGGCGCAACTTGAGATTATTGTTCCTGATAAATCAGCCGCTTCTTTATCAATAAAAAATATATCCTTGGAGCCGATGTCTATTTCTATTTATGCCGATGCTTTTGCCACTGAGCTGAAAATAAATCCAAGCGAATTGTCGCTGATGCCTGAAGAGTCAGCGGCAGTAGAAGTGGCTTTTGCCGGTAGCCGCGATCAGGGCGGCGTCAAAAAAACCAATTTATCAATTTTGGCCAGAAGTCTGGATCAAAAAAGATTCAATGCCGCTTCGGGCTTGAAAATTCCTTTGACCATTTATTTTCCAGCCAAAGTTTTATTTTGGACCAAATATTTGTTTATAGCGACCCTTTTGTTTGGTGTTTTGCTTGGAGGCGCGCTATTTAGATCATTTTATTTTTATTGGCGCCGGCGGCAGCAAAAGCGCAAGAATATTTGGCTCAAGGTCAATTTTTTGGGGCGTTTTGGGCGTAGCCGGAATTGGCTTGGCCGCCGGCGCTAGCAGTTTTGTTAATTCTATTTTTTTGTTACCGCCCATAAGGCGGTCGCCCTCTGGGCGATAATGGTGTATAATAATTATATAACTTGATTTCCCTTGTGCTCTTAGCATAGATAGTTATAATATAAAGGGAAATAAAGGGAAAGTTTGGAAAACTAGTAGTTTTCAGGTATAGTATTAAATAATATTTTTTATGTTGGATGAAGAATTAAAAAAGCTAGACAAAGAAAACAAGGCTCTTTTGCAGAGTCTAGATGAGAGAATCAAAAAAATAGAGAAAAAATTCACTCTCAACACTATTTTTAGCTTTATCAGGGTCATAATCATTGCCGCTCCTTTGATAATCGGTATTATTTATTTGACTCCGGTGCTGAAAGAATACATTAAAATTTTTGAGCCGGCCTATCGTATTTTTACTTCTCAACTTAGTCTGGTTCAGCAAAAAGAGGAGACAAACAACAGTCAAAATCAGATGGATATTTTGCTGGAAGCTTTTTGCAACCCTGATACCAGAGAGGCAATGATCAGGCAGTGGTGCCAATAATAATTTTTAAGTCTAGTTTTCAATATGCCAAGAACTATTGCGACAATTTTTATTAGCGTGATTTTAGGGGGCCTATTCGGCTCTTATTTGACCATTTTTGCTTTTGATCGCTTGCCTTGGTCTAGGGACAGCGGCTTAGAGGCCGTTTTACAAAAAACAATAGTGGAACTAAATCAAGAATCAGCAGTGATAGATGTGGTCAAAAATGTCAGTCCAGCCGTAGTGTCTATTATTATAGAAAAAGATGTCAGTGCCGGTGTCAGCATTGATCCATTTTTTGAGAATTTTTTCCCTTGGCCTTATACTAGTCCCTTGCCGAACGACCGTTCTAACGATCGTGAGCCCAATTTTCAAAAAGTCGGCGGCGGCACAGGATTCATTATTTCTCCAGATGGTTACATTTTGACCAATAAACATGTTTTGAGTGATACTAGTGCCCGCTACAAAGTAGTTTTAAATGACGACAGAGAATTTGCCGCTGAAATAGTAGGGACTGATCTTTTCAACGACATTGGCGCTCTAAAAATTGAAGCCAATAATTTGCCGGTAGTAGAGCTAGGTGATTCTGACAGCTTGATGATAGGTCAGAGTGTTGTAGCTATAGGCAATGCTTTAGCTGAGTTTAGCAACACCGTGACTACCGGCGTGGTCTCTGGTATAGGACGCAGTATTATTGCCGCAGCCAGCTCAGGAGCTTCGGAGAGACTGGAAGATGTTATTCAGACCGATGCCGCTATTAATCCGGGTAATTCTGGCGGGCCTCTGCTGAATTTAAGCGGTCAAGTAGTAGGAGTTAATACGGCTATTTCCCGTTCCGGCCAGCTTATTGGTTTTGCTATTCCCATCAATTCCATCAAGTCAATTATTTTGAGCCTCAAAGAGAGCGGAGAAATAGTCCGGCCTTATTTGGGGGTGCGTTATGTTATGCTCAACAAGGAAATTGCCGCTGCAAATAATTTGGATTTTGAACAAGGAGCTTTAATTAGCGCTGGCCGCAACGCTAGCCAGCCACCTGTTTTACCTGGCTCGCCGGCAGCCAAAGCTTCTTTGGCGGAAAACGACATTATTCTAGCGATAAACGGCCAGGATTTGAATCAAAATTATCACTTAGCCAAAGCCATTAGCTCTTTTTTGCCTGGAGATAGCATTGAGCTCAAAGTTTGGTCTCAAGGAGAGATAAAAAGTATCAGGGTTACTCTGGAGAAATACAATGTCCAAAACTAAGACATTTAGGGATTTAAGAGAAGAAATCAAGGATTTGTCAGATAAGTTTGCACAGGCCATTTTGTTGTTTGATTTGCCCAAAAAAGAAGCAGAGTTGCAGGTCTGGCAGACAAAAATGTCAGCTCCGGATTTTTGGCAAGACAGAGAAAAAGTCAAAGACATCAGTCAGCAGGTCAGTTTTTTGGAAGAGACAATAAATCGTTGGCGTCTTGTCCAAAGTCGCTTGGCCGGCCTGCAAGCATTGGCTGAAGAAGAAGAAGCCGACAAGCTGGCTTTGGGATTGTTGGCTGACGATTTGGATTTTTTGCAAAAAGAATATAAGCAGCTTTCCCAGAGCCTTTATTGGCAAGGCCAATATGATAATTTGCCGGCGATTGTCACTATCAACGCTGGCGCTGGCGGAGTGGATGCTCAAGACTGGGCGCAAATGCTAGAAAGAATGTATTTGCGTTTTGCTGAACAAAAAAATTGGTCAGTAGCTTATTTGTCTAGATCGGTTGGCAATGAGGCGGGCATCAAAAGCGCTACTTTTAAGATTAGCGGGCCTTATGCTTATGGCCATCTCAAGAACGAAGCGGGCGTTCATCGTCTGGTGAGATTATCCCCTTATGACGCTGATAAAGCTCGCCATACTTCTTTTGCGATGGTGATAGTTATTCCTGAAATCAGCCAAGCCAAGTCAGCACTCAAAGAAGAAGATTTGAAAATAGACACTTTCCGCGCCTCCGGCCATGGTGGCCAGTCAGTCAATACCACTGATTCAGCGGTTAGAATTACTCATTTGCCCACAGGCATCAGCGCTACTTGCCAAAATGAGCGTTCTCAAGGCCAGAACAAAAAACAAGCCTTGGCTTATTTGCAGAGTAAGCTGGAGCAGTATTATCAGAGTGAAAAAGAAGAAGAAAAAAGAATTTTGCGGGGTGAATATACCGAAGCAGCTTGGGGCAACCAGATTCGCTCTTATGTGCTGCACCCTTATAAGCTGGTCAAAGATCATCGCACTGATTTTGAATTGACCGATCCAGCAGGGGTTTTAGACGGTGATCTAATGCCTTTGATTATTGATGGTTTGTCTCGGCAGAATCAGTAGTTGTTAACTAGATTTTTTTCTCAAAAATTGTTTTAAAAACAATTTTTTTATGTTATAATATAGCTATGTTTGAACACCTAAGTCCCTCAGTAGAAGCAAGAAAGTTTTCCCATCCCAGCCAGCTCAAGCTGTATTTGCCTTTTTTATTTTTGGCCTTTTTTATTTTTATCTTTATTTTTTCAGCTACTCGCGGCCCAGCTGGACAAGCAGTCGGTGATCCGGTGAGCGGTTTTTATTCCCGTTTTATTTCAGCCAATTTTGATCTGCCTCTGGCCAAAGATGCTAGCAATGTTTCTTTGTTTGATTTTGTCCTAGAAAACAATCAAGCCGGCGCTTCCTTGTATAAATTAAAAGTAGGGATGGTCGGTGTTTATGATTTAGATTTGATAGACAAGCTTCAGCTTTATCATGGCTCCACTCAGTTGGGCGCAATCAAAGTCATAGACGAAAGCGGCAGTCTTCATTTTCAGCTAGCTGATTATTTTTTGCCAGCTGGCCAAAATCATTTTAGCTTGCGTTTGGTTGAAAGCCATAGCGCTCAGCCAGGCACGCTTTTTAATTTTATCATTGCCGACAGAGCTGATGTGGCTCTCAAATACAAAGGCACGATACTTTTCCCAGACGGCGATTTCCCTGCCGAGAGCGGCCTGGTTTCTTTTTTGGAGCAGGGGTATTTGGCGGCTTTTGTTTCAGCCAGTGCGGATTATTTTTTGGCGGCTGGACTGCCTCAGTCAATTGCTAGTTTTAGTCTGGTCAATTATGGCGAATCAGCTGATCTGGGATATTTACGCTTGATTTACCAAGGAGATATTGATTTGACTGGACGAGCTTTTGCCTTGGTTGAAGGCGATCGTCTTTTGTCCGAGGCTTTGGCGCAAGCTGGCGCTATAGAATTTTTTCTTGAACATAGGCCCAATATCAACCAGCCGAGATTTTTTGAAGTTTACGCCCTGGATTTGCCGGCAGGAAATTTTAGCTTGACTTTGGCTGAAGCAGAGGCTTTGGCTTACTATTCTGGTCAAAATATAAAATTGAACCGTTCTTTGTTTTTGAGTGATTATCAAGGCAAGCCTTATTATCTTGAGGTGAAAGAAGGAGTTTTAAATACCAAGTTGCTTGAAGGCTGGAATAAAGTTTACGAGCTTGATTTGCGGGCAATCGGCCAAGATCCTTTATTTGTCCATAAGTTAAGTTGGCAAATTGATTATGCTGATTTGGCAATAACCGACTGGGAATTGTGGCTGGATAGCCAGCCGATAATGGCGGATTTTAGCTTGTCGGCCAATGAGCTGACTGTTAAGGCCGACTGGAATCGTCCTTGGCCTATTGCTTTTGATAGTAGCAGATTGGCCTTGCTGGCCAAAATAAAAAGTCCCGGCAGGCAGGCATTTTTCAGCAGCCAGCTGCTGACAGACAAAAAACCTTTGGCGCCTAATTCTTTGGCTGCTTATTTTATCTGGTCGGCAGGCAATGATTTTTTCAGCAGCCTAGGCTTGCCTTATCTGCCTTTATTACCCAGCGTTTTGTCCAAGTGATTTTGACAAAATTTTTAAAATAAGATTTAATGGCATAGTTGATAAGTAAGAAGTAAAGCGATTTTTCCGCTTTTCCCTCAGAAGAAAGGGGAGCGGGATGCGCCTTTGGCCTTTTTGGCAAAAGCGTATGAGAAGCAAAAGTAAGTGGTTTTTAGCCTTTAGTCTCATTTTTTTATTGGCCAATTTTGTTTGGCTGCTTTATTTTGACCAAGAAGTTCAAAATCAAGATTTTGCTTATAATCAATTTTATGTTTTCAATGGCCTAGTCAAAAAGGCCGACAAAAAATTAGCTGGCTGGAACTTGACAATTGAGCCGCAAAATTTGGAAAATTATTTGGGCCGGATTTTGCTCTACGGGCCACTTTATCCCCAGTATCAGGTCGGCGATGTCTTGGAAATTGCCTGCAAAGTTTACCAGCCCGAGCCTATAGCCGATGAATTCGGCCGGGAATTTTTTTATGACAAATATTTGGCCAAAGACAAAATTTATGGCACCTGTTCTTTTGCCAAAATAAAAGTCGTTGGCCAAGAAAAGGATAGTCATTTTTATCTTTTGCAGGCCAAGCAGTATTTCTGGAATAACCTCAACTCTTATTTACCTGAACCGGCTTCCTCTCTGGCCAAAGCCATGCTTTTGGCTGATAGGCGGGAAATTCCAGCTGAGCTAAGAGATGTTTTTGCTCAAGTGGGACTAAGCCATATTATTGCTATTTCCGGCTTACATATTGCTATTATTGTTTATTTATTGCAGAGTTTTTTGCTTTGGCTAGGCTTTTCCCGCAAAAGATCTTTTGTCTGGCTTCTTTCAATTCTATTTTTTTATCTTTATCTTATTGCTTTTCCCAGTTCAGCAGTCAGAGCCAGCTTGATGGTCATGATGGTTTTGTTAGGGCCTTTTTTTGGCCGCAACTCCAGCTCGATTTCTAGTCTGTTTTTAGCAGCTGATATTTTTGTTTTGATAAATAGGCAAGTGCTACTTTATGACATTGGCTTTCAGTTGTCTTTTTTGGCAGTCTTGGGACTGCTTTATTTTGTTAAATTTTTCCAGCGAGTCTTGGTTTTTATTCCCAAAATTTTTAAATTAAGGGAAGTAATGTCAGTGACTCTAGCTGCTCAAGTTTTTACTTGGCCTTTGATTGTTTATTATTTTGGGATTTTTTCTCTGATTGCCCCGCTGGCCAATTTTTTGATATTGCCTTTTTTGCCCTTGATTTTGCTTTTGAGCATGGCCTTGGCTATTTTCGGATTAGTTGCTCCTATAGCTTGGTTGATAAGCTGGCCGCTTTTTATTTGTTTTAAGTTGATAGTGACCATAGCTGCTTGGCTGGCCGGACTGCCTTATGCTTATTTGCAAAACAGCACTTTCTCTGCCACTTATCTTTTGCTGGCTTTGTTTTTTATGGGCTTGCTTACTTTGGTTTTAAAACCCCAAGATTATGAATAAAAAAATATTTTTGGCGATTTTGATTATTTTGTTTTTATTTTTTATTTGGCCACGCCGGCCAGATGACTTGGCAGTTTATTTTCTGGATGTGGGTCAAGGCGATGCGATTTTACTCAGTCATCCTTCGGGTATAAATATTTTGATTGACGGCGGGCCGGACAATTTGCTTTTGTATCGTCTAGGGCAAGTTTTGCCTTGGCAGGAAAGGAATATTGATTATTTGATTATCAGCCATTACCATGCTGATCATATAGTCGGCTTGATAGAACTGCTGAACAAATATCAGATAAAAAATATTATCACCACTGCCCATCAACCGGATGATTTTTTATATCATATTTGGCAGGCCAAGCTCCAAGAAAAAAATCTCACGCCTATTATCGCCGAGGCCGGTGATGTTTTCCAGCTGGCTGATGATTTGTCCGCTCAGGTACTTTTGGCGGATTTCCAGCACGATGATTTCAATGAAAATTCTCTGGTGATAAAGATAAGCTACGGCCAGACAAATTTTCTTTTTACCGGCGATCTGGGAGAAGTCGGGGAGAAAAAATTGCTGTCTTCGGGTTTTGATTTGCAATCAAAGATCTTAAAAATCGGCCATCACGGCAGCCGTTATTCTTCAGCAGTAGAATTTTTACAATTTGTTAATCCTGAGCTTTGTTTAATTCAGGCAGGCTTAAATAACAAATTCAAGCATCCTCATTTGGAAACTCTAGATCGTTTAGCCAAAATTCAATGCAAAGTACTCAGTAATATAGAACAGGGTACTATAGCGGTTTTTAGCAATGGCTTCACTTATTACTTCTAAAACCATTAGATAAGCCACCGGGTTGATTTTTGCTTATTTTTGCCCTATAATAAAGGCAGGTTAATATTAACTTTTTTAATTTTATGGCGGAAAAAAAGATCAAAATCTTACTGATTGAAGACGAGGAAATGCTCGCCAACATGTATGAAGTCAAGTTCAAAAACGAGGGATATGATTTGGAAAAGGCTCTAGACGGAGTTCAGGGTTTGGAAAAAGCCAAGAGCTTCAAGCCGGATTTTATCCTCTTGGATATTATCATGCCCAAGATGGACGGCTTCTCGGTTTTGAAAGCTATCAAGGAAGATCCGGATACCAAAGGTATTCCGGTGATGCTGCTTACTAACTTAGGCCAAGACGAGGACATAGAAAGAGGCAAGCAGTTGGGCGCGATTGGTTATTTGGTCAAGGCCAATATCACTCCCTCGGAAGTTGTAGCTGAGGTTAAGAAGAAAATGGTAAATTAATTTTATGTCAGACAAATTACAAAGAACTTTGGTTTTACTCAAGCCGGATGCTCTAAATCGCGGCTTGATAGGAGAAATAATGCATCGTTTTGAAAGAGTAGGCTTGAAAATTGCTGGCTTGAAGCTGGTCTGGTCAGATAAAGACACTGCCTTGAAGCATTACAGTGAGGATCTGGCCAAGCGCCGCGGCCAAAAGGTCAGAGATATGATGGTGGGAATGATTACTTCCGGTCCAGTGGTGGCTATTGCCATTGAGGGAGTAGAAGCAGTAGAGGTGGTAAGGAAAATAGTTGGTGAAACCGAGCCCAAGTCAGCTGCTCCCGGCACCATCAGAGGAGATTTTGCTCATTTGTCTTTTTCCCATGCCGACAAAAGCCAAAAAGCGGTTTTTAACCTGATTCATGCTTCATCTTCTCCTGAAGAAGCCGTCATGGAATTGAGTTATTGGTTTTTACCTTATGAATTGCAGGATCATCATCCCGACTATACTCGTTTTACCTTGCTGGAATAGTCAAAATAGAGCAAAAATAAATAGAGTAAAAATAAAACGGCTAATTTAAGCCGTTTTTTTGTTAGTTGTCAGGCTTTTATAAAAATGCTATATTAATAGTGTAGCCTTATTCTTTTAAACAATATGTGACTCTACAACACTATTGTTTTGGAACCTTATTATTGTCTTGGGCCTTGGCCTTTGGACTGCGGGTTCCGCCCTTGGTTTACTAGGGGTCAACATTTTTAAAAGTCGGGCTACAATAGTCATAATCAGTAACCACAAAATTAAATGGTGAATAGTGACTAGCAGAAAGGTGTTTTATCAGTCCTTTTAAAAGGACTATAAAAACGCCTTTTTGTTTTTGGCGTTTTATATATAGTAAATATTTCCCCGAGCGGGGATTTTTGTTTAGACAGTTTTTGCTCTTTGGATTTTTTTAGCGGTTTTCAAGCAAGCGGTGCAAATAGTGATTTTTTTGCCGTCCATTTTTTTGCTTTGGAGATTTAGGCTCATTTTTCTTTTGCTGGCAATATTGGAATGACTGCGGCTGTTGCCGGTGATTGCTGTCCGCTGGCATACTTTACATACTTTGGCCATATTTTTTTGACATAGTGATTAAGTAAGCTATAATATATTATAGACTAAAAAATGCTAACATAAATTATAATTTTTGTCAAAGATAATATATGCTGATAAACACTCTTTTTCAATCGCCGGAAATATTTTTAATGATAATTTTGAGCATTATTTATGCCCTGACGGTGCATGAATTTTCTCATGCTTTGGCCGCCAATTATCTTGGCGATGCCACGGCCAAATATAACGGCCGTTTGAATCTCAATCCGCTTTCCCATATGGATTTTTTTGGCACTCTGATGTTGCTTTTTGCCGGTTTTGGTTGGGGTCGACCAGTGCCGGTCAATACCTATAATTTGCGTTTTCGCAAATGGGGCATGGCTTTGGTGTCTTTGGCCGGGCCTTTGTCCAATTTTATCAGCGTAGTTTTGTTTATAATTATTGCCAATTTTTTGGGTAATTTTTTAGCTTTGAATAGTTTACTTTTTACTTTTTTGTTTTATCTTATCTTTATCAATTTGATTTTAGGAATTTTCAACCTTATACCCATACCGCCTCTGGACGGCTCCAAGATTCTTTTTGCTTTTTTGCCGGACAGATATGAGTCTTTCAAAAGAGGACTGGCTGTCAATGGGCCTTGGATTTTATTGGGGCTGATTTTTTTAGACAGGTTTGTCGGAGTCAATATTTTTGGCCGTATTTTCGGCTTTTTTATCAATTTGATCTATTTTTTCTTCTAAAAATAAACAAAAAGCCTTGACAATTTTTTGATTTTGTGTATATAATACTTAGTCTGCTAAAGAAGCGGATAAGTACACTGTGAAGCGCCGGGCTCAAGGCCACGGCATAAACCAAAAAACCCTGAAAGGAGGAGTATGGCACGATCGCCATTTCTCCGCCAAGAACCGCAGCCCTACGGGCGCTGTATGGACTTGCTGACTTTCTGGAGTTGATGGTTCGGCCCCCGACTACCCTTTTATTGGTGGATAGGATTTTTTCCTTCCTACTAGTAAAAGCGGTACTCGTCGGGGGCCTCTTTTTATTGACAGAAATATTATTGAATAGTATACTGTGTAACTGTTTGTTAAAGTTCATTGAAGTTTTCTACCCGTAACTGGGTTTAATTTATAGATCGTTCACGCAGCTTTTGGGTTATGCATCTTTTGCTTTGCAGTTTACATCAATTTAGCCAAGAAAGGAGTTGAAAGAAAGCGTTGAGGGGACGCTATTTTTTATTGGGAGGGGAAACTGCGCATTTCATTGTGCAGAACGCCTTTTTAAAGGCAAGGAACCATAATTTTTCCGGGAAGGAAAACAGATCATGAAACGGTTCACCTGGATTGCCCTGCTTATCCTGGCTTGTCTGGCTTGGGTCACTGGTTGTGATAATGTCAATCAGGTTACCCCGCCTGCCGTGGATGGCAGCTCTCAAGACACTCTTCACAACTTCGAGCAATCAATGGCTCAGGCTATTGCCGGCCAGTCCAGCAATTCTCAGTTCTTCCGTCATCTCAAGACGGAGGATCCCGACACCTTGGTTTTAGCTGTCCGTTCGCAAGGCAGTTCCGGCGGCTATTTCTACTGGGAAGTCAAGCAGATCATTTATGTCTCCGGAGAAGTCAGGGGATATTACTTGCCATTCGTGGTAAGTATTTCCGATCAGAATGGTTGGACCCTTGTTAACTCTGGCGTCGGCGAGATCTACAACCACGAGCCTGGCAGCATGGCTCGTGGCACGGGTCTGGATTCCGGATACCCCTTCAGCATGCACGTCAAGGCAGGATGGGCGTATCCCACCTATGTGACAAGCGGTGAGTACGCTTGGTTCGTGTTCCGTAATAACTCCCCCTTGTTGTTGGAGGCGCCTATTTTTTCGGTTGAATGGAAGGACGACGGCGAGAGCCCGACGGTTCTGCTTCGTGACGCCAATGCTAGCCCCATTATCGACTATGTCTTGATTGACTAGTCAGGCTCCCACCATCGGAGCCTTTGCATCAGCCCCTCTCCCAAAGATTTTTATAAGTCAGCGGGAGAGGGGTGTTATTTTTAGCTAATACTGTTGACCTATTTATTTTTTTATGCTATTTTATTGTGGCATTTCACGGCTAATGACTAGAAGCAGTTCGCTATAGCCAATAGCTTTTTTTCAATAAATAGTTTTATACTAGAGACAATCTAAAATTTTAATATGCCCACAGTCAATCAATTGTTAAAAAAACCTAGAAAACAGCAAAAAGCCAAAAGCAAAACCCCGGCTTTAAAAACTGTTTTTAATACTTTGCGTCGTCGTCGCTCCGAACTGCCCAAAGGAGCAGCTTTTAAGCGAGGGGTTTGTTTGAAAGTGACTACCACCACTCCCAAGAAACCTAACTCTGCTTTGCGCAAAATCGCCAGAGTCCGGCTTTCCAACGGTATGGAAGTCACGGCTTATATTCCTGGCGAAGGTCACAATCTTCAGGAGCACAGCATTGTAATGATTAGAGGCGGCAGAGTCAAAGACTTGCCGGGCGTGCGTTATCATATTGTCCGTGGAGTTTTCGACACTCAAGGGGTACAAAATCGCAAACAAGGCCGTTCTCTTTATGGCGCCAAAAAAGAAAAAGCCAGTAAAAAAAGTTAATTTATTTTGATAAAATTTCCGATAAAATAATATGAGAGGAAAACAAGCACCAAAACGAGTTATTAATCCTGATTCCAAATTCCACCGTTTGGATATTGCCAAACTGATAAACAAAATAATGCAGCGTGGCAAAAAAACTACGGCAGAAAAAATTGTCTATGGAGCTTTTGATCACATTTCTAATAAGACCAAGCAGGATCCGATAGAGATTTATGACGCTGCTATTAGAAATGTTGCTCCCAATTTGGAAGTAAAAGGTAAAAGAATCGGCGGCGCCAATTATCAGGTGCCGGTAGTAGTGGTTGGTGACAGAAAAATGCTTTTGGCTCATCGTTGGCTAATAGAAGCAGCTAAAGCTAGAAAAGGAGCAGCTATGTCCGTCAAGCTAGCGGAAGAATTGATAGCTGCCGCCAAAGGCGAGGGAGCAGCCATGAAAAAAAGAGAAGATGTTCAGAAGATGGCTGAATCCAATAAAGCCTTTGCTCACTTTGCCTAAAATGATAAGTAGCATATAGCTAATGGCTTATAGTCGTTAGCTTTTAAGTTAAATATAAATTTAAAGTATTAATTAAGCTTAGTGGTAGTATAAAATTATAAACTATAACACCATAGGCTATAAGCTAAAATTATGGCTAGACATCCTTTAGAAAAAGTAAGAAACATAGGCATTATCGCCCACATTGACGCTGGCAAAACCACGGTTTCCGAGCGTATTCTTTTTTATACCGGCAAAAAACATAAAGTTGGCGAAGTGCATGAAGGTCAGGCAGAGATGGACTGGATGGAGCAGGAAAAAGAACGAGGCATTACTATTACTTCCGCGGCCACTACTTGTTTTTGGAGTCTACCGGATTGGCTGGGAGGTGATAAAGCCAATATCAATATTATCGATACGCCAGGACACGTCGATTTTACTGTTGAAGTGGAAAGATCGTTGCGCGTGCTAGATGGCGGCGTGATTGTTTTTGACGGCGTAGCCGGAGTTGAGCCTCAGTCAGAGACTGTTTGGCGTCAGGCGGATAAATATCATGTGCCGCGACTGGCCTTTATCAACAAGATGGACAGAATGGGTGCTGATTTTTATTTTGACCTCAAGACCATTCATGATCGTTTGACCAAAGCAGCTTATCCCATGCAGTTGCCTATTGGCGCGGCTGAAACTTTTGTCGGTATTATCAATTTGCTGGAAAAAGAAGCTTGGTATTATCTTGACGAAGAAGGCAAACAATATGAGAAAAGGGAAATTCCGGCGGATATGGCAGAGAAGGTAGAGGAATATCGTGGCAAACTGATTGAGGCTATTGTTGAGCATGACGAGGTTTTGATGGAAAAATATCTAAACGGCCAAGAGCCTGATATTATTGAGTTGAAAAAAGTTTTGCGTCAGGCCACCACTGACAATAAGATTGTTCCGGTTTTCTGCGGTTCGGCTTTAAAAAACAAAGGCGTGCAATTTTTGCTTGACGCCATTGTTTCTTATTTGCCTTCTCCTTTGGATGTGCCAGATATAAACGGCCATGAACCGGACGATGAAGAAAGTAAAGTGATTGTCAAAGCTAGCGATGATGAGCCTTTTGTTGCTTTGGCTTTTAAAATAGCCACTGATCCTTATGTTGGTAAGCTCACTTTTATCCGAGTCTATGCTGGCAAGCTTTCAGCCGGTTCCTATGTTGTCAACAGCAACAACGGCAAAAAAGAAAGAATAGGCCGCATAGTCAGGATGCATGCCAATAGTCGAGAAGAAGTTTCGGAAATATTTACCGGTGATATTGTAGCCGTAGTCGGACTCAAAGACACGACCACTGGCCATACTTTGGTTGACGAAAAAAGAGAAGTGGTTTTGGAATCAATGGATTTCCCCGAGCCAGTTATTCATGTGGCAGTGGAGCCCAAGACCAAGGCCGACCAAGAGAAAATGGGCATTGCTTTGGGCAAGTTGGCGGAAGAAGATCCTACTTTTACCATCAGAAGCGACGAGGAGACCAATCAGACTATTATCGGTGGCATGGGCGAGCTTCATTTGGATATTATTGTTGATCGCATGCGTCGTGAGTTTTCAGTTGAGGCCAATGTCGGCGCTCCGCAAGTGGCTTACAAAGAAACTATTACCGCTACAGCTCAAGCTGAAGGTAAATACATCAAGCAGTCAGGTGGACGCGGTCAATACGGCCACTGCTGGTTGAGAGTAGAACCTTTGGAAAGAGGCAAGGGTTATGAATTTGGCGATGAAGTCAAAGGAGGTATTATCCCCAAAGAATATATTCCCGCTATAGACAAGGGTATCAAAGAAGCTATGGATAACGGCATCTTGGCTGGTTATCCAGTGCAGGATCTCAAAGCAGTGGTCTATGATGGCAGTTACCATGATGTTGACTCTTCTGAAGCTGCTTTCAAAGTGGCTGGATCAATGGCCTTCAAAGAAGCTTTCAAAAAAGCCAATCCAGTTATTTTGGAGCCGATTATGAAAGTGGAGGTAGTTACTCCTGAGCAGTATATGGGTGATGTTATTGGCGATCTAAATTCCAAGCGAGGTCAGATAAACGAAATGTCAGACCGAGCTACGGCCAAGGTTATTAGCGCGGAAGTGCCTTTATCAGAAATGTTTGGCTATGCCACTTCTTTGCGCTCTATGACTCAGGGTCGAGCCAGCTACAGCATGGAATTCGGCAAATACAGCCAAGTTCCTCAAAATGTTGCTGCTGAGATAATGAAAAAAGCCTAAAATATTATTTTAAAACCCCCGCCCGGCGCATGCCGGGCGGGGGTTTTTTAGTCCAATATTTTTTTCAGATTGTTACTTTTTTAGATTTTTTCCGTTTTTTATTACAGATAGTAAAAATTTATGTTTAAAATGAATAAAAAAATCAAAATTTGGCTGCGTAGACACTCTCTTTTTGCAGCTTTTGATTTTTATCGTTATTATCAGCGTTCTCTTTCTAGAAAGAATTGATTTTATAAAAAAGTGAGCCCGCCTGCCACTGCGTTTGCAGGGCGAGGCGAGCTCAAGCACTTGTCCCTAGTTGGCAACTGCTTTGGCGCAGTTGCCATTGCGAATGCAGTCAATGATGACTGTCAGAGACTGGGCGGTAAAGCCCAACTCTTCTTCGCTGATATTGCCGAAGGCCAGCTCGTCAACGATTCCAGTTAGCCAATCAGCGTCAGCATTGGTCAAAAGACCATGCTGGTTTTTGGTCAGGATGCAGAGTAGTTGTTTCTTGATTTGCCTTAGCTGAGCTTGATGAAGGAGAGCTAAGAGCTCCTTTTCACTGACCTCCAGGTGATACCAGGAGCTTACTTTGTTTTTGATTTTCTGTCGGCAGAGCGACAGAACAAAAAATATCAGTCCAGGATGAGGGTTGGGAGTTTCAAACAAACAAGCTATTAAGCACTTCAGTTCCATGACGGAAGGACAGACGGAAGTAGGCGATTTCAACATGCGACACTCCTTTGTCTGGGGTTTTAGGGACAGGTTGATGAAAAAGAGCGGACAGTTATATAAATTAGGATAATTTTTCCTTTTTGTCAACTCAAAAAGGCTATTTTGGTTAAATAATTTGACAAAACTCTTATTTTTGCATAAAATATCCAAACTTTATAGTATTTTTTATTTAAAAAATGGCCAAGTATAAACAAATTGAAAAAGTCCTTGATTTAGCCCTAAAAACAGGGGATAAGGTGATTGTTTTGTCGGATAGCCATGATCCTTATGTGCTGATGGGCATCAAAGATTACGAAGCTTTGATTTTTGGCTCTACTTCTCTCAAAGATTTGTCTGAAAATGAGCTTTTGGATAAAATCAACCGAGATATTGCTGTTTGGAAAGCTTCCCAGGACAGTCTAGATGCTTATAATCTTGATGATTTCAAAGCAGATGATTTAATGAAAATTGAGCCTGAAGACAGCCAAAAATCCGATAATTTGCCATCGCTTGAATCCAAAGAAATAAAGACTGAAGAGGATAACCGTTATTATATAGAGCCAGTAGATTAAATTATTGGCTAAAGTTAGCTAATAAGTTATAGTAGTTTATTTTTGGCTCCAAGGCTTGCCAAAAATAAAAAACAGTGCTATAATCTGTTTGTTTTAAAAAAGCATCTTTGAATTATCAAGGGCTTTAACCGCGGTAATTTGAAGGTTAAATAATAAATAATTTAATTAAGATAGCTGGTTTACAAATTCCCCAATTAAGTAAGGGATGCTATCATTTGGGAGAAAATTTAAAATGGCAGAAGTTTTTAAAAGAGAAAAGCCACACGTTAACGTGGGCACCATTGGTCACGTTGACCACGGTAAGACCACTTTGACAGCGGCTATCTTAAAAGTCTTGGCCGCCAGCGGAGGCGTTGCCCAGCAAAAGGACGTTGATCAGATTGACAATGCTCCAGAAGAAAGAGAGCGTGGTATTACCATTGCTACTTCTCATGTAGAGTATGAGTCTGAAAACAGGCACTATGCTCACGTTGACTGTCCTGGTCACGCTGACTATGTCAAAAACATGATTACCGGCGCTGCTCAGATGGACGGAGCGATTTTGGTCGTTTCCGCTGCTGACGGGCCCATGCCTCAGACTAGAGAGCATATTTTGCTTGCTCGTCAGGTAGGCGTGCCTTATATCGTTGTTTTCTTAAACAAGATGGACCAAGTGGACGATCCAGAATTGGTCGATTTGGTAGAAGAAGAAATCAGAGATTTACTCAAAAAATATGAATTCCCAGGAGACGCTACACCTATTATCCGCGGCACAGCTTTGAAAGCTCTGGAAAATCCAAGCGGCGATGATGCTAAGCCTATTTTGGACTTGGTCAAAGCTTTGGATGAATATATTCCTGAGCCACAAAGAGATGTCGAGCATCCTTTCTTGATGCCGATAGAAGATATCTTTTCCATTGAAGGTCGTGGCACCGTGGTTACTGGTAGAATTGAAAGAGGCATTGTAAAAATCAATGAAGAGGTAGAAATGGTCGGTTTGGGTGAAACTAAAAAGACTGTTATTACCGGTATTGAGATGTTTAACAAGCAATTGGAAGAAGGACGAGCCGGAGACAATGCCGGACTCTTACTGCGCGGCACCAAAAAAGACGAGGTGGAGCGCGGACAAGTTTTGGCTAAGCCAGGAACTATTACTCCGCATACTGAATTTGAAGCTGAAGTATATATCTTAAGCAAAGAAGAAGGCGGACGCCATACTCCTTTTTTCAAGGGCTACAAACCACAGTTTTATATCCGTACTACCGATGTAACTGGTGAAGTATTTTTACCAGAAGGAGCAGAAATGGTCATGCCTGGAGACACGGTCAATTTGACTATTAAATTGATTACCTCGGTTGCCTTGGAAGAAAAATCCCGCTTTGCTATCCGCGAAGGCGGACGTACTGTCGGTGCCGGTGTGGTCACCAAAATTATCAAGTAAATTTATTTCCAGCCCAGCCCCTCGCGAGGGGCTGGGCTGGATAAGTTAGTAATAATTATTTTAAGCAGTTTAACAATCAAGAGACTACCATGCCAGTTAAAGAGGTAAAAGACGAAAATCAGTTTAGGATCCGTATCAAAATCAGAGCCTACGATCACAAGATTATTGATCAATCTACCAAGACCATCATTGATACGGTTGACAGGACCGGAGCCAAAATAATCGGCCCCATTCCTTTGCCTACGGAAAAAAAGAAGTTTACTGTTTTGCGGTCAACTTTTGTCCATAAAGATGCTCGTGATCAATATGAGATGCGAGTGCACAAGCGGTTGTTGGATATCATCAATCCTACTGCCCAGACAGTGGACGCTTTGCAAAATCTCAATTTGCCGGCGGGTGTGGATTTGGAAATTAAAATGTAAAATAACCTAGTTTACTAGGGAGTAAAAAGCTTTTGTCAGCTTGCGCAACCCCTTAATTTAAATAAAAGGGAAGTACCGAGTCGACGATATGGCTTTGATGCAAAGGAATAAAATCGCCTTATTTAGCAAAAACAAAATAAATAATCAGCTGCGAAGTTTGCGGCTGGCAAATGCGATTTTGTTCTTAAAGGCAGTTATTTTTTGAGAATAAAATCGCATTTTTTATAAAAAGTGGAAATAATATGGCCAAGTTTATTTTAGGAAAAAAGTTGAAAATGACTCAGAAGTTTACCGCTGACGGTACAGTTATTCCGGTGACGGTTGTTTCGGCTGGTCCTTGCACCGTGGTTCAGGTAAAAGGCGAAAAAGATGGTTATCAGGCAGTCCAAATCGGCTATGACTTGAAGAAAAAATTGAACAAGTCACAGGCCGGGCATTTGCAGGGTTTGGATAATTTTCGTTATTTGAAGGAGTTCAGAGTGAAGGATAGTTTTGCTTTTTCCCGTGGGCAGATTTTTGGAGTAGATACTTTCGTTGCTGGCGATATTGTTGACGCCAGAGCCGTTTCCAAAGGCAAGGGCTTCCAAGGAGTAGTCAAAAGACATGGGTTTGCTGGTTCACCAGCCACCCATGGCCATAAAGATCAATTGAGGATGCCGGGCTCTATCGGCGCGACTGATCCGGCCAGGGTTTTCAAGGGTACTAGAATGGCCGGCCGCATGGGCACTGACACCGTGACTTTGAAGAATTTGGAAATTGCTGAAGTTGATCCGCAAGCCAACTTGATTTATATCAAAGGAGCTATTGCCGGACATCGCGGTTCTTTGGTGGAGATACTTTGTCCCAGTGGAGAAATAAAATTTTTGGCCAAAGAAGAAGTCAAAGCAGCCGCAGTCAAGCCAGAAGAAAAAACCGAAGCAACTCCAATAGCAGACAAGGCAGAAGCTGATAAAATGGCAAAAGAGCAGATAGTAGAAGAAAAAGAAGCCAAGCCAGTTTCGGCCAAAGAAGAAATAGAAATTAAAGAAAGTTCAGATATACAGGCAGAAGAAGAAAAAGCGGCAACTGTCAAAGATAAAGACAAATAAACGCGGTAGGTTTTAATAAAATTTTTATGGCGGAAAAAAAGAAACAATCTTTAACGGTCAAATTATACGATTTTAAGGGCCAGTCAGCAGGTGAAGAAAAACTGGATCCAGCTCTTTTTGGCGTAACAGTCAGTCCGGCTTTGATTCAAGAAGCGGTTTTGGCTCAGCAAAAAAACTCCCGTCAGATTTTGGCTCACGCCAAAGGCCGAGCAGAAGTAAGAGGCGGCGGTGCCAAGCCTTGGCGCCAAAAAGGCACTGGTCGAGCTCGACACGGCTCAATTCGTTCTCCTTTGTGGTCGGGCGGCGGCGTGACTTTTGGACCGACCAAGGAAAGAAATTTTTCCGTCAAGATAAATAAAAAAGTAAAGAAAAAAGCATTGGCAATGGTGCTAAGTGATAAAGTGGCCAATCAGAAGCTAGTGCTAGTCGATGCTTATAATTTACCGGAGGCCAGAACTAAGTTGCTTAAGCAGGCTTTGGACACTTTGCCCCTCAAAGGAAAAAAGACCTTGATTGTCAGCCAAGAGGCCAAAGAAAATATAGTGATTGCCGCTAAGAATTTACCTAAGGTAAAAACCATCAATTATGCCAGCTTGAACGTAGTAGACTTGCTGAGCAGTGAATATCTGCTTATCAATCAAGAAATGCTTAAAAAAGTAAGCCAACATTATTCCTAAAGATATGGGTTTGTTTAAAAGAAAAAAATCAGAAGCGGAGATTAAGGAGAGTAGCCAAAAGAAAGCTGCTTTACCAGTTGATGACAAAAAGACAGAAGATAGCAAAGTCGTCAAATCAGCTGGGCAAAATAAAGTCCAGCGAGCTTATCGTATTCTCATTCGGCCGATTATTTCCGAAAAAGCTACTATCGGCGTTTCCCTCAATAAATATGTTTTTGAGGTGGCTCAAGACGCTAACAAAGTAGAAATAAAAAAAGCTATCAAAGAGGTTTACGGTATTAATCCGCAAGCAGTTAATATTGTTAATCAAAGAGGCAGACAGGTGCGCTTTGGCCGTTATTTTGGCCAGACCAAAAATACTAAAAAAGCCGTGGTTACTTTGAAAAAAGGAGATAGCATCAAACTTTACGAAGGAATATAATAAGGACCATTAATCCCTAAGCTATAAGCAAAAATATGCCAATTAAAGTTTACAAACCAACCACTCCTGCCCGACGTAAAACCAGCGTCCTGCTTAGAGATGGGCTGACCAAAAAAAGACCGGAAAAATCTCTGGTGGTGAAAAAAATCAAAAAATCTGGCCGCAACAATACTGGTAGAATCACGGTTCGTCATCAAGGCGGCGGCGCCAGGCAATATATCAGAATTGTTGATTTTAAAAGAGACAAGTTTGACATTGCTTCTCGTGTGGAGTCAGTAGAGTACGATCCCAACCGCAATGCCAATATTGCTTTATTGGTTTATATTGATGGCGCTAGGCGTTATATCATTGCTCCGGAAGGTTTAAAAGCCGGCGATAAAGTGATTTCTTCTTTGAAAAAAGCCCCGATTAAAATCGGTAATTGCCTGCCTTTGAAAAAAATTCCTACAGGCACCCAGGTACACAATGTTGAGCTTAATCCTTTAAAAGGAGGTCAGTTGGCCCGATCGGCCGGTAATTATCTTATTTTGTCTTCTTTGGCCAATGGTTTTGCTCAGCTTAAGATGCCTAGTGGTGAGATTCGGCTAGTACCAGAAGATTGTTTGGCTACTGTCGGCATTCCATCCAATTCTGAACACAGAAATATTCGTATCGGCAAAGCTGGCCGCAAGCGTCACATGGGTATCAAGCCGACAGTTCGCGGTAAAGCCATGAATCCAGTGGATCACCCGCACGGCGGTGGCGAAGGTTCCAATCCTATTGGTATGAAACAGCCCAAGACTTTCAAGGGTAAAAAGGCCTACGGTATCAAAACCAGAAAAAACAAGAAATTTTCCAATCGTCTTATTATCCAGCGCCGCCCGTCAAAGACTAGAAGAAAAGTATAAATTATAAACAATAAGCCATAAGCAACAAGCCATAAGCAATAATTATGTCAAGAAGTTTAAAAAAAGGCCCTTATACTGACCCTAAGCTACTCAAGAAAATAGCTGGGTTAAAACCAGAAAATGCCAAAGTGATAAAAACCTGGTCTCGCTCCTCGGTTATTAGTCCAGAGATGGTTGGTTTTACTTTTGGTGTCCACAATGGCAAAGAGCATCTCAATGTCTATGTGGTAGAAAACATGGTTGGGCATCGTCTGGGGGAATTCTCTCCTACCAAGAAGTTTATTTCCCATGGCGGTAAGATGGCCAAAGATCAGGCCAAAGGCGGCAAATAATTGTCAGTTAATTTATCAATATGATTGAATCAAGAGCAAAATTGAAACACGTGAGAATTTCTCCCAAAAAAGCTCGTTTGGTAGCTGATGCCATTCGTGGTCTGGATGTTGTTGATGCTTTGGACCGCTTGCCGATTATTTTTAAAAAATCATCGCCGATTATTGAGAAGTTGTTGAAAAGCGCTGTAGCCAATATGACTGACAAATATGAATTGGGGGCGCAAGATTTGAAAATCAAAAGCATTTTGGTCAATAAGGGCAAAGATTTAAAGCGTTTTAGTCCAGCTGCTTTTGGTCGCGCTCACCCCTACTATAAGCATGCTTCTCATATTGAGATAGTTTTGGTAGCTAAAGAAGGCGTCAAGCCGACAGTAAAAGAAAAAGCGACTCCAGAGATAGAGACAGTTGATTTGACCAAAATAACAAAAGAAAAAAAGGAAGAGCCTATCAAATCTAAGTCTGTCAAAAAAGACAAAGTCAAAGATGAGCCAAAACAGTCAGCTGGTAAAAAAAACGCTGATAAAAATAAGCAGTAAATTATATGGGTAAAAAAATAAATCCGATAGTATTCCGTCTGGGATTGAGCGAAAAATGGAGATCGCGCTGGTATGCCGGTCCTCGTGATTTTGCCAAGTTTTTGCAGCAGGATATTTCTATACGCAAATATCTGGCCGGCGCTTTGAAGGATGCCAGTGTTGATAGGATAGAAATAGAAAGAAATAGAGGAGAAATAACTATCAACGTGGTTGCCGCTAAGCCGGGTATTATCATCGGCCGAGGAGGCAGTGGCATTGAGGAGTTAAAAGGCAAGTTGCAAAAGAAGTTTTTGGATAAAGATACCAAGTTAAAAATAAATATTTCCGAAGTTTCCGTACCTTTCTTGTCAGCTAGTGTGGTTTTAGAAAGTATCAAAAACGATTTGGAAAAGCGTATTCCTTTTCGCCGAGTAATGAAGCAGAATATTGATCGTACCATGAAAGCCGGCGCCAAAGGGGTCAAAATCATTGTTTCTGGCCGCCTAAACGGAGCGGACATTGCTCGTGAGGAGAAGCTAGTGGACGGAAAAATCCCCTTACAGACTTTGCGCTCAAATATAAACTACAGTCGCGGCCATGCCCAGACTATCTATGGGGTTATTGGCATCAAGGTCTGGATTTATAAAGGAGAGTATTTTGATAAAAAGGAAAATAAAGAGAAAAAACAAGCTCCGGCAGCTAAGACCGCTAAGCTTTTTTCCGCTGAAGGACTGGCTAAACAGACAGTAGGCAGTCAAACAGCTCCTGCCAAAGAAGTAAAAACCAGCAAAGTAAAAGCTAAGAGTTAATATTATGTTGGCACAAAAAAAAGAAAAACATAGAAAGTGGCAGCGCGGCGATCAAATCAAAGGCAAAGCCGGCAGAATGAACCAAGTCGCTTTTGGCGAATATGGTCTTAAAAGTTTGCAGGCCGGTTGGATCAGCGCTCGCCAGATTGAGTCTGCTCGTCGGGCTATAGTCGGTCATGTGGAAAGAGGCGGCGACATTTTTATCCGTATTTTTCCCGATAAGCCCATTACCGCCAAAGGCAGTGAAATGCCCATGGGTAAGGGTAAAGGCGCAGTCGATCATTATGTGGCGGTGGTCAAACCGGGTACAGTACTTTTTGAAATGAAAGGCATTAGCCGAGAAATGGCGCAAAAAGCTTTGAAGCTAGCCGGACATAAATTGTCTGTGAAAACAAAATTTGTAAGCAGAGATTTGGTTTAATAATGATAAATTAATTTAAGGCAATGAAGATAAAAGAATTGCGAAAATTATCAGCAGATAAACTGACAGATAAACTGACGGAATTGAGAAACAAAAGCCGCGAGCTTAGGTTTTCTATTGCCAATAATCAGCTCAAAGATGTCCGCGAGCTGAGAGAGGTGAAAAAAACCATCGCCAAGATTATCACTATTTTGAACCAGCAGAGACTAGGCAGAGAGAACGCTGGCTCTGATAAAAAAGAAGCTATCGCCAAACAAGAAAAATAATCAATAGATAAAATGGAAAAACAAGTAAGTAAAAGAAAATTGGAAGGAACCGTGGTCAGCGACAAGATGGACAAAACAGTCGTTGTCGAAGTGACTGCCTTAAAAGTTCACTCTAAGTATAAAAAGAGATATAAGTCTTCCAAAAAGTACAAAGCCCACGATGAAAAAAATCAGTACAAAGTCGGTGATTTTGTGGTAATACAAGAATGCCGCCCTTTGTCCAAAGACAAGCGCTGGCGGGTAATCAAGGTGGTTAATAACAAATAAAAATCAGTCCAGCCATAAGCCATAAGCAAATATATGATACAACACAGGTCAATGTTAAGAGTCGCGGATAATTCTGGTGCCAAGCTAGTGCAGTGCATCAGGGTTTTGGGCGGCTACAAAAAAAGATACGCCAGAGTGGGCGATATTATCACTGTGGCTGTCAAATCAGCTCAGCCTCATACAGCTATCAAAAAAGGCCAAGTGGTTCATGCTGTGATAGTCAGGCAGAGAAAAGAAATCAGACGACCAAACGGTATTTATATTCGTTTTGATGAAAATGCCGTGGTGATTGTTGATAAAAATAATAAAGAAATCAAAGCCACCCGCATTTTTGGTCCAGTGGCCAGAGAATTGAGAGCTAAAGGTTATAATAAATTAGTTTCTTTAGCGCCGGAAGTTTTATAATAATATTATGAAAATCAAAGTTAACGACAAAGTAAAAATCGCCGTCGGTAAAGATAAAGGCAAGTCAGGCAAAGTAGTGCAGATTTTGCCAACTAGCAATCAGCTGGTGGTGGAGGGGATAAATATCATGTATAAGCATATTCGTCCCAGAAAAAGCGGTGAAAAAGGTCAGCGAGTGCAATTCAATGGACCGATTTCTGCTAGCAATGTTCTTTTGCTTTGTCCCAAGTGCTCTCAGCCAGTCAAGATTGGCATCAAAGCTAAAGCAGGGATTGAAGGCAAAAAAACCGCCAAGTCTAGAATTTGTAAGAAGTGTAAAGAGGCGATTGATTAGTTTTTCACTATAATTTTAAGAATATGAACAAATTAGCGCAGAAATACAAAAAGGAATTGCGAGCCAAGCTCAAAGAGGAATTGGGTTTGTCAAATATCATGGCTGTCCCCCAAGTGGAAAAGGTTGTCTTAAATATTGGCTTGGGCAAATCACTGACAGACAAGCAGTGGGTTGATTTGGCCAATTCAATTTTGGAGAGAATAAGCGGTCAGAAGCCGGTAAATACCAAAGCTAGAAAAGCTATTTCCAATTTTAAAATCAGAGAAGGCATGGTAGTCGGCAGTAAAGTGACTTTGCGCGGCCAAAGGATGTATGATTTTTTGGAGAAATTGGTAAATATCACTTTGCCCCGCTTACGCGATTTTTATGGATTGGATCCCAAGAAAGGTTTTGATAAATTAGGAAACTATACCATTGGTTTTAAAGAGCATATTGTTTTTCCAGAAATCGGATTGGCTGATGTGGAAAAGACGCATGGCTTGGAAGTGACTGTAGTCAGTACGGCCAAGGACAAGGCTCAAGCTCTAGCTCTTTTGACTGCCTTGGGATTTCCTTTCAAAAAAGAAGCCAAAAAATAAGCATATAATAATTATTTTCTATAAAGGATTAAAAGTATGGCAACAGAAGCCAAAATAGCAAAATCAAAAAAGAAGCCGAAATATTCTACCAGGATAGTACGCCGCTGCTGGCGTTGCGGCAAACAGCGCTCTTATATGCGGAAGTTTGATTTGTGCCGTATTTGTTTTCGAGAGTTGGCTGACAAGGGGGAGATTCCCGGAGTCAAAAAATCCAGCTGGTAGATGATAAATTAGTATATAATAAATTTATAAATTATAAGCGGCTATATAGCTAAGAGCCAAATAGACAGGGCTAGCAGGTTATAAGCCATTAGCAAAATTATGACAGATCCTATTGCGGACATGCTAACAAGAATTAGAAACGCCGTGGCCGTCAAAAAGCCAGAGGTACTGATGCCTTTTTCCAAGGCCAAGTATAATATTGCCAAAATTCTGGAAGAAGAGGCTTATGTTGATAAGGTGGAAAAAGTGAATAACGGTGTTTTTTCCGAGCTGAAAATCAGCTTGAAATATACAGATAAAGGTCCGGCCATCAGGCATATTAAGCGTATTTCCAAGCCAGGGCAAAGGATTTATGTATCTAAAAAAGAATTGCCAAAAGTCTTGGATGGCTATGGTTTGGCTATTATTTCCACTTCTTCCGGCATGCTTAGCAACAAGCAGGCTTGGCAGAAAAAAGTCGGCGGCGAATTGGTCTGTGAAATTTGGTAAATTAGATTAATTGATAAATTAAGTTATAAGTGCTTATACAGCAAAGCGGTCATAAGCCATAAACAAACATATGTCCAGAGTTGGAAAAAAACCGATAATTGTACCCCAAGGCATTGAAGTCAAATTGGAGACTGATGCTACTAGTCAAATTCAGAAAGTAGGGGTTAAAGGCAGCAAAGGCCAGTTGTCTTTGTCTTTGCCGGCCGGTGTTAGCCTCAAACAGGAGGATGGCAAGTTGGTTTTTGCCGTAGCCGATGAGCAAAATGTCAAAGAAAGAGCTTTTTGGGGATTGGCGCGCACTTTGGTCAACAATGCTATTGTTGGCGTTAGTCAAGGCTTTAGCAAAGAACTGGAAATTAACGGTGTCGGTTTCAAAGCAGCTTTACAAGGCAAAAAACTGGTTCTCAATGTTGGTTTTTCTCATCCAGTAGAATATGCCTTGCCCGAGGGCATCAATGCCGAAGTGGATAAAAATAATATTAAGATTTTTGGTATTGACAAGCAATTAGTCGGTCAGACCGCTGCAGAAATAAGAAGCATCAAAAAGCCCGAGCCTTACAAAGGCAAAGGCATCAAGTATATTGACGAACAAATCCGTAGAAAAGCCGGCAAAGTCGTCAAATCGGCTTAATTAGCAAAGCAAAAATATGAAAGATAAGAAAAAATTTAAACGGGTAAAAGCCCAGCGCCGGGCAGTCAGAACCAGAAGTAAAATGTTTGGCATTGCCGGCAAGCCTCGTGTGTCCGTATTTAGGAGCTTGTCTCATATTTATGTGCAAGCCATAGATGACAATAAGCGGACCACTATTGTTGCTGCTTCTGATAAAGAAATAAAAACCAAGGGCAATAAGACAGATAAAGCAGCTTTGGTCGGCGAAGCAATGGGCAGAAAATTGCTGGATAAAAAAATCAGCAGTATATTTTTTGATCGCGGTGCTTATAAATACCATGGCCGGGTAAAAGCCTTGGCCGAGGGCATGAGAAAAGCAGGAGTAATTTTTTAATATATGGAAGATAAAAAAACAGCAAAAGACCAGACCAGTTCCACGGAGGGAAAATTTGTTCCCAAAGCAAGAACAAGAAGCTTTTCTTCCGATAATCGGGAAAATCGCAAGGGACGCGGCGGGTTTAGGAAGTCTAGTCGTAAAAGATCAGATAAGCCGGCCGAGGAATTTGAACAAAAAATAGTGGACTTGGCTCGCGTCACCAGAGTAATGGCTGGCGGCAAGCGTATGAAATTCAGAGCTTGTATGATTATCGGTGATAAAAAAAGCCGCGTGGGAGTAGGCATTGCCAAAGGAGCTGATGTATCAGCAGCCATTGCCAAAGCTGTATCCAAAGCCAAGAAAGAATTGATTGAAGTGCCGGTGATTGATGGTACTATTCCCCATGCAGTGACGGTCAAGCTGAAGTCGGCCAAAATAATGATCAAGCCTGCCAGACAAGGTAGCGGTATCAAAGCCGGCGGAGTATTGCGTATAGTTTTGGAATTGGCTGGTATCAGAGATGTAGTGGCCAAGATTTTGGGTACCAACAACAAAGTCAACAATGCCAAAGCAGCAGTATTGGCTTTGAATTCATTTTTACCCAAATCACGACCTTTGTCGCCAGTGATTAAGAACAAGCCAGCTGAAGCGCTTGCGGCAACTAAAAAATAAAGCTTAATATTTACAATTATGTTGGCATTGAATAATTTGACAAAACCCAAAGGCAAAATCAAGAAAGCCAAAAGAAGAGGTAGAGGTAATGCTTCGGGCCGCGGTAATTATTCCACTCGAGGCATGAAGGGGCAAAGAGCTCGTTCTGGCGGTCGATCTGGTTTAGCTGGTCGCAGCATCAAGGGTTATTTGTTGCGCATTCCCAAAGTAAGGGGTTTTCAGTCTTTGCATTCGCAAATGGCCGTGGTTAATATCGGCAACTTGAATATATTTGCCGACGGCGCTACTATAAATGCCAGAGAGCTAGTCAAGGCTGGTCTTATAAAAACAACTGAAAACGGACTAAAAGTGTTATCAGCCGGTCAGTTGGCCAAAAAAGGCTTGATAATAGAAGCCAATGCTTTTTCCAAAGAAGCAGTTAAAAAAATAGAAGCCAGCGGCGGCCAAGCAGTATTGAAAAATTTTAAAAAGAGCCAGCCCAAAGGCCAAGACGCCAAAGACAAAAAAGAAAAAATTGTCAATAAAAAATAAATTATGTTAGCCAAATTACAGCAAGTTTGGAAGGCCAAAGATGTCCGAAACAGCATTTTATATGTTTTGGCTCTTTTGATTATTTTTAGAATAGCTGCTCATATCCCTATCCCGGGCATCAATGTCGGGGATTTGAGAGAATATTTTCAGAGTAATCAGGTTTTGGGACTGCTCAATCTTTTTTCCGGCGGCGCAATGCAGAATTTTTCAGTAGTAATGCTTGGAGTCGGTCCTTACATCACTGCTTCCATTATTTTTCAGCTTTTGGTAATGATAGTGCCCAAGCTGGAGGCTTTGTCTAAGGAAGGCGAGTATGGACGCCAGAAAATAAATCAATATACCAGATTATTGACCGTGCCTTTGGCTCTTGTCAACGGCTACGGTTTTTTGCGAATATTATCTAGCCAGACTCAAGGACGCCTTTTGGGCGACATGACTTCTTTTCAGTTGGCCGCTACCTTAGTGATTATCACGGCTGGTACAATATTTTTGATGTGGCTGGGAGAGCTTATCAGTGAGAAAAAAATAGGCAACGGTGTTTCCTTGATCATTTTTGCCGGTATTGTTTCCGGACTACCCCAGTCAATTAGAAATACCTTGATTGCTTTTGATAATACCATGGTTCTTAATTTGCTTATTTTTGGCATCATTGCTTTGATAACCATTGCCGCTATTGTGATAATGACTGAAGGCACCAGAAATATTCCGGTTTCTTATGCTCGTCATGTGGTCGGGCAAAAGAGCGTTGGTGGAGTTAGTACTCATTTGCCTTTGCGGGTTAATCAAGCGGGAGTTATTCCTATTATCTTTGCTATTTCCGTGATTATTTTCCCGCCCATGGTCGCTCAATTTTTCTTACGCTCCGACACTTATTGGATAGCCAGCTCTTCCCAATGGATAATTGATATTTTTCAAAATCAGATTTTTTACGGAGCGATTTATTTTTTAATGGTGGTATTTTTTACTTATTTTTACACTTCGGTTATTTTCAAGCCCGATCAGATTGCCGAAAATCTGCAAAAACAGGGAGGCTTTGTACCCGGCATCAGGCCGGGCAGCCACACTTCCGGCTATCTCAATTTTGTCATGAATAGGATTATTTTCGCCGGCGCTATCTTCTTAGGCTTGATAGCGGTTTTGCCTTTTATCATCGGACCGGCTACCGGTATAGTTACTATGAGCATAGGCGGTACCAGCTTGTTGATTACAGTCTCGGTAGCTATAGAAACAGTCAAGCAAATAGACGCCCAGCTGGTAATGCGCGATTACGAAGGATTTTAAGGCTGTTATTTTATTTTTATTTTTTTCAAAACCCCCAAGATATATATATGTCAAGGGGCTTTTGATTTTAAGAGGGTGATTTGCTATAATTTATTGGTAAAAATTATGGAAAAAATCAGAAAAATCGTTTTATTTGGACCGCAGGGATCGGGCAAAAGCACTCAAGCCAAAGTCATTATTGATTTTTTGGGCATTGAGTTTATCAGCGCCAGCCAAGTGCTCAAAGATTTTATCAAACAAGGCAGCACTCTGGGTCAACAGATAAAAGAACAAATGGCCAAAGGCCAGCTTATTCCCGACCCGCAAGTGATTGCTTTGGTTTTAGAAGAGCTCAAAACCTCGCGTTTTTCCAAAGGGTTTTTACTGGATGGTTTTCCTCGCAGCTTGGCTCAAGCCGAAGCCTTGGATTTGGCTTGTGGGGTAGACAAAGTTTTCAACATTGAGATTTCCGATCAGGAAGCAGTCCGGCGCATTAGCGGTCGGCGTATTTGTGACAGTGGGCACGTCTTTCATCAGGTTTATCAGCCTTCAAGCAAAGGAGAGCTTTGTGATGTCTGCGGCGCAAAATTATTTCAGCGAGAAGACGATAAAGAAGAAGTTATAAAAAAGCGTCTAGCTATATACAGAGAGCAGAGCAGTCAATTGATAGAACACTACAGCCGGCAAGGCAAATTGGTTTTTTTCAACGGAGAAAAGAGCATAGCCGCTATCAACCATGATATAGTAAGTTATTTGCAAGAAAATGCTGGATAAAAAATCAGCCAAAGAAATAGAGATTTTGCAGGAGGGCGGAGCGATTCTGGCTTCCATTTTGCATAAATTGGCCGCTAGAGTTGAGCCGGGTATCAGCGGCCAAGAGTTAGATGAGCTGGCCGAAAGCTGTATCAAGCAGGCCGGCGGCCGACCAGCTTTTAAAAATTATAAGGGCTTTCCCAGTACCCTTTGCGTTTCGGTCAATGATACAGTGGTGCATGGCATACCTAGTGATAAACCTTTTCAAGAGGGGGATTTGGTTGGTCTAGATTTGGGCTTGGAGTACAAAGGTCTTTATACTGATATGGCTTTGACTGTGGGAGTGGGAAACATCAGCCAAGCTGCTCAGGATCTTTTGCTGGCAGCCAAAAAAGCTTTGAGTATAGGCCTATCCCAAATAAAACCAGGTAAGGAAATCGGCGACATAGGCCGAGCTATAGAGAAATTTATCCAGCCGCTTGGCTATGGTATAGTAAGGGATTTAGCCGGGCATGGCGTGGGTCGAGCTATACATGAAAATCCAACTGTGCCCAATTATGATACTCGCTCTAAGACGGCAAAAATGTTTGCCGGAATGGTTTTGGCAATTGAGCCAATGATAACCTTGGGCGGCGATTATCGAGTGCTTACAGCAGAAAATAATTGGGATATCAAAGCCAGAGACGGCAGCCTGACAGCTCACTTTGAGCATTCAGTAGCAGTGACCGAAAATGGCTGTCTGATATTGACTCAAAAGTAACTTATGAGAGAAAATATTTTAGGAATTGATTATGGCGACAAGCGTATTGGTCTGGCTTTGGCCGAGGTAGGCAGTTTAGCTTTGCCTTACAAGGTGATTGGCAATCGCGGCCGTCAAGATTTACTCAAACAAATCAAAGAAATAATCAAAGAAAATAACATCAGCCGTTTGGTTTTGGGTCTGCCCTTGTCTTTGTCTGGCAAGGAAAATGAGCGTTATCGTATTACAGTTGATTTTTTGGCTTGGCTCAAAGACAATTTTGACTTGCCAGTGGAAACTGTCAATGAGCAGTTTAGTTCCCGCCTTTATCAGCGGCAAAATGTAAAAAAAGACATTGATAAGCATGCGGCCGCAGCTATTTTGGATTCTTTTTTGAGTAAAAATGATTAGCAATTATCCCAATTTGATTTTGATTTTTCTGCTTAGTGTTGTTTTGTCATTTTTACTTACCAAGTTGGTTATTTATCTGGCGGCCAAATTGAAGATTTTTGACCAGCCGGATTTTAACATCAAAATACACAAAAAGCCCGTGCCTTTGCTGGGCGGTTTGGCGATTTATTCGACTTTACTTTTGGCTGCTGTTTTCATGTGGCAAAGAGGTTTTTTGCTGGATTCTCGCATTGACCCTTGGTTGATATTTTGGTTTTTTGTGGCGGGAGCAGTTTTGATTTTTAGCGGTTTTTTGGACGACAAATATAAATTGACCCCTAAGTGGAGTATTTTGGGACCCTTATCAGCAGTAGGGATAGTCATGGCTTCTGGTTTGAAAATCAGTTACATTACCCACCCGGACGGAGGCGTGCTTTATTTGGACAAGATCTTTGCCTCTGGTAGCTTTTTATCGGCTCTTATTCCTTTGTTTTTGACCTTTTTTTGGCTTTTGGGCATGACTTATACCACCAAGCTTTTAGACGGCTTAGACGGCTTAGTAGGCAGTATAGGCACTATTGCTGCTTTGGTTATATTTTTTGTCAGTTTATCCTGGGATGTGGTTGGTTCTACCACTTCTGTTTTGTCTCTGGCTTTGGCGGGGGCTATTTTGGGATTTTTACTTCTCAATTGGCACCCAGCCAATATTTTTTTAGGAGAAGGGGGTAGTACTTTTATTGGTTTTTCCTTGGCAGTATTGGCCATAGTTTCTGGCTCAAAAATCGCTACTGCTTTGCTGGTGATGGGCTTGCCGGTTTTGGATATTGTCTGGGTAATGGTGCGGCGCTGGCAGCAGGGCCGGCCGATTTGGCAAGGGGACAACGAGCATCTGCATTTTCGCCTGTTGCGAGCTGGTCTAGGCCAGCGCCGCTCAGTGCTTTTTATGAGTGCTATTAGCTTGTGCTTTGGCCTGACAGCACTTTTGCTTACCACCAAGACCAAAATCAGCGCCTTGGCATTGTTGCTGATTTTTATGCTTGGTCTCAATATCTGGCTTAATCGGAAGCTACGAAAACCACATGAAAAAATTCCTTAAAATATTAATACTGGCTTTATTGCTGTTTTTATTGTTTTTTTGGCTTGGCTTGCAGTGGCAGTCGCCATCGGAGGCCAGAGCGGAAATAAAGGGTCAGATCTTTGATTTGGTCATTGCCAGTGATCCTGGGCAATGGTCTATAGGCTTATCCGGTCGGCCGGCTTTGGCGCCTGATCAGGCCATGCTCTTTGTTTTTCCTGATTATCAAGTGAGGAGTTTTTGGATGAAAGATATGAATTTTGCTATTGATATTTTATGGCTGGCAGATAATCAGGTAGTAGGCTTTGCCAAAAATATCCAGCCACCGGCTCAAGGTACAAACGAAGATGACCTGGAGAGATATGTTTCGCCAGTGCCAGTTAATCTGGTTTTGGAAGTAGTGGCTGGAACAATTGACAGGCTCAATATTGAAAAAGGTGATATAATAAATTTAAAGGGTTTAGATTATCGTATGATAAAATAATTATTAATTATAAAGCCATGACCAAAGAGCGTTGGCAGGAAATAAAAATACAGGTCAAAAATAATTTTAAAATTATTGACCAGTATCAAGAAGAGCTTGATCCAGGCGCAGCTGAGGTTCTGGAGTTTGTCGGTCCGCAGGGCAAGATCAAGCTCAAATTCATCACCAAGCCCAAGCTACTGGATAAAAAAACCATGTATTCCAATCGGGCCGGTTCGGGCGTCAAGGTGGATTATGTTTATTCGCCTGATGAGACAGTCAGTTATTTGGAGCTTTGGCAATGGTCAGATAGTGCTGATGACTGGCACAAGCTAGAAGGCGAATCTTTGTTTCAATAAAAAAATGACTAGATATTTGGTAATTTTTATTAATCCCTTATTACTTTTGTCCGCTTTTTGGTTTTTTTTCTATAGCCGGACCGGTTTTTGGTGGGTTTTAGGTTTTTCTTTAATAGTAATTTTGCTAAGCGGCCAAATAATTGCCAGGCATTATTTTTTTAGCTTCAAAAATCTTTGGTTAAACTTGTCTTTAGCTTATTTATCCCAGCTTTTATTTCTACTGCTTTTGAGCTCGGTTGCTTTGCGTTATTGGCTAGCTTTGATTTTTGCTTTTTTATGGCTGGTACTTTGGTGGTTTTTAAAAAAGCATTTTGACAGCCGGCGAGTGATGGAAAACCGCGAATATCTTTCTTTCAACAAGTTTTTTTATTATTTATCGTTTTGGTTTTTGTCGGTTGCTTTTTATTCTTTTGTTTTCTTTCTCAATTTTTCCATTTTCAATGCTTTGTTGATTTTTTCTTTAGCGGCTTTTTTCTGGGCTAGAGAAATAATAAAATTGAGGGAAGGCGGGGTCTTGTTGCCGGCCTTGTTTACGTCTTTTTTGCTCTTGCAGGCAGCTAGTGCTATTTATTTGCTGCCACTTAGCTTCTATGTTCTGGGTACGACTTTGACAATTTTTATGTTTTTTATCCTAGAGAGCCTTTTGGGGCGCTTGTCTTTATTTCGCTGGTATTTGGGTTTATTTTTGCTTAGCTTTATAGTATTATTAGTTAGCTCTATTTTTTAAATAAAATATTATGGAAGAGAGAAAATCACATTTTGAGAGACCGACCAATGAGCAGCCGCCTTTTTCATTGAATATGTATTTATTGATAGTGGCGGTGGCGATTATCGCTGGTCTGAGCGGTGCTTTTTTGGGCAAATTATTGCTATCTCCAGATCAGTCCGGCTCTTTTAATTTTATCAATGCTCCGGAGAGCGTGCGCATAGTTGTAGATCAGCCCTTGGTTCATTTGGTCAATAAAAACCAAAAAAGCATTGCCGGTGTCTACAAAATAAGTTCTCCAGTGGCCGGATTGGGGCAGGAGCTCTTGTCAGCTGACGATTTTTTAGGGTCAGCTTCAGTGATTACTTCCGATGGCTGGCTATTGAGCAGTGATCAGGTCATCAAAGACGGCACAGAAAGAATAGCCTTAAATGGCAAGATTCATGCCATAGAACAGATAAAAAAAGATGATTTTAGCGGGGCGGTTTTTGCCAAAATAGGTGCTGATTCTTTGTTGCCTCTCAATTTTCAGCTTAGCGATAATGTTTATGCTGGAGAAAAGATTTTTGGCTGGCGAGATTTGGCTAACAGTTTGGAACATTCATTGGATTTGGCTTTTCTGCAAAACAAGAATTATTATCCGGATAGATATTTGTACTCGGACAAATTAGATTATTATTTGCAGATAGCTTATTTTAGCGGCCAGTCAGCTGATGCTTTGGCAGCTCCTTATTTCAACCTTGATGGCTATCTTGTGGGCGTAGTTTATCGTCTGCCCAATCAAAAAACAGCCTTGATTCCGGCGCCTTATTTGCGCCAAGCAGTGCGCAATTTGCTCAATGATATTGATAGGCCGAAATTAGGCTTGCGTTACGTGGACATGGAAAACAACAGTAGTTTTGATGACAGAAAAGGCAATTTGATTTTCCGTCCCCAGCTTAGATCAGTGGAAGCCAATTTGCCGGGGGCTCGAGCTGGAATAAGAGCAGGGGACGTGGTCTTGGCAGTCAATAATGATTTGATTGCGCCTAGCCGGTCTCTGACCGCATTACTGCAAAATTATCGTCCGGGCGACAAAGTGATTATCAAGATTTTGCGCAATAATACGGAAATGGATTTGGAAGTAGCTTTGTAATTTTCTATTTTGGCAGCTGCTTATTTTTAGCAGCTAGCCGGATATCAGGACTATATTTTTTATTTTTTATCTCCCACTTATCTACATATTGCCCTAGGCCTTGATTTTTTAGGAGATTACGGCGGCGGCTTGAGTTTTGCGACCAGCTTAGCAAAGAAGAAAAGTTTATTTTATAGCGGCCAGATACCACTATATATTTTAGCTTTTGGTCTTTGATGGCTTGACGGATGGTTTTGCTAGATACGCCAAAAAGCCGAGCGGCTTCTGATACTGATACTCTGATTATATTTTCCATTTTTTGTTTTTTATTTATAAAATAAGATTTAAGTATAGACTATTCTACACCTTTAAGCAAATAAAGAGGGAATTACAAAGGGATTCTATCGCTTGATGCTTTGAGGTAGGGACAATGGTGGATTCTATCGCTCACTGCGTTCGCTCCAGAATGACAAGTAGATTCTATCGGTCGTCGGGCACGTGCCCGACTCCCTCCAGAATGACAGAAAACAATAAGCTTTTTCTTTACATTCATGAATGAAAATGTTATAATTTGCTGACTTTGTAATCAGGGGTTAAAACAAAAGCGTAATCACGTTTTTTTATTTATTTAAGGTTAGCCAATAAATAGTCAATTGTAATTTAGCTCGTAAAAGTGTAATATTTTAGGCAATTTCCCGTCTGTATTTATGAAGAGTGTAAAAAGTAGTTTAAAAGAAAAAATAGCTTTTCTAAAGCTCAAAGCCGGCGACTCTGATGCCTTTGCATTTTTTTATGATAAATATGTAGATAACATTTACCGTTTTGTCTTAATAAAAGTATCGGATAAGCAAGTAGCTGAGGATTTGACGCAGGAGATTTTTCTAAAAACCTGGCAGCATTTGGTAGACAAAAAGGAAATCAAAAGCTTTCAGGCCTTTATCTTCAGAATAGCTTATAACTCCGTAGTTGATCACTACCGCCAAAACAATAATCAGGAATTGCCGCTAGAATATATAGAGGAAAAAGAAGATGCTACTGCCACTGACCAGGGCGCGGCTCTGGATAAAAAAATAGACAGTCAGGTTCTTTTGGAAAAAATAAAACAACTCAATCCGGACTATCAAGAAGTGTTGCTCCTGCGCTATTTGGAAGGATTGAGTATAGAGGAGATAGCCGATATTATGCAAAAAGAAAAAAATAATATCAGCGTTACTCTCCATAGAGCCCTTAATAAACTCAAGAGCTTAATTGATCAAAAGCAATAAACAACTCAAAATGAGTTTGACTAGAAAAATTTCCCAGTTGAAAAATATGCCGGAGCTTCAGCCGGATAAAAACTGGGCAGCCAAAACAAAATATGAGCTGCTGTCAGAGATTGCTTCCCAAAGCAAGCTGATGCGCCAAGCAGAAACTCCTTTTTCCCAAAAGGCTGATTTATTTTTTACGTCATTTTTGAGCAGACTGTCATTTTCCTTTACTCGGGTGGTGGCAGTATTTTTGGTTTTGAGCTTGGGCTTTGGATTGCGACTGGGAGCGCAGGCATCAGTGCCCGGACAGCCGCTTTGGCCGGTCAAGCGCTCTATGGAAAAGGTAGAGCTTTCTCTGGCTCGCAGCTCCAGTCAGGAAGCAGAAATTTATTTCAAACATGTCAATGAAAGATTGAGTGAGATAGACAAAATTCTACAGACAGAAAACAACAGCGAGCAGAAAAGCGAAAGAAAAGAAAAAGCCATCAGAGAAGCGGTTAGGCACTTAGAAAGAGATGTCACAGCGGTAGATAGTTCGCTACAGATTGTCAAAGAGCAAAAATCTCCCGTAGAAGCGGTAGAGCTTATCAAAAAAATAGCTCAATCCAGCAAACAAGTGTCATCTTCTTTAGATGCCAAAGCCAAGGCGATTCAGGCAGTCAATAATCCGGAAATACAACTGACTTTATCTGGAGCTAGAGAAGTGAGTGAGGGAGTCAAGCGTTCGGCAGTCGGTCTGGCTATAAAAATACAAGAAGAAGCGCTTCTGGCAGCTCTGGTTGCCGGACAATCAGCCGATAATCAGCCTGACACCAATGAGATCGCTAGGCAGATAATCAATGAGACCAGTACGGCAGAAATGATAAAGAAAATGGGCTTGGGCAATAGTGATTTGGAGAAATTGAACAAATTGGTCAGGGAAATAGTAGAATCGGAAATCGCTGATGCTGGCTCTAAGATAGACGAGATGAAGCAAAGAGCTGAAGTAGTATCCAGTGAAGCTGCTTCCAGCACTCAGCCAGTTGTTTTGGAAAAAGAGCCAATACAGCTCAATAATATCGGCGAGAGAATCAAGGATGTCCAAGGCATCAAAGAATCAGCGGAAGAAGTTCGGATTTTGCAAGAAGCAAAAGAGCTGATGGAAGAAGGATTTTTGCGAGATGCTTTTGAAAAGATTTATCAGATCAAAGAAAGTTATGACAAGGCAGATGCAATTTTGGAAGAGTTAAGAAAAGCCATTCAAAGCCACGATACTATAGATCCTAATATTATTGATGATTTGAGCGCGGAGGTAGGGCAAGTGTCGGCTTCTAGTGTGCCGGCTAAATTGCCGGAATAAGAGAGTGGGTTATATTTGAGGCAGAGACAATGGTAGATTCTATCGATTCTCTTTATCTCAAAGTAGATTCCCGCTTTCGCGGGAATGACTGAAAAGAAGGTCGCTGGAGTTTATCCCCGCGAAGGCGGGGACGGGAATGACTGAAAGGAATGGTCTGTAGATTCTATCGCTCGGTGCTTTGAGGCAGAGACAATGGTAGATTCTATCGCTCGGTGCTTTGAGGCAGAGACAATGGTAGATTCTATCGCTCGCTACGCTCGCTCCAGAATGACAGGTGGTCGCTACGATTGGCATCGCAATGATAATAGTTATTTAATAATTTATAATACAAACCTCTTAACAGACGCGATTGGCGCTAGTCACGCCAGAAGCGTTAGGTTGAGGGTATGAGTTTTTGTCTGGATTTGTCTGATGACAAGTGGATTCTATCGATTCTCTTTATCTCAAAGTAGATTCCCGCTGGAGTTTATCCCCGCGAAGGCGGGGACGGGAATGACTGAAAGGAACGGTCTGTAGATTCTATCGCTCGGTGCTTTGAGGCAGAGACAATGGTAGATTCTATCGCTCGCTACGCTCGCTCCAGAATGACAGATGGTCGCTACGCTCGCTCCAGAATGACAAAAGCTAATATCCCTAACTTATCGCTTAATCGCGCGCGATTTAGGGGTTATCCCCGTAAGATTTTGTCCAAAAAGGACAAGGTCGCCGCCAAAGCTTTACTTAAGAAGGCAGAAAGCGGTGCTTTGCTTGCGGGATCTAATTAATGTTCCTAAACATTTTGCTTTTCCCCCTCGTTTTTTGGGCCTGTCGGTCCAGGGGCCTGAAAGGTCGGCTCGGATTTTTCCGAGGGACCTGGCGCGATGGTTTTAGTCAGCTTGCCCGAGGCAAGCAGATGTCCATAAAATAGAAGGAAAAACATGGTTTAGCGAACAAGTTAACAAAAGAAGACAAAATGAATTTAACAAAAAGATTTCTTGTTTTCGCTTTGATGCTTACCACTGTCCTATGGTCCCTTGGAGGACTAAAAGTAGATGCAGCTGGTAGCTATGGAGCAGGATCTTTGCTTGCTCTACAAGGCGCTAAGGATGCAGCTGTCTACTACATTGGTTCTGATGGAAGGAAATATGTCTTTCCTGATGCCAAGACTTATTTCACTTGGTATGAGAACTTCAATGACGTAGTCAGAGTAAGCGTAGCCGAGCTGGATATGTATCCAGACGGCGGAGCTGTCACCTATCGTGCTGGTACCAAATTGATTACCCACGAGAATACAGCTCGCGTTTACGCTGTGGAGCCGGGCGGAGTCATCCGCTGGATTCCTACAGCTGAAGTAGCCTCAAATCTCTATGGAGCCAACTGGGCTTCCAGAGTAATGGATGTAATTCCGGGCTATTTCTCATCCAGCTATGTAGCTGGATCTGATTTGGGAAGCACCCACCCAATCGGAACCTTGTTGCAGGTTGGTTCAGACATTTACTATGTCTCCAGCAGCAGCCAGGTAAGGCCATTTGCCGATGCCGATGCTTTTGAAGTCAATGGCTTCAAATACAGCAATGTCATCAGCGTGCCCAATGTTTCCGGCTGGAGCATGGGATCATCCATCACTGGTGAGGAAGTAGCTTTGTCCGGATTTATGCCGGCCGAAGGCTCTACTCCGGTTACACCAGCTGGTGGCTTGACTCTATCTATGTCAGCCAACAACCCAGTGTCAGCCACTATCATTTCTGATGATAGTAACACTGCTCAAGCTTTAGTGCCATTTTTGGCAGTGAACTTGACTGCTTCTTCAGCTGGCAGTGTCAGGGTCACTCAAATGAAATTTGAGAGAACAGGCATTTCCGCTGACAGCGACATTCGCAATGCCTATTTGTATTATGGCAGTGAAAGATTGGTAGAAGGAGGTTCGCTATCTTCCAAGATTTTGACCTTCAATGACACTTCAGCTAGTGGTATTATCACCATTCCAGCTGGAGCTACCAGAACTGTCTGGCTAAAAGCTGATTTGGAAGTTCCAACTTCAGCCAGTAAGACCATTGGTTTTAACTTGACTGAAGTAGTAAGCAATGCTTCTTCACTATCCGGCTCTTATCCTTTGGTCGGTAATGTGATGAGCACTGCTCAAGCAACTGATCTTGGCTATGCAGTTATCACCGGTACTATGATCCCAACTGGAACAGTTGAGGTTAATTCCGATGAAAAAGATTTTGAAGCTTTCAAAATCAGCTTAACTGCTACTGATCAGGATCTTCACTTACATGGATTGCGTTTGACCAAAATCGGCAGTATTGGCGTAGGTGATGTGGATAATTTCCGCTTGCAAGTAGCCGGTGTTACTATTGGCACAGCTACTATGAATGCGGACGGAGAGGTTTTCTTTGACTTGTCCAATTCTCCTTATGCTATTGCCAAAGGCAATACTCGCACCTTGTCCATGGTAATTGACATTGTCAAAGGATCTACTCGAACATTTAAATTTGATGTCCGAGATGCTTCTGACATCATAGTCAAAGACATGGGTTATGGAGTGTTTACCCAGTCATTTACTTCTGGCAGCACTTCATGGTCAGCTTTGACTGCTTCTGGACAATTTGAAATCCAAGCTGGTACTTTGTCCATAGTCAGAGACAATACTTCTCCTAGCGGACAAGTAGCAGCTAAGGCCACCAATGTAAAATTGGCTACCTTTAAGGTAGAGGCTTCTGGTGAGGATGTAAGAGTTAGGAGCTTGAATGTAAAAGCCACTACTTCTATTGCTCTTAATGGCGGTTTACAAAACGGTAAAGTTTATTTTGATGGTGTACAAGTTGGTTCTACTAGGAACTTGACTGAAGATACCGATGTCAACTTTACTTTTGGCTCTAGCTTGATTGTGCCAGCTGGTACAGCCAAAATGCTGGATATCTATGCGGATATCAAGACAGCTACTGGTGTAGACATTACCAGTGGATTGGTAAAAGTAGAAATCAGTGCTGGCAATGACGCTCAAGGACAAGTTTCCTTGCAGACAGTCACTGTGCCTGGAGCAGAAGGTAATACCTTGACTGTTACTGAATCAGCATTGTCTATGGCTAAGTTTGCTGCTTATGGTAACCAAAATGTAACTTCGCCAGCTCTCAATGCCAGAATTGGCGCATTTACTGTGAGCGCTGGTGCTACTGAAGGTATTGACGTCAATGTCATTTACCTAAGCGGAGCTACTTCTGGCGAAGTATCCAATGTCAAATTGATGCAGGGTACTACTGAATTGGCTACCCGCGTGACTATGCCTACTTCAGGCACTACTACCTTCAATGTCGGCAATAAGCTGTCGCTCAATGCTGGTCAGAGTAAAGTGGTGGATGTCTATGCAGATGTCAAATCAGGACTACCATCAGCTGTTATTACTTTGGTAGTAGCTGGTGAGGGTACTTCTAAAGTGACCAACACTAATCAGGTTGCCGCCGGAGATACTTTGCAGACCATGGCAATTGCTGCTGGAGCTGTTACAGCTAATGCTGCTGGCAGCCGACCAGATGCTACTATTGTGGTAGCTGGATTGCCAGCCGTTACTCTCAATGCTGTTGAATTTAGCGCTACAAACGAAGCGCATTTCATCAACACTTTGCAGATTACCGGTGCTAGTGGTGTAGCAGCCACAATTTCTAGAGTAGTACTAGAATACCCAACTAAGACCGGTACGGCCACTGCTTATGGATACTTGGACGGAAGTGGAGTAGCTCAGTTCTACAATCTAGGTATGTATGTGGCTAAAGACAGCACAGCGGTATTAACCGTCAAAGCTGACTTGACCACTATTGCCAACCAAGGCGGAGTATCAGGTAATTCAGCTAGATTAGACCTAGTGGCTTCTACTGGCAGTGCCACTGTCTTTAGTGCCCAGGGCGAGTCATCTGGTGTGACAGGATATACTTACACGGGAGGTCCCGTTAATGGTAATTCCATGATAGTGAGAGCTACTAAGCCAACTATTACCTTGGCCGCTTTGCCTACCACTATTTTGGCTGGAGGCACTCAGACTATTTCCCGCTTTACCGTCACGGCTGATGCCGTAGCTCCTCTAAGCTGGAGACAAATTTCCTTTACTACAGCTTCCTCAATTGGCGTGACTATTGATGCCAATAGCGTCAAGTTGTACAAACAGGGAGACTCCTCAGCTTTGAACGAGTCAAATGTCAGCTGGACACCAAGCGGTAGCTTGATTACTGTCACTACTACCCAGGAGCAGACTATTGCTGCTGGCGCTAGCCAGACCTATGAATTGAAGGCAGGTATTGGCTTAGATGGATCAGGTTATAAGCAATTGAGTACTTATATCAATGCTTCAGCAGCCGCAGCTACAGCTGGTACTTCTACTACTTATACTCTAATCAGCCTTTACGAAACTGGCTTTATCTGGTCTGATCGTTCTGCTGTGCCTCACTTGGCAGACGGAACATCTTCAGACTGGCTAGATTCCACTTATGTCAAGAACTTACCAACCGACACCCAAACAATTGCAGTTACTCTGTAATAGTTTGAGCTAGTAAGGTATTTCCTGACTTAGTTAAGGAAGACAAAGTACCCAGCCTCTCGCGAGAGGCTGGGCTTTGTTTTTGGGGCGGGATGACAGACGGGTTTTATTACTCGATACTTTGAGGCAGAGACAATGGTGGATTCTATCGCTCACTGCGTTCGCTCCAGAATGACAAGTAGATTCTATCGCTCACTGCGTTCGCTCCAGAATGACAGATGGTGGATTCTATCGGTCGTCGGGCATACGCCCGACTCCCTCCAGAATGACAGGCTTAATGACATTGCCTAATGGTGTTATTTTTGATATATTGTAGCAGTGAAATTAAGAAATTATTGAAGTAAAAAATATGGAAAGTAATGAAATAAATCAGGCAAAAAACAGACCAAAAGGCATTTGGTTGTTGGTTTTGGCCATTATACTCGCTATTGGCATAATTTGGGCTTATAACAGCTATCAGAGAGCTCAAGACAGCCAACAAGAGGCGTTTTTTGACTCAGCTGATGCTCAAAAATATTTCGAAAATAATCCAGAGAGAATAGAGGTAGGGGCAGTAGAGCCGCCGGAAGATTTCAAGGCTATGGTCATGGCGGAAATCGCCAAGTCAGAGGCAGCAATAGAGAGCAATGAGCCTTCCCAGCCCCAGTTTACTGATCTCAAAGAGGATTATTATATGATCGCTTATAATTATTATTTGCTGGGGCAAAATGCTCTGGCTGAGGAGCATTATTTCCGCTTGCTGGAAAAATGGCCGGAAGATTATAAAACTATAATTAGTTTATCCACGCTTTATGTAATGATGGGGCAATATCAGGAGTCAGCTAAACATCTCTATAGAGCGCTGGAGCTTTATCCTAATGAGGAGCAGACTTATACACGACTGGCTAGTCTGTATGTCAGTTATTCCAATGATCCGCTCAAGGCTGATGATATTTATCAGACAGGCATCAAAAATTCGGCTACCAGAAGGAATATTTATAAAGAATATGCTTATTATCTGGAAAGAACTAAGCAGGATTATTCAAGGGCAGTGGAAATGTGGCGGGAGTATGAAAAGGTAGTGGGCAGTCTAGAGCAACAGGAAATAGATCGTTTGCAGATGCTTTTGGATTTGGAGTAGGGGTTTTGTTTGTGCTTTGAGGTAAGGGCAATGGTAGGTTCTATCGCTCGCTACGCTCGCTCCAGAATGACAATGGTGGATTCTATCGCTCGCTACGCTCGCTCCAGAATGACAATGGTGGATTCTATCGCTCGCTACGCTCGCTCCAGAATGACAAGTGGATGAGCATACGCCCGCCTCGCTCGGCAATGACAAGTAAAATAAATTAAGTTATGAAAATAGTAAATAAAGAACAGTGGTTGGCTAAGGTGGGGTTGTGTTTGATTTTGTTTACGCCGTTACTGGTGAGTTCCAGTTTTATTTTTCCCTACATTGGTTTTAAGAATTTTGTTTTTAGAGCCTTGGTCTTGATAGTTTTTTTGCTGGCACTGGCTTGGGGTTTGCGAGCACAAGAAGGAATAAGAAAAAAGAATTATATATTTGGAGCTTGGCTGGTTTTTGTCCTAGTGCAGGCCTTGGCCTCAATATTTGGCGTCAATTTTTACAATAGCTTTTGGGGCAACTATGAGCGCATGGACGGCTTGTCCCATTTTTTGTTTTTGACTTTGTATTTTTGGACGCTGTTGATGATCCTGAAAGAAAAGAGCGCTTGGCTTTGGTTTTGGCGAGCGGGCTTGATAGCAGCTAATTTGATAGCTTTGTTTACTTTATTTTATCGCTGGGGGGTGAGAGCGGATTTTTTCAACAATGCCAGCACCGTAGGCAATACGGTTTTTCTGGGTTCTTATTTGATGATCAATATTTTTCTGGCTTTGATTTTGTACTATTGGGATAGACAGAGAAAATGGCAGATGTTTTATCTGGCCTCGGCTGCTTTATTTTTGATAGTGCTTTTGGCCAATGCTTCCCGCGGCAGTATTTTGGGGCTACTGGCAGGGGGATTTTTGGCAGCCTTGGTTTATAGCTTTCAGGCCAGCAAAAAATTCAAACAGATTTTTTATACAGCCAGTGTTTTAATTTTGGTACTGGGTGGTTTGGCTTTTTGGCAAAAAGACAGTCCGCTGGTTTCCAATATTTTCTTTTTAAATCGCTTGACTACAATTTCTCGAGAAGATTCCAGTGCCAACAATCGTCTGCTTACTTGGGAAGTGACTTGGCAGGCAGCTCAAGATAGACCGATTTTGGGCTATGGCCCGGAAAATATCAGTTATGGCATAAACAAGCATTTTAACCCTGATATTACTGAGCAGTGGTTTGATAGGGCACATAGCTTTATTTTTGACTATTTGGGGTCGTCGGGATTTTTGGGGCTAGCAGCTTATTTGGGAGTATTTTTGACAGCCGGAGTTTTGATTTGGAAAAGGCGCAAAGAAGAATACGGCTTGGCGGCCTTGAGCTTAGGATTACTGACAGCTTATTTGGTTAGCAATTTGTTTGCTTTTGATACTTTAAACAGTTGGGTTTTGCTAATACCCTTTTTGGCTTTTGCTTATTTTCTCTGGCCGTCAGCCAACAGCGACAATTGCCGCTGGCCAAATTTTTTGGCCAAAAATTATTATATTGTTTTGAGCTTGATGATGGTTTTGGCGGTTTTGACCACTTATAGCGTTATTATCCGGCCGGCTCGAGCCAGTATTTTGGGAATTGAGGCTATAAAAAATTACAATGTGGATCCAGTCAAAACCTTGGGTTATTATCGCCAATCTTTGGATATGAATACTTACGGCAATGTAGAAATTGCCCATCAGCTGGCCAGATACACTCTGCAGGTATTGGAGCATCCGGATTTTGACTTGCAGTTTCAAAATGAGATTTTTGAAGAAACTGAAAAACGGCTCAAAGATATACTAGCCAAAGATCCCAGAGAGCTTAGGACTCGTTTCTTTTTGGTACAGACCTATCAGGCCTATGCCAGGTTTAATACCTTTTATATCCAGGAGTCCATAGACATCCTAGAAGAAGTGGCTGATCTTTATCCAATGCGAGTGGAAATTTATAATCTTCTAGGACAGAGTTATTTTTTGAAAAATGATTTTGGCAAAAGTTTGGAGTATTTGGAAAAGATTTTGTCTCTGACTCAAAACAGGCAGGAAGATTATTTTAATGTCATCAATATCAGCGCGCGAATAAAGAACATAGACAAGATGAATTATTATATTGCCGAGATGGAGGCCAGGCTCGGGCCGCTTAGTTCCGAGGATTATCGGCGTTTGGGGCAGTATTATTTTATGGCTGATCAGGAAGAGTCGGCAGAAGCGATTTTACTAAACAGAGCTATACCCTTGGATCCTTTGAATATCCGGGCGCATATTTCCCTGGCTTCTATTTATGAGTTTCGGGGCGATTATCAAAGAGCGATTGATTATGTAAGTGATTTGCTTATAGAACATCCGGATTGGATTGATACTTTAGGGGATTATGTCAGGCATTTGGAGGAGTTGAAAGAAGGGAGTTAAACTAAAAAAACCGGCCGATATGGGCTGGTTTTTGATTTAATAAGGAATAATGGTAGGTTCTATCGCTCGCTACGCTCGCTCCAGAAGGACAGGCTTATAGCTCATTATGTAGATCTTGCCAGTTAGGATTTTTTTCTTCAATTAATTTTATTTTTTTAATCCGTAATAAGTTTTTAATTTGTTTTTCTCTGGATATTGCCTCATAAGGATCTTCATGTATTTCATAATAAACCAGTTTATTTATATTGTATTTAGCAGTAAAAGATTGAGGATAGAATTTTTCTTTATGCTGTAATATTCGTTTACTTAAATCACTTATTATTCCTGTATACAAGGTTCCGTGTTTATAGCTAGCTAAAATATAAACAAAGTATTGTTTGTTCATCGCTTTTTTGTCGCCCTCTGGGCGGTTTTTCTTCTTAATTTTACTTATTTTTGGTCGTTGGTTGTGACCTTGCTTAATTAAAACAGCTTCAGATAAAGCTCTTCGGTCTGAGATAGGGTTTTGTCTAGAGAAAAGTTGCTTTTGATGTTTTGATAATTTGCCTGAGCCAGAGCTGACGACATTTTTTGATCAGCGCTGATTTTTTTTATCTTGTCAGCCAGAGAAAGGGGATTGGCAGCAGTGGCCAGTAGGCCGTTTTTTTTGTCAGTGATTATCTCTGGCAGGCCACCGACTCGGGTAGCAACAACAGGCACTTGAGCCAGTCCGGCTTCCAAAATAGTATAAGGCAAACCTTCTTTGACTGAAGGCAGGATAAAATAATCAAAAGCTTTGAGGTATTTGTGGTCACCTTCCGGCGAAGGGTCAAAAACTTTTATCTTGTCTTGCAAATCCGCGGCTTTTATTTTTTGGCTGATATTTTCTTTTTCCGGCCCGTCGCCGATAAATACCCAGGCGGATTTGTCAAACAGCGGCCAGTTTGTAGTGCGTAGCTCTTTGACAGCATCTAGCAGATAAGTATGGCCTTTGGTAAGGTAGAAGCTGGCGATAGTACCGAAGTATATTTGATCTTTTTCCAGACCAAGTTTTTGTCGGGCTTGGTCAGTTGGATAAAAATCATATTGGGAAAAATCCAAGCCATTGTGGACAGTAAAAATTTTGGCGGGATGAGTTATTTTATTTTCAATGGCGCTTTGGCGGTCAGCATCGGAGACGGCGATAATCAAATGCTGAATAGTTGTAGAAAAAGTTTCCGATAGCTTGTAGATTTTTTTTCTGAATTTGGAAAGCGGTTCATTGAAGACAAAGCCGTGAGCAGTATAGATCAGGCGCAGTTTGGCGTTTAGCAAATTGAGACCATAGTATTTGGCGGCCAGACTGCCCAGCAGGCCGGCTTTGGAGCTGTTGAGATGAATCAAATCATAACTTTCTTTGCCAAAGAGCTTGCTCAAATCAATCATTGCTAGATAATCCTTGCCCAGATCTATGTTGCGGCAAAGGTAAGGCAGGGGGATAGTTTTGACTTTTAGCTTTTGGCATTCTTGGGCAAAATAAGGGTCAAGCTGGCGGCTTTCACCATAGGCAATATGGACTTCATTTTTTTGGCTAAAATGACGAGCCAGGTCAATGACATATTTCTGGGCGCCGCCCCATTTGCTCTGGGTAATAAGATAGAGGATTTTTTTGCCTTTTAACTCTTTTTTCATTTTATTTTTTAGCTAATTTTGGCTTATTTAATAATTGATTTATTATTTTATTGTTGTTATAATTTTATAGAATAAAACAATTAAAAGCAAGATATTTTGCTTATTTTTCCCTAGGCGGATTCAATGTTTGTTTAGTTGATTTTTCTGCCTTTTTATTGTATTGTTATTATGTTTTATAGCTATAAAATACATAAAAATATGGAAAAAATGGACAAATTGAAAAATGCTAGTATTTTGGTCACAGGCGGAGCAGGGTTTATCGGTTCGCACCTTTGCGATGAGCTTTTGGCTGAAGGCGCCAGGGTGGTGGCTCTAGACAATCTCTCTACTGGTAAAGAAGAAAATTTGGCGCAAGCCAAAGCTACTGGCAACTTTGAATTTATCAAAGGCGATGTTAATAATTTTGAGGAATTGCATCAGATTTTTGCCAAATACAAATTTGATTATATTTTTCACTATGCGGCAGTTTTGGGAGTAAAACGGGTGATGGAACAACCGCTTTTGGTCTTAGATGACATAGTCGGCATTAAAAATATTTTGTCTCTGGCCAAAGAGTTCGCTATCAAAAAAGTGGTTTTTGCTTCTTCCTCAGAAGCCTACGGCACTCTCAATGAAATGCCGCTAACTGAAGACAACGGCAAAGAGCTGGCTTATCAGACCCATAGCACCAGCTTGTACGCCTTGGTCAAACTGATGGGCGAGAAGATGATGAAAGTTTACAATGATCAATATGGCATACCGACTTGCTCCTTGCGATTTTTTAATGTCTTTGGAGAAAGACAAGAATCTTCCGACTATGGCTTTGTCATTGGCATTTTTATCCAAAAAGTTTTACAGAACCAGCCACCGATAATTTTTGGCACAGGGTATCAAACTAGGGACTTTATCTATGTCAAAGACAATGTCCGTTTGGCTGTCAAAGCGCTACTAAGCGATCAGGCCAACGGCCAGGTGATAAATATAGGCTTGGGTCGGCAGACTACTATCTTGGAACTGGCGCAAAAAATTATCAAAATAGGGGGAAAAGATCTCAAGCCGGAGTTTTTGCCTGAGCGCGGCTATGAAATCAAATATCGCAGTCCAGATGTCAGTAAAATGGAAAAACTACTGGGTGAAAAAATAGAAGATAATCTAGATGAGAATCTAAAAAAAGTCTATCAATATTATGCCAGTAAGCAAAACTAAAATCGTTGTTTTGTCGGCTTTCTATGATCCTTTTATTTCTGGCGCCGAACAAATGGTCAAGGAGCTAGTAGAAAGATTAGGAGATGTTTATGAGATTAGCTTGGTGACAGCCAGATTAGATAAAAATTTGCCCAAAGAAGAAGAGCGGAAAAATTTTAAAATAATCCGCGTAGGCATAGGCCATAAACAGATAGACAAGGCCTTGTTTCCGCTTTTGGCTAATCGGCCGATTATAAAAATAAAACCAAAGATAATTCATGCCATTATGGAAAGTTATGCTGGCATTGCTTTGGTTTTTAGTAAATATTTTTATAAAAAAGCCAAGCGAATATTGACTTTGCAAAGTGGTGATCTAGATGATCCCAAGAAACAAAAAAAGTTTCTTATTCGGTTTTTTTGGAAAAGTATTCACAAAAGCCCGGATAGGATTACTGCTATTAGTAGTTTTTTGGCCGACAGAGCTAGACGATTGGGAGTAGCGGATGAAAAAATTCAGCTGATACCCAACGGTGTTGATTTTTCCAAAGTGCCTCAAGGCATAATTCAGGAAAAAAACAAGGTGGTTTGTCTGGCGCGCTTGTCTTGGGAAAAAGGACTGGATTATTTGGTCAAGGCTTGGCCAGGAGTAATTTCACAAGTACCGGAAGCTAAATTGGTTTTGGTAGGAGAAGGGGACAAAAGAAAGGAAATAGAAGATCTGATCAAAGAGTTGAATATAGCTGGAAGCGTAGAGTTAAAAGGTGCCTTGCCTCATCAAGAAGCTCTAGAACAGTTGGCCAGCGCTGAAGTATTTATTTGCCCGTCTTTGGCTGAAGGATTGGGGATAGTGTTTATAGAAGCTCAAGCTTGTGGAGCGCCGGTAATAGGCACCAGAGTGGGTGGTATTCCCGATGTAATACAGGACAATGAAAATGGGCTCTTGGTGGAAGCAAAGAATTCTGAGCAAATAACAGAGGCGATAGTTAAATTACTCAAAGATGAGGAGTTGAGAAAACAATTGTCAGCCAGAGCTAGTGTCAGTGTTCGGAAATATGATTGGCAGCCAATAATTGATCAAGTTAGGGAGTTGTATGAGAGGGCGTAGATTCCCGCTGGAGTTTATCCCCGCGAAGGCGGGGACGGGAATGACAGGTTTTTTTCTTGTCATTCCGGCCCCCGAGCCGGAATCTAGCTCTTACTCATCTCAAAGTAGATTCCCGCTTTCGCGGGAATGACATAAAAAATCGGGAATGACAGAAGGATTCTATCGCTCGATGCTTTGAGGTAAGGACAATGGTAGATTCTATCGCTCGCTACGCTCGCTCCAGAATGACAAAAGGAATGATAAAATTATATAAAATATGAAAATAATTATTGCTACAGGTATATTTATTCCTGAGCTAGGTGGGCCAGCTACTTATGCTCCCAACATTGCTCAAGAATTTATCAAACTTGGCCACCGAGTCAGTGTTTTGACTTATTCTGATAAAGATAAATATGATTTTGATAAAGGGCTTACTTATCCGCTTTTTAGAATCAAGCGGAGTAATAAAATTTTGAATTATTTCAGGTATTATAAAGCTTTGGTTAAAACAGCCAAAGACGCGGATATAATATATGCTTTTGATTATTTGAGCGCTGGACTGCCAGCTGTTTTATTTTGTCGTTTTTACAAAAAGACGCTATTTATCAGAACGGGTGGTGATTTTCTTTGGGAAAAGTATCTAGATGAGAGTCAGGAGATGCTGACTTTGCGGGAGTTTTATGAAAAGGGGATTTATAAAAAACAAAAAATAAGACTCAAAATAATCAAATGGGTTTTGCGTAGAGCTCAAGGTATTATCTTTACCACTAATTTTCAAAAAGAAATATTTGCCAAGTTCTATCAGCTAGACTCCAAGAGACTTTTTGTGGTACCCAATCCGCCATCTATTATTAATGCCATTGTCAAAAAAGAAGAGCCCAACAAAGAAATTATTTTCGCTGGTCGTTTTATCAATAAAAATAATATTATAAATTTGATAGCAGCATTTACTAATATAAAAGATAAAGATTATCAGCTGGTTTTGATAGGTGAGGGGCCTTTGCAAGAAAAAATAGAGGAAATAATCAGCCGACTGGCTATAAAAAACATTCGCCTAGAAGGCAAGCTGTCGCGCTTAGATCTCAGGCAAAGACTGGCTAGTGCTTATTTGGTTGTTTTTCCTAGTCTGACGGATATTAGTCCCAACACTATGTTGGAATGTCTAGACAGTCAGATTCCTTTTATCAGCTCTCAAGAAATTGGTTTTGATTGGCTGGTAGATAAAATCATCACTTTTGATCCCAAAAATATCAGAGAAATGAGCGAGAAAATAGAATATCTTTTGGATAAGAATAATTATGATGATTATCAAAAAACAATTAGCAGCCTTAATTATGATTATGATTATCAAAAAGCGGGGCTGGATACTATAAAAATATTTTCCCAATTATGAAAGTTTTATCTTTAGGACTAGACAATAGAATTCTTGATGCTGGCTCGGCAGTAGCTAAGCGAGCTATTTTTGTTGGGGAAAGATTGGAAAAATATTTGATAGTAGTGCCAGGAAAAAATAATGAAACTCAACTGGCCTCCAAAGTAAGATCAATAGGAATAAGCGGAGCCAATAAGTTTTTGGCTTGGAAAAATATCTATAATTTTTTAAACAAAATATTAAAAAAAGAAAAATTTGATTTACTAACAGTTCAGGATACGGCCTATTTGGCTTGTTTGGGAGGCATGATTGCTAAGCGTTTTGGCTTGAAATTGGAAATTCAGGTACACGGCTTTGAAAAAAATAATTTTTTACGTAGATATTTATTTAAGCGGGCAATCAAGCAGGCGGATAAAATAAGGACAGTCAGTCATCGTCTAGCCCACCAATTGACAGAGGATTATAAAATAGACAAAAATAAAATTTATGTTTTGCCGGTTTTTGTGGATAGAGAAAGAATAGTTAAAGAAAAAATTGAGATTGATTTAAAACAAAAATATCCTGGTCATTTTATTTTTTTAACTGTTTCTCGGCTAGTGCCAGTCAAAAATATTGCTTTACAAATTCAAGCTTTGGCTAAATTGCCCAAAGAGGAAAAAGTAAAATTAGTAATAGTGGGCGATGGACCGCAAAGACAGGAACTGATGGAATTGGCTGTAAAATTGAGAGTCAAAGATAGAATTGAATTTGCTCTGTGGCAGGAGAATTTGGCCGGATTTTATCAGACAGCTGATTGTTTTTTGCTTAGTTCCGATAGTGAGGGTTATGGGGTGGCTGTAGCGGAAGCAGTAGTAGCTGGTTTACCGGTGATAATGACGGATGTGGGCTGTGCCGGCTATCTAACGGAAAATGAAAAAAACGCCTTGATAGTGCCAGTAGGAAACCTAGATCTTTTGACTCAAGCTATGGAAAGAGTAGTCAAAGATAGAGTTCTGATTGCTAAGCTAGGGGCTAATACTCAATTTTTTGTCCAAAAGATTGCTAGCCGAGAGGAGCTAAGAGAAGCAACTATAAATAATTGGCAAAGTATTTTATGAAACTTTTGATCTTGACTCAAAAAGTTGATAAAGACGATCCAATACTGGGATTTTTCCATTATTGGCTCAAAGAATTTGCCAAGCATTGTTCGCAAGTGATAGTTATTTGTCTTTATAAAGGAGATTATGATTTGCCGGACAATGTCCGAGTTTTGTCTCTGGGCAAAGAAAGCGGAGTATCAAGGATAAAATATATTTTTAGGTTTTATAAATACATCTGGCAATACAGAAAAGAATACGAAAATGTTTTTGTGCATATGAATCAGGTTTATGTGATTTTGGGAGCTTGGTTTTGGAAAATTATGCACAAAAAAATCGGCTTGTGGTATACCCATAAAAATATAAATAATAGTTTGAAGCTAGCGGAAAAATTGACGGATATTATTTTTAGCGCTTCAGATAGTAGTTTTCGTTTGCAAAGCAAAAAATTAAAAGTAATGGGTCATGGCATAGATACGGAAAAATTCAGTCCAAAAGACAAGCAAGTTGAAGACAATGATGTTTTTAATATTTTGACAGTTGGCAGAATATCGCCGATAAAAAAATATGAACAATTAATAGAAGCTTTGGTAATAATCAAGCAAAGAAAAATAAATAAGAAAATTTTTGTTAATATTGTCGGCGGCCCAGTTATGACGGCAGATGAAAATTATTTTGAGCAAATAAAAACAATGGCCAGAGAAAAAGGATTGTCAGACATTGTTTCTTTTGTCGGGCCGGTGAGTAATGATCAAGTGGTAAAATATTTCAGAGGAGCAAATTTGTTGGTCCATATGTGCCAAGAAGGGGGTTTGGACAAAGTGTCTTTAGAGGCAATGGCTTGTGGCACCTTGGTTTTGTCAAATAATGATGCAGTTAAAAATGATGTTTTGTCGGATTATAAAGATTATCTGGGTTATGAAAAAGATGATATAATGGGACTGGCTGACAAAATTATTTTTCTTATCAACAAAGATAAAAAAGAAAGAAGATTATTGGGGAAGAAATTGAGGGAGCTAGTGGCCAATAACCATGAAATAGGAATTTTGGTGGAAAAAATATTAAAAGAATATAAATGAATAAGCAAGTAGATAAAGAGCATTATAATTTTTCTTCTTATGTTACTTTGGATAGATGGAGTAGCTATTGGTATCAGATCAAAGAAATTCTAGCTTTGCAGCCGGCTGAAGTTTTGGAAATAGGTGTAGGCGATAAAGTTTTGGCTAGCTATTTGAAAAACAACACTACGATAAATTATAAAAACGTAGATATAGCTGAAGATTTATCGCCGGATATTTTGGGAGATGTAAGAAAATTACCGTTGGCTGATAATAGTTTTGATTTGGTCTGTGCTTTTGAAGTACTAGAGCATTTACCCTTTGAAGATTTTGATCAGGCTATAGCGGAACTTAAAAGAGTAAGTAAAAAATATATACTGTTAAGCTTGCCGCATTGGGGGCGTCATTTTTCCTTTAAAATTTTTCTTCCAAAAATTGGCTACAAAAAATGGCAATACAAGTTTGATAAAAAACCCATTGCTCATCAGTTCAGAGGGGAGCATTATTGGGAAATAGGAAAAAAAAATTATCCGCTTAAAAGAATAAAAAAGCATATCCAAAAAGCTGGTCTGGAGCTAGTAAAAGACAATATTGCTTTTGAGTCCCCTTACCATCATTTTTTTATTTTAAAGAAAAAATAAATGTGCGGAGTAAACGGATTTAATTTTGCCGACCAAGGATTGATAGAGCGGATGAATGAAAAAATCAAATATCGCGGTCCTGATGACCAGGGTGTTTTCATAGATAAAGGGATATCTTTGGGGCACAATAGATTATCCATAATAGATTTGTCCTCTTCCGGGCATCAACCTATGATAAGTAAAGATGGCAATTATATTATTACCTATAATGGCGAGCTTTATAATTTTCAGGAAATAAAAAAAGACCTTTTAGACAAGGGTTATAATTTTTTTTCCAATACAGATACGGAGGTTATTTTAAACGCTTATATTGCTTATGGCGAAAGCTGTTTGCAAAAATTTAATGGCATTTTTGCTTTGGCTATTTGGGATAAAAAAAGAAATAAGCTTTTTGCCGCTCGTGATCATTTTGGAATAAAGCCGTTTTTTTATTATTTTAAAAATGGCAAATTTATTTTCTCTTCAGAAATAAAAGCAATTTTGGAGCATAAAATAGAAAAGGATTTGGATTTTGACGCTCTTAATCTTTATTTTAGATTTTTGTATATCAGCGCTCCTTTGACAATGTTTAAGCATATAAAGAAATTGTCCGCTGGAAATTATTTGATTTTGGAAAAAGGAAAATTATTTATCAAAAATTATTATCAATTACCGGAGATAGCCAATTATTCTTATGATCAAGCCAAAAAAACAATTAGAGAGAAATTTGATGCAGCAGTCAAAAGACAATTGATATCTGACAGGCCTTTGGGCTTGTTTCTAAGTGGTGGAGTTGACTCTACTGCTATTTTGGGCTCAATGTCTAAAATAGTGAGTCATAAAATAAAAACTTTTACTGTCAAATTTGATATTGATCTAGAAGAGGAAAAATTCAATGCAGATAGCCAGCTGGCTAGGAAGAATAGCCAATATTATCAGACAGAGCATTATGAATTATTGGTTTCGGCCAAGGATGTGGCGGAAAATATAGAAAAAGTGGTTTATCAAATGGATGAACTCGTGTCCAACCATACGCAAGTAGCCACTTATCTTTTATCCAAAGAGGCTAAAAAGCAGGTTGACGTTGTTTTAGGTGGTGATGGCGGCGATGAATTATTCGGCGGTTATCAGAGATATTATTTTTATAACTTAGTGGATAGCTGGCAAAAGTTGCCAAAAATAATAAGAGAAAATAAGCTAGCGGAATCTTTGGCTAGAAGCTTGAATAAGGAAAAGGAGTATAAGAAACTCAATGCTCAAAGTGGTTTGGATTTGTTTTGGCAGTTTAGTGCTCAAAAAGAGGAAATGGTAAAAAGATTTTTGAAAGCAGATATCAATAATTTGTCTAAAAGCAGGGAGATTATAAACCAGAGGCATTTTGGGCGACCTTTTAAGAATTATGCTGACTATTTGATGAGAGTAGATCTTAGCACCTGGCTGACTGATGAATCTTTTGCCAAATCTGATAAACTGTCAATGGCTTTTGCGCTGGAGCAAAGAGTACCTTTTTTGGATAAAGAGTTGGTAGATTTGGCTTTTTCTATTCCCGCTAAGTATAAGTTGGGCACTAAAGAGCAAGGTAAAAGGATTTTTAAGGAGGCAGTAAGGGAATATTTACCTGATTATTTATATAATAAGCCTAAGACCGGTTGGTTTTCTCCAGCTGCCAAATGGCTTAGAACAGGATTAAAAGAAACGGCTTATGAAATATTGTCGCCAGATTATAATCCCGACACTAGAGATTTTTTTGATTTTGATGAAATAAAGCTAATTTTGGATAATCATATGGAGAAAAAAGAATATGCTCTCAATACTATTTGGTCATTGATTACTTTTCAGATTTGGTATAAGCTATTTAAATAAAAATCCATGAAAATAAGCTATATAACAAATATCAGGATTCCCACGGAAAAAGCTCATGGCTACCAGATAGCTAAAATGTGCGAGGAATTTGCCCGAGCCGGACATGAGGTAGAGCTAATAGTGCCGACTAGAAAAAATGAAATAAAAGAAGACCTTTTTTCTTTTTATGGTTTAGACAAAAATTTTAAAATAAAATACCTGAAAAGTTTTGATTTTATAAATTATAACAGCATATTTGGTAAATTTGCGGTTTATTTGCAAAATTTATTTTATTTAATCAGGTTGTTTTTTGTTAGATTGCCGAAAGACAATCTTGTTTTTAGCAGAGGTGCAGAAATTGTTTTTCTATTTTCTCTTAGAGGGCATAAAACCGTTTATGAGTGTCATTCTTGGCCTATTAACAAAACTTGGTTTTTTAAATTTTTGGCTAAAAAATCGGATTATATTGTTACAACCACAAATTATTTAAAAAATATATTTATTAAAAATGGTTTTTCGTCCGGGAAAATTTTGGTAGCCCATGATGGAGTAGATTTGAAAATATTTGATATTGAAATGAGCAAAGACGAAGCCAGAAAAAAACTAGGGATTAGGCAAGATCTGAAAATAGTCGCTTATACTGGAAGTTTTAAGACCATGGGAGAAGATAAGGGAATAACTGACATAATTAAAGCTATAAGAATTTTGCAAGATAAAAAACAAGAGATTTATTTTTGGGCAGTAGGCGGTAGTCAAGCAGATATTGATTTTTATGAAAATTTAGCCAAAGAAGAAGGGGTGGTTGATCAGATTAAACTACTTACCAAAGTGAGTATTATTGATTTGCCTATTTATCAAAAAGCTTTTGATATTTTGCTTATGCCTTTCCCCTATAGTCAGCATTATGCTTATTATATGTCACCTCTAAAGATGTTTGAGTATATGGCTAGCTATAGACCGATAATAGCTTCTGATTTGCCGGCAATTAAAGAAATACTAGATGAAGAAAATTGTTTATTTTGCCAGCCGGATAATCCTAGTAATTTAGCGGAAAAAATATTATACTTGTACAATAATCAGAATTCAAGCGAAAAATTAGCTGCTGGAGCTTATTGTAAAGTAAAAGAGTATAGTTGGGGAAGCAGAGTAAACAATATAATTAATTTTGTAAAAATATAATTTTTGTATATGTTGAATCTCACAGATAAACAATGGGAGCAAGAAAATGATTACAACATAGGTCCTTATCATTGGTTTAAAGAAAAGGATACGGATGATGGGCGTCTATATTTCGGATATTTATCAATTTGCCAATCATTTTTAGATGCCGATTCCAGAAGCGATCTTAATGTAATGGACGCTGGTTGTGGTGATGGAAGATTTTGCAAAGAGCTTGTTGCTACAAAAAAGTGTAAAGTAACAGGCGTTGATTATTCTCAAAAGGCAGTGTCTTTTGCCAAGTTGCTTTTACCGGAAGTAAATTTTGTCGTAGCCGATTTAGTAAAATTACCCTTTGAAAGTGAAACTTATGATTTTGTGTATTTGATAGAGACTCTAGAGCATATCATTCCTGATAACATTGATAATGTTTTAGGGGAGTTGAATCGGGTTTTGAAAAAAGATGGCCAATTGATCATTACTGTTCCGTCTTTATTTAATGGTGAGCCAACGCCAGAGAGCAAGCATTATCAACATTTTTCGGCTGAATCACTCAAATCCACGGTTGATAATTTTTTTGTAGTAGAAAAAATGCTTGGACAGGACAAGACAGGATTTCATATATTTAAGGTTTTTTATAAATTTTTGGATAATAGATATTGGGATTTGAAAATTTTGAGAAAATATTATAATAATAAAATTTGGCCACGATTTTTCAACCAATGCTCAACTGATAAAAGCCGACGCTTAATTGCTGTTTGTAAAAAAAGATGATTGCCATTTTTAATTATCATTCAGTAGATGATTCGGATTATTTTTACTCTGTAAGTAAAAGCGTTTTTTATAAACAGCTATCTTGGATTAAATCTAGTTTTAAAATAATTAGGCTAGAGCAATTAAAAGATTATCTTAGTCATCCAGATTTTAATAAAAATAAAATAGCAATAGTTACTTTCGATGATGGGTTGGCAGATAATTATTTTAATGTTTTGCCGGTTATAAAAGAATTGAAAGTGCCAATAACTGTTTTTATACCGCCAAATTTAATAGGTAAAAAAATATTCATTCCAGATAGGGAGCTAGAAATAATGGATTTGGAAAAAATAAAAGAAATGCAGGCCAGTGGTTTGGTAAATTTTGCCAGTCATGGCTTGGATCATAAAAAAATGACCTCTTTGGGCGAAGTTGATTTGGAAAAGAATCTTAAACTGTCGAAAGAATTAATCCAAGGTATTTTTGGAGAAAAAGGAGATTTTTTTGCGTATCCCAAAGCAGATAGTAATGAAGAAGTCAGGAAAATGACAGCTCGTTATTATCAGTTTGCTTTTGGTGGTAATGGAGTAATATTGGATAATAAAAATATTGATAAATATAATTTGCCGCGGATTATTATAAATAAAAATATCAGTAATTTTAAGTTTAGGTTGATGTTGAAAAAGATTCCTTGGAAAATAAAAGGGTATTTAAAATAATTTTATAATTAATTTTTTTGATGATGATTGAGCAGAATAGAAAAATTTTTGCCCAGCAGGCCGCTGATTATGATAAACAGGATTATTGGCGATTCGATGAGGAGTTTTTAATAGAGAAGTATTTTAAAGATAAAAAAGCAAAACTTTTAGTTTTGGGCTGCGGCGCTGGTCGTACGCTTTTACCTCTTTATAAAAAAGGATTTGATATTACGGCTATAGACATAGTGCCTGAAATGGTGGAAAAATCAGCGGCCAAGATCAAAGGAATGAATATCAAAATTCTGGAGATGGACGCCACTGATTTAAAATTTGAAGATAATTCTTTTGATTATGTTTTTTTTCCTTTTCATGGCATAGATTGTATTTATCCTGATATATATCAGTGCGTTTCTGAAGCAAGAAGAGTATTAAAACCAGGCGGGGCATTTATTTTTAATAGCCATAATATTTTTTTTATAAAAAGGATTAATTTTCTATTTTCTGGAAGATATGCAGATTATCAGGGGATAAAACTTTATAGGATGGCCTGGTTTGATAGTTTGTTGGGTCTGAAAAAATATTTTGAAAAAGTCAAAATTATTTATAGAATATCTTTACAGCCATGGCGAGGATCAAATTGGAAAGATATGGTATATAAAATTTTACCATTTTTTAGTAAATCAATTTATTTTATCTGTACTCAGCCAAGAAAAAATTATGATAGTGGAAAAAAATAATTTTTTTATCAAAAAAGTTTTTTTTATCTTAGAGCCTTTTGGTGATTTGCAGGAGCTAAAAAACAAGTATGATTATATTGCTATTATTACAGACAGGGAAATAAGCGATAAAAAAGATTTTGAGTTGAGAAAAAAGAAAACAAGTATAATTGATATTTTTCCAGATAAAGATAGGATTTTTAAAAATTTTAATGATACGACCAGAAATGAAGTAAACAGGACTTATAAAAATAAAGACTTGTCTTTTTTTCAAACTAAGTTTGGTGAAAATTTTTTTAAGGATTGCTATATTGTCTATAAAAAACATGAAATATCTCAAGGCCGTTTGCCAGACAGGATAGGGAATTTCAAAGAGTTTATTTTTTTTGGAGCCTCTTTTAAAGGCGAAGTGTTGGCTTGCTCGGCGGTTTACAAGGCTAAAAGTGTTCTGCGTATTAAGAATTTCAGCTCTTTGCGCAAAAATAAATCAGATAAAGAAATAATAAAAATAATCAGCGCCGCTTCCCGCCGCATTATTTGGGAAATATGTCTTTTTGCCTCGGAGCATGGCTTTGGAGGAGTGGATTTGGCTTATGTCAATTTGCAAGATCCGGCTAAAGCAGGTATTGATAGATTCAAGTTGGGATTTGGCGGAAGAATCACCGATGATTATACTTATGTTTATAAAAATAAGAAAGTAATTTTTTTGGAGAAAATCTGGAAAATATTTTTGTTTTTGAAAGCGAAAATAATGAGAATAAAATAAATTGATTTATGTTTTTTAGTATTATTATTGCAACTTACAATAGAAAAGATTTGTTGAGAAGGACTATAAATAGTATTTTAAGGCAGTCTTTTACTAATTTCGAATTGATAATAGTAGATGATGGTTCTAGTGATGGAACTACTCAGATGGTGTTGGGGGTAAAAGATCAAAGAATTCAATATTTTCAATTAGAAAAAAATTCCGGCGCTTTTGTTGCCCGAAACAAAGGTATGGAAGTGATGAGGGGTGATTATTTTATTATTTGGGATAGTGACGATGAGTTATACAATCATGCCCTTGAAAAGGCAAGTGATATTTTAAAAAAATATCCGGAGATAGACATGCTTTATGCTCCTACGGATTTTTTTGATGGGCAGAAGATATTAGATTTTCAGCATAGAGACAGCGGTTTTGCCGATAGAGCCGATCTTTTTTCCGGCAAAATCCCCAAAAATGATGCGGTAATTTTTTTAAGATCAAGCGTTAGGAGCGGCTTAGATTTTTTGGGTCCCAATATTGATTTTTCTTTTTATTTTTTGTTTTCTGAAAATAAAAAAATATACCACCTTAACGAATCTTTGGGAAAGGTTTATTTGCATTCAGATCATCTTTCAGAAACAAAAAAAAGAAAATCTTTTCATCCCGATCTATCAATAAAAAGAGCAAAGGGTTTGGAGTATTTACTTGAAAACACCAGAGATTTTTTTATAAAAAATTCACCCAATAGGTATGCAGGTACAGCTTATGGCGCGGCTGTAGGCTTACTTTTGTTGGGCGAAAAAAAACGAGCAATTTACTATGCTCAGGAGTCTTGGAAGTTTGCTAGTGTGGGCAGAAAAAAATTTTTTCTTTTTTGGGTCTTTACTTTTTTACCATTTTCCCATTATTTATTCCGTTTTTTCAGCAGAGCTTATTCTAAAAACAAGTACTGAGTAAGTTATGAATTCAATAATTTTACCAATAATCACTGCCCAGACTAATCCTAAAATTCCCCACAGATAAATCATTGGTAAATAGATAATAAATACGCTGATTGAGTTGATTATATTGACCAAATATATTTTTTTGGTTTCTCTTTTTGCTTTGAGAATTGTATCTTGGATAGAATTGATTCCGGTAAGTGGTATAGTCAGAGCGTATAACTGAGAATAAAAAACGGATTCAATATATTGGGGGAAAAATAATTTAAAAAATAAAGGGGCAATAAAAATATAAGTTAAAGAGATTAGTGATAAGATAATTATAAATGGGCTGATTTTTTTTATAAAAAAATTGAAAGAGTAAATTGACCAGTTGTCTTTGGCGATTTTGGGGAAAATTATCTGATCAGCGATTTTTATCAGAGTCCGCAATTGTTCCATCGGGGCAATAGCAAAAGAATAAATAGCCAGACTGGCGCTGCCGATAAAATGAAAAAGAAAAATATTGCTAATATTACCAGCTGCTAGATTGATGCCTTTTACTAGACTTAGGTGTTTGCCATATTTTATAACTTCTTTATCTTCTTTCTGTTTGCCTGATTCTTGTTTAAGAGTCAGATAAAAAAATATCAATCTCAATAGAGTGTGAGAGCCGAAATAAACTAACAATAACAAAATAATATTTTTAGTAAGTAAAAGTGCGGCGATAATTAAAATGGTAGCGCTTATCCGAGCAATGATTTCATATTTATTGGCTTTTTTAAAGAGTTTTTTACCTAAGAGCAAAGAAGTATAAGAGTTGAGCGGATCCATAAAAGGAATAAAGATGGAGATAGCGAAGAAGCTCAATGATAGTAAAGGATTATTATTTAGATAATAATAAAATCCTGTGCCTATTCCTAATAGTCCGCCCCATAGCCCCCATTTTATCTGGGTTTTTACTGCCGGAGCAAGAACATTATCATATCCTCGGGCGGCTGCTTGGGAAATGGCTGTCCCCATGCCCCACAAAGTGGGAATAGCCAGCATGCCGGCTATAGATAAAACATATTTGTAAACACCATAAGTTTCTTTGGGTAAAAGATTGGCAAAAGCAATAGCCAAGAGAAAAGCAGCGGCGCTAGATACGATCTGTCCGGAAGTCAACCAAAATCCACCGCTAGCCAAATAAACCATATCAGTCTTGGTATATTTTTCACTACGGCGTAAAAGTGAATAAATTTTATTTTTTATTTTGCTTATCATTTTATTTTATAATACTCCTTATACCATTTGATAAACTTGGCAACACCGGTTTCAATAGCAGTAGTTGGTTGCCAATTGAGTTTTTGTTGGCTACTGGTTATATCAGCATAAGTGGCTCTCACATCACCAGCTTGTAAAGGCAGAAATTCCTTTTTGGCTTTTTTGCCTAGATTTTTTTCTATCAGCTCTATGAAATATTCCAGCTCCACTGGCTGATGATTGCCTAGATTGAATATTTCGTAAGGATAGGCTCGGTCAAGGCTGGCTAGGATGCCGGCTACTATGTCATCTATGTAGGTAAAATCTCTCTGCATTTTGCCGTGATTAAATACTTTGATTGTTTGATCAGCCAAAATAGCCTGAGTAAACAAAAATAAAGCCATGTCCGGTCGTCCATAAGGACCATAAACTGTAAAAAAACGCAGACCAGTACAATTGAGGCCGTACAAGTGATGATAGGTGTAAGCAATGAGCTCATTGGCTTTTTTGCTAGCAGCATAAAGAGAAGCAGGTCTATCTACTGGATCATTGACAGCAAAAGGCAGTTTTTCATTTTGGCCGTAAACTGAGCTGGAGGAGGCATAAATAAAATCCTTGATCTTGTGGTTTTTGGTTTCATCTAACAGATGGGTAAAGCCGACTAGGTTGCTTTGGATGTAGCTGTGAGGATGAGTCAGGCTGTAGCGTACGCCAGCTTGGGCGGCTAGATGGCAGATTTGGTCTATTTTGTGTTTGACTAGGACTTTTTTGATAAAAGGCAAATCAATCAGGTCGCCTTGATAAAAGTGGTAATTAGGGTATTTCTTGAGGATTTTGTTGCGGGCTTTTTTGAGACTGGGGTCGTAGTAGGGGTTGAGGTTGTCCAGACCAATGACAGTGTGGCCTTGCTTTAGAAGAGCTAGAGTGGTGTGGAAACCAATAAAGCCGGCACTGCCGGTGACTAGGATGGTTTTGTTGTTTTGGCTTTGGGGCATTAGTTGGTGATTAGTATTATGGTTGTAAGGTTTTTTTGTTTTGTCATTGTGGAAGGAGGAGCTAGCGACGACTGATAGAATCTAAGAAGGCGGTTGCAATGGTAGATTCTATCGCTCGATGCTCTGAGGAAGGAATAATGGTAGATTCTATCGCTCGCTACGCTCGCTCCAGAATGACAAGTGGATTCTATCGCTCGCTACGCTCGCTCCAGAATGGCAGACTCAGGATTCCTCGTAATGACAGTTAAATTACCTTCCCAAACTTTTATTGAAAACAGTATTGATGGTTTTGAGGATAATGGAAATGTCCAGAGCAATGGATTGGTTTTTGATATAAAATAAATCGTACTGCAATTTTTCTTTGGCATCGCTTATGCTGGCGCCATAAGGGTAATTGATCTGCGCCCAGCCACTGAGGCCTGGCTTGATCAAATGTCTTTCGTTATAAAAAGGGATTTCTTTTTTTAATTCTTCCACAAATTCCGGTCTTTCTGGACGAGGACCAACAAAGCTCATATTACCCTTGATGATGTTTACAAATTGAGGGATTTCATCAATTCTGGTTTTGCGGATAAAGCGTCCGACGCGGGTAATGCGCTGGTCGCCTTCTTGAGCCCACTGAGCGCCGTGTTTTTCGGCGTCTTGAGTCATGGAGCGGAATTTGTAAACAGTAAATATCTTACCAGCCAACCCCACTCTTTTTTGCTTATAAATCAAGGGGCCTTTTGATTCCAGCTTGATAGCCAGAGCCAAAAAAGGCAAAAGCACTAAAGACAAGAAGCCAAAAAATAAAGCAAAGAAAAGATCAATCAGTCTTTTGGCTAGAGCCAAGAGGCGTTTGTTTTTCTGAGTGGCGTTTTCCAAAAACCAATTTCTTTCCAAAGCTGCCAGAGGAATTTTGCCACTGACTTTTTCATAGAAGTCAGTCAGATTGTAGTAGCTGATTTTGAGGTCTATGCTTTCAAAAAGATAGCGGGCTACTTCGGCGCCGTAGAGAGGGTTATTGAGCGCTACCACAGCATTTATTTTGTATTTTATCAGTTGATTTTTTAGGCCAGCTAGATCTTTGCTGATTTCCGCGATTTGGAATTTTTCCGGTATAGGAGTATTGTCGGGATTGACCAGCAGTTTGAGCTTGTAGCCCAGCTGGGGCTTGGTGATGATTTCTTGAGCCAAGGCCAGGGATTCGGCATTGATACCAATAATGGCCAAATTGCTACCAAGCTTGTCACTGGAGATAAGCTGGAAGAACAGCCGCCGCCAAGCCAAAAAGAGCAAGGCAAATATCAGCAGTAGGAGCAAAAGAACAGTCTGGGGCTTGAGGTTGGTGAATTTGTCCAAAATAAAATAAAAGAAAGAAAAGGAAAGCAGAGCGTTGATGGCTAGATTTTGCAGCAGTTGTCCGAAAAATCTAAAGCCGCGCGCCAGCTTGTTTATTTCGTACAAGCCATTGATGAAAAAAACCATGATCCAGAGAGCAAATATAACTGAAAAAGGTCCCAGATGACTGGACCATAGCTCTTGATCTAAACGTCTGAAGCGAACCAAGAGAGTAAGAGCCAAGCTCAAGTATAGTATAACAATATCGCCCAGAAGCAGAATAAATTTTTTCATCGATGCTTAATTAATAATATTGTATATTATAATAAGAAATATTAGTTTTTGTCAAACCGAAAATCAACCCGTCGGGTTTGTTTCTAGAGGTGAAATATGTTATAATTTACAATAGATAAATTCTAAAATAAAAATAAAATTTGATTTTTGTGAAACTATTTGAAACCAAAATTTATTTCAAATTTATTTCCTGGTTTATTCTGGTTTCTTTGTTGCCTCTTTGCGGCCTATTTGTTGCCGTTTATTTTTTTGAAAAAGATTCTTCGCTGATCGTTGATGTTGGCTTGCGGCAGGCGATAATTTTCGGAGTTTTGATTTCTCTAGCTCTGGTTTTTATGTTTTCCTTGATTGCAGCTCGGCGCCTGGCGCGGGTGATTGTCAAGCCTATTCAAAAATCAGCTGCTGAACTTCTCAAAGTGACTGATGAGCTTTTCAAATCAATCCAAAGCCTGTCTGACATCAGCCAAAGCAGCAGCCAATTGTCAGGATTTTTACTTCTAAGCAGCCAAGAGCAGGAAAGGGGGATAAAAGAAGGAAATAGCGCCGTGGTATCTCTGGCTTCTTCTTTGAAAAAAATCAGCAAAAAAACTCAGAGCTCGGCTGCCTATAGCAGTAATATTGATCAGTCGGCCAGTGAAGGAGCCAAGCGTTCCCAGGCAGCGCTAGATGGCCTGGTGCTGATAAAAAATCTGGCAACGGAAAACCAAAAATTAAACCAAGCTCTTGATAACTATACAGTCAAAACCAGGGAATTGGCGGAAAAAATGTCAGCTTTGGCGGATTTGGCTCGCTTTTTGAGCCTCAATGTCTCTATAGAAGCCAATAAAACAGACTTCAGTGAGGAATTTTCTTCTTTGGTGGCGCAAATCCGCGAGCTCAATGCTAGCAGCAAGCAGGCCGCCGCCGGCGTAGATCTTCTGGCTTCGGATATGCAAAGGCAGATAAAGCAGGCGCGGCAGTCGTCAGTCTATGAGTGGAAGGAAACGGAAAAAAGCATCCGCGTGCTGGGAGAAACTCTGGTGTTTTTGAATAATATTCTTGGCGATATTTCTGTTCTGTCCAAAGACATCAAGACAATAGACAAAGAAAGCAGCCAGAGTAAGGCCGGAGCGGAAAATATCTCAGCAATGATCAAAAACATCAGCAAAGAAGCCAAGGCTATGGTGCAAAAAACCGATGATGTTACTACCATAGTCCATCGCCAGTTAGTGGTAACTAGGGCACTCAATCGCTCTTCTTTTGCTTTGACAGAAGTGGTCAAATCTCTGGATGATTTATTGGGAGAAAGAAAATAGAATGCCGCCAGCAGATAAAAAATATATTTCCTTTGCTATTTCCGGAGCTTGGTATCTGATGCCTTTGCCAGCAACTCTTTCTTTTGTCCGCTATGACAGGGTATTGCCTTTGCCAGCTTTGCTGCCTATAGTGCTTGGCTTGGCTTACCAAAACGGCCAGTTGATCACTGTTTTGTCTGGTCATCAGCTATTGTCGGGCAAAACCAAAACCCAGTCCGAGCTTTATCTAGTTTTCAAAAAAGAAGAAGAATTGTTTGCGCTGGCAGTTGATGAAGGCGGTCAGATAATAAAAATCCGTCAGGTTTTCAAAGATGCCAAAGCTAAGATTTTTAAAAATTATATCAAGCATAATAAGGAAAAATTTTATATTTTGGAGCCGGAGAAAATTTTTGAGCAATTGGGCTTATGATCAGCAGTAAATACAAAGACCTTTATCTCTCTACCAGTCGGGAGCAGTTAAAAAAACTCTCTACATTTTTGCTTTATCTGGAAAAAAAGCCTCAAAATCAGAATTTGATAGAAAATATTTTTCGCTTGATTCACTCTATGAAGGGCGCGGCCGCGGCCATGGCCTACAAAAAAACCGTCAAACTGCTACATCTTTTGGAAAATATCATTGACAGCGCTTATAGCGGCGATATCAAGCTGGACAAAAAAGGCTTGGAATTGTTTTTTTCTACCCTAGATATTCTCAAACAAAATATTGAATCCATAGACAAAAAAAATCGAGAAATCAATCTGCTGGGGCAAAGCCAGCGTCTAGCGGATTTCTTGAGCGTCAAAGCCAAAAAAACCAAGGCCGATAAAAAAACCGTCAAAGAAAAACACATCTTGAGCAGCCTGCCGTCAGTAGCGGAAATTACCGTGCCTACTTACAAGCTGGATAAAATCCAAAATTATTTGGAAGATCTGCTGATAAATATTTTGGAAACCAAGCTTTTGGCGGAAAAAAGCGGTGATACGGGATTTTTGGCCAAATATTTGGCAGCAGAGAAGATCCTAGGGGATATGCGGCGTGATTTGGAGAAAATCAGAATAGTACCCTTGAAGCAGGTTTTTTCCTCTTTGCCTTATTTGGTCAGAGAAATCGCCAACGCTGAAGGCAAAAAAATAGAGTTGGTAATTGAAGACAATGATTTTTCTTTGGATAAGGCGATACTTGATGAGTTGATGGAAATAGTCATACAGCTGCTCAAAAATGCGGCAGCCCACGGCATAGCCAAAGGACAGCTAAACGGCCGGATAGTGCTGTCAACTGCTCTTAGAGACGATAGGATGATAATCAGTGTGTCTGACAATGGCCAAGGCATAGATTGGCAGGAAATATTATCTTTGGCAGTCAAAAACAAAATAGTCAGTCCGGTAAAAGCCAAAAAAATGACCATAGCGGAAATCAAAAATTTGATTTTTGTTGCCGGTATTTCCAAAGGCATAGGCCTCACCTTCAGCTCGGGCCGGGGCATAGGCCTCAATTTGGTCAAAAGCAAAGTGGAAGAGCTAAGCGGCAGTATTGATATAGTGAGCGAAAAAGGCAAAGGCGCCAAATTCGTCGTGGATTTTCCTCTGCCTTTGTCGGTTTTTCGGGCTCTTATAATCAGAATCAAAGATTATCGGCTGGCTTTGCCTTTGGCTTATGTGGATAAGGTAGTCAAGCTGGAGCAGGAAAAGGATTTTTCTCAAACCAAGACTTTTCGGCACGACAATCATGTTTTCTCAGTCAAGCTATTGGATCGTTTGGCTCTGAAACAAAATTTGCCGGCCTCTTATCGTTATCTTTTGCTGGTCAAAAGAGGCAAGTTAAAATTGGCCTTGCCGGTTTATGGCAATATTTCCGAAAGCGAATTGGTGATGAAAAAAACTCCCAGCGTCATGCTAGGGCAGAAATATTTCAAAGGCGCGGCTATTTCTTCCAAAGGCCGGCCAGTGCTGGTATTAGATATTAATAATTTATTTTAGATTTTTATGGCAGAAGGCAAACCAAAAATTCTTTTTGTAGATGACGACAATTTTTTGCGCAAAGTCTATCAGGCCGAGTTATCAGAAAGAGGCTATGAAGTGTTTTTGGCCGCCAACGGCCAGGAAGGCTTGGAGCAGGCGCGTATAAATGATCCAGATTTGATTATTTTGGATATGATAATGCCGGAGAAAAACGGCTTTGAGGTTTTGACTGAGCTGCGCAGTGACCCGGCTACCGCCGCCGTACCGGTGATTATCTTGTCCAATCTGGGCCAGGAAGATGATGTCAAAAAAGGCATAGACTTGGGAGCAGTGGATTATCTAGTAAAAGATAATATTACTTTGGCTACTTTGGTGGAGAAAATAAGCCGCTATCTCAACTCCACTACTATGAGCAAGCAGGCCAGAAACGGCAATGGCCATATTCCGGCCAATAATATTGAAAGTTAATTTTATGGAACTTATAAGCGACGTCAAAATTTATAAAATCATCAGCAAAATAGGACTGATTAAGCCCGAGGTTTTGGATCAGGCCATAAAAACCGCTCAGGAAAAGAAAAAGGATTTTACTACTTTTTTGATCAAGCAGGATTTGATCAAATCAGAGGAGATCGGCCAGCTGATAGCCAATAATCTCCATGTCAAATTCGTCGATCTCAAAAAAGAAAAAATCCCGCCGGAGGTGCTCAATCTCTTGCCGGAAATAGTGGCGCGCAAGCAGAAAATGATAGTCTTCAAAAGGGATCAAGAAGGCATCAAGGTGGCTATGGCCAATCCTTTTGACTATCAGATGATAAAAATGCTGGAGAAAAAGGCCGGGGATAAAGTCGTGCCTTATTATGCCACGGTCTATGATATTGAAAATAATTTTTCCCTTTACCGCAAATCAATTGAGCAGGAGTATGCTGCCAGCATCCAGAAGCAAGCCATCAAAGCTCAAGGCGGTGAGGCCGAGAGCCTGTCAGCGGTCAAGCTGGTGGACGATCTGTTTAGCTATGCTTATAGCAACCATGCTTCCGATGTCCATATTGACCCCGAAGAAAAAGAAATAAAAATCAGATTCAGAATAGACGGCATATTATACGATGTTTTGTCTCTGCCCAAAGGAGTTTTGGATTTGATTGTTACCAGAATAAAAATATTGGCTCATCTTAGGACTGATGAAAGCCGGGCAGCTCAAGATGGAAAAATCATCACCACTGTGGAAGGGGAAAAAGTAGATGTCCGTGTTTCGGCTGTACCCACTACCCATGGCGAAAAAGTGGTCATGCGACTTTTGTCCTCCAAAGGCCAGCAATTCAGCTTGGAAGATTTGGGCATGGTAGAAAAAGACCTCAAGATAGTCCAGCGGGCAGCCAAGCGGCCTTATGGCATGATATTGGCTACTGGTCCGACAGGCTCGGGCAAAACTACTAGCTTGTATGCTTTGATTAAGCTGCTCAATAGCCGCGATGTCAATATTTGCACAATCGAGGATCCAGTGGAGTATGACCTGGAAGGCGTCAATCAGATTCAGGTCAATCCCAAGACCAACCTTACTTTTGCCGAAGGACTGCGGTCTTTGCTCCGGCAAGATCCAGACATCATCATGGTCGGAGAAATCAGAGACAAGGAAACAGCCGGCATTGCCGTCAATTCGGCTATGACTGGGCACTTGGTTTTGTCCACTCTCCATACCAATGATGCGGCTACTGCCTTACCGCGGCTTTTGGACATGAAAGTAGAGCCTTTTTTGGTCTCGTCTACTGTCAATGTAATTATTGCCCAAAGACTGTTGAGAAAAATCTGCATGAAATGCATAGTCAGCTATACGTTGGCGGAAAAAGAAATCCGTGATTTGAGCTCGGAAGTTGATCTGAGTAAGTTTTTTGATGTAGATAGAGTCAAAGAAATCAGATTCTATAAAGGCAAGGGTTGCGATAGCTGTAATCAAAGCGGTTACAGCGGCCGTATTGGAATTTTTGAGGTTTTGGAAATCAGCGATGATATCAAAGAACTAATCATGGCCAGAGCTGATGCTGATCAGATAAAAAAGAAAGCTATGGCAAATGGCATGACCACTATGTTTGAAGACGGTTTCAACAAGGCGATTTCCGGCAAAACCACTTTGGAAGAAATATTTAGAGCCACTAAGCAATAATTTTTATAAAATATGATTTTTCATTATCAAATAAGCGACAGCCAAGGCAAAATCAGCCAAGGAACCATAGAAGCAGCTAGCGCCAAAGAAGCTAGAAATCGTTTGGCTTTGCAGCCCGGTACTCTGATTTCTCTGAAAATGGCTGGTGAGAAAAAAAAGGCTGGCGGTATAATAATAGGCCGAGTAAGACTGGTGGAAAAAGTAATGCTGGCGCAGCATTTGTCAGTGATGATAAAAGCAGGTATGACCATAGACGCGGCTTTGGAAACTCTGGCTGATAATTCTTCGTCAGTGCTCAACAAAAGGCTTAATGAAGTTTTGGTTGATGTCAGAAAGGGCCATTCGCTGTCAGCGGCTCTGGCCAAGCACCCCAAAGATTTTGATAAAATGTTTATCAACATGGTAGCGGTCGGTGAAGAGGGCGGCACTTTGGCCAAAAATTTGGCTATAGTGGCTAGCCAGCAAAAAAAATCCTATGAACTGAGAAGCAAGCTCAAGGCCGCCTCTATGTATCCGACAGTGGTACTACTGGCAGTGATTGCCTTGGGAGCTTTGATTTCCGCTTATGTTCTGCCCAAAATAATCGGCTTTTTTGATTCTCTCAATGTGACTTTGCCTTTGACTACTAGAATGATGATAGTTATATCCCGTTTTATGGCGGAAAATTGGCTGGCGGTTTTGGGGGTTATTTTTGGAATATTTGTAGCTTGGCAAATATTACTTAAATTTAAAAATAGCCGTTATTTTATTCATAGCTTTATTTTAAGATTGCCTATTTTGGGCAAGTTAGACAGACAGATGAACTTGGCTTTGTTTTGCCGCACTATTGCATCTTTACTGGATAGCGGTATCAGCATAGACAGGGCTCTGCAGATAGTTTCCCAGACTCTTGGCAACGAAGTTTATAAAAGAGAGGTGATTTTGGTCTATCACAAAATACTCAAAGGCATGTCTTTGGCTGATGCCTTGGCCGGCCGCTCTTATTTTCCCTCGCTGGTTTCACGGATGACGCGAGTAGGGGAGAATTCCGGACAGCTGAGCGAGACCTTGGATTATCTGGCGGATTTTTATGAAAATGAAGTGGATGTAATTACCAAAAATCTTTCCACTATGCTGGAGCCGGTGCTTTTGGTGATTATTGGCTTGTCTGTGGCCTTTGCCGCCATGTCTATTATTAATCCAATTTATAATTTAACCGGAGAACTAGGAAGGTAATGATATTTTTTTGCAAACAACAAAGAGCCTTTACTTTGGTGGAAGTGCTTTTGATAGTAGCGGTTTTTTTGATTATTTTGGCCGGCGCTTTTACGGTTTTGAATTCGCGAGTTTTTGAAGATGATATTGACGCCAAAGCCAGAGAAGTAGCTGACATTGTCAGCCGCGCTCAGAATTATTCCCGCAGCGGCTACATGGGCGATGTCTGGGGTATAAAGGTTTTGTCGCAGAGCGACGATTGCTCGTCGGACGGGGATTGTTTGATTTTGTTCAAAGGCAATTTTTATGATGATAGGGATAGTGCTTTTGATCGCCAATTGAATTTTGGCGAGCGCAATTCCGGCGTTTACTTGGCTGATAATCAGGAGCGGGAATTTTATTTTACTTTTGGCAGCGGCTGGCTATCTAGCGGTGAGGAGGAAGATATTGCTCTGGAGAGCAATTTTGGCCTGAAAAAAAGCGTCCGGGTTTTGCCCAGCGGCTTGGCTTATGTTTTTACCTGCGGCCAGAGCAAAGCCTATGACAGTCAAGGTCAGGCTTATAATACTGTGGAAATAGCTGACAATTGCTGGCTGGCGGAAAATCTCAATAGCGGTCAGATGCTAGAAAGCGCTATAAGTAATCCTAGTGATAATGATATTTTAGAAAAATGGTGCTATGGTAATAGCGAAGCTAATTGCGATATCTATGGCGGTTTGTATAGCTGGGATGAATTGATGGCTTATGGTACTGGCGAAGGAGCCCGAGGCATTTGTCCGGCCGGCTGGCATCTGCCCACTAGCGCTCAATGGGCAGCCTTAGCCGGGCTTTATGCTTTGCCGGGCAATGAGTTGGCTATAGGCGGCCAGTCGGGATTCAATCTGCTTTTGGCCGGACAGAGAAATACTAGTGGCGGCGGCGCTTTTGCCGATAATGGCAGCAAAGCTTTTTTTTGGACTTCCAGTCAGTATGACGGCAGTCAGGCAGTTTATTATTACAATGAAAACGACGCTAATTTCAACAGCGCCAACTTGGACAAGAGCTACGGCCTGTCGGTCAGGTGTCTAAAAGATTATTAAAATTATGAGTTTTAAAATATTAAAATATAAAAATCAGCTGGGGCAAAAAGGTTTTTCTTTGATGGAAGTAATAGCTGCCTTGGCAATATTTTCTATTTTAACCGCGGGAGTATTTTATGTAGCTACCAATTCTTACCGCAATTTTTTTGGCGCCGGCGACCGGCAGCAGGTAGCCAAATTTGCTCAGGAAGGACTCTCAGCAGCCAGAGCCATCAGAGACAATAGCTGGCAGGCCATAGAAGATGCTGCCGGCCAGGGAGCTCTGGGAGCGTCCAAAGACAGCGGGGGAAACTGGCAGTTTGCCGGCACTAGCGACAGTTTGGGAGTTTTGAGCCGGACAGTGGAAATAGAAGATGTATATCGTGATGAAAGCGGCAATATCGTCTCAGAGGGCGGCAGCTTAGATCTCAATACTTACAAAGTAATAGTGACAGTTTCCGGGCCGGGGATAAGCGATTATGTGCTAAGCGCTTATTTGAGCAACTGGTCTTATCAGAGCTGGCGGCAGAGCGACTGGTCAGGCAATGGCGCCAGAGCTTTTTGGTCAGAGGCAGATATGTTTTCTACTGTTTATAGCAATGTGAGCACTTCTACTCCCAGTCAACTTGATTTATCTTTTTCTCCTGGATCTTATAATTATAGACGGACAATAACTATAGATAACACTAAGGTGTCAGGCGATCTTTCGCACGTTGATTTTCCTATGCTTGTTTCTTTGACTGAGGATTATTTGAAAAGCACAGCCAACGGCGGTAAAGTAGAAAGCGCTAACGGCTATGATATTATTTTCACTTCTGATGAAGAAGGAGCAAATCAATTATCTCATGAAATAGAAAGATATAATCCAGCCACAGGCGAATTGATTGCTTGGGTAAAAATTCCTGCTTTACCGGGAAATACTGATACGATAATTTATATGTTTTATGGAAATGGAGATATTAGTACTAGTCAGGAGGATGTTTATAATACTTGGGATGATTATCATATAATGGTTTATCATAAACCCGATGGATCGTCTTCGGCTATAAAAAATAGCGCTAATGCCAATAATCAGGGTACTAAAAAAGCAAGCGGGGAGCCGGTGGAAATAAATGGAAGAATAGGTAAGGCTCAAGATTACGACGGCTCCAATGATTATGTCAATATTCCCCATCATTCTAGCCAATTGTTGACTTCAGGAATGACCATATCGGTTTGGATGAAGCCGGATACTTTAGGAGGAGCTAGTTCAGGCAGAATAATAGATAAGTCCAACGGCTCTTCAGCTCAAGCTGGTTGGGTACTTTTTTGTCAGAGCACTTATGTTAGTTTTACCGCCGCCGGCGCTTTGATTAGAACTTCGGCTTCCGGTAGCATCAATTATAATGGCAGCACCTGGTATCATGTGGTAGTGACAGTGGCGGCCAATGGCACTACTACTTTTTATATCAACGGAGTGCAAAGTGGATCGGTTGGGGCTACTAATGCTTTGTCGGGAATAACATCTACCTCTGGTGTTAGAATAGGCAATCGTTCCAATGCTACGGATAGGGCTTTTGATGGTATAATTGATGAATTAAAAGTTTCTAATATACTTAGAAATGTTGATTGGATAAAAACAGAATATAATAATCAAAGCTCGCCGTCCACTTTTTTTGCGGTTGGAGCTGAGGAGGAAATGGGTCTGTCCGGTTACAATTCTCCTGGCTATATTTATTCTTCAATTTTTGATCTGGGCGCCAGTGATAAGGAGTTGCGAGCCATATCGGTGAGCCAAGATGTGCCTGCGGGCTGTTCAGTGAGTGTAGACTTGGAAGCGGACAACAGCAGCTCTTTTGCCAGTCCGGTTGCTCATACTTTTAGCGATAACGGTTCTTCTTATGCCAGCAGCACGCCTGATATTTTAAATGGTTATCGTTATCTTAGATATAAGGCCACTTTGACGGCCTGCAACGGCAATGCTGATACGCCGACGCTTTATTCTTTGAAGATAGATTATAGATGAGGAAAATAAAATTAAAAAAATCAGGCTTTACCTTAGTAGAGACAGTGGTCTATCTGGCCATTGTGGCGATTTTACTTACCTCAGTGATAAATTTGAATTTGGTCTTGGGAAATAATTACGCTAAGCTGTCAGCCAAAACAGAAGCCTCCGCCAGCCGCCGCCTGTCTTTGGCAGCTCTGGATTATTTGATAAAAAATTCCGACGGACTCTTGCAGGATACTTTGGGTTATTGTTCGGAGTTTTCCTCTTCGCCTTCGCTGTTAGCGCTTTATTTTGCCGATGATGAGCATTTGCCCGGAGCTTGCGTTGGGACAGGCGGCGGCGTCAAAATCAATCTTAAAGATAGGCGATTGGCAATCAGTTGTCATCCTGATATGCCGGGAAATGGCTATCATAAAAATTGCGATGATAGTTATTATCCAGCGCAAAATGTTTATTATCTTAGCTCGCCCAGCTTGGCAGTTTTGGACAATGGGCTTGATTTTTCTCTGGCCGAGGGCTCATCTATCAGTAGTGATTACATTTCTATAGACAGTTATTTGGCTTTAGGCTCTCTAGTAGCTGGTCAGTCAGAGCTCAAGGATATTTCAGCGGCTACCAGCACTGTAGCTGTTTTGGCTGCCCAGTCTCGCGGGCCAGTGACTTGGTGGCGCTTTGAAGAAGGCTCGGGAACGACTGCTTTAGATAGCGCAGGTGATAATGACGCTGATTGCAGTGGCATCACGAGCCCTGATTATATTGCCGGCTTGATTGACGGCAGTAGTTATGCTCTTGACTTTCCTTATGCTGATGGCAATACTTCCAATTGCGCTCCTGACAGTCCGACTAATCCCGATGATTTGAATTTTGGCGATGCTTTTTCTTTGACCGCTTGGGTGAAACCTGAGGTTTTGGAAGATCCCGAGCATTCTATTATTTTTAAAGCAGATACAGGCAATCAAAGAGGATATCATATGTTTATTGATGGAGAAGATGGGCGTTTTTATTGCCGCATTTATGATGATAATGCTTACCAGCAAGTTTATTCAAATGTCAGTGTCATAGGTGCCGCTCAAACTTATTTTTTGGCTTGCATTTATGATTATGAGCAGGAATTATTAAAAGCTTATGCTTATAGAGTAGGAACAGGAGTGGTGGTTAATTTCAGTGCTTCAACTCCCATTATCAAGCTGGTCAATACTATAACCGATGGTCCTTATATTAATTTTCTTACAGCTTTTCACGGTATTGTTGATGAAGTTCGTTTTTACAATCGCGCTTTGAGCAACGCCGAGCTGGCGGCTTTACAATCGGCGGGTGATTATTGATAAAATAAACAAATAAATATACTTATGCTTGAGTTTATAAAAATAAAAAATCAAGGAGCAATTGCTTTGATAATGGTGATAATGATCACAGCGCTTACTCTTCTGGCAGCAGTATCTATTTCTTTGATTAATATTTCCGACAGCCAAGCAGATTATCAGATCAGTGAAAGAGCGATGGTGGAGGCTAAGCTGGCAGCTTGTTTGGATGAAGCTCTGCTGCGCTTATCATCGGATTATGCTGAAGCAGGTTATTTTTCTTTGGCGGGGATAGGCATAGACTGCGATTATGAAATTGCCACTGAGATAATGTCCGGCTTAAAAGAAGTTTTGCTTTCAGCCAGCAGTACTTCTTCGCTTGGCTTTTGGCAAAGCTCGGTTATTGCCACAATCAATGTCTCTTCTACGCCTATTTCAGTCTATAGCTACAAAAATGATCAATCAGCTTATGCCTCGGCTAGTTCGGCCGGCTATTGTGGCGATGGTGTTTGGGATGAGCAAACAGAGGAATGCGACGGATCAGCTGACCCCAGCGGCTTGTCCGGATGGAGCTGTTCTTTGGGAGGCGCTCTTTCCTGCAATGAGTCCTGTGAGATGGCTTGTACGGCAGGCGTGCCTTATGAGGGATCTTGCGGTGATAGTACAGTACAAGCCCCAGAGGTTTGCGATCCACCACAAAATGCCGGCTCTTGCGGAGACGGTATAGTACAGAACGGCAATTTTTGCAACAGCACTTGCTCAGGCTATGTTACTAGAAATGAAACTTGTGATTATACTGGAAGTGACGCGGGCAATCAATGTTATACTTTTCCGGTCGGTTGTAATCGTGAAACATATTGCCAAGGCTGTACTATCTGTACCAATTTATGTTTATAAATAAAATATATGAAAAAATATAGCAAGAAAAATAAAATAATTGAAAATCGCCAGGCCTTTGGACTGATGGAGGTGGTATTGGCAGTCGCGATTTTGGCTATTGTTTCCCTAGTAGTCTTTTTATCAGTCAATTCTGAAGATAAAATTGGCAAAGCCCAAGATGCCAAAAGAGTCGAAGACTTGGCCAGAATTTCTCGAGCTATAGAGCTTTATCAATTAGACAATGACGAGCTGCCGGAGTTTTTTGATTTGGAAGACTTGGCTCAAGGAGAAAAGCGGGTATTATGTTCCAGTGCTGCGACTTTGAGCTGTGACGGTCAGAACTTGTCTTGCGTAGTGGTCAGTGGTGATTTTTTAACAAATTATCTCTCCAGCTTGCCAGTTGATCCAAGCAAAGAATCAGCTCTAGACTCGGGCTATTATATCAGCCGTCAAGGGGATAGACAGATTGTCTTTGGCGCCTGCCAGAGCTATGGCACAGCTCTAGAGCTCACTGCTCGCGCAGCCTTGCCTGATTATGTATCGTCGGCTTATTGCGGCGATGCCAGCTGTAATGGAGAGGAAAATTGCCAGACTTGTCCAGAGGATTGCGGCGAGTGTCCAATCTATGATTATCAGATAGCTGCTGGCAGTGATGATTGGTATGTGCACACTACTCAAGGAACAGTTGATGATGCCACAACGCTATTGGCAACCTATAATGCCGTTTTTGAGCCAGCGGTCACTTCTTTTTCTTATGCTGATATCAATACCAGTGCTTTGTCAGATGATGCAGTTATCTTGGAAGCGGATCTTTATTTATATTTGCATGATTATACTACCGGTGCTCCGCCCAAGACCGCTCAACCGACCAAGACTTTTTATATTCAGGTTTTTTCCGGTAGTCAGTGGCATATTATCCACAATGGCACTTTTTTATCAGCCGGCTGGTATTTTTATAAACTGACATCAGGCCAATTGGCTTATATCAACAAGACCGGCAAAACCAGATTTCTCATAGGTGTGGAAGATCCAGGAGCAGGCTATAGCCGAGAGCTTTCTATCAGATCTTACGAATACGCTGGCGACTACTCTATGTATTTGAATATAACTGTAGTAGAATAAAGATATAAATTATTATTTATTATGGCCAAAGAAATTATCGGCATTGATATTTCTGATTTTTCCATAGAAGCGGTGGTTTTGGATAAGAAAAAAAATGGTTTTAAGCTCAAAACTTATTCCCGCTTCCGGCTGTCACCCGAGATAGTGGAGGACGGTAGGATTTTGGACAGAGCACGGCTCAAAGAAGCACTGGCGGCATTACTCAAAAATGCCAGCTTATCTTCAATGGAAAAATACAATAAGGTGATAATATCTATTCCTCAATCCAAAATTTTCTCCAAGGTTTTTTCTCTGCCCAAAAATCTCAAAGAAAAAGAAATTGTCAGCGCGGTTTACAATCAAGCGGAGAGTTTTGTTCCCTATGCTTTTGATCAGCTGAAAATTGCTTTGAAATTTTTGCCAGCTAAAAACGGCAATAAAGAAGTTTTATTTTTTGCCTGTCCGGCTGATGTGCTGGCTGATTTTTCCGCTGTCTTTGCCGAGCTGGGCTTGGCTATAGAGTCAATTGTACCGGAGGCAGTCAGCTCTTTTGTCGGCTTGGCCGGGGATTATAAAAAGAGCGTTACTTTGCTTTTGGATTTGGGAGCTCGCACCACTATTGCCAGTATTTTTAATAAAAATGGCATCAGAGAAAGCATCAATATCAATATCGGTGGTAATGCCATTAATCAGGCCTTGGTCAACAGATTGGGGGTTTCTTATACAACAGCTGAAGACAAAAAAAGAAATATTGGCTTGACAGCTGTAGATGATGGTCAGACCATGCTGGTTATCCAAGGGCAGCTACAGCCTTTGGCTGACGAGCTCAAGATTTTTATTGCCTACTACAATAGCCAAAATCAGGCGCCGATAGAGCAGGTGGTTTTGATAGGAGGATTGGCTCAGATGAAAGGCTTGGATAAGTACTTTGGTGAAAATTTATCTTTGCCGGCTTATGTCGGCTCCAGTTTGATTGACAGTCGAGATTTGCCCTCGGATATCTCTGCTGTCAAATATATCAATGCTTTGGGTTTGGCGGTTTTGGCTTACCAAAAACCAGAGCTATCTTTTGTTGTTATTAAGCCCGACCAGCCAAAAGGCAGTTCGGCTTTGACTGATGATGAAGAGCTAGATGATCAGAAGCAGGCGGATTCTTTTTGGTCAAAAGCCAAAAGCCGGCTGCTGAGAAGGCGCAATTTTGCCTTTTTGCTTTTGCTGCTTTTGGCAATTTTGCTTTTGGTTTTTCGCGATCATATTTATTCTATTTTCCAAAGCAAATCTCCTTTGGTCCAGTTGCCAGCGCCATCTCTAGAGCAGCCAGTCAGGCCAGCGCCAACGTCCGGTCAATTCAATTTTACTGTGGGTAGCAATCCTGACAATAGCCGGAGCAATTTTATTTTGGGAGAATATCATCATGTGAGTATCAATAGATATAAAAGCGACCCGCAAGCGGATTATTATGAGCTGATGGATTTGATGGAGCAGGAAGCTAGAAGCCAGGTTCTGGGCAATCTGGACGCCTATGTGGATAAAAGCAAATACGGCCTGGCGCCTTTGGTTTTGGATTATGAGATAGTCCAAGCCAATCCCCAGGAAGATGATTTTGTCATTGGCCAGAGCACGGTCTTGGCTACTTTTCGTTACCAGTTTCTGGTGTTTTCTTGGGAGAAATTAGCCGATTTATTGGTTCTAGATTCTGACTGGAGAGTTTTGGCTGGAGATTTGAATCGTTTGACCGAGCAGCCTTATGAGTTGCTCAATTATAGTGTTTCGGCTGATGGTGCTTTGTTCAATTTTCAGCTTGTTTTGCCCAATTAGTTGGCGCTAAAAGTAAAATATGCTATAATCAGTCTGTAATCTTTTTGATATTTATATATATTTTGGATAAATTTGGAATTGTTAATATTTTATGATTAAACAAAGACAGGGTTTTACTTTGATAGAACTTATAATCGTGGTAGCCATTATTGCCCTCTTGGCGGGCGCTACTTTTGTGGCTCTCAACCCAGCCAAGCGTATTGGTGAAGCCAATGATGCCCAAAGATGGACTGACATCACGGCTGTAGCCAATGCCTGGGCTCTTTATGTGACTGATAATTACGGAGAGCTTCCAGCCTCTCTAAGCTCGGGTGTTGTTTATCAAATCAGAGGAGCAATTACTCCCAGTCCGGTTAGTCATTGTGTTGACGGCACTGATGCTACCAGCACTGTTCAATATTTAGACCTTAGCTCCTTGATTAGTGGCGGCTATATTGGCCAGATACCTAGTGATCCGGCCACCACTAGTCCGCGCACTGCCTATTATCTGCGCATGGATGATGGAGTATTGAGAATAGGCGCTTGCTATACCAGCGCTTATGCTGGCGGTCCTATAGAAGTCATGCGTTAAAATATATTATAGATAAATTATTAAGTATAGAAAAATGAAAAAAATTTTGAAAAAAAATAAAGGCTTTACTTTGATAGAGCTTATCATCGTGGTAGCTATCATTGCCCTCTTGGCAGGTGCTACTTTTGTGGCTATCAACCCGGCTCGTCGTATCGGTGAAGCCAATAATGCCCAAAGATGGGCGGATGTGACTTCTATTGCTAGCGCTTGGGCTCTTTATGTGGCTGATGAAGGAGGTACTGCTCCGGCAGTAGCTAATCCTGGCACTACTTATCAAATAACTAGTGGAGGAAGCGGTTCTACGCATTGCGCAGTTGCCACCCCACATGCTACCACCACCGACGCTTATTTAGATTTGAGCACTCTAGTGTCAGAAGGTTATTTAGGAGCAATACCATCTGATCCATTAGGCGGTTTTACAGCGGATAGTACGGGTTATTATTTATACGCTGATGCCAATGGAGTTATAAAAGTAGGCGCTTGTGTTAGTTATGAAAACGTAGTTATTCAGGTTACCCGCTAAAAATATAAACTAAATTATTAATAAAGATGATTATGAAAAAATCTTTTAATAAAAAAGGTTTTACTTTGATAGAACTTATCATCGTTGTAGCTATTATTGCCCTTTTGGCAGGAGCTACTTTTGTGGCCATTAACCCGGCTCGTCGTATTGGTGAAGCCAATGATGCCCAGAGATGGGCTGATGTGACCTCTATTGCCAGCGCTTGGGCGCTGTATGTGGCTGACAATGGCGGTTCTGCTCCAACAACAACTCTGACAACTGGAGCAGCTGTTGCCGATGGCGGTATTTATCATATTACAAATGGTTTTGCAGCTGCTGATAATAATTGCGGTTTTGCTAATTCAGGTTATGCCACTACAACAGCCTCTGTACACTTGAAAGATTTGGTAGATGAAGGTTATCTTGGTCAAATTCCTACAGATCCTGGTGGTGGCACATTGGTAGCAGGCACAGGCACAGGTTATTATTTTAGTAGAAGCTCTACGGGAGTAATAACAGTAGGTGCCTGCACTACTTATGGCACTGCTCCAACAAATCCTATTAGTGTTGTCCGCTAAAAAATAACTTTTTTGAAAACACCTAGCCCAACCCAGCCCTTCGCGAAGGGCTGGGTTGTTTGGCAATTTTTGCTGATTTGCGCTATAATATAAGGATATTGAAGATATTTTTTAGCAGTGTTTAAGTATAATTATGAAATTTTTCAAAAAGAAAAAGTTTTGGATTTGGTCAGTGATTTTATTGGTTATTTTGGGCTTTGGTCTGTCTCGTTTTCTGGCCAAAGAAGAAAGTAATTATGTGACGGAAAAAGTAATAATCGGTGATTTGACCCAAACTGTGGAAATCAGCGGTTCAGTCCGAGCAGCTGAAGAAATCAATCTTAGCTTTGGCCGTAGCGGCACTTTGCGGGAAGTAAATGTCAAAGTCGGCGATCAAGTAGAGGCCGGCCAAGTGCTGGCCAGCTTATCAGCCGGAGCAGCTGCTTCTCAAGTAGCAGATGCCCAGGCCAATGTGTCTTTGGCTCGGGCTAATTTGGCTGAGCTTTTAGCCGGCGCCAGCGCTGAGGATATAAGGGTGACTGAGCAGGAGTTAGCCAGTGCGCAGACTTCTTATCAGGCTGCCCAAGATTCTATTGGCAATTTACAGAGAAGTCGTGATCAGGAAATGGAAACTTTGCGCCAAAAAGCTTTGGCAGTTTTGACTGATAAGCTTTTTGTAGTCAATTACTCTTTGAATTTGGTTTCTCAGGCTATTTTGAGCTCTGATGCCCAGCGTGATCTCTATGTCAGTGATATCACAGCTCTGAGTCAGGCTAAAAGCGCTTATCAAAATACCAACAACTTGTATCAAGTAGCCAAGACAGATTTTGACCGAGCTCAAAACACCCGCAGTCAGCTTGATATTTTGACAGCTTTGGATGCCCTTGGTCAGGCAGCTGACAGTACGGCTTTTACTTTGTCTAGGACTTTTGAAGTAATGCAGGCAACTATTGTCAATGGTGTTTACACTACGGCGGCTATAGAAAATTATAAATCAAGCATCAATGTTCAGAGTTCGGCTGTAGGAGCAGCTAGCAGTGCTATCACCGCTGCTGCCGCCGATATCCGCGGTCGGGATTTGCATTATAAAAATAGTTTGAGTGATGCGCAAAATAGCCTGGAGTTGGCTTTGATGAATATGAACTTGATTGAGGCGCGTTTGGAGCTGAAGAAGTCGCCGCCACGGGATTTTCAAATTGAAGCTGCCCAGGCCAGAGTCAGGCAAGCCGAAGCATCTCTGTCGCGGGTTTCCAGCGATTATAACGAGACAATTTTAAGATCACCGGTTGATGGCGTAGTGACTAAAGCGGACTTGAGTAGAGGTGAGCAAGCTTTGGCTGGTCAGAGCTTTATTTCCATCATTGGACTAAGTGAGATGGAAATCAGAGTAGATGTTCCAGAGTCGGACATCGTCAAGCTCAAAATTGGCGATGAAGTAGAAATCATTTTGGATGCTTTTTCCAGTCAGGAAAAATTCGCCGGTATAGTCACTTTTATTGATCCAGCTTCGACCCGCAGTGAAGGCGTAGTTTATTTCCGCACTACTATTAGCTTTGCCAAAGAAGACGAGCGTATCAAGCCAGGCATGACGGCTGATTTAAGAATCAGGACTGACAGCCGAGAAAATGTCGTTTTGGCTCCTTCCCGTTCAGTGATTTTCCGAGAAGATAAAAGGTATATTCAAGTTTTGGAAAATGGCCAATTAGCAGAAAAAGAGGTGGTGGTGGGACTAAGAGGCGATGGCGGTTTGGTAGAGATAATTTCAGGCGTCAAAGCTGGCGAGGAAGTCATTACTTATATTAGAAATTAAATTTACTATAGGCCATTAGCCATAAGCCATAAGCCATAAGCCATTAGCCATATGATAGAGCTAAAAGATGTTTACAAGGAGTTTGTCAGCGGTGAAGTAGTAACCAAAGTCCTGCATAAAATAAATCTCAAAATAAAAAGAGGCGAGTTTTTGGCTATTATGGGACCGTCGGGATCAGGCAAGTCTACTTTGATGCACATCTTGGGATTTTTGGATAATATTAGCAGTGGGCATTATTATTTCGACAACAAAGACGTCAGTCAATTTGACGATGATACTTTGGCTTCTTATCGCAACAAAAAAGTCGGTTTTGTTTTTCAGAGCTTCAATCTACTGCCCAAAACCAGTGTTTGGGAAAATGTCCGTCTGCCTTTGCTCTATAGTCGAGACAAGGTCAATTTCAAAGACGTAGACAAAGCTATCAAAAGCGTTGATCTGGAACATAGGCGTGATTATCTTTCCAATCAGCTATCAGGCGGTGAAAAACAACGGGTAGCTATTGCTCGCGCTTTGGTCAATAATCCGGAGATTATTTTTGCTGATGAGCCAACGGGCAATCTTGATTCCAAGTCAGGCATTCAAATCATGGCGATTTTGGATTCACTCAACAAGATGGGCAAAACAGTGATTTTGGTCACCCACGAAAACGCCACAGCCCGCTATTCGCATCGGATTATAAAAATAAAAGACGGCCAGATTATCAGCGATGAAGTCAACAAAGACATTATTGACGCCCAGACTCTAAATGGAAATTTAAAATAGCATGCTACTGGATTTGTCTTATTATTCTCAAATCTTTAAAACCCTAAAAGCTCACAAGATGCGCTCTTTTTTGACGTCTTTGGGCATTATCATTGGCATTTCCTCAGTGATTATTATCATGTCTGGCGGTGCTGGCGCGCAGAATTTGGTTTTTAAGCAGGTAGAGGGTATAGGGGTGGATCTCTTGGGTATTTTGCCTGGAGCTAGCGATGATAGCGGTCCGCCGGCTGCAGTGATGGGCATAAACATCACTACTTTGGTCAATGATGATATCAGAGCCATAGAGAGCCAAGTGCCGGAAATAATCGCTGCCACTGGCTATGTCCGAGGCGTAGCTATTTTGAACTGGCAAAATAAATCGCGAGACAGCAGTTTTTTGGGCGTTTCACCGAATTATCTTCGAGTAGAAACCGGCGCGGAAGTAGCCAGTGGTTATTTTTTTTCTGAAGAAGATGATCGCAGCTTGGCTAGAGTAGCGGTCATAGGCTCTTTGGTGGCTACTGATCTTTTTGGCAATGTCAATCCTCTGGGCGAGCGGATAAGGATAAATGACGAAACCTTTCGAATAATAGGAGTAATGAAAGAAAGGGGTATGGTCGGTTTTCAAAATCAGGATGATCAGGTTTTTATTCCTATAGCCACTGCCCAGAGAATAATGCTGGGAATCAATTATTTGAGTTTTGCCCGCGCCAAAATAGCGCCAGGAGCCGATGCAGATGTGGTGGTAGCAGAAGTAGAGGCGATTTTGAGAGACCGGCACAATATTGATGATCCCAAAGATGATGATTTTTCTGTGCGTTCGGCTGAACAGGGTCTGGATGTTTTGACTGATATTACCAATGCTCTTAATTATTTTTTGGGGGCAGTGGCGGCTATTTCTTTGTTGGTGGGCGGTATTGGTATTATGAATATCATGCTGGTGTCGGTTTCAGAAAGCACTAGAGAAATTGGTTTGCGCAAAGCTGTTGGCGCCAGGCGTCGGGATATTAGCCGGCATTTTCTTATCCAGACTTTGATATTGACAGCTTTGGGCGGAATAATAGGCATATTTAGCGGTATTTTTATTTCTTTTTTAATTAGCGTGATAGCCAAAGCTTTGGGCTATGACTGGGAATTTATCATTCCTTTATCTTCTATTATTTTAGCCACTTCCTTTACTTTGCTGGTAGCTTTGGCTTTTGGCTGGTATCCGGCGCAAAAAGCAGCCAAGTTAGATCCTATAGACGCCTTGCGTTATGAATAAATAAAATGCGAGTAAATGATGTTTTAAAAATTTCTATTGGGGCTTTGAAGAAAAACAGGTTAAGAACTCTGCTTACTATTTTGGGTGTGGTCATAGGTATTTCTTCAGTGACAGTTATAATTTCGGCTGGTGAAAGCATGGAAAAATTGGTCTATGATCAGATGGCCAGTTTTGGTTCGGATATGATACAAGCGGAAGTAAGAGTGCCTAGCTCCAGCGGGGGAGCGGTCGGACAGGTGCAGGGCATTGTCATTACTACAATGACGGAAAAAGACCGTCATGATATTTTGGCTTTGCCTTATATAGACAAGGCTTATTCAGCTATTACTGCCCAGGAAGTTTTGGCTTGGGAAGGCAATACCAAGCGGCCTTTGATTTTTGCTGTTACTGAAGATTTTATTGATATTGATAGCTCGGTAATAGACCAACGTCGTTTGTTTACTGATGAAGAGGATCGCAATCTGGCTCGGGTAGTGGTTTTGGGTCAAAAGGTAGAAGAAGATCTTTTTGGCGCCAGTCAGGCCGG